>NZ_JADYVQ010000059.1:0-1619 GCF_020193895.1 Bradyrhizobium sp. NBAIM14 | reverse complement strand
ACGCTCGGCGCCACCATCGGCGTCTTCGCCAGCACGGGCGCAACGGCCGGCGACGGCACCACGGCGCTGACCGGCACCATGACCCTGATCGCCACCAACGGCACGACCGCGACCGGCCTCGCCGGCAACGCCCAGCCTGCCGACGGCGACACGCTGACCGTGAACGGCAAGACCATCACCTTCCGCAGCGGCTCGGCTCCGGGTGCGACCGGCGTTCCGACCGGCTCGGGCGTCAGCGGCAATATCGTCACCGACGGCAATGGCAACAGCACCGTCTATCTCGGCACCAACGGCACGCCGGCAGCGACCGTCAACGACCTGTTGAGCGCGATCGATCTGGCAAGCGGCGTCAAGACGGTCTCGATCACCTCGGGTGCGGCGACGATCGCCACGAGCAACGGCCAGACCGCTTCGACCGTCGCTGCGGGCGCCGTCACGCTGAGGAGCTCGACAGGTGCGGATCTGAGCGTCACCGGCAAGGCCGACCTGCTCAAGGCTCTCGCCCTGACCACGTCGGTGGGCGGCGGCAACGCCACCGTCAACGTCAACCGCACCACCAGCGCGGCCTCGCTGGGTGCGACGATCACCGACGGCTCGACGCTGAACGTCAACGGTAAAGTCATCACCTTCAAGAATGCGCCGATCCCGGGCTCGACCGGTGCGCCGAGCATTCCGACCGGTTATGGTGCGAGCGGTAACGTCCTCACCGACGGCGCCGGCAACTCGACGGTCTATCTGCAGGGCGGCACGCTCAACGACGTCTTGAAGGCGATCGACCTTGCCACCGGCGTGCAGACCGCGACCATCAGCGCCGCCGGCGCTGCCACGCTTGCGACGGCCTCCGGCCAGACCAACTCGTCGATCAACGCCTCGGGCCAGCTGAAGCTGTCCACTGGCGTCAATGCCGACCTGTCGATCACCGGCACGGGCAACGCGCTGAACGCGCTCGGCCTTGCCGGCAACACCGGAACTGCGACCGCCTTCACCGCGGCGCGCACCTCCGGCATCGGCGGCATCAGCGGCAAGACCTTGACCTTCACCTCCTTCAACAGCGGCACGGCGGTCAACGTCACCTTCGGCGACGGCACCAACGGCACGGTCAAGACGCTCGATCAGCTCAACACCAAGCTGCAGGCCAACAACCTGTCGGCGACGATCGACGCCAACGGCCTGCTGACGATCTCGACCACCAACGACTACGCGTCCTCGACCATCGGTTCGAGCGCCGCGGGTGGTGCGATCGGCGGCACGCTGACCTCGTCGCTGACGTTCTCGACGGCTTCCAGCCCCGTCGCGGACGTCGTTGCCCAGACCTCGCGTGCGAACCTAGTGTCTCAGTTCAACAACATCCTGAACCAGATCGACTCGACCGCGCAGGACTCCTCGTTCAACGGCGTCAACCTCTTGAACGGCGACCAGCTCAAGCTGGTGTTCGACGAGACTGCAAAGTCGAGCCTCAGCATCACCGGCGTGACCTACAATTCCAAGGGTCTGGGCCTCGCCTCGCTGACCAGCGGTGTCGACTTCATCGATAACGCTGCCACCAACAAGGTGCTGACCAACCTCAACGCCGCCTCGAGCACGCTCCGCTCGCAGGCCTCGAGCCTCGGCTCGAACCT
>NZ_JADYVQ010000058.1:0-1735 GCF_020193895.1 Bradyrhizobium sp. NBAIM14 | reverse complement strand
GGCGAAGGAAGCTCCGTCACCATCAAGATCCCGCTGACGCTCGCCATCGTCTCGGCCCTGATCGTCGAAGCCGCCGGCGACCGCTTTGCGATCCCGCAGCTCTCGGTGGTCGAGCTGGTCCGCGCCCGCGCCAACTCCGAGCACCGCATCGAGCGCATCAAGGACACCGCGGTGCTCAGGTTGCGCAACAAGCTGCTGCCGCTGATCCATCTGAAGAAGCTCCTGAAGATCGACGACGGCGCGGCCTCCGATCCCGAGAACGGCTTCATCGTGGTGACGCAAGTCGGCAGCCAGACCTTTGGCATCGTCGTCGATGGCGTGTTCCACACCGAAGAAATCGTGGTCAAGCCGATGTCGACAAAACTGCGTCACATCGACATGTTCTCCGGCAACACCATTCTGGGTGATGGCGCGGTCATCATGATCATCGATCCCAACGGCATCGCCAAGGCGCTCGGCGCCGCCGGCTCCTCGGCCCATGGCATGGGTGACGAAGCCGCCGGCCATCACATCGGAAGTGGCGAGCAGACCACCTCGCTCTTGGTGTTCCGCGCCGGCTCGTCGCAGCCCAAGGCGGTTCCGCTCGGCCTCGTCACGCGCCTGGAAGAGCTGCCCGCCGACAAGATCGAGTTCTCGAACGGCCGCTACATGGTGCAGTACCGCGAGCAGCTGATGCCGCTGGTGGCCATGGAAGGCGTCACCATTGCTTCCCAGGGCGCCCAGCCGATCCTGGTGTTCGCCGACGACGGCCGCTCCATGGGCCTCGTCGTCGACGAGATCATCGACATCGTCGAGGAACGCCTCAACATCGAGGTCGGCGGCTCCTCCTCCGGCATTCTCGGCTCGGCCGTGATCAAGGGCCAGGCCACCGAGGTGATCGACGTCGGCCACTTCCTGCCGATGGCGTTCGCCGACTGGTTCACCCGCAAGGAGATGAAGCCGTCGCTGCATTCGCAGTCGGTGCTGCTGGTCGACGACTCGGCCTTCTTCCGCAACATGCTGGCGCCGGTGCTGAAGGCCGCCGGCTACCGCGTCCGCACCGCGCCGACCGCGCAGGAGGGCCTCGCGGCACTGCGCGCCCAAAGCTTCGACGTGATCCTGACCGACATCGAGATGCCCGATATGAACGGGTTCGAGTTCGCGGAAGTCGTCCGCTCCGACAACAACCTCGCCGCGACGCCGATCATCGGCCTGTCGGCGCTGGTGTCGCCGGCGGCGATCGAGCGCGGCCGTCAGGCCGGCTTCCACGATTACGTCGCCAAGTTCGACCGTCCCGGCCTGATCGCGGCGCTGAAGGAGCAGACCGCGGGCGCCGCCGGCGCCTCCGAGCTGAGCCGGGCGGCCGCGGCTTAAACCTTGAGCGGGATGGACCAGGAGACACTGAAATGAGCAAGAAGACCCAGTCCAGCGAAGGCGCCATGGTCGAGTACGTCACCGCGATGATCGGTGGCCAGCTGTTCGGGCTGCCGATCTCCCGCGTCCAGGACGTGTTCATGCCCGAGCGCGTCACCCGCGTGCCGCTGGCCTCGCGTGAGATCGCAGGCGTTTTGAACCTGCGCGGCCGCATCGTCACCGTGGTCGACATGCGCTCGCGCCTCGGCCTGCCCAAGGACGAGGACGGCAAGACCGCGATGGCGGTCGGCGTCGACCTACGCGGCGAATCCTATGGCCTCCTGATCGACCAGATCGGCGAGGTGCTGCGCCTGCCCGAGGACGGCAAGGAAGAAAACCCCGT
>NZ_JADYVQ010000057.1:0-1788 GCF_020193895.1 Bradyrhizobium sp. NBAIM14 | reverse complement strand
GCCCCAAGCTCGTCGTCGCTTATATGATCTACACGATTCGACTGCTCAACGCTGATGTTGTTGTATCTTGAGATTATCCAACAACTTCGAGCCTTCACTGAACGATCTCGACCAAGATCGCTCTGCCAAGTCCAGATAGCTTTTCAGCAACTCGGAGGGCGTTTTGACCTCAGCAACGACTTTTAGAAAATTGGCGTGATCGTGCAAAGAGGAAGCAGTCAATCTCAAACCGTCTTTCAAAGCCGCCGCGAAGAAGTTTGTCGTTGCTTCGATCGACTTCTGCCAATCTGCAAACACGAATGAAGCGCGCGTGGCTGCCGTCGACTGCTTAGTGTGCTCGGCGGCGCCACCTGGCCCAGCAGCCGATGCCTGGGTCACTTGCGGCGCTTGCTGTGTACGGCGTTTCTCGTCTTCAGCTACGCTCGATGCCATTGAACGTCTCCTCTCTGAACTGTAACGTTGTGATTGGTTTCGCGGCTCAGCTCAATCACCTTCAGAGGGTAACACGATCTCCAATATGGGACACCTGCCACTTTTGGTAGCCCTGATCGCAAGGACCTGACTTAAGGACGACATTTGACGTGACCAATGCTGGAGGCGGATTGTTCAGTCTGCCAGATTCCCGGTAGGTGCTCCGATGGCTATATTTCGCGGAGAGTCTGAATCGGCATGTCGCAAAAGCCGTGTAGAGAGCGGCCAGTGGGTCTATGGCGTCGGCGAAGATGGTGTTCAGGCGTTCTGCGACTTTGGCATCGAAAACCTGATCGAGTTCGTCAGGTTCCACAAAGAAAACCCCAAGCTGCTCAGCGCTGGCACGGGAATGAACCAACCAGCCTGCGGCCTACACCGGCTACACCGGATCGGCGCACCGGCGGGTGCTTTCGCGTACAGCGGCGCATCCGACCATTGCGCCGTCCATGGGTCGGAGCCAAAAGGTAGTTCAAGCCGATCTTTCCGATGTGATAGTTGCTGGAGAGGCCCGTTGTGTTCGCCGGAAGAATTGCGAACGGCGGATTCTGCTCCGTCGGAGGAGTCGCGACACTCGGTCCGCCGAAATGCAGATAGTCATACTCAGCTTTCACCGACCATGCAGGCGTAAGCGCTTGCTCGACGCCCAGCCCGATGGTGGCGCCAAGGCGACCATAGTCGAAGTGGGCTTTCTCCTGTGGCGACCCGCCTTCGAAGTTGTTGACGACGTCGCCCCGGTTGTTTTGCCAAGCGACGCCTCCCTTGAGATAGGCCGGCGTGTGGCCCAGCGCGCCAAACGCGTAACCGACGCGACCGGTCCCGGTGGCAAAGACGTTGGGACCTGCCTTGCAGTTTGCGCTCACAATAAAGCCGGAGGCGGCGAGGCAGGTATTTGTCCCGTCGGAGACAGCACCGCTGGCATCCAGTTCGACACCAAATACCCAACCGTTCTTCTGCCAATTGTAGCCGATCTGGCCACCGGCGAGGAACACTGGGGTATCGACGACATCGCCATAGATCGACGGACCGTAGGGATTGCTGAAGGAGGTGCGGCCGTAGCCGCCGCCGACGTGCCCGCCAATATAGCCGCCGGTGGCAGTTTCACTCCTGGCTCGAGGTCTGCCGCATTCGTTGCATCGGTTGCGACGAGCGCGATTGTCGTGGCTCCCAAAAGAAGAACTCCAGATCGCATCCAACACGTCCCTGTATTTTCTCGGTCCACGACCGAGCGCCCTTAAGTTATCGCGCAGCAAAACCGTCGGGGCGGACCAGACGCTAACACCGACGCGCGCCGAGTCCGTCCCGAAGACCATCGCACTG
>NZ_JADYVQ010000056.1:0-1794 GCF_020193895.1 Bradyrhizobium sp. NBAIM14 | reverse complement strand
ATTCCTCTTGATGCGCCTCTCTACCGTGGGAGCAGAGACCGTGGCAGCGCGTTTCTCGGCTGCCAAGCCATAAACCTTGTATTCAGCGTGGGGAGCGAGGTGTCCTCTCTACTACCGAAGGGATTAGTACCCGTAGCAAACCCTGCAATCGCCGTTGTGGGGGTCGCGAGCTATCCCTCAAGCACTGTGGGGCCGTACTTGGAGTGCTATTCAGGAATTCAAGTTCGTGATCCCGGCGGTGAGACCGGCTTTTACATTCCTTACATTTACGTGACAACGAATGATGCAGCGCTTGCCTCGGGACGAGAGGTTCTTGGTGCTCCAAAAAAGCTGGCGCACATTACTCTGATTAGAGAAGGTGGCCTAATTCAGGGTACGCTCGAGCGTCCAGCTGGCAAGCGCCTGCTGACTCTTACCGCTCAACCGGACCAGCGCATGAGCTCGAGTTCGCAACAGATGTTTTCTGCGCGGACGTATTTCTACTCGGTTCGGCATTTGCCCCCCATCAATGAGCGCGGGAAGGGCGCAGTAACGCAGCTCGTCAAATGGTGCACCGCGCGAACGTTGCGACGCGACGAGCTTGGCGATCAAGTTCAATTTACTGGACCCATCTCCCTAACTTACGACTCACCCTCGATTGTCGATCCCGTGCACAATATTGCACTTGGCGAACCCATGCTTGGCACATACGAGGAGTATGACGCCAAGCTCGAGGTCATTGATATCCTTTCGGAAACCGCAACTCCAGGCAAATAGTGATCGATAAGCTTTAGGAGTTCATCGGATCCTGAGTTCAGCCGCGGGCTCTCGGCGTGCCCATTGATGGGCCATTACAGCGACGCAAGCTAGGGTCCTAACGCACTGCATGAAACACGCAAGGGAGAAGGCTGCCGCGTGCGCCCGCCGCGGGGCGACTTCTCGGTGGCGACTCGACGGAGAACGTCCGCCTTTCATCGCCATCTAACGCCCGAGACCATCAACGCCGTCTACGCCGACGGCTATGAAAGAACCCGTTGGCTCTCCTATGCCAGCTATGCTGCGCTGGTGCCCCTCCACAGCTGCCGAGCAGCCGCGGGCACGTGCGTTGCGTCGTTCGGAACTAGCCGCTTGGTCAGTGCCATGCCAGCGGCGACCTGGTCCCCGCGCAGCGACGTGGCGACCAACGGGTGCCAGCCTCGAAGCGAAGAAGACTGCTCATGCGGCATAATCCGGCTTGCGGCATAATCAGCGAGCTCGCGGATGAAAAGCGGTGATCATCACTGCTGCAGACTGCGAATATGAACAACGTCGATCATTCGCATGATCACCACAACGCTTCAGCGTATCCCTAATGGCTGGCCCAGGACAGAAATCGAGGCGCTAATGCCAAGGAACCCACGCCGCCAGCGGCCTTTGGCTCGCGGCTTCCGAGTTCTTTCAAGGTGCGCCTGCAGCCACGGTGCGGACCGGCACATAAGCAATGCTGTCGCTGCTCCGATCGTGGCCTTATAATACAAATTGCGGGCACCAATGCCTGGACGGCCTTCCTGCTCTTACACCCGCGTCCGTTTTCAGCAAACGGCGACAATGAGCTGACCACCGGCCGCTCGAAAATGCTTTGCTCTACCGAAGGCGCATTGCCACCAGAACTGGCCGATCAGACGATCTTGGGAAAGTACTAGGCGACTGCCCCAAGCTCGTCGTCGCTTATATGATCTACACGATTCGACTGCTCAACGCTGATGTTGTTGTATCTTGAGATTATCCAACAACTTCGAGCCTTCACTGAACGATCTCGACCAAGATCGCTCTGCC
>NZ_JADYVQ010000055.1:0-2158 GCF_020193895.1 Bradyrhizobium sp. NBAIM14 | reverse complement strand
GCGCTCGCCCGCGTCGCGGATGTATTCACGCCAAGAAACGCCAAGCCGTCCATCGTCACGCAGGTTCCTCAGATCTTTGGCTAGACGTTCGCCGCTTGCCAAGAGCTCGGGTAGGCGTGTAAAGACCGTTTCGCAGCCGCGCTTGACCCGCAGTATCCAGGCAACTTGTAGAATGTTGATGGTCTTCGCGCCCTGTTGGCCCATGCGATCAGCGTAGATTCTGAATGGGCTGCGGGTGAGCGCGTGCTCGACTTCTGCACGTTGCGCTTCCATTGACTGGGCCAGGTTGGAGCGCTGGAACGAGTCAGACATGGCCTAACCTCCTCTGTTCTAGAGTCGATGCCGCCCCGTGATACTAAATTGCGCTGTGGTGCCGGATTGCCTATCGATGGCGTCTTTCATCCGGCAAACTGCTCGCAAGCGAGGTCAAAGTGTGACCAAGGAAGCGTAACCTCAAGAGGACGTTTTGCGAGCAGGGTGACTTTCCACGACGTTCCCAGATCTCTCGGTGCAAAGTCGATGCCAGGCATCTCGTTGCTGCCGAGACGAAGGATGGCCAAGCAACTTCCGTCTTTCCTCTTCTGCTGCATAGCGTTTGTCCGATTGAGAACCAAGCTTGTCAGAGATCGGACGCTGTGGGTCGCCTTTGTTAGACAGCCACCTCGCATGCCTAGGGAGCATTCCCCGGGACCACCTATTATTTCAGATGGGTCCTGCTCAATCTTCCAAACTTTCAACCGGTCGCCCGTAGCCATCGCCTCAAATATGTTCTCTCACACATGAGCGCTCAATCAGGAGGCGAGTTGGCACATTGGTTGCTATTACGGTCTATGACGACCTGGTCCGCTCAGCGCAGTCAGAGATTGCGCCTTCCAGAATGATCTCAAACATGGAGTTAGATCATGACGAATGAGACGAGAGTACCCGTCACCAGGAAGGCTAGTGAGCCCGCGTTTTTTCCTGAAGCATGGCGCCCACTCGAGGCATTGCGCAACGAGGTGGATCGCTTGTTCGAAGACTTGTTTGGCGGCGATTTCTGGCGCCGCTCGTTCCCCCCGCACGCTAGTCTTGGAAGGTCGGTTGCCAAGAAGGTCGCCGCAAGCCCCGCAGTGGATCTTAGTGAAAGCGACAAGGCTTACGAGATTACAGCCGAACTGCCTGGACTCGATGAAAAGGACATAGAGGTTCAGGTTATCAATGGCGGACTGACCATTAAAGGCGAGAAAAAAGAACACAAGGAAGAGAAGCACAAGGACTACTACCTCTCCGAGCGCAGTTACGGCTCCTTCGCGCGCTACTTCGGTTTACCGGAATGTGTGGAGGCCAGCAAGATTGAGGCCTCCGTCAAGAACGGCGTCCTTAGGGTGACTTTGCCGAAAAATGCGGAAGCTCAGAAGCCGCCCAAGAAGATTGACGTGAAAGCAACTTAGGCACCGACGTGTCCATGCGAGTTGCGACAATCGCACCAAGCGCCAATTGCTTGCGGGGAGAAGTCAAGCGAAACCGTCAGGTGGGGATGACTACACGCGCCTGCATCTGCCTTGCTCTCGGCGAAGTTGATGCCCACACGGGGGAACGATCGCCTGCTTCGTCGGCGCGAGCAGCGAGCGGCGAACTGTCGATTACGACGCCCAACTCATCGCCTCGCCGGTCGCGCTCTAGGTCGTGCGGACTCTTGGGTTTCTCAAATCAGTTGCACAGTGTTTTAAGGCTTTCCTTTAGGAGGAAGCCTTCGGTGTCATGGATTGGTCGTTCTGAACGATGGGCAATGGGATCGCATCTCCAGCTTGATCATCCTCGGCCAGACCAGCGCGGCTCGACGGGCCGTGACAGCGGATGTTCGTCGAGGGCGTGTTGTGGATCGTGCGGACCGTCCCTGGCGGGATCTGCCTGAGGCGCGGACTACCTACTACTTTAGAAGATGGCTTCTTGCCCCTTACTGACTTTCGATCGGTTGGACGCGCTAAGCTCTTCACGGGCCATCCCTGAACCATGGTCTCACTCGATATGAGCAGCTCAAATTAGGCGACCGCCCCAAGCTCGTCGTCGCTTATATGATCTACACGATTCGACTGCTCAACGCTGATGTTGTTGTATCTTGAGATTATCCAACAACTTCGAGCCTTCACTGAACGATCTCGACCAAGATCGCTCTGCC
>NZ_JADYVQ010000054.1:0-2645 GCF_020193895.1 Bradyrhizobium sp. NBAIM14 | reverse complement strand
TGCCGCGCGGCAATCAGGGTGACAGTGGAGCGTCAATCAGGATGAGAGAGCTTCGCCGGGCTCGTGACGCAGGGAGGGCGTAGCCCGACCGGAGTTACGAGCCCGGCGTCGGCGCGATCCACAGGGGACCGCGCCGACTGGTGATCGCGGCCGGCTGGTTGTGCAAGTGGTTCTTCCGCCAAGAGGAATCACTCGCTTGCCAGGCCGATACATTACCGATCACCAGATGAGGCTCTACATGAAGTACCGTCAGACCGATACCCCGCCAGTGGCCGCCGCCAAGGCGTCGTTCAGTACCTCGACCGCGTATCGCTTCGAGAAGGATCGAAGGCTCCCATCGCAGAAGAAGGGAGCCCGCGGCCGGCGCCGACCGGACCCGTTGGCCGGTGTTTTTGAGACCGAGGTCGTACCGATGTTGAAGGCGGCCCCCGGCGTGCGGGCTGTCGCGATCTTCGAGGAGATGTTGCGCCGCCACCCTGAGCTCGGGGCTGGAATCCGCCGCACGCTGGAGCGCCGGATCCGCGCCTGGCGGGCAATCCACGGCGAGGAGCAGGAAGTCATCTTCCGTCAGACCCACGAAGTGGGTCAGGTCGGCCTGTCCGACTTCACCGACATGGGCGAGCTCGGGGTCACCATTGCGGGCGTGCCGCTCGATCATCGCCTCTATCACTTCCGGCTGGCCTATTCCGGCTTTGAGCACGCGCATGTCGTGCTCGGTGGCGAGAGCTTCGTCGCCTTGGCCGAAGGGCTGCAGAATGCTCTGTGGTCGCTCGGCGGCGCGCCGCGGGAGCATCGGACCGACAGTCTGTCGGCCGCCTTCTGCAATCTGGACCGGAATGCTCAGGACGATCTGACCCGGCGGTACGAGGACCTCTGCGCCCATTACGGCATGCGGCCTTCCCGCAACAATCGCGGCATCGCCCATGAGAATGGGGCGATCGAGAGCTCGCATGGCCATCTCAAGCGGACGATCGCCGATGCGCTGCTGTTGCGCGGCACTGCCGACTTCGATGATCTCGCCGCCTACCGCGGCTTCATCGACGAGATCGTCAGCCGCCGCAATGCCCGCAACGCCAAGCGCATCGACCACGAGCGCGCTACCCTGCAGGCATTGCCAGATCGCCGCACCTCGGACTACGAGGAGGTGATTGTCCGCGTGACGTCAAGCGACGGCTTCACCTTGCGCAAGGTGTTCTACACCGTGCCGTCACGCCTGATCGGCCACCAGCTGCGGGTGCGCCTTTACGATGATCGTCTCGACGTGTTCGTCGGCGGCACCCATCTCGTCACCCTGCAGCGTGGGCGGCCGCATCCCAACGGCAAGCACGACCAGGTCGTCGATTATCGGCACGTGATCCATTCCTTGCGGCGCAAGCCGATGGCGCTGCTCAATCTCGTCTACCGTGATCGGCTGTTCCCGCGCGATGCCTATCGGAAGACCTTCGATCGTTTGCGCGAACGGCTGCCGGACAAGAAAGCCTGCCGGCTCATGGTCGATCTGCTTGCGCTGGCGCACGAGCGCGGCTGCGAGGCCGAACTCGCCGGTCAGCTCGCCGCTGACCTGGACGCCGGCCAATTGCCCGATCTCGGACAGCTGCGCACGCACTTCGCGCCCGATCCTGCCCGTGTGCCGCAGGTCGTGGTGCATCTCGCGCCACTGGCCGCCTATGAGTGCCTTATCGGCACCGCCGAGATCGGAGGTGCCGCATGAACACGGCCAACACCGTCGACACCGCGCGCCTCAATCTGTTGCTCAACGAGCTGCGGCTGCCCGCCATCAAGGTGCTGTGGCCGCAATTTGCTGAGCAGTCCGACAAGGAAGGCTGGCCGGCGGCCCGCTTCCTCCCCATTGCCGAGCACGAGATCGCTGAACGCAGCCGCCGTCGCATCGAGCGCCACCTCGTTGATGCACGGCTGCCAGCCGGAAAGACTTTCGACAACTTCGACTTCGAGGCCGTGCCGATGGTCTCCAAGGCGCAGGTCACCGCGCTCGCCGCCGGCGACGGCTGGCTGGGCAAGGGCGCCAATTTGCTGCTGTTTGGCCCGCCCGGTGGCGGAAAGAGCCATCTCGCAAGTGCTCTCGGCCTCGCTCTGATCGAGAACGGATGGCGCGTTCTCTTCACCAGAACCACCGATCTCGTGCAAAAGCTCCAGGTGGCGCGGCGCGAGCTCAACCTCGAGGCCGCCATCAACCGCCTTGATCGCTTCGATCTCCTGATCCTCGATGACCTGGCCTACGTCACCAAGGACCAGGCCGAGACCAGCGTGCTGTTCGAACTCATCAGCGCACGCTACGAGCGACGCTCGATGCTGATCACAGCCAATCAGCCATTCGGCGAATGGAACAGGGTCTTCCCGGACCCCGCTATGACCCTCGCCGCCATCGATCGGCTTGTCCACCACGCTACCATCGTCGAGATGAACGTCGAAAGCTATCGCAGGCGGACCGCGCTCGAACGAAAACGCGGACCTGGACGCCCGCCGTCACATGCGACACCCAAAACCGTCTCTGATTGACGCTCCGCGACAATCAGAGTTCAAAAAACTCTTGCGCGCGACAATTAACGCGGCAATCATCACCTCGCCGCGACACCGACTCGCCATCCTGATTGTCGTGCGCTTCCCACCCAGATTGTCGCGCTATA
>NZ_JADYVQ010000053.1:0-2824 GCF_020193895.1 Bradyrhizobium sp. NBAIM14 | reverse complement strand
TCGGCTGTGGCCTTTTGACGCAATGACACGAGCTGCCACATGGAGTCGGTCTCAATAGCACGTCACAAAAACTGCCCTCAATGTGGCTCTGCATTGGTCCACCTCGAGTGGCATGAACGCATCGGTGCGCGGGGGGTCCAAGATCTCTGGCGCTGCTGGAACTGCAGGAATGAATTCATGACCGTTTGCACTTCTGACGATACGGATCCTCCTGCCGCTGAGATCACGAAGCTCTTCTTTACCAGCCTGTTAGTCTGATCATGACGCCTGACCCGCTAACACTTGCATCCGAGCGGACTTGGCAATCCAAAGCAGGGCGGAGGGTCGCTTAGGCGAAAACGATTGGACCGTAGGCTGCTCAGTAATACGCTGCGCGACCCTCCCGTCATAAATGCAGTTGGAATGTCCTTATGAGGCTCGTACGTGCAATCGTCGGCTTGGCCCTGTCGGCAGTGGGATTGTACGTTATTATCGGTGAGCACTTCGCTGGAACATCGGCGGACGCTACACTCAATGCTCGGCTCTACATCGTTCGCGCCCCAATCGAAGGAAAGGTAACGCTTGCCGTAAAGAGCATCGGCGCGCGCATTAGTCCCGGCGAGCTCATAGCAGAAATCAACGACCAACGCTTCGATACCGCGAGGCTTCTTGAGCTTGATCGCGATCGCACGAACCAGCAGATCGAGCTCAACCGTCTCGTTGGCCAGCGAGAGGCCTTGTCCGCATCCAGGTCTCGCTTCGATGTTCAATCAACTGATTACCAGCGCGGAAGGGTTCGGCAGATTGAGGCTCGAATTGCCGAAACGAAAGCAGCTCAAGACGCTGCGGCCACACGCCTTCGTCAAGCGGACGCAGAATGCAAGCGAGCAAACGAACTGAGCACGCGTGGTGTACAGACGGCGGCGAATTTGGATCGCGCTCGTGCAACTTACGACGTCGCGCAGCAAGAACTGGAGAGTGCGCAGCAGCGAGTGAAATATTTGGAGACGGAACTTACGTCCGCTCGCGAGGGCGTCTTCATCGGGGAGTCCTATAACGACGCTCCCTCCTCGGCCCAACGTATCCGAGAGCTCGAGCAGCGGTTGGCCGAGCTAAATGTCGACAAGGAGCAGGTGAAAGCACGTATTGTACAGCTCGACCGGCAAGTCGATGCCGAGCGTCTTCGTGTCAATAATCTGAGCTTCGCTACCCTTAATGCCAGCGTCGTTGGTCTGGTCTGGGACATACTAATAGACGATGGCCAATACGCGCGGCGCGGCCAGGATCTCGTCAAGATCGTAGACTGCAGTACCCAGATTGTCACCGCGGGCGTCAGCGAATCTCTCTACGACGGTCTCTCGGTGGGAACGGCCGCGCAATTTCGGTTGTTTCGAGATGATCGTATTTTCAATGGAACCATAACCCGCCTTGGCGGATCCGGTGCGGCCTCGCTCTACACCAATTTTGCTGTGGGTCCAAGTGCGCAACATCTCCAGCGCTTTGATGTCACAGTGACAGTTCCAGACCTTGCAGGAGAGGCAGATCTCGGCTGCGCGATTGGACGTACTGGACGCGTCATCTTCACAGCTGGCCCAATCGCACAATTCCGTCGCTTTATAACGCGGTACGGACTCTGATGATTCTGCTGTCGCCACTCGTTGCTGCCTTCGCAGGCGCCGCCTTCATAATTGGGCTCTGCCTTACCGTCTTTCCGTTTCTCAATCCGATGAAGTGGTATTGGCGCGCTCTGCTCCTGGGGACGGCTGCCGTACTGTCTTGGCGTTATATGGCTTGGCGCTTCACCGAAACGCTGGCGCCCCTCGACTGGACTGCGGACGCGCTGTTCAGTTGGGCATTCGCCATCCTCGAAGCTCTGACGATGCTTTCCTCTACCATCGCGTTTTTCATACTGTCGCGGGTGAAAGAGCGGTCGGCAGAAGCAGACCGGTACTCCGAATGGTGGCTGCCTGGAGAAGCGCCGCGTGTGGACGTCTTTATCACGACTTACAACGAGCCGTCGGAAGTGCTCGAGCGCACGATCATTGGCGCGGCGCAAATCCGCTATCCACGGCTTCGGATTTTTATCCTCGACGACGGCGCCAGGAATTGGGTGCGGCAACTTTGCGAGCTGCACGAAATCGGATATCTCGCACGCTCGGATAAGGAGCACGCTAAAGCGGGAAACGTTAACCATGCACTTCGCGCGTGCGCCCGCGATCCAGCCCCCCCGGTCTTTGTCGCTGTACTTGACGCAGATTTCGTTCCCCATGCGGACTTCATCGAGCGGACGCTAGCGTTGTTTCACGAGCCAAGCGTCGCACTCGTGCAAACCCCGCAGCACTTCTTCAATCCTGATCCGATCCAACATAACCTTGGAATAAGCACCGCATATCCGGATGAACAACGTCATTTCTTTGACAACGTCGAGCCAGCGCGGGACGCTTGGGGGATTGCCATCTGCTGTGGGACATCATCCGTAATGCGGGTACCGGCCGTCGAGCAGATTGGCTGGATTCCAACACAAAGCGTAACCGAGGACTTCCTACTCACCCTCAAGCTTGCGGAAAACGGCTGGCAAACTGTGTACCTTAACGAGCCATTGACTGAAGGTTTGGCTCCCGAAGGACTGAAAGAGTATATTACTCAGCGTGGACGGTGGTGCCTCGGCTTGATGCAAATTGTCCGCAACTCATACAGCCCCTTTGGCATGCGCAGCCTTGGTCTGATGCATCGAATCGGGATCCTCGATTCATTGCTCTACTGGCTCAGCACTTTTCCCTTCAGGCTTGCCAGCCTGATTTGCCCACTGTTGTACTGGTGGTTCGGCATCACCATCGTGAACGCG
>NZ_JADYVQ010000052.1:0-3030 GCF_020193895.1 Bradyrhizobium sp. NBAIM14 | reverse complement strand
CACCGATGCGTTCATGCCACTCGAGGTGGACCAATGCAGAGCCACATTGAGGGCAGTTTTTGTGACGTGCTATTGAGACCGACTCCATGTGGCAGCTCGTGTCATTGCGTCAAAAGGCCACAGCCGAAGAAGCGTTAGCGTAGCCGCCGCTTCGTGGTCGGCTGCGGTGGATGCGCCTCTCTGTTCAAACCCTATGCCAACTGCGACAGCTTGATCAGTAAGGGAAAATTTTTCAAGGAAGTGTACCAGACCGACTGCATGTCAGAAATCGGACAGTCAAGGTCATGTTCGAACGTAATGTCGCAAATCCGACTAAGTCTCGTTTTGGAAGCCTTGGGGGATCGTTTGGTGCTGAGCAATGCGGCCTGGGAGGTTTGGCTGATCATAAACGGCCTGATCAGGAGGGCTCCCACCTGACGGGGAGCCGCGGATGTCCGTGGAAGTGTGATTCGGATCGTGTGCGTCCGGCCCTCCCTGGAGTAATCAGGAGTCGTTAGGAGACAGCTCCGGCGCTTCAGTCGGAGGGGCATTAGCAGGCTGTTGAAGAACTCAGCCGCGTTCGCAAACGAAGGCTGAATCGTCGCCATTGTGTATGTAGAAGTGGCCGACGAGCCTGCCGGCAGTGCCGATCATGGCCCATCCGCGACCGCAGGTGGGGTCATTCTCATCGTGTCCCTGCCATGAGAACTCCGCGCAGGCCGAACCGTCTCGCGTGCCGTAGCGGACGTCGAGGAAGCCCTTCAGCGCACCGAAGGCAACTTCACCGTCGGACTTGCCCTTGAAGGTGAGATGCGCCTGTTCGACGAGATCGAGGAAGTCGCCGTCCCAGGTGTCCATTTCGACGATGCGCCAGCGGCCGGCAAAGGCCTTGGCGAAGCCGGGCACCTTGGCCATCAGCCGGCCTCCGCGATCAGCTTGGGCAGCCGCACCAGATTGTAGGCGGCAGCAGCGAAGGTAAAGGCCCATCCGACGCGTTCACGGCCACGGAAGCTGGTCTTCTCTTGCCCGGCGACCGTCTTGATCCAGCCGAATGCCTCCTCGATCCGCTTGCGGATGCGCTGGCTGACGGCATAGCCGCCGTGCCGGGTCGTTCGCCCGTCGATCGCAGAGCTGCGGCCGCTGGTGTTCTGCGCAACATGCGGCGTCACGTTCATCGAGCGCAGCTCGTTGACGAAGTCTTCTGCGTCGTAGGCCTTGTCGGCGCCAAGCGTGATCGCTGTCGGCCGGTCGGCACGCGGTTCGATCATGTGCAGCGCGGCCACCCGTTCGGCATGCCCGTCGGCCTGTGTCAGGCAGGCGTCGACCAGCAAGCCGTGGCGGTTCTCCATCAGCCCATGCCCGATGAAGCACAGCTTCGTCTCCTTGCCTTTCCCCTTGCGGTAAAGCCTGGCATCGGGATCGGTGGTCGAAGCATGGGTGTCGTTCGAGCGTCTCTGGCCATGGAAGTCCGCTTCGGCATTGCGCCCGCCGCCTTGCGCTGGCGGCTCGCCCGAGCCTTCCTTGAGCTTGACGCTCTTCATCGAGGCCCAGGCCTCGATCAGCGTGCCATCGACCGAGAAGTGATCGCTCGACAGAAGCTTCTTCACCTTGGGCTGCGCCAGCACCGCCGCCAGAAACTTGGCCGCGATGTCGCCTTCCAGCAACCGGTCGCGGTTCTTCGAGAACACCGAATGGTCCCAGGCGGCGTCATCGACGCCGATTCCGACGAACCAGCGGAACAGCAGGTCGTATTCCAGCCGCTCCATCAGAAGCCGCTCCGAGCGGATCGAATAAAACGCCTGCAACAGCATCGCCCGCAGCAGCTTCTCCGGCGGGATCGACGGCCGCCCAATCGGCGAATAGAGCGCGGCAAACTCGCGCTCCAGCGTTGACAGCGCCTCGTTCACGATCGTCCGGACCGCTCGCAGCGGATGATCACGCCGCACCCGCGCCTCCAGGTCGACGTAGCTGAACAGCTCGCCCGTTCGATTGTCGCCGCCGCGCACGCCCCATCTCCGAATCTCGTCGGAGCTAATGAATCACGGTCGCCGGTCGGCGGCGAGCACCTTTTTCAACAGCCTGTTAGGGGATTTGGATAACGGCTCTTCGAGACAATATCCAGACTTCGGGTATCTGATCGCCGTTAATTCAGCTCATCGTGCATCTGCACGCCGCCAGAGCGAAGAGAGTAGTCGAAGATCAGGCGCTTGGCCGCTCGCGCACTCTGAGCGCATAGGGCCGTTCGCGGCCCCTGTGCGTTGACGCTGGAGTCGGTCAAAACAGTGATGCACGACAGGCCGCCGCCCGCAATCGCGTAATCGAGCCAAGGTGATCTCTTAGAGTCTGCGCCCTGTCCAAGTGAATGCGCCCGCCCTGAGCAACAATGCAGGGTGATGTGTCGAATGTATCGCGGCAACTCTAGACGCTTTATTCTGATCAAGTGTCTCCCGAGCACGCTTGAACTCAGCGCGTCGGCTCACGCATGTGGGTTTCTTGCTCCATCTTCAGTGACCGGTCCGCGGCTGGCTTCGCGATCGAGCAGCGCGGGGATACCGGCGGCTGGAACGGGACCACTGAACAGGTAGCCTTGTCCTTCTGTGCAACCATTGAACACCAGATAGACGAGCTGGCGTTCGTCTTCGACTCCCTCGGCCGTGGTCGTCAAACCAAACCCTTCAGCAAGGCCGATTATAGCACGAACGATCACCCGGCTGTCAGTGCTGTCGTGGAGATGCGACACGAAGCTGCGATCGATCTTGATCTTGTCAAGACGAAACGAAAGCAGCTGGCTAAGCGTAGCATAACCTGTTCCGAAATCATCGAGCGCGATGCGGGGACGCCGGCTTGACGAAGTTCGTCAATTACGGTCTTCGCAGCCCCGTTTCTTTCCACGAACGCGCTCTCTGTAATTTCAATCTCCAGGCGGCGCGGACTAAAGCCGGTCTGCTCTAGGAGCGATATAATGCGCTCTCCAAGCGCGGAATCCCGCAACTGAACAGGCGAAATGTTGAAGGCAAGCGAAAACGTCTTTGGCCACGCAGTGGCATCAAG
>NZ_JADYVQ010000051.1:0-3346 GCF_020193895.1 Bradyrhizobium sp. NBAIM14 | reverse complement strand
GATATCTCGCAACGCCGAAGCCCACAGCGTCAGCGTATCTTCAACTGACGCGCCACCAATCATCAGATCCCGAATCATGGTCGCCCATGGATTCAGAACCTTCAGGAAGATGCAACTGTAATGCTAGCACTACTTTGGCAGATTGTTGGATTTGGGCTCTTTATTAGGATTCCCGAATCGATTTTTCAATGATTCATGGGTGGTCGGCTCTTGGAGGGCTGACCATGGCGGAATGGGAAGACGAACTCGAACGCTGGCTGAAGCCGTTCCTGGACCGGTTGGGTCATAAGACCGGCAGCGGATGTGTCCCCTGTACGTTGCGGGATTGATCGGCCCGGGCGATCGCAAGAGCGTTCAGCCGATGGCAGAACGCCTTGCAACCGGCAACTACGATCAGCTGCACCATTTCATCGCCGAAGGTGTCTGGGACGCATCACCGCTGGAATCTGAGCTGCTCAACCAGGCGGATCGGCTTGTCGGCGGCAAGGATGCGGTATTAGTCATTGATGACACCGCAATGCCGAAAAAGGGCGAACGCTCGGTTGGTGTCGCGGCTCAATATGCGTCCTCTCTTGGCAAAACGGCAAATTGCCAAACGCTGGTGTCGCTGACCCTTGCGCGCGGCGAAGTGCCCGTGATGGTCGCATTGCGTCTCTTTCTGCCCGAGAGTTGGACAGGCAATGTGTCTCGTTTGATGCGTGCTCGGGTGCCGATCGAACGTAAGCGTCGTGCTCAGGCCACGGCTTTGAGGGCTTGAGCGCGGTAGGACCAGGGCAATAGCTGGTCGATGTCGCGGTTGGGATGCCCTTTGACGATCCTGGTCAGGACGTTGGTGAGATAAGCGAGCGGATCGACGTCGTTGAGCTTGCAAGTCTCGACCAGGGACGCGACGACAGCCCAGTGTTCGGCACCGCCGTCGGATCCGGCAAACAGCGCGTTCTTGCGACTGAGCTTGATGCCACGGATTGATCGTTCGACGGTATTGTTGTCGAGTTCGATGCGGCCGTCATTGATGAAGCGCGTCAGTCCCTGCCAGCGCGAGAGGGCGTAGCGGATGGCGTCGGCGAGCTTGGTCTTCTGGCTGATGAGAGCCAGTTTGGCGCGCAGCCATACCTCGAAGGCATGGGCCAGTGGTCGGCTCTTCTGCTGCCGCACGAGGCGGCGCTCCTCCGCGCTGCGGCCGCGGATCTCCTTCTCGATCGCATAGAATGCGGCAATGTGCTTGAGCGCCTCGCTTGCGATCGGCGCCGGTCCGGCTGTCGCGAGTTCGTAGAAGTTGCGCCGCATGTGCACCCAGCAGAAGGCAAGCTCGACCTCGCCACGCTCGGCAAGCTTTGGATAGGCGTTGTAACCATCGACCTGCAGGACGCCCTTGAAGCCGGCAAGATGGCTGAACAGCCGCTCGGCCTTGCGGTCGGGTGCATAGACATAGGTGATGCCGGGCGGATCGAGGCCGCCCCAGGGCCTGTCGTCGGCGGCATAGGCCCAGAGCTGGCCGGTCTTGGTGCGCCCTCGACCAGGATCGAGCACCGGCACCGTCGTCTCGTCGGCGAACAGTTTGGATCTCGCGCGAAGCACCGTGAGAAGGCGCTCATGCAGCGGGCGCAGATGGAAGGCGGCATGCCCTACCCAGTCCGCCAGCGTCGATCGATCGAGAGCGATGCCCTGGCGGGCATAGATCTGGGCCTGCCGGTAAAGCGGCAGATGATCGGCATATTTGGACACCAGAACCTGGGCGACGGTTGCCTCCGTCGGCAGTCCGCCCTCGATCAGCCGGGCCGGAGCCTCGGCCTGCAGGACGCCGTCCTCGCAGGCGACAGGCGTATTTGGGGCGCCGGGTGACGACAACGCGGAACTGCGCCGGCACCATGTCCAGCCGTTCGCTCCTGTCCTCGCCGATCCGATGCAGTTCGCCCTGGCAGCAGGGGCAGATCTTGTCGTCGATGTCGACGACGACCTCGATCCGCGGCAGGTGCGCCGGCAGTGCTCCGCGATTGTTGCGGCGCTTGCGCGCCCGTTCGGCCCGGCCTTCCGGAGCTGTCTCGTCTTGGCTGGCTTCTGTACAGGCCGCAACCTGTTCGACGTCCTCGAGGCCTAGCAGCATCTGCTCCTCGGGAAGCGACTCTGCCTTGCGGCCAAAGCGATGACGCTGCAATTCCTTGATGATCTGGCGCAGCCGCTCGCTCTCATGCCGCTCGGCCAGCAGCATCGCCTTCAGCGTCTCGGGATCATCAGGAAGGTTATCGCTCACAGGCAAATCAGAGCATATTCGCGCCCGCCTGACGACGTGCTCGATGCCCCTGATTCACTTCGCCGCAGCGCGGCCCACAATTATCCGGCTTGCGTCGGGACGACCGTCTCCCGTGCCGCGTGAACACGCCGCCAATCGAGCCCTTCGAGCAACGCCGACAATTCCGCCGTCGACAAACGCATCACGCCGTCCTCGATCTTCGGCCAGCGGAAGACGCCTTCCTCCAGCCGCTTGGCGAACAGGCACAAACCCGTACCATCCCAAAAAATCAGCTTGATCCGGTCCGCCCGCTTGGCACGGAACACATAAACAGCACCCGAGAACGGATCGGCCTTCATGTGCTCGCGCACCAACATAGCCAGGCCCTCCATTCCCTTGCGGAAGTCGCCGGCTTGGTTGCCACCATCACCCGGACAGTTCCGGACGGGCCGATCACCGGCTTGCCTTCAGCGCATGGAGGATGGCCGCAATCATCGCCACGTCCGCGCCTCGGCCGACCCGGATCGTGACGCCTTCGGCTTCGATCTCGATGCACCCGGCATCGCAACGGCGAGCCCCGACATCCGGCTTGGCCTTACGTCGCGCTGTCTTGCGCTCATGGCCAGCAACCGCGACTGGTGCCATGGCGTCTACCACCGCCGGTACAAACTGCGGATCGTCCGCCATCGGCGCCGGCTGCCGGCGTGCTTGCCGGCGCCAGGTGAACACTTGTTGTGGGGTCAGCCCGTGTCGCCGGGCAATCTCGGAAACGACCGCGCCTGCGACCAGCGTCTCCTCGACAATCCGGGCCTTGTCGTCCTTGGAGAACCAACGACGGCGTCCCGTCTCCGTGATCACTTCCAGCCGGCGCGCCGTCACGTCCGACTTAAGCGTATGGTCAAGCATAGACACAAGCCGATCCCTTCAAAGAGATCGTGAAACTCGCCTATCCCATGTGCCGTGAGAAGGTGGGAGCGGAACGGCGCTTACGATCGAACACCGAACGGCAAGATCCAAGCCAGAAATCGCTTTGGCTGAGGTTGATCGAGCGATGGCAGCCAACGTGCGCTTTGGATGTGTGCTGGCGGATGCAGGATACGGGCTCAGCGCACCATT
>NZ_JADYVQ010000050.1:0-4712 GCF_020193895.1 Bradyrhizobium sp. NBAIM14 | reverse complement strand
TGCAGGCGCTTCGTGGCGGGCTACAGGGTCAAGGTGTTCGCTTTGGTCTGAAAACTGATGGCCGACCGGGGCACTGTCCGTCCCAGTTGGTCCCGCCGAACTTCGGACTGCAGGCTCACGCTCGCGTGTCCGATCCCGCGGGCACCGACACGTCCGGACCGGCCCGCAAGATCACTGTCATCCTCCACTGTATCTGGGTCGACGGCACATCATTCGACGGGGGCAACATGCCAGCCCGACTTTTTTTGCAGGTTCCTGGCCCGGTCCGCCGGGCTGGCGATGCCCGCTGGGACGGTGGTCGTAATGACCTCGGTCAATCGGCTGGTAGCGGCTCGTCCGCACCCCGTTGCAAACGAGGAGGCACCCGATCCGGACATCATCATGAGGCGCTTACGACCTCGGAAAGGACCATCGGGCAACTGATCACATTGAAACCAGGTGACAGCAAATCAGCTTATTACTACGAGCTCGCTATAGATCCACCAGCCGCGCTCGCCCCGTCTGCGCAACCCCGACCTGCTCCGTCGGGCCGAGCGCGACTACTTTGCCATATGGCTTCAAAAAAAGTTGACAACAACCCGCAATTAAAGAGCCGATTGGCGATAGCCCTCATACTGGGGCGCTCGGCGGCTGTCAGCAGATTGGGACCAATCGTAGTCGCACCGATGACGACGCGGATCTGACGCATCGATTTGCGGACGGCCTTGAGGAAGGCTCGGCTCGCGTTCTCCATTAGATGCCAGCGATCCGCGACCTGCACCGCCTGCGGCAAGGCTTTGGCCGCCGCCTCACAATATTCTCCACCACGGTCTCGGGCGACGATCGCGATCGTGGGATGAGCACGTCAGGCTTGGGCGGTCGTGGGTTCACGATCCGGCAGTAGGGTGACGATCCGGCGTCGTTCCAGATTGCAGATGATGCTGGCGCATCGGTGATTGCGCCGCCAGGCCCAATCATCAATGCCGATAACCCTGAGCGGGCCAGCCAGGGAACGGCGACGGCGTCGGACCACGCGCAGGAGCGTATCTTTACTTACCGGCAACATCAGCTGTTTTGCGAAGGTTGCCGCCGGACGACCGCCAAGCGCCAGACCAAGGTGATGGACGATAGAGCCCAGCCTCGCCGTGCGTCGCGCCGACGGAGCCAGTATCCCTTGCGAAGCGCTCAGCGAATATATAGCACCGCACAGGACGGCGTCGCAGCGGAAGCGACGGGCGATCACCAGGAGCTCCTACGATCCGCCCCAAGAGCGGCAGATCGGTCACGCGTCGTCGATTCCGGCTATCGACACGTCGGGAAACCGTTCTCTACGACGGACATACGCCAACGCTTCTGGATGCTCGGACCGTAATGACAACTTTGTCACCCTCGTAGCACGCGCTCTCTTCAACGAACCCACGCGGCACCAGACTGGAGCGGTGGAGTGCTTGCTGCATGGCGCTGATTTTCCCCAATCAAAGCGCAAGACATCCTCCAAACTGCATCAAAAGTGAGTAGAACGCGTGCTCAAGCCCGCCCGCACCAACATGCACGATGATGAAATTGCTAATCGCTGCCATATTGACGACCTAGCAACATCGGTCGCCAAATTGCCCCGACAACGTGCTGCCCATCACGGCCCAGCGCATTCTCTTGCACGCCCGGCCTGTACGCGATGGCGGCATTCATCCGACCTGCTAAGCACACAGAAATTTCGCTGGCGTATTGAACAGCAGGCAAGCGGGCCTTTTAATCGATCGCATCCCTTCGGACGCGCACCCGTTCTCCAACACGCCGTGCGCGATGGAGGCTCGAAAACTACGCAATCACGAGCTCGACCATCTCCATCTCAGAATCACAGCCTCACGAGGAGGAGCATTCGCATGGGTAGTCGAGCATGTAGCGAAGCTGGACTGGGGTGATTGTCACCACGTCCGCCGCCGACGGCCACAAACAGCGGCCGCGCTCCAGCCGCTTGGCATAAAGTGACCTGCCCAGTCCTGGCAGGCTCCAAATGTCGGCCGCCTACAAGATCTGGCAGGGGCTTAGCTTAGCCAGTTAATGTATATAGCGGAACCTCTGTCCCGCATTTTGCCGCGGGGACACGGGCAGGACGGAGGTCACAGATGGTATACAAGAAACTCATCAATCAAAGCGGGCTGACACTTGCGGTGTTGCTCATCACGCTCGTCGGCTCCGAGCCGAACCAGTCCGGACCGACCGTCACAGCGGCGCTACCAGTGGGTGACAAGCAGACGATTGAGTACGGTAATGCGCAGAATCCCTTCCTCAATGGCCTCGTGATTTCCTCCTCCTCCGGCGCGTTTTCGACCGGGTCGCAGATCGTGACGACTCGGGGCAGCAGCTGGATACTGTACTGAACACGCACGATACCTTTGCGGGTGGGCTGAACGTACTGGGCTCGAACACATAATTCGCCACGGCACCGGCGATCCCGCAGTGACGAACTTGGCCGCTCCTGGATGGCAAGCCAATCCTGGCGGCGTCGCAGCCCCGTCCGGATGAGTGCAGCCGATGGACGGAAACGTAAATCTTGTGACTTCCGCGCCCGTTCAGCGGGATCACCCGTGCCGGGTGTTGGATGAGCTACGGCGGAGACGAGCCATGATGCCTTCACTTTGCTTGTCTAGCACGACTCCATGCTTGAAGAAGGGCCCCACGAGTTCATGAAAGGACCGCGTGCGATCATCATGGAATGACGGTATAGCATATGAGTACCAATCTTATGTTGCAGGAGCCGCCCAGCGCGCTGCGGCTGATCACACAGGCGTATACGAGCCTTCTCATTATCGGCTTCGCCCTGCTACCCACTCAGTTCATCGCTTACCTCTATTTCCAGCAAGATCCCGCGCTGAAGTTTGAAGACCACCTGTTCCACGAATTCGCCATCGCCGTCGCTACCCTCGAGGGGCTGTTCGTCACATATGTGACGTGGCGCTGCTATCAGTCTTCAGGCGAGCCTCTGTTGCGGTGGTTGACGCTTGGTTTTCTGGCCTTCGTGCTGATCTATACGCTGCACGGCGCCTTCACGGGGATGGCACATCGCAACATTTGGCTGTTTCTGCTCTATGGGCCAGCGTCGCGTCTGGCGATGTCGATTTTGCTCTTCGTCGGGCTACTCAGCTACAACCGGCCGTCAGACGGACTTGAGAAGTGCTCGGACACGCGCGCATGGCTGACGTGGATTGGCCTGTTCCTTACGATGGACCTAGCTGTCGCACTGGTCGCCTATTCACCCTATGCTGGGCACCCGGTGGTCCGCCTGTCCATGGAGGGCGGCGCATTGCTCTTCAGTGCGCTGAACGTCGCGGTCTTGCTCATGCGACGGATTCACTCGCCGCTCATGCTTGTTTTCGGCGTTTCTGTCGCATGGTTTGCGCTATCGTCGCTCGCATTCATTTTGGCCGCGCCGTGGAATCATATGTGGTGGCTGGCTCACGCAATCTTTGCTGGCGGATTTTTTTTGCTCAGCTATGGCGTCGTCCAGGCTTTCCGAACAACGCAATCGTTCGCCACCATCTATAGCCAGGAAGAAATGACCGCCCGCCTGGCCAAATCGATGGCCGACACTCAAAAGGCACTTCAGCAAGTGAAATTGAGCAATCAACGGCTGGAGCGGCTCGCCGCCACTGATCCACTAACCGGTGCCGGGAACCGGCGCCACTTTATCGAGCATATCGGCGCGGAGATCGCACGAGCCAAGAGGACCGGGGCGCCCTTGTCTCTGCTGTCCCTCGATCTAGACCATTTCAAGGATACAAACGACTCACGTGGTCACAGCGTCGGCGATGAGGTCCTGCGCGTATTCGTGCGAAAGTGTCTGGAGGCAATCCGGCCTTACGAATCTGTCGCGCGCGTGGGCGGTGAAGAATTCATGGTACTGCTACCGGGGGCGACGCTCGACGCGGCTGGCGCGGTCGCCGAGCGCCTTCGATCGGCCATCGAACGCACTGCATTCGACGTCGGAGCCGAACCGTCGGTCGGCGTCACCATCAGCGTTGGAGTGTCGGAGTTCAGGCGTGATGGAGACACGCTCGACGGGTTCGTGAACGTCGCCGACCAGCGACTCTATCGCGCAAAATTTGAGGGCCGCAACCGTGTGGTTGTCGCCTAGGATATCGTTCATCGTTCACTCCGTCTCCGGTGCTCTTGACCCGGACGCCCGTTCTCGCTGTTCTCCGAGCCAAAGCCGCCTCTATTAACAACTATTCGGTCATGGTCCATCCATTGCAGTTTGCAGGCAGGTTCGCACCGCAATAGGCTGCGGTCACTAGCTGCCGGGAGCTGTTATGTCGTTGCTTGCTACGACGGCGTCGCGTGACAGCCGTCGTCAAAGTCTTGAAGCGGCATATTCAGGATATAGCTCGTTGCTTCGGTGCGCGAACTTGCCGGTCGCTCGAACACAACGTTTGCGGGAGGCCGCTATCGCGCCCCGATGGCTCATTGCTGCTTGCGAAGCCGTTACTGAAGTTCGGCAATCGGCGCAACATCTGGTTCTCAACAATCATGCTGCGGCCAAGAACCTCACTGGGCCACCCCGCGCTGCGGAGTGTTTGAATGGGATGAGAATGTCAACTCCACGATTGCGCGTATTGCACTTCGATTGGCGCAGTTCTGCCACGAGGGACCTCATTGCTCTCTTCGGTGGCGTCGTTCTCACTTCACTTTTAGCGCATCTCTATGGGCTTGGCCCTCGTTTAGCGCAGCTGGGA
>NZ_JADYVQ010000005.1:0-482694 GCF_020193895.1 Bradyrhizobium sp. NBAIM14 | reverse complement strand
GCGCCACCACCACCGCCTCCGCCACCACCGCCTCCTTGAGCAAGGGCGGCCGTCGAAAGCGCAGCACAAGCGATCGTGACGAGGATGGATTTACGGATCATGGATCGTCTCCCTGGTTTGGCAGACAATCCAGCCCGGCAGGAGTTGTTCCTTCCGCGGGGGGAAGCGAGCTTCTCGTCTCAGGACTTTGGCGACTTGCGGTCCCACGGCCGTTTGCCATCGGCGTCGCGATCCCATGGTCGCGTGGCCGGAGCCCCCTTCTCATCCTCGGCAGCCTTCGCGCGGTCCGCCTGGACGCGTTCGCGATCGGTGAGAGGTGGGGCTGTGGGAACTGGATTCGTTTGAGCCAGAACCGGAAGCGTCGTAAAGAGCGCGACAATAATGAACTTTGTCATTCCCGGCTCTAGCACTTTCACCTTGGCGTGTCCAAGTTCGGCCGCTGCGCAAGATCATCCCGTCACAATCGAACAGGACGTCAATTATTACTCCGGTTCGCGCTCCTGAAGCTCTTGATCTCCGACACGCTGCCGTCGCGATAGGTCAGCTCCACCGAGACGGATTTCGTGCTTGGCGCGAGCTTCATGTAGAGCGGCATGCCGGCGCTGACCGCGCTGGGGTCGCGCATGTCGCAGGGCGGCATCTTCAGCACCTGGTTGGGCACGGCGCTGTCGACGCCGATGCGCACCTCGCGGATGGCGCAGCGGTAGGAGACGAGATGGGTGTAGTAGACGAGCAGCCCGTTGAACTCGCGGAACGACAGCCAGCTCGTCGAGGTCATGTCGAGGATCTTGCGCTGGTCGCGGATCAGCGCGGCCTCGGGATCGAACCTGATCGGGAACGGGCCCTGCATGTCGCCGGACTGATCGACATAACGGACCTCGATCGTGCCAGCCTGCGCATCCGGCGGCAGCTCGATCGACGGGTTCGGCATCCGCTTGCGGGTGCGCGGATCGAGCGTGTCGATGAACCCGGTCTCGCGGAAATCGCCCGTGCCGGCAATGCGCCAGGAAATGCCGAGCGTCGGATCGGCGAAAGAGAAGGTCACGCTCCAGCCGCCATTGTGACGCGAGAAGCTCGCGATCGGCGCGTTGAGGGTCTCCTCCTTGGGCATCTGCGGCACCGACACCGGCGGTAGCGCCGCAAGCTTCGTGGGCGGCGGATCGTCCGAACGCGCGGCGGTGTCCTTGGCGAGGCCGCTGAGGAAGACATCGTCGACCATCTGGTCGAAATAGACCGGCACCTGCCTGTGCTTCACGGTGTCGGCGAGCTCGCTGACGGCTCGGCGGGTACGCTGCGCCACCTGCACCAGATTCTCGCCGGGCTTGAGCAGCTCCTTGGCGAAGGTGCGCGTAAACACTGAGTTTGGATTGGCGTCGTCATTGGAGAGCCGATCGAGCGCGGTCTGGCGGGGACCCGCGGAGAACACCGAGAACACGCCCTCGGGCAGCTGGGTCATCGGTGCGAGACCGCCGGCGCCGGCGACCGCGCGGGTGCCCTTGCGCTCGAACGGATTGTTGCGGCAGGCGTCGAACACCAGGATCGAGGTCCGCGCCTTCTTGTTCTGCAGCCGCTCGACGATGCGGTCGGCCAGGATCGAAGCGTCGCGCACCAGCTCCTCCTGCCCTTCCGTCGCAGCCGGCACGTCGGTCGGCAGCAGATAGTTCTGGCCGGCGATCTCGAAACCGTGGCCGGCATAGAAGAAGAACGCGGTGTCGCCGGGCTCGATGGCCTTGTCGAAGGCGAGCAGCGTCTCGGAGAATTGCTGCCGGCTCTGGTTCTCGGCGACCATCACCGAGAAGCCGAGCTGCTTCAGCGTGTCGCCCATGGTGCGGGCGTCGTTGACCGCCTTGAGCAGCTTCGGCACGTTCTTGTAGTCGTTGTTGCCGACGACGAGCGCGACGCGCTTAGCGGCCCAGGCGGGCCCCGCGAAACCGCTCAGGCCCACCGCGAGGCCAAGGGCCGCCAGAATTCTGAAAAGCCGACGCGTCATCGCAAAATTTCCCGTTGCAGAACCGGCCCTGCCACCGATCTTCGAACGGCAGTTCATGGGACCCCCCTGCCGCTGTGTGATAGTCGGCCCAGACCTTACGACGGTTCAAGGACCCCGGGGGGCTCCGATTGTACGATCCGACTATGGCCGATTCCGCTAGAATCTGTTTCCTTTTGGCCAATTTCGCCGGAAGCGAGGGGCTGCCGTGTTGCACTGGTGTACGGACGAGGTCGACCCGAAGGATCGCTTCGACTATTGGCGCGAGGTGCGCGCCAAGGGGTTGTTCGGTGTCACCGCCGAGCTCGCGCGCGAGCGGCGCGCGGACTTCTTCGGCGAATTCTCGCTGCGTAAGCTGGGCGGCGCCGGCCTCGTCGAGCTGAAGGCCTCGCCCTACGCGGTCGAGCGCAGCGCGTCGGACATCGCCTATGCCCCGGGTGAGGCGATCTGCGTCTACCAACAGCTCGGCAGCGGCGGCTGGTTCGGCGGCATGCGCGCAAGCGACTTTGCCATTGCCAATGGCAGCTTCGCCACCAGCCATACCGACCTGCCGTACCGCACCGCCCCGCTGGGCACCGGGGGCTTCCACCTGCGGATCCTCAAGATCCCCGTGAGCCACATCCCGGTGCAGGACAAGCGCATGCGCGAGCTGGCGCCCCGGACCTTCAACGATCTGGCCCTGGCGCCCCTGCTCGCGGCCTGCTTCGCCGATCTCGGCGAAATCGCCGCGGACGATACGGCCTCTGCCGTCCAGACCTCGTTAGTCCAGGCGTTGGCCCACCTGGCGCTGATCGAGCGCGGCATCGTGCGGCCCGGAAGCCGGCGGGGACAGGAGGCACTGCGGACCGCCCGCCTCTCGCAAGCCCGACGGCTGATCGCGCGCCACCTTCAGGACCCCAATCTTGCGCCAGCCATGGTGGCCGACCTGCTCGGCGTCTCCGTTCGTCACCTGCACATGCTGTTCGAGATGGCGGAGAAGAGCTTTTCCCAGACGGTGACCGACGAGCGCCTGAAACAGAGCCGCCGCCTGCTGCGCGAGGCGCCGGAACGGCTGATCGCCGACATCGCCGCCTCGTGCGGCTTCGAGAGCCTGGCGACCTATTACCGGGTGTTCAACGCCGCCTACGGCATGGCCCCAGGTGATTTCCGGGCCAAAGGCACGGACGGGCCTTAGCTGCTGTCTAGGCGGTTGCGGCCAGGCGGAGGGGGCTCGGGGGAAAACCCCAGCCGCGCCCGTGATTTGGGCAAAAACCTCAGGCTTTTTAGGCTCTTCCCGCGCCCGCTCCATTGACTTTGGCCAATTCCCGCCTATGTTCCGGGTCGACGCGGCTCAGATCGAAGAGCGATTCCTGAGCCTTGCGCTTTGTCCGCGTGAGTCAGCACCCCCAGCTTCTTCGAGAGCGCGCCGTTTCGGGGTGGAACGCGACAGCCTTATTACCCTCGATTCCGAACGGCGGTTTCGACCAGAGGCTCAATGTCCTTTTCAGATCTCGGACTGTCCGAAAAAGTCCTCGCCGCAGTGGCGGCCACCGGTTACACCACCCCCACCCCGATTCAGGAACAGGCGATCCCCCACGTCCTCGCACGCAAGGACGTGCTCGGCATCGCCCAGACCGGCACCGGCAAGACCGCGGCCTTCGTGCTGCCGATGCTCACAATCCTCGAAAAGGGCCGCGCCCGGGCGCGCATGCCGCGCACGCTGATCCTCGAGCCAACCCGCGAGCTCGCGGCCCAGGTGAAGGAAAACTTCGATCGCTACGGCGCCGGCCAGAAGCTCAACGTCGCCCTCCTGATCGGCGGCGTCTCCTTCGGCGACCAGGATGCCAAGCTGATGCGCGGCGTCGACGTGCTGATCGCCACCCCCGGCCGGCTGCTCGACCATACCGAGCGCGGCGGCCTGTTGCTCACCGGCGTCGAACTGCTCGTCATCGACGAAGCCGACCGCATGCTGGACATGGGCTTCATCCCCGACATCGAGCGCATCTGCAAGCTCGTTCCCTTCACGCGGCAGACCCTGTTCTTCACCGCGACCATGCCGCCGGAAATCCGGCGCATCACCGAAGCCTTCCTGCACAATCCGCAGAAGGTCGAGGTCTCCAGGCCCGCCACGACCGCCGTCACCGTTACGCAAACCCAGGTGCCCGCCGGCCGCGAGGCGCACGAGAAGCGCGAATTGCTCCGCCGTTTGCTACGCGAGGCCAAGGACCTCAAGAACGCGATCATCTTCTGCAATCGCAAGCGCGAGGTCGCGATCGTTCACAAATCGCTGCAGAAGCACGGCTTCAGCGTCGGTGCCCTGCACGGCGACATGGACCAGCCGGCCCGCATGGCCGCGCTCGACCAGTTCCGCAAGGGTGAGCTGCCCCTCCTCGTCGCCTCCGACGTCGCCGCCCGCGGCCTCGACATTCCCGAGGTCAGCCACGTCTTCAATTTCGACGTTCCCCACCACGCCGACGATTACGTCCACCGCATCGGCCGCACCGGCCGCGCCGGCCGAACCGGCACCGCGATCTCGATCGTGACACCGCTCGACCAGAAGTCGATGGCGGCGATCGAGAAGCTGATCGGCCAGAGCATTCCGCGCGCCGAAGGCGACTATGACGTCCACGCCGAAGCGGGCGAACAAGGCGAGCGTCCGCGCGAGCAGCGCGGCCGCGAGCGTTCACGCGGCGGACGCGGCAAGCCGCAGCGCGGCGAGCGGCGCGGTCATGACCGCGAGCGCAGCCACGAGCCGCGCGAGGCGCGTGGCGAGGCACGGGCGGCTCCCGAGGCGAGGCCGGCACGCGAGGCACGGCCTCCGCGCGAAGCCAGGCAATCATCCGAGCCGCGCAATGGTGTGCGCCCGCAAGCGAATTCGTCGCATGTGCCCTCGATCGGCCGTCCCGAGCCGCGCCGCCAGCGCGAGATCGACAGCGAGCCGGGCGATCACTCGCATCTGCCGGCGTTTCTTCTGCGGCCGGTGCGCTCCCCCGCCGGCGCCTGAAGCGCGCTGGCGCGCCAGATTTCGGTTGAAGATCCTCGATCTACAATTTTTTGGATGCCCCGTGAACGTATATTTACGGGGCGTTCACGATCGTCCGTTAGCCTACGAACATAATTTAAGGATTGCTGCGGTCGATGGCGCGTCGGCCGCTGTGGGGATGTTCAGTGATCAAGGTACTCGACGAACACGAACGCACCCTGGCGTTCGCCGAGGTGGCGCTCGGTCAGATCCGATCGCTTCGACAGACGGCCATTCCCCGCAATTACGAGATCTGGTACGTCTACGCCACCGGCTACAACGCACCGCTCAACAAGATCATCAATGAGACGCTGGCGCGCAGCGGCAAGCTGACCGAGGCCGATCTCGAGCAGATCTACGAGACCTATCTCTCCCACATCAAGACCACCGACCGCATCGACAAGGTCGGCGCGCGCGTCGTCGGCGAGATCGACGACGTCGTGAAGGTGTTGGGCGAGGCGCTCGGCATGACCGGGGCCTACGATACCAGTCTGTCGGATGCGACCGAGAAACTGTCGTCGGCCGAGAACCGCGACCAGGTCAAGGCGATCGTCGAGGCGCTGCTGCGCTCCACCAGCGAGATGCGCGAGACCAACAAGGCGCTCGAAGACCGGCTGACGCTGTCGAAGAACGAGATCAGCAATCTCCAGCAGAGCCTGGAGGCGATCCGCGCCGAAAGCCTGACCGATCCGCTCACGGGCCTGGGAAATCGCAAATATTTCGACCGCATGATCGGCATCGCAGTGCAGAGCGCGCTCGTCTCGGGCGAGCCGCTGTCGCTGCTGCTGTTCGACATCGATCACTTCAAGTCGTTCAACGATTCCTACGGCCATCTCACCGGCGACCAGGTGCTGCGGCTCGTCGGCCTTTCGCTGAAGCAGACCATCAAGGGCCAGGACATCACGGCGCGCTACGGCGGCGAGGAATTCGCGGTCGTTCTCCCCAACACCGCGATGCGCCAGGCACTGACGGTGGCCGACCACATTCGCCGCGCCGTGATGGCGAAGGAATTGAAGAAGAAATCGACCGGCGAGATCCTCGGCCGCGTCACCATCTCCGTCGGCGTCTCCATGCTCAGGGAGGGCGACGACACCGACGCGCTGATCGAGCGTGCCGACGCCTGCCTCTACGCCGCCAAGCGCAACGGCCGCAACCGCGTGATCTGCGAAGCCGATCCGGAATTCGCGATCGAGAGCCACAGCCGGGTGGCGTGACGTTCATCCTCGCGTCTGTAGGGTGGGTTAGCGCAGCGTAACCCACCTCTTGTCTATCAAGATGTATGAAGTGGTGGGTTACGCTGCGCTAACCCACCCTACGCATCGCCTTCCCGGCAACCTTCTTCGCCACACCCTTCTTCGGCGCAACCTTCTTCTTCGCCGCCGCCTTCTTCGCCTTCGGTCGCTTCTTCACCTTGGCGCGCTGGGCGGCAGTGAGCGCCGCCCTCGCCCATTGCGCAAGCTCCTGGGAATCGTCGAACAGGCGCGCCGGCAGCTCCCAGTAGGAATTCACAACCACGGTCTTGGCGCGGGTCGAATACTGGAACGGCTTCGAGCCTTCGGCCTCGAAGTCGGGAATGGTCGTCTCGTCGGCGCGAAAGAACAGGCCGGCGCGCAGCGACAGCGCGAAATTGACGCCGTCGGCGGAGATGCCGTAGCCGGAGAACATTTTCCGGATGGTGACCGGGCCGAAATCGGCGAACAGGTCGATCAGGAATTCGCGGTCCATCGGAGGCTTCCCTGCGCAAGCAAGTGAGCCTTCATAGCATTTCCGTCATTGCGAGCGAAGCGAAGCAATCCAGACTTCCGCCGCGGAGGCAGGTTGGATTGTTTTGTCGCCAGCGCAAAATTGCTCGCAATTTTGTCGCGGGCTCCTCGCAGTGACGCTGGAGAGTCTACCCGTCGATCTTTGCCGGCCGCAACTCGACCGATTCGCCGCAACCGCAGGCGGAGACCTGGTTGGGATTGTTGAAGACGAACTGGGCCTGCATCTTGTCGGCCTTGTAGTCCATCTCGGTGCCGAGCAGGAACAGCACGGCCTTGGGATCGACCAGGATCTTGACGCCCTTGTCCTCGACGACCTCGTCGGTCGGGCGGATGTCGTGGGCGTATTCGACCGTGTAGGACTGGCCGGCGCAGCCGCCGTTCTTTACGCCGACGCGCAAGCCCACGATCTCCGAGTCGGCACGCTGGGTCAGCTCGGTGATGCGCTGGGCGGCGGCATCCGTCAGCCGCATCACCTGCGGGCGCGGCCGCCGCGGCTTCGGAGTGGATGCTGGTGTCGAGCCTGACGAAATCTGGGTCATGTTGTCTATGTGGTCCGTTGCGGAGCGAATTCAATGCGGCCCGAGGGCGTCACCACATGTTCAGCACGAGGCGGGCCTCGTCGCTCATGCGTTCCGGCGACCACGGCGGCTCCCAGACGACCTTGACGTCGACCACGCCGACGCCGGGCACGCTCGCCACCGCGTTCTCGACCATGGTCGGCAGCTCGCCGGCGGCCGGACAGTTCGGCGTCGTCAGCGTCATCTGCACGTCCACGGAACGGTCGTCCTTGATCTCAACCTTGTAGATCAGGCCGAGCTCGTAGATGTCGGCCGGGATTTCCGGGTCGAACACGGTCTTGAGCCCGGCGATGATCTCGCGGGTCAGCCGCTCGGTCTCCTCCGGCGGCAATGCCGAATGGGTCTCCATCGGATTGGCTTTGATTTCGGCCGTGTCACTCATGCAAACAAATCCCGCGCCTTCAGCAGCGCCTGTGCCAGATGATCGACTTCTTCCCGCGTATTATACATGCCGAACGAGGCCCGGCATGTCGCCGTCACGTTGAACCGCTCTAAAAGCGGCATGACGCAATGGGTGCCGGCGCGCACCGCGATGCCCTGGCGGTCGATCACGGTGGCGACGTCGTGGGCGTGCGCGCCCTTGAGCTCGAAGGAGATCACGGGGCCCTTGCCCCGCGCCGTGCCGATCAGCCGCAGCGAGTTGATCTCGCGCAGGCGCTCCTGGGCGTACGCGGTGAGGTCCGCCTCGTAGGCGGCGATGCGTTCCTTGCCGATCGAGTTGACGTAATCGATGGCGGTACCAAGGCCGACGGCCTCGACGATCGCCGGCGTGCCCGCCTCGAACTTGTGCGGGGGATCGCCATAGGTGACGACATCGCGCGAGACTTCGCGGATCATCTCGCCGCCGCCGTTGAAGGGGCGCATCGCGACGAGGTGGTCGTACTTGGCCCAGAGCACGCCGATGCCGGTCGGACCATAGACCTTGTGACCGGTGAAGACGTAGAAGTCGCAGCCGATATCCTGGACGTCGACCGGCAGATGCACCGCGCCCTGGCTGCCGTCGACCAGCACCGGAATGCCGCGGGCATGGGCGATCCTGACGACGTCCTTGACCGGCACGATGGTGCCGAGCGCGTTCGACATCTGCGTGATCGCGACCAGCTTGGTCTTCGACGTCAGCAGCTTCTCGAATTCGTCGATGAGGAAATTACCCTCATCGTCGACCGGTGCCCATTTGATCACGGCACCCTGGCGTTCCCTCAGGAAATGCCAGGGCACGATGTTGGAATGGTGCTCCATGATGGAGATGACGATCTCGTCGCCTTCCCCGATATTCGGGGCGCCCCACGAAGACGCGACCAGGTTGATCGCCTCGGTCGCGTTGCGGGTGAAGATGACTTCCTCGGTGCGCGCAGCGTTGATGAACTGCGCCACCTTGGTGCGGCCGCCCTCATAGGCTTCGGTCGCGGCATTGGCGAGGTAGTGCAGGCCGCGATGCACGTTGGCGTATTCGGATGTATAGGCCTGCGTCATGCGGTCGAGCACAGCACTCGGCTTCTGTGCCGAGGCGGCGTTGTCGAGATAGACCAGCGGCTTGCCGTAGACCTGCATGGCGAGCGCCGGGAAATCCTGGCGCACGCGCGCAACGTCATAGGCGCCGTTCTTGACCGCCGGATGCGTGCTCATGACCGCCGCTCCAGCCAGCGCTCGGCGATGCCGATCACGTGCTCGCGCAAAGTATCATCGGCGATCTGCTCGATCGCCTCGCCGACAAAGGCCTGGATCAGCAGCGCCTGGGCCTGCTTCTCCGGCAGGCCACGGGCCTTCAGGTAGAACAGCAGACTGTCGTCGAGCGCGCCGGCGGTGGCGCCGTGGCCGCAGGAGACGTCGTCGGCAAAAATCTCGAGTTCGGGCTTGTTGTCGGCCTCGGCCTCGTCCGAGAGCAGCAGCGCGCGCGTCATCATCTTGCCGTCGGTCTTCTGCGCGTCGGGACGGACGATGATGCGGCCCTGGAACACCGAATGGGCGCGGTCGTCGATCACCGCACGGAAGATCTCGCGGCTGACGCAGTTCGGCACGGCATGGTCGACCACCAGCGTGGTGTCGCCGTGCTCGGTCTTCTTCAGGAGGTTGACGCCGTTGACCGAGAGCTCGCTGCCCTCGCCCGCCAGCGTAATGAAGCCCTGCAAGCGGCTGACCGCAGCGCCGCTGGTCATGTTGAAGACGTTCAGCTTGGTGTTGGCGCCGACGGTAACGAACTGCGAGGTGATGTTCACCGCATCGGCGGCATCGTCCATCAGGCGGATATGCGCGACGTCGGCGTCGTCGCCGACCGAGATCATAACGGCGTCGTTGACCTGGTAGGCCGCAGCGCCGGCGGCGACGAAGCTCTCGATGATGGTGGCGCGGGCGCCCTTCCCGATCGCCACCTGCGAGCGGGTGAAAGCCGAGGCCGATGCGGCGGTCGCAACATGGATGATCTGGATCGGCGCAGAGAGCTGCGTTCCATCCGCGATCGACAGCACCACGCCGTCGGTCGCCAGCGCCGCGTTGACCGCGATCACGGCATCGGTGGACGCGGTCTTGAGGAGACCGGCATCCTTATCCAGCGTCTCGCGCAGAGTCTTGAAGCCGACCTCGGACGCAAGCGCCTTCACGTCTGAAAGCTCAGCCGCGAACACGCCGTCGACCAGCACCAGCTTGCGGGCGCCCGCGATGGCATGCGCCTTGACCGCGTCCGCGGCGCGCTTCAGCGCGGTCGCATCGGGCACGGCCGCCAGCGGCAGCACCTCGCCGACCAGCGCGCGCAGGTCGGTGTATTTCCATTCCTCGATCCGGCGGTGCGGCAGACCGAGACGCTCATAGGTCTCGAACGCCTCGCGGCGCGCCGCCATCACGTCAGGCGAACCCGGCAGGCGGCCTTCGGCGCTGGCGAAGAGATCGCTCACCGCGCGGCCGCTCCCGGTCTTTGCCACAGCAACGTTCATCTTAAAATTCCTTACGCGGCATCCTCGAACTGGGCGTAGCCGGAGGCTTCCAGCTCCAGCGCCAATTCCTTGCCGCCGCTCTTCACGACGCGGCCCCTGGACATCACGTGCACGACGTCGGGCACGATGTAGTTCAGCAGCCGCTGATAATGGGTGATGACGACCATCGCGCGCCCCGGCGAGCGCAGTGCGTTGACGCCGTCGGCCGCGATGCGCAGGGCGTCGATGTCGAGGCCGGAATCCATCTCGTCGAGGATGCACAGGCTGGGCTCGAACAGCGCCATCTGCAGCACCTCGTTGCGCTTCTTTTCGCCGCCGGAGAAGCCGACATTGACGCCGCGCTTGAGCATGTCCTGCGGGATGTTCAGCGACTTCGAGACTTCGCGGACCTTCTTCAGGAAGTCCGGCACCATCAGCTCGCTCTCGCCGCGCGCCTTGCGCTGCGCGTTCAGCGCCGTGCGCAGGAAATTCATGGTGGTGACGCCGGGGATCTCGACCGGATATTGGAACGCCAGGAACACGCCCTTGGCGGCGCGCTCGTCGGGATCCATCTCCAGCAGGTCCTCGCCCCTGAACAGGATCTGGCCGTCGGTGACCTCGTAGCCGGGCTTGCCGGCGATGACGTGCGAGAGCGTCGACTTGCCGGAGCCGTTCGGCCCCATGATCGCGTGCACCTCGCCCTCGTTCACGGTCAGCGTCAGCCCGTGGAGGATCTCACGCTCCTCGACACGAACCTTGAGGTCTTTCACTTCAAGCAAAGCCATAATGTTTTTCCATCTATCCCCTCATCCCAGGGAGCGCCGCAGGCGCGTCTCGAAGGATTGAGGCCACCAATCTTTCCGGTATCCATCCTTCGAGGCGGCCGCTTGCGCGGCCTCTTCAGGACGAGGTCCGAGCTAGCCGACCGACCCTTCGAGCGAGATCGAGATCAGCTTCTGCGCTTCCACCGCGAACTCCATCGGCAGCTGCTGCAGCACGTCCTTGACGAAGCCGTTGACGACGAGGCCGACCGCTTCTTCCTGGCTGAGCCCGCGCTGGATGCAGTAGAACAGCACGTCCTCGGAGATCTTCGAGGTGGTCGCCTCGTGCTCGAAAGTCGCCGAGGAGTTCTTGGCCTCGATGTATGGCACCGTGTGCGCGCCGCATTTGTCACCGATCAGCAGCGAGTCGCAGGCGGTGAAGTTGCGCGCGCCGGTCGCCTTACGATGCGCGGTGACGAGACCGCGATAGGTGTTCTGCGACTTGCCGGCGGCGATGCCCTTGGAGATGATCCGGCTCGACGTGTTCTTGCCGAGATGGATCATCTTGGTGCCGCTATCGACCTGCTGGAAGCCGTTCGAGATCGCGATCGAGTAGAACTCGCCGCGGGAATTGTCACCGCGCAGGATGCAGCTCGGGTATTTCCAGGTGATGGCGGAGCCGGTCTCGACCTGGGTCCAGGAGATCTTCGAGTTGGCGCCACGGCAGTCGCCACGCTTGGTGACGAAATTGTAGATGCCGCCCTTGCCTTCCGAATTGCCGGGATACCAGTTCTGCACCGTCGAATACTTGATCTCGGCATCGTCGAGGGCGACGAGCTCGACCACGGCGGCATGCAGCTGGTTCTCGTCGCGCTGCGGCGCGGTGCAGCCTTCGAGATAGGAGACGTAGGAACCCTTGTCGGCGATGATCAGCGTGCGCTCGAACTGGCCGGTGTTGCGCTCGTTGATGCGGAAATAGGTCGACAGCTCCATCGGGCAGCGCACGCCCGGCGGCACATAGACGAACGAGCCGTCGGAGAACACCGCCGAGTTCAGCGTCGCGTAGAAATTGTCCGAGGTCGGAACCACCGATCCCAGATATTTCTGCACCAATTCAGGGTGCTCGCGGATCGCCTCCGAGATCGGCATGAAGATCACGCCGGCCTTCTTCAGCTCGGCCTTGAACGTGGTCGCAACCGAGACCGAATCGAAGACAGCATCGACCGCGATCTTGCGGCGGGCGGGATCCTCCTCACCGGGCTTGGGTTCGACGCCTTCGAGCATGGCGACTTCCCGCAAGGGGATGCCGAGCTTCTCGTAGGTCTTCAGGATCTCCGGATCGATCTCATCCAGCGAGGAGACGGTCTTCTTCGGCTTGGGCGCCGCGTAGTAATAGAGGTCCTGGAAGTCGATCTTCGGATAATCGACGCGCGCCCAGGTCGGCTCCTGCATGGTCAGCCAGCGCCGATAGGCCTCCAGCCGCCACTGCAGCATCCAGGCGGGTTCGTTCTTCTTCTGCGAGATGTATTTGACGATCTCTTCCGACAGCCCCTTGGGGGCCTTCTCGGACTCGATCAGGGTCTCAAACCCATAACGATACTGGTCGACGTCGATGCGCTTCACGCGCTCGACCGTCTCTTGTACGGCTGGCATTCCATCCTCCGCTCGCGGTTTCAAGGACCGCGGTGGATCAAACTCGAACGAGTATTACGATATTTCTCTGCGGAAAGCACGGGCTTAGAACCGTTCAAGCCGTGTTTCATCGCTCAGCCCTTAAGTAGGGTATTACCAAGCTTTCGCCAAGCCTCTAACGCCCTATTGATGTCAGCCGATTCCGTGGACCAGCCCAAACTGAGACGCACCGCTCCCTGGGCCACCGCGGGATCATAGCCCATCGCGGACAGGACGTGAGAGGGCTGGACCTTTCCGGAGGAACAGGCGGAGCCGGAAGAGACCGCGATGCCTTCCAGATCGAAGCCGATCACGGCGGTTTCGGCCTTCAAGCCGGGCGCCGTCAAGAGGACGGTATTTGGTAACCGCGCCACGTCTTTCGCAAAAACGGTCGTCCCGGGAACCTCGCGGAGGCCATTTTCCAAGCGATCTCTGAGACTTGCCATACACTTCACATCCTCCGGCATAGCCTGAAGCGCAGCCTTCACCACCGCTCCGAAGGCGGCGATCCCGGCAATGTTCTCGGTTCCGGCCCGGCGGCTGAACTCCTGTCCGCCGCCCCGCAGCACCGGCTCAAGGCCGCTTATCCCATCGGCCATCGCCAGGGCGCCGACCCCCTTGGGGCCGCCGATCTTGTGCGCAGAAAAGGTCGCAAGGTCGGCGCCTACTGAATTGATATCGAACGGTATTTTGCCAAGCGCCTGGATCGCGTCGACATGCAGCAGGCCGCCGACCTCGTGGACGATGGTTGCAGCCTCCGTGACGGGCTGAAGAGCGCCGGTCTCGTTGTTGGCGGCCATGATCGAGACCAGGGCTGGCGGGCCGCCCTTCAGCAGCGCCTTCAAATGATCGAGGTCGACCACGCCGGAGCGCGTGACCTGGATCAGCCCGATCTTGTCCGCCGGGAACCGGCCGCCGGCCAGCACCGAGGCGTGCTCGACCGCCGAGACCAGCAGCCGCTCGACAGGTCCGCCGGAGGCGCCCCGCAAACGCGGCGAGAGCGCCAGCGCATTGGCCTCGGTTCCAGCAGAGGTGAAGATGATGTTGCGCGGCTGCGCTCCGACCGCGGCCGCAAGTGTCGCGCGCGCCTCTTCGACCAATCGCCGCGCCTCCCGCCCCTCGGCATGGACCGAGGATGGATTGCCGACCAGGTCGAAGGCGGCAACCATCGCTGCCCGCGCCTCGGGGCGCAGCGGCGTGGTCGCATTCCAGTCGAGATAGACACGGTTCGGCATCTGGCCCTCTTAGCACCTTTTGTCGTTCGGCCAATCGGAGGGCGTGCGCTCGTCAGGCCAGCTGTTGCTCCGTCCTCGCAACACTTCGGGGCACCGCCCGCAACCCGAACAGCGGCCGAAGCCAGGCAACGCGCCGGACGATCTCATAGGTCGCCACACATGTGAGCGCGGTCCCGACGATGACAATGGACGCTTCGATGCCGGCCGACAGACCGCTGCCATGCAATTGATGCGCGATCACGATGATCGCGGTCTGATGCACGATGTAGTACGGGAAGATCGCGTCGGTCAGATAGCGCCGCGCCGGGCTGTCGGCTGTGAAGGTGCGCCGCGCAAAGCCCAGCACGACGGCGATCGCGAGCCATTGATAACAGCCATAGGCCGAGGCGGCGAACCACTTCAGCATGGGCGACGGCGCAAACAGGCCGGCGCGTACCAGGATGAAGCCAGCGAAACAGGCGGCGGCCGCCAGCAGGGCCGCCCAGCGCAGGCGTTCGAGTTCGCGCCAGATCCCCTCCTGCTTGGCCAGCAGGAAACCGATCAGGAAGGCCGTGGCGTGGTCCGCGTGGTTGTACCAGTCGCCAAACAGCGCGTGTGTCGACGGGAAAGCCGGGAACAGCACCAGGCGCCAGGCCGCATACAGCAGGCAGGGCGCGATCAGGAGCCATGGGCCGGTGAGCGCACGAGCCAGCTTTCGGCCAAGCCAGTCAGCTCCGGCCGGCCATAACGCGAGCACGCCGATCAACGCCATGGTGTAGACCCACAGATAGACCACGAACCAGAGGTGGTTCCAGGTCGGCAACACGATGCACGGCTTCGGACAGAATTGCGCGCCGAAGGCGAAGTAGTGCCTGGCGTAGAAATCGAAGAAGCCGGCGGGATAGCCGAGGCTTTCGACGATCTGGAGATAGGCCTGCGGCGGCACGATCACGAGCATGCCGAAAATGAGCGGGATCAGGAGCCGCGCCGATCGCGCACCGGCAAGCGAGGCGAGGCTGGACTTGCCGAGCATGAAGCGGGTGGCAACCCCAGACACCAGGAACAGAAGCGACAGCCGCCATGGGTTGAGGAAGAGCATCACCGGTTCCAGCCACGTCAGCCGGTGCGTGCTCTTGATGTGAAATCCCCAGGACACGTAGAGCATGCCGACGTGGTAGAAGATGAGCAGCGCGAAGGCTAAAATCCGCACCCAGTCCAGGTCGATACGCCTTTCAGAGCTTTGGGATTGCTGTGGTGTTGTCATGGTTTTCTGCTCCTTGACGGGACGACGAACGCGGTTTTGCGGCCAGGACTGACGAAAATGGCTGACACCGAAAATGCTCCGCCTGCGGCGCGCGTCGAGCCGGTTTGGGATCAGAATCGGACACGAGGGGATGAGCCGCCGGCAGCTGGGACGAGTCGCTGCCATTTCGGGATCAGCAGCGGCGATCGGATGATGTTGGCAGCGATTGCGGCCGTCGCGCTCGTGATCGGAGTAGTCAATGCGTTTTCGTTCGCCCAGGACGCGGCCTGGCGCGGCGACAGCTACGACATCGGCCGGCGGCTGTTCTGGGAGATGTCGAGCATCGCCGTCATCCTGCTGTTGCTGCCGATGCTGGTCTTGGCCGTGCGCCGCATGCGCCGGACAGCCGGCCTCGCCGCCCAGGCGGCCATCGGGGCGATCGCTCTGCTCGGCTTCTCCACCCTCCACATCACCGGCATGGTCTGGGTGCGGAAGCTCGCGCTCTGGCTCGCCGGCGGCGCCTACGATTTCCGTTTCTCGCTCGCGACGGTCCTGTATGAATTCCGCAAAGACGCCGTGGCCTTTGTTCTGATCGCCGCCACGATCTGGCTGCTCGAAAGCCGGCGTGAGCTGAAGAGCGCGGCAGTCGCATCGTCGGCGCCGCCCACCCCGCCGCAGCCATCGTCCCCCGATCTGATCTGGCTGCGCGACGGCACCAGCCGCATTCGCGTGGTGCCGCGCGATATCCTCTGGGTCGCGTCAGCCGGCAATTACATCGAATACAGCCTCGCCGACGGCACCCAGCACCTCATACGGGGCACGCTGGCAGCGGCGGAAAGCGAGCTGGCGCCCTTTTCCATCGTTCGCGTCCACCGGACCAAGCTCGCCAATCTCGACCGGGTGCGCGGCGTGGACCTCAAGCCATCAGGGGATTTCGAGCTCGCCTTCGACAACGGCCAGACGCTCGGCGGCAGCCGGCGCTACCGGCCGGCGGTCGCGTCGCTCGGAAGCCGAACCGCGCCCGCGGCAATCGTCCCAGGCGCCCCCTAAACAATCGTGATTTCAATAAGTTGGATAGCACCCTTCGGCAGGACGGCCGGCTCTTGCCGTGCTTCGGTTGATTCAGGCAGGTCCAGGTCGCGGCAGGCAAGCCAGAGATGACAATGCAATGACTGGCTAAGCTCTTGAGCTGATTGAGAGATGTCGAAGAAGCTTGCTTTTTGACCCTGGCCTTGTGTTAGAAGCGCGCGTCAGTTCACCTGCGCGCCACTCGCGCATCATCCGAGGGCGCGCCTCTCCACCCTTCATCCGTGCTCTCGTCGGCGGCAACGCTGCGAGAGTCCCAATCGGACGATTGCGCAGGGATCACCTCCAAGGGACTTAGATCAGAGATCATCGATGCCTGAAGTCATTTTCACCGGCCCCGCCGGCCGCCTCGAGGGCCGCTATCACCCGGCCAAGCAGAAGAATGCGCCGATCGCGATGATCCTGCATCCGCATCCGCAGTTCCACGGCACGATGAACCATCAGATCGTGTACCAGTGCTACTACGCCTTCGCCCATCGCGGCTTCTCGGTGCTGCGCTTCAATTTCCGCGGCGTCGGCCGCAGCCAGGGCGCGTTCGACCACGGCACCGGCGAATTGTCCGATGCGGCCGCCGCGCTCGATTGGGCGCAGACCATCAATCCCGAGGCTCGCGCCTGCTGGGTCGCCGGCTTCTCCTTCGGCGCCTGGATCGGCATGCAGCTCTTGATGCGCCGCCCCGAGGTCGAGGGCTTCATCTCGATCGCGCCACCGGCCAACCTCTACGACTTCTCGTTCCTCGCGCCCTGCCCGTCCTCAGGTCTGATCGTGCATGGCGAGAAGGATGCGGTGGTGCCGCCCAAGGACGTCAACACGCTGGTCGAGAAGCTGAAGACCCAGAAAGGCATCGTGATCGACCAGCAGATCATCCCCGGCGCCAACCACTTCTTCGACTCCAAGCTCGAGCCGCTGATGGAAACCATCACGGCCTATCTCGACATGCGCCTCGCCAACGTGCGGTGAAAACTCTGTAGCCCGGATCGAGCGACGCGAAATCCGGGAGACTCTATCCACGGAAGAAGACCCGGATTGCGCTTCGCTCCATCCGGGCTACGGGCTGAGTTCGCGGCTCAAGCCAGCTTGAGCGCGACGATCCCCGTCAAGACGAGCGCGATGCCGGCAAGCTTCATCGCGCTCAAGGTCTCGCCGAACAGCACCACGCCCATCAGGAACGTGCCGGCGGCGCCAATGCCGGTCCACACCGAATAGGCCACGCCGACCTCGAGCACCTTCAAGGCGCGTCCGAGCAAAAAGACGAAGGCCGCAAGCAGCACCAGCGAAGCAACGCTCCAGCCTGCCCGCGTGTAGCCTTCCGCATATTTCATCGAGATCGCCCAGCCGACATCGAGCGCGCCGGCGATCACCAGCAACAGCCAGGCCATTGATTGCGACATGTGCTCAGGCCGCGAGCTTGAGCAGATGTGCGTCGTGGCGCACGAGGAAGGCGCGCAAGAGCTGCGGATAGTCCGCCCCGACCGCGCTGCGCACGCTCGGGCGCTTTGCGAGCTCGGCACGCCAGGCACGAACCTTCGGCACGTCGTTGAAAATGCCGTGCTCTGTCAGCGCGTCGAACAGATCGAAGTAGCGGAAGATCGGCGCGAACACGGCATCGACCAGACTGAACGCATTGCCGGCGAAGAACGGACCTGCGCCGAGCGCGGCCTCGACACGCGCGAACTTTGCGACCAGCGCCTGGCGCTTGCTTTCGAACGTCGCCGGATCGGTTGTGGTCTCCAAGCCCCAGAGGTCGCCGAGGATCGCCGAGCCGAATTCCATCCAGGCACGGTGCTCGGCCCGCTGCAACGGATCCGCCGGATGCAGCCTGCTGCCTGCCTGCGTCTCCTCGATGTACTCGCAGATCACGTTGCTCTCGAACAGCGCGACCTCGCCCTTCTCCGTCACCACCAGCACCGGCACCTTGCCGAGCGGCGAGAGTTTGAGAAACCAGTCGGGCTTGTTGGCGAGATCGATGTCGATCCGCTCAACCGGCACGCCCTTCTCCTTCAGCGCGATCACCGCGCGCTGCACATAGGGACAAAGCTTGTGGCTGATCAGTTTCAGGGAAGAGGTCATGGCAAGGATCCCGGCAGTTAGATGCGACTGCATCCAATATAGATGCAACTGCATCCAATCGTCAAGATCCATGCACCTGCATTAACTACCAAATATTAGCCCGGGAGCTTCGAGTTTGAGTTTGCCGGACGGGGATAGTCTTCAAATCCCGGGCAGTGGCAATCTTTGCAGCTGCACCTATCGCCCTCCAGATGATGATAGCCGATGGGATGCTGACATTGGAGACAGGTGCCCCGCAAACCATCAGAGGGACCCGGAGGAAAACCATTCGTAGAATCGTTCAAGTTCGGTCTCCTCGCAAAGCTGGCCGGCGGGCACCCCGCTTTACGGCCTGGCGATCACCCCGCCGGTCATTGGCATCGGCACGCCCGTGGTCGCGGGATAGGACAGCGGCAGGCCCTTCATGCCGCGGACCGCGAGAAAGCCGAAGGCCTGGGCCTCGATGGCGTCCGAGGCCCAGCCGAGCGTTTCGGCCGCCTCGACCGTGGCCGAGCCCACCCGCTCCCGCAGCATCCGCAGCATGGTGAGGTTGCGGGCACCGCCGCCGCAGACGATCCAGCTGCGCGGCCGCCGCGGCAACAGCGGAATGATGCGGGCAATCGCGGCCGCGGTGAAGGCGGTCAGCGTCGCCGCGCCGTCGGCAGGCAGCACGTCGCCGAGCCGCAGGGCCGCAAAATCGTTGCGGTCGAGTGATTTCGGCGGCGGACTTGCGAAGAACGGCAGCTCCAGCGCCCGCGCGATCCAGGCTTCATCCACCTTGCCGAGCGCGGCGAATTTGCCTTCGGCATCGAACGACTGGTTCATGGTGCGGTACATGAAATCGTCCAGCAACGCGTTACCGGGGCCGGTGTCGCAGGCGATCAACGCATCGTTGCCGTCGATATAGGTGATGTTGGAGACGCCGCCGATATTGACCACGACGGTCGGCCCTTCGCGCTCCAGCGAATGGGCGAGCGCGCGGTGGTAAACCGGCACGAGCGGGGCGCCCTGCCCGCCAGCCTCGACGTCGGCGGCGCGGAAGTCGTGCATCACGGGAATATGGATGGCCCTTGCGAGCGCCGGCGCGTCGCCGATCTGCACCGTTAGCCGCCTCTCGGGCCGGTGCAGCACGGTCTGGCCGTGGAAGCCGACAATGTCGACGTCCTCCGCCCTCATCCGATTCTGGGCGAGGAAGGCCGCGACCGCTTCGGCATGGGCCTGCGTCACCGCACGCTCGGCATCGCCCAGACTGCCCGGGCGGGCGTCGCGTTGCTGCAGATGCACGGCCTCGCTCAGCGCCTGGCGCAGCAGGTTGCGCTCGGCCGGGCCGTAGGGCCGGTAACCGGACGGCCCGAACGCCTTCACCTGCTTTCCGTCGGTCTCGATCAGCGCGACATCCACCCCGTCCAGCGAGGTGCCGCTCATCAAACCGAGTGCCGTCAACATCATCTTAAGCGCGCCTCGACGTCGCTGCTGGACGCGTGACTTGTATCAACCAAGTACATCTTATAATGCCACAGCGAGCTAGACTGCCGGAGCCCGAGGAGCAAGGGTTCCGCAACTTGCGGCAATCACCGTAAACTTGGAACTATCCGAGTCGCACACAAATGACTGAATTTAAATCAGATTTTCTGCGAGAGCTGCAGTGGCGCGGCTTTATCCATCAAATCTCAGCGCCGGTTGAACCATTGGATGACTTGGCGAGGCGGGGGGAACTGACCGCCTACGTCGGCTATGACTGCACAGCGCCCTCGCTCCACGTCGGCCACTTACTATCAATAATGATGCTCCATTGGCTGCAGGAGTATGGAAATCGGCCAATCACGCTGATGGGAGGCGGCACCACTCGAGTTGGAGATCCTTCTGGGCGAGATGAAACGCGAAAGCTGCTCACGTATGAGCAAATCGAAGCAAACAAGGACGCTATCCGCCGCACATTCAGACCTGAGTTTGTCAGATTCGGATCCGGCCCCAGAGACGCGATCATGCCAGATAATGCTGAGTGGCTGACTCGCCTAAACTGGATTGAAATGCTGCGCGACGTCGGGAGGCATTTCTCTGTCAATCGAATGCTCGCGATGGATTCTGTTAGGCTCAGATTGGAGCGAGACCAAGAGATGAGCTTCATCGAATTCAACTACATGATCTTACAGGCGTTCGATTTCGTTGAGCTCAACAAGCGTTACGACTGCCGTTTGCAAATGGGAGGCTCTGATCAATGGGGAAACATTGTCAACGGTATTGAACTTGGCAGACGAATGGGCACACCTCAACTGTTCGCCTTAACGTGCCCTCTACTAACGACTGCATCTGGCGCCAAGATGGGAAAAACTGCATCTGGAGCGGTTTGGCTGAACGCCGATATGCTCAAGCCGTACGAATATTACCAGTTCTGGCGCAACACCGAAGACGCGGATGTTGTACGGTTTTTGAAACTTTTCACTACTCTACGCCAGACCGACATCGCCCGCCTTGCAAGTCTCGAAGGCGCCGAGATCAACGAAGCAAAGAAGATTTTGGCTAGGGAAGCCACAGCGTTGATGCATGGAAGGTCTGCCGCAGAGCAAGCAGAACGCACAGCACAGGAGACCTACGAATATGGAAGCTTCGGTACTGACCTTCCAGTATTGATCGTCTCGGTTGGCGACTCCCTGCCTGCAGCAAATACGCAGCTTGGTTTCTCGAGCTCAAACGCTCAGGCTCGTCAATACATCAAGGACGGCGCAATGAACCTTGGTGGTCGTGTTGTGACCGATCCGCAATATCGCCTACGGAGGGAAGACTTCGATGACGACGGACGCGTGTTGCTAAGCACAGGGAAAAGGAAGAGAGGAATCCTGACGCTAGGCTCCGATTGATAGTGAATCGGAAGAAGCACGTCCTCATCAAGCCTGCATAGGCGCATGAGCTTTTCGCTGCTTGTCATGGCGCACGGATGCGCGCTCCCTGACGGCAATGGACCAGAACACGCCCAAGGAAGCGAGCAAGGATAGCGCCGTAGTCACCCGGCGGGACGCGGTGCGCACCGCACTCGTCGTGCTCGGCCTCTGCTTCACGCTGGCTGTTCTTGGCCGGGGCTTGAGCGAGAGCTTCACGGTCTTCCTCAAGCCGATCTCCGAAAGCCTCGGCTGGGATCGCGCCCAGGTCGTCTCGATCTACTCCCTCACCTGGCTCGTCAGCGGCATGACTGCACCCCTGGTCGGGCGCCTGTTCGATCATTCCGGGCCACGCCTCGTCTATGCGCTCGGCTTGCTCCTGCTCGGTTCGGCCTTTCTGATCGCGAGCCATGCGCACGCGCTCTGGCAATTCCAGCTCTCGATCGGCATCTGCGTCGGCATCGGCGTTGGCTTCATCGGCAATGTGCCGAACTCGATCCTGCTCGGTCGCTGGTTCGGACCAAAGCTGCCGACCGCCATGGCGGTGGTCTATTCGGCGATGGGCGGCGGCGTGCTGGCCTTGCTGCCGGCCTCGCAGCTCCTGATCGATCATCTCGGCTGGCGCGAGACCTACCAGCTGTTCGGCTTTGCAGCGCTCGGGCTGCTGGCGCCGCTGTTGCTGCTGCCCTGGCGCATGTTCGCGGCCGGCTCGCCGCACGTCGCCAAGAAGAGCGATCCTGACTTCGTCGACAGCGGCTGGACGCTTGCGAGCGCGATGCGCCACCACGCATTCTGGGCGCTGTTCTCGACCTTCTTCTTCACCGCGGTCGGCATGTATGCGATCGCGGCGCAGATCGTGGCCTATCTGATCGACGCCGGCTTTCCGCCGCTCCAGGCCGCGACCGCCTGGGGCTTCTCCGGAATCGTGCTGGTGTTCGGCATGCTTGGCGTCTCGGCGCTCGACGGACTGATCGGACGCCGGCCGTCGGTGCTGCTCAGCTACGCGATCTCGATTCTCGGCATCGTTCTGCTCTGGCTGCTGCAGTACTATCCGAACGTCATTCTGCTCACCGGTTTCGTCGTCTGCTTCGGCAGCATGATGGGCTCCCGCGGGCCGCTGATCAGCGCCACCGCCATGAAGATCTTTCGCGGCAAACGCGTCGGCACCATCTTCGGCACGATCTCGATCGGCAGCGGCCTCGGCTCGGCCTTCGGTTCATGGAGCGGCGGCCTGATCCACGATGCCACGCACGGCTACGATCTCCTGCTCGTCTTCGCACTTGCGAGCGTGATCCTCGGAATGATTCCGTTCCTGGTCGTCCCTGCTTTGCGGGAGTAGGTCTCCCCGACGTAACCTGCACACCCTGGTTTCACCGGAATCCTACGGACGAGCGCGAGGCGAACGTGCAAAAAAGAGGGTCGCGTGCAGCTGGTGGCGGCGCATTGCGGTGTTTTGTCCGACATGACGAAAATGTCAGCGCTGAATTGATCCTGGTGGCTTGCGAGGCGGAAGCGAATGCGGTCCAAGTCGCAGCATTGGGTCCAGCATTGGATGGAGGGCAAACCAATGGACTTTCCTTATCTCACTCGCTTTCAACCGGTTCTCCTGAGCCTGTTTCGCTTCATCACCGGCCTGCTGCTGTTCCAGTACGGCGTCGCCAAGCTGTTCAAGTTTCCGGCTGTCCCAATGTTCGCCAAGGTCGAGCTGATGTCGCTTTACGGCGCCGCCGGTGCGCTCGAACTGGTGCTTGGCGGGCTGCTCATGATCGGCCTGTTCTCGCGCCTCGCAGCCTTCATCTTGTCCGGTGAAATGGCTTTCGCCTACTTCATGGGCCACATGTTCAGGGGCGAGACGCCGATCTTCCTGCCGCTGCTGAACAACGGCACCCTGGCGATCCTGTTCTGCTTCGCCTGCCTGTATCTCTCGGCGGCGGGCGGAGGCCCGGTCAGCGTCGACGCAGCGATGGGCAAGAAATAGCCGCCGGACCGGCGGGCGCATCCGCGCCCCGCTGAAGCACATCTCATCCGCTAAGCACGAGGATGGCGCCGGCAGATCTCCGGTGCCGTCTCAGCGCGCGCCCAGCACGTTCCAGATCAGAACGAGGGCCGCGACGAGCAGCAGAGACATGATGATGCGATGAACGAATCGATTCATTGCAGGTCCGTCCAGACGGTCTAGCTGCCAAAACCCAAGATCGATTCCCTTCCCCAGACGGGCTGGAGTCCGTCTGCACGGCGATTTGCCTGCACCATTGCGCACGCGCCTGCGCACGTTGTCCGCGCGGCAGGCCGCCGCATGCCTCCATTCATGATTGGTAAGAACTTCATGCTACCGGTGCGAGCAATAACAACCATTCCGTAGGGGCTGTGATGAAACTGCTGAGTCATTTGAAGATCCGCACCAAGCTTGCCAGCATGGTCTGCCTCGCGGCTCTCACGATCACAGCCATCATCGGCGTATCGGCCGTGCTCAGCAAGAGCCGGATGATGGAGGACCGCGTCGAGCAGATGCGGACCGCCGTCGAACTCCTCTACAACTACGCCCAAGCGCTCCAGGACGAAGTGACCGCCGGCAAGCTGACGCCGGCCGAGGCCAAGAGCCTGTTCCACCAGCGCGGCCGCCGCATGAACTTCAACGGCAACCAGGGCTATCCGGTGGTTTACAATCCGGACGGCTCCCTGGTTGTGAACGGCGCCAACCAGCAGCTCGAAGGCAAGATCACCGGCGCCAAGGATTCAAACGGCGTGCTGATTGCCGACGCCATCATCAAGGCCGGCAGCGAGACTGCGCAGGGCGGCGTCACCTCCTATCTCTACCCCCGTCCCGGCCAGACCGAGCCGGTCCGCAAGACCGTGTTCGCGCGCAAATTCGCGCCCTGGAACGTCATCATCAGCTACGGCCTCTATGTCGACGACATCGACGCCGATGTGCGCGCCTTGACGCTGGAGCTTGGCGCCATCGGCATCGGCCTGATGCTGCTGATGGCGGCGCTGTCCTGGCTGATCGCCCGCGACGTGCTCGGCGCGCTCGACCGTCAGAAGAATCGCATGCAGGCGATTTCCGAAGGCGCCATCGACAAGCCGGTCGAGGAGACCGACCGCGGCGACGAGATCGGCCGCATGGCCGAGACGCTCGAAATCCTCAGGCAGACCGCGCTCACGGCCCGCACGCTGGAGGCCGAGCAGGTCGCGGCCAAGGCCCGCAGCGAGCAGGAGAAGCGCGAGGCCCTGATCGCCCTTGCCGACCGCTTCGATGCCTCCGTCGGCCAGCTCGTCGGCCTGATGGCCTCCGGCTCCGGTGAATTGGAGACCACGGCCAAGTCGATGTCGTCGACCGCCGAAGGCACCAATCGCCGCGCCGCCGTGGTCGGCTCGGCCGCCAATGAGGCCAGCCAGCGCGTCCAGACCGTCGCCTCCGCCGCCGAGGAGCTCTCCTCCTCCATCACCGAGATCAGCCGCCAGGTCGCGCAATCGGCCGAGGTCACGGGACGTGCCGTGGACAGCGCCCGCCGCACCGACACCATCGTGCGCGCACTCTCGGACGGCGCCCAGCAGATCGAGCATGTCGCCGAGCTGATCTCCAACATCGCGGCGCAGACCAACCTGCTCGCGCTCAACGCCACCATCGAGGCCGCCCGCGCCGGCGAAGCCGGCCGCGGCTTTGCCGTGGTCGCTTCCGAGGTGAAGTCGCTGGCGAGCCAGACCGCGGAAGCCACCCGCGAGATCGGCGACAAGATCACTCAGATCCAGGGCGCCACCAAGGAAGCTGTCGATGCGATCGGCGGCATCACCGCCACCATCGAGGAGGTCAGCCGCATCGCCACCTCGATCGGCGGGGCCATCGAGGAGCAAGGCGCCGCCACCGCCGAGATCGCCCGCAGCGTCTCGCAGACCGCGGAGGCGACCAAAGAGGTCACCACCAATATCGGCGGCGTCTCCACGGCGGCCAACGAGACCGGCAACGCTGCCGGCATGGTGCTCGCAGCAGCCAGCAACCTCTCCAAGCAGGCCGAGCAGCTCTCCGGCGAAGTCGGCACGTTCCTGAAGGGCGTGCGCGCGGCGTAGCCCTTCGAGCGCGAATATCTCCACTTGCGTCATGGCCGGGCTTGTCCCGGCCATGCACGTTTCTAGCACCGCGACAGGAAGAACGTGGATGCCCGGGCCTTCGCCGCGCCGAAGCGGCTTCGGCCGCGCAGCCGGGACAAGCCCGGGCATGACGGACGTCTGCGAATGCTCTTAAGCGACGAGCCCCGCTACTGCCGCCGCGCGAGGGTGCAACCGCTCGACAGCTGGCGGGTCGATCCGGTCGAACCGTCGTTTGAATGCGAGGGGAATTCCTCGAACGGCGAGTTCTGCTTGCCGGTGTTGAACTCGAAGATCTTGCGGAACAGGCCCGGCGCCATCGCCGAGATCGGATTGACGCGCATCACGGGCGCGGCAGGCGTGCCGACGACCTCGTAGGTCACGCCGATCAGCCCCTCATTGTTGCCGCCACCGAGGAAGATGCCGAACAGCGGGATCTGGCCGAAGATGTTGTTGACGCCGTACATCGGCACGAAGGTGCCGCTCATGCACACCTGGTTGCCGGGATAGTCGATCGAGCCCTCGATGGTGGCACCGATCATCGGCCCCTTGACCACGCCGTCGCGGACCGTGAGCGCACCGTTCTGCCGGGTGAACTCGGCGCGCAGCGCGCTGAAGGAGACGCCGTTGCCGGTGCCGTTCGGCGCGCCGGCAGCCACGCGCTCCAGCTGCGCCTCGCCCTTCACGGTGAAGTCGCGGACATTGATCAGGCCTTCACGCGCGGTGTTCGGCTCGGAGGCCGGTGGCTCCATCGCCACCACCATCTGGCCGCCGACCGCCTTGGTGTAGGTGTCGGTGAAGCGCAGCAGCGCGCCGGCGTCGTTGGTTTGCAGGTAGATCACCTCGCGGTTGCCCTGGGCGCGGCCGCCGCGCAGGTCGGCAGCGACAGGCGTGTCGCGGCCGATCTTGCCGCTCAGCGCGAACGCCTTGATGGCCCCATTGCGCTTCGACATCTTGGCATCGAGGCTGCGCATGGCCTCGCCGTTGAAGCCGGCGACGGCACCGAGCTTCACGTCGATGTCGAAATCGACGTTCTTCAGCTTGTTCTTGTCGTCCTTGGAATTGCCTGAGATCGCCGACTTCAGGAAGCCGCGGCCGTCGAACACGTCGCCACGCATGGTGCCGCGCAGCACACCGTCCTGGCTGCGCTCCACTCTGAGCGAGGCCTTGTCGCCGTCGGACGGCGCGTAGGTCGGGAAGTTCGCGTTCACGAGATCGCCGTTCGCGTCGAGCTCGAGCGAGCCCTTGATCGAGGCGCCGCCGCCTTCGATGACGATGTCCTCGAAGCGCGTCGATTGCGCCGTCGGCACTACCTTGAAGCTGGCCTTGCCGGACTTGCCCGGCAGCTTGACCCAGCCGGGCAGGATGTTGTCGAGCCTGACCGAGGTCAGATCGGCCTCGACGCCGAGCTTCGTCGTCTGGTCCGCGCCGCTCGCGATCTTGCCCGACAGCCTGATCGGCAACGATCCGACGATGGCGGGGCTGAGATCGAAGCCGAGCCGCGCGCGGCTGGCATCGTCCAGCGTCGCCTGTAGCCTGACGTCCGCGTCGCCCTCGGCCGGCTTGCGATAATCGAGCGAGGCCGCCTGGCCGTTGATCTTGACGTCGCCCTTGACCTGATAGCCCTGGTTGTTGGCTGATATCTTGAGGTTGTTGGCTTCCAGTTTCTGGTTCATCACCAGCTTGTCGGCGGCAAAACCGTTGAGGTCGGCGGTGACGGCGTAGGTGGTGTCGGCCTTGGTCAGCTCGCCCTTGACCGGCATGCCGAGCTGGATGTTCGCCGAGAACGTTCCCTTGCTGGTGTTGGGATCGACGACGGTCGCCGACAGGTCGCTCAGCCGATCATTGGCGAGCATTTCAGCGGCCGCGGGCACCGGCCCTTCCACACGGAATCTGCTCCGCGAAGGCGACGGCTTCGGCGCCATGTCGGGCACCTCGAACACGAAATCGGAGATCGTGACCTTGCGGCCCGCGGGGGTATCGGCAACGCCCTGCCCGATGTTGACGGTCGCGGTCCGTCCGGTCACGCGCGCCTTCAGATCGGCATCGCGCACCACCGGCATGCCGTCCACGGGCCGCACCGCAACGCCGCTCGCCACGATGTTGACCGACAGGCCGTCGTCTGGAATGGGCGGGCCCTTACGTGGCAGGTTCCTGGTCGGCGAGTTGACGCCGATCTCGATGCGCTGGAGCGTGCCGCGCTCGATCCGTTCGATCACCCATTCACGCAATTCGGGGACGATCAGCGTCGGCCACATCCGCTTCAAGGCGGAGGCCGACATCGGCGTGCCCGCGAAACCGAGGGTGAGCCGCGGCTCGCCCGAATAGTCGAGGGCGCCGGTGCCGGCGACGCCGATCTCGCCGTTGGAGACGTCGGCCTGTGTCAGCAGGATGCGCTTGTGGTCGGCGTCGAAGCGGAAGCCGATCGCGATGCGGTTGAAGACGAGCGGCGGCTCGTTGTCGATGCCGCCGAGCAGGATCGAACCGCCGCTGAAGCCGAGCTGCCAGTCGTTGATGTTGCCGTTGGGTGGCTCGAGATGGGCCAGCAGCGTCAGGCGGTTCGCGCCGGAGAGAACCTTGAACGGCGCGACCAGCACCCGCCGGTTCGCATCCCACTCGACGTTGATCTCGGCCGAGTCGATTGCCATCGGGTAGTCGGGCGTGTCGGTATCGATGATATTGCCGGCGCCGGCCGCGATCTTGCCGCGGAAGAAGGTCGGCACGCCGTCGCGGCCGAGCTCGCCCTTGAGCTCGCCCGTCAGCGGCAGGTCGGCGGTGTAGGTGAGGTCCTTCACCCGCAGCGCCAGCAGGATGTTGGAGGTCGAGACCTTGTCGGCCTTGATGTCGACCGAGCGCACGCCATTCTCGGCCGGTCCGATCGTGGCGCGCAGCAGCCACGGACGCGCGCCCTGCTCGCCGAGGCTGAGCGCGACGCCGCCGCGGCTCGGCCGCCTCAGGCTGAGCGTGATGTTCTCGAACGACCATTTGCTGCCGCGCTGCTGATCGTCGACGATCAGGACGCCGTTTTTCAGACCGATCTCGTTGAGGTTCTGACCGTCGAGGCCCGTCATGCTCAGGCTGTCGAGCCAATCGAGGCCCTGAAGGATGCCGCTCTGCGCGGTCGCCTGCGGTGCGGCCTGCGATGCGTCCGGGCTCGCAGGCGCGGTCGCGAATGGCGGCGGGGGGACACCGCTGCGCGGGAATGTCGGCGGCAGGCCCGCATCCTTCTTGGACGCGACACCGGTCGCGAGCGGCTTTGCGGTGTCGCCGGCGGACACGGTGACGGTGCCATCGGGCGCAATGCGGATGGCGAGCTCGGCATCGACCAGGTTAAGACTCTCGGCACGCAGGTGCCCCATCAGGAGGGCCGCACCCGACAGCCTCACCTCGGCCTTCGGCGCGCTGGCGACGACGGCGTGATCGCGGTCGCGAACGATGATGTCTCGGATGCGGACGGCGACGCGGACCCGGCCGGCCCGCTCGATCTGAGTGCCGCCGACCTCAACGGTGTTGCCGTGGCCGATATTGTCCTCGATCGCGGCTGCGAGCCACGGCGTTGCGATGTCCAGACTGATGGGACCGGCACCGAGCCGCCACCACAGCGCACCGAAGCAGCCGATGAAAATGACGATGACGGTGGCGACGGCCACCGCCAGGCGCTTCAGCCAGCGTCCCCCACCCGTCCAGCGGCGCAGCGCGCTAAATCCACCACCGAAGCGAAGAAAGCCCGAACCGGAACGCGCCAGCAACCGGCGTGCGCGATTGCGCGCAGCCGCTTCCTGATCCGGATCCCAGTCGGCGTCGTCCCATTCCTGCGGCTCGAGTTGGCCGCCGCGCCGATCAAAATCCCGGTTGTAGTCCTGGGGCGACGTATTCCTTGCCATTGCCTCTCGATACAGGCGCCCGTCATAGGACTGAGCGCCGCCGGGACCGCAGCCGTTCGCGGGAAGTGATGCTCCCTGCGCCGGCACTGCCGCCATACCTCGAATATTCCTGCTGTTCGTCATTTCGCCCCGGGAGCGCGTTCAACGAGCAGTGGGGTGGTGCGTGGAATTCCTTGTAACCATACTCCGGCGTCGCCAGACTTGCCCAGCCGAGGGCACGATTCCGGCTCGCCGGACAAGAGCTGCAATACCGCTTCGGTTGACCTGCCGAAAGCGTCGAAAGGAAGGCGTATGTCCAAGAAATCCCGAAAGAAATCGTCCAAAACGCCCTCCGGCAGTCCGACCGCTGCAAAGAAGTCCGCAAAAACGCGGGCATCGACTCAAACAAGATCCGCGAAAACGCAGCGCACACCGGCACGCAAATCAGCTGCGACCGTAGCAAAAGCAGGATCGCATAAGGCCGCATCGAAACAGTTAAAATCCTCCAAATCCGCCTCTTCTCCGGCTGCCGCCAAGTCGGGCTTGAAGTCCGGCTTGGCCGAGGGCCAAAAGGCCCCGGCCTTCCGCCTGCCGCGCGATGGCGGCGACGTGGTCACGCTCGCCGACTACGCCGGCCGAAAGCTCGTCCTGTTCTTCTACCCCCGCGCCGACACCCCCGGCTGCACGCGGGAGGCGATCGACTTCACGCGCCTGGCGGGCGCCTTCGCGGCCGCCGGCACCGCCGTGCTCGGCATCTCCGCCGATCCGTTAAGGGCCCAGGAGAAGTTTCGCGACAAGCACAAGCTCGGCGTCCCCCTCATCTCGGACGAGACGCATGAGATGCTGGAGGCTTATGGGGCCTGGGGCGAAAAGTCCATGTATGGCAAGAGCTTCCTTGGGATCCTTCGCACCACGGTGCTGGTCGGGACTGACGGTAAAGTGGCGCGGATCTGGCGCAATGTCCGGGTCGATGGCCATGCCGACGAAGTGCTGGAGGCGGCAAGGAGCCTTTAACCAATCCTTTAAATTCGCGCGTTCCCATTTGCGGAAAATTAACCATGAGCGGCCCAGATTGCGGCGGCAATTGAGCCGCAAGGAACCCATCCGACCGGCGCGGGAGTGCCGATGTCGAAAAGTTCTGCCCAATACTCGCAGTACCCCCAACATCATCCTCACGATCACGGACGCGCCTTCCGGCGCCCTCTGGGTGCCCCGGCGGCGGTGACCGCGATTCCCCTGCCCGCCACCGACGATGCCTACACCATCGTGCATGCCGGCAAGCAGGTCCGCTTCGGACCCGTGGTGTTCTGGATCGTGGTCGGCACCGTGGTGCTGCTCGGGCTGTGGTCGGCCGCCACCGCCACCTATTTCGCGTTCCGTGACGACGTCCTGACCCGGCTGATCGCCCGCCAGGCCGAGATGCAATACGCCTATGAGGACCGCATCGCCGAGCTGCGCGCCAAGATCGATCGCACCACGAGCCGTCAATTGCTCGACCAGGAGCAGTTCGACCAGAAGCTCGATCAGATCATGAAGCGCCAGACGGCGCTCGAGTCCCGGGCCACGGCGCTCGGCGCCATGCCCGACGTGACCGGCTCGATTCCCCGCGCCGCTCCGCAGCGCAGCGATGCAAGCCCGACCACGCCAAAACCGTCGCCCATCAGCGACACCGTGATCTTCGTGGCGCCACCGGATCGCGAAGCGCGCCTCGAATCGCGCGCGCCGAGCGTTGCGGCAACGCCGACCAGCCAGTTCGCCAAGAACCGCGGTTTCGACAACGTGCTGGTCCGGCTCACGACCTCGCTTGATCAGGTCGAGCGGCGCCAGATGGCGACGCTCAACGCGGTCGAGGAAAGCATGGATTCGCGCATGCGCCGGATGCGCAGCGTGGTCAGCGACCTCGGCCTGAACCTTTCCCATCTCGAAGCCGCCGTGCCGCGCAGTGCGATGGGCGGACCGTTCGTCCCGGTCAAGCTGACGGCGAATGCCGGACCGTTCGAGAAGCAGCTCCACCGCATCCACACCACGCGCGCCGAGATGGACCGTCTCAACCGCACGCTGGCGTTGGTGCCGTATCGCAAGCCCGTCATTGGCGAGGTCGAGTTCACCTCGGGCTTTGGCGTGCGCAGCGATCCTTTCCTGGGTCGGCCTGCGATGCACACCGGCCTTGATTTCCGCGCCGCCAGCGGTGATCCCGTCCGCGTCACCGCCTACGGCAAGGTGGTTTCCGCCGGATGGTCCGGCGGCTACGGCCGCATGGTCGAGGTCGACCACGGCAACGGGCTTTCGACCCGCTACGGTCATCTCTCCGAGATCAACGTCAGGGTCGGCGAGACCGTGAAGATCGGCCAGGTCATCGGCCTCGTCGGCTCGACCGGCCGCTCCACCGGTCCGCATTTGCACTATGAGACCCGCATCGAAGGCGAAGCGGTCGATCCGCAGAAATTCCTGCGCGCCGGCGTGCGGCTCAGCGCGGGTTAGGCCCGCGCTTTTCAGTTTCGCAGCGCAGAGCTTCCCGAGAGCCAGAGATGGCGGCCGAGAGCTTGCGCAGTAAGCTGAATGCACGCCCATCAATCACCAGCAGCGCGCTGGCGATGACGATCGAGCCGGCGATCTCGCGGCCGGAGATCGGCTCATCCAGCACCAGCCAGCCCAGTAGGATGGCGGTGACGGGAATGAGCAGCGTCACCAGCATCACGTTGCTCGCACCCGAGCGCCGCACGATCTGGAAGAAGACGATGTAGGCGAGCGCCGTCGAAAGCCCGGCGAGCCCGAGCACGGCGAGCCAGGTCGTGAGGCTCGGCATCGGTAACTGCCAAGGCTGCTCCACGACGCCGGCGACGACCGCTATCATCACCGTGGATGACATCAATTGAAACGTCGCCGTCCCCAGCGGCGCTGCGTCCTTCAGCAAGGGCCGCGCAGCCAGCGCCGCAAAGCCGTAGCTCAGTGCCCCGCCGAGGCAGAGCAGAATGCCGAGCCCCTGTCCCGGCCTGGTCTCGAAGCCCCATCCGCGCAGCAGGATCACGCCGACAAAGCCCAACGCCACCCCGGCCAGGCGGCGCATCTGCAAGGCCTCCTGGCCCGCTGCAATCATCACGGCCACCGTGAACATCGGCGTGGTCGCGTTCAGGATCGAGGCCAGCCCACTCGGAATGAAAGTTTGGCCGATCGCGATCAGCGAAAACGGGACGACGTTGTTGAGCAGCCCGATCGCAATGAACGGCGCCCAGCCCGTCCAGCTCCTGGGAAAGCCGATGCCATGTGCGCGCAGTAGCGGCAGCAGCATTGCAGCGCCGAGCGCGACGCGCAAAAACACCAGTGTGAGCGGCGGCAATTCCCGCAAGGCTGCGCCGTTGAAGAAGAACGAGCCGCCCCAGAGGATCGAGAGCAGAGCGAGCAACGACCAGTCGCGTGCATCGATCCGGTGGTCATTGTCGGGCATGGGGTCTTACCTCAGCCCCATGGCCTAGAACGGTGCGATCAATGTCGCCACCCGATTTCTGACGAGGTCCCGGTTTACAAACCGATGCTCGGCGCGAATGGAGTGACTGAGGGGCACCGGTTAGCGCGGTTTGACTAGGATGGCTTCTTCGGCCGCGACACCAGCTCGATCATCCTGCCTTCATCATCGTCCGGCATCACCGCTTTCGCCTGCGCGTACGCCTCGACCGCGGCGCGCGCGACCAGCGGCTTGCCCGCGAGCAGGCTCTCGGCGAGCTTCACGGCGTAGGCGGCATCCTTGTGCCGCAGCGCTGCGGTGAAGGTCGCGCCGCTGAAATCGCGGGCGAACATGCGCTTGGAGTGACGCGCTACCTGCGGGCTTGCCGCGACGCCTGCCTGGATCGATTCCAGCACCAGGTTCATGTCGAGCCCGGCCTGCTCGGCAATCGCAAGGCCCTCGGCGAGGCCGGCGATCTGGATCGCGCCCATGAGATTGTTGATCAGCTTGTAGACCGTGCCGGAGCCGACCGCGCCGAAATGGCGGATGGTCGAGCCGATCGGCGTCAGATAGGGCCGCGCGCGCTCGAGATCGGCCGCGTCGGCGCCAACCAAGAGCGTCAACTTCCCGGCCGCCGCCGCGTCCGGCAATCCCGTCACCGGGCAGTCAATATAGATCAGCCCGCGCGCGTTGAGCTCGCGGCCCATCTCACGGGAATGGTCATAGGAGACGGTGGAGCATTCGATCGCGATGGTGCCGGCCTTCGCCGTCTTGGCGGCGCCGTCAGGCCCGAGCCAGACCGCGCGCGAGGCCTCGTCGTCGGCGACCATGGTCACGACCGCGTCGGCATCGATCGCGGCATCCTCCGGCGAGGTCGCCCAAATCGCGCCGCGCGCGATCAGGTCCTCGGCCTTTGCCTTGCTGCGATTCCAGATCGTTACCGTGAAGCCGGCATCGAGATAGCGGCCGGCCATGCCATGGCCCATCCGCCCAAGCCCGATGAAGGCGATTCGGGACATGGCTAGTCCACGTCCTCGACGTCGCCGGCGGTGGTGCCGAAGGCGCGCTGCGCCAAGGTCGCGGCCATGAACTCGTCGAGCTCGCCATTGAGCACGCCCGATGTGTCGGAAGTCTGCACGCCCGTGCGCAAATCCTTCACCATCTGATAGGGCTGCAGCACGTAGGAGCGGATCTGGTGGCCCCAGCCGATATCGGTCTTGGCGGCCTGGTCGGCGGCGGCTTTCTCCTCGCGCTTCTTCAGCTCGATCTCGTACAGACGCGCGCGCAGCATGTCCCAGGCCTGCGCCCGGTTCTTGTGCTGGGAGCGGCCGGCCTGGCAGACCACGGCGACGCCGGTCGGGATATGCGTCAGGCGCACCGCGGATTCGGTCTTGTTGACGTGCTGGCCGCCGGCACCGCCCGATCGCATCGTGTCGACGCGGACGTCGGATTCCTTGATGTCGATCTTGATGCTGTCGTCGATGACGGGGAACACCTGCACGCTCGAGAACGAGGTGTGCCGCCGCGCGTTGGAATCGAATGGCGAGATGCGCACCAGCCGATGCACGCCGGCTTCAGTCTTCAGCCAGCCGTAGGCGTTGTGACCGGAGACCTGGATGGTCGCCGACTTGATGCCGGCCTCTTCGCCCTCGGACTCTTCGAGATACTCGACCTTGAAGCCGTGGGTTTCGGCCCAGCGCGTGTACATGCGCAGGAGCATCTGCGCCCAGTCCTGGCTCTCGGTGCCGCCGGCGCCGGCATGGACTTCGAGATAGGAATCGAAGCGGTCGGCTTCGCCCGAGAGCAGTGCCTCGAGCTCGCGCCGCGCCACTTCCTTCTTGAGGTTCTTCAGCGCAGCTTCGGCTTCGGCGACGACGCCGTCATCGCCCTCGGCCTCGCCGAGCTCGATCATGCCGATGTCGTCTTCGAGCTCCTGCTCGACCTTGCCGATGCCTGAGAGCGCATCCTCAAGCGAGGTGCGCTCCTGCATCAGCTTCTGGGCTTTCTGAGGGTCGTTCCAGAGATTGGGATCTTCTGCGAGCTTGTTCAGCTCAGCGAGGCGCGCCGTCGATTTCTCGACGTCAAAGATGCCTCCTCAGCAGCCCGACTGACTGCTTGATCTCTTCTACCAACCGTTCGATTTCGGCGCGCATGTTGTTCTCTGTCTTGCGGAATCCCGCGTGCAGTTCGAGAGGGGATGTAGCGGCGGCGGCCGCAAAGCGCAACCGCCCAAACCATGATCGCCGGCCTTATCCGCGGCCTACCACAACCCGCCAGTGCCCGGCCGGAAGAGGAAGCCGGAATCCGGCTGCTGCTGCTGCACCGGCATGCCGCGCCCGTCGGCGTCGGCAACGCCGATGACCGAATAATTGTCCGGCGGCGCCGTGCCGGGCTTGAAGGCTTCGAGGATGGTTCCGCCGGTCTCGCCGGGGCCGGCGCGCATGCCGGTCTTGGCGACGACGCGAACGAGCTTGATGCCGGCGGGCACCTTGAACGGGACCGCGGGCTTGTCGGCGAGCGCGAGCTTGAGGAAGTCACGCACGATCGGAGCAGCGAGATGACCGCCGGTCGCGGCATTGCCCTTACCGAGCGGACGAGGCTTGTCGTAGCCCATGTAAACTGCGACTGCGATGTCCGGCGAGAAGCCGACGAACCAGGCGTCCTTGGCCTCGTTGGTGGTGCCGGTCTTGCCGGCGACGGGCTTGCCGACCTCCTTGATCACCGTGGCCGTACCGGACTGCACCACACCCTCCATCAGCTCGGTGATCTGATAGGCGGTCATGGAATCCAGCACCTGCTCGCGGCGGTCGATCAGCTGCGGCTCGGGCTGGTTCTTCCAGCCGCCCGGCGCGTCGCAGCCTCGGCATTCGCGCTGGTCGTGCTTGAAGATGGTGCGGCCGTAACGGTCCTGGATGCGGTCGATCAGCGTCGGCTTCACGCGGCGGCCGCCATTGGCGAGCATCGAGTACGCCGTGACCATGCGCATCGCCGTGGTCTCGCCGGCGCCGAGCGCGTAGGAGAGATAGTTCGGCAGTTCGTCATAGACGCCGAAGCGGCGGGAATATTCGCCGATCAGGGGCATGCCGATGTCCTGCGCGAGGCGCACCGTCACGGTGTTGAGCGATTGCCGCAGCGCATTGCGCAGCGTCACCGGTCCCTGGAACTTGCCCGAGGAGAAGTTTTCAGGCCGCCACACGCCGGCGCCCTGCCCCTGGTCGATCTCGATGGGCGCGTCGAGCACGACGGTCGAGGGCGTGTAGCCGTTGTCGAGCGCGGCCGAATAGACGATCGGCTTGAACGACGAACCGGGCTGCCGGTAGGCCTGCGTGGCGCGATTGAACTGGCTCTGGTCGAACGAGAAACCGCCGACCATCGCGAGCACGCGGCCGGTCCAGGGATCCATCGCCACCATCGCGCCGGAGACTTCCGGAATCTGGCGAAGCCGGTACTGGCCCTCGACGGGGTGGCCGTCCTTGTAGAGGGGATCGGCATAGATGACGTCGCCGGGCTGGAGCACCTGCGACACCGCTGTCGGCGTCTTGCCTCTCGTGCCGCCCTGCAGCGCCCGCGCCCAGCGCACGCCGTCGACCGTCACGATGCCGGTCTCGCGCTGCTTGCTCACCGCGCCGCCGAGCTCGCGGCCAGGCTGAAAGCCGATCCGTGCCGACTGATCGCTGGTCTCCAGCACTACCGCCATGCGCCAAGGCGAGATGTCGGACAGCGACTTGATCTCGGCGAGCTTCACGCCCCAGTCGCCCGAGATGTCGAGCTTGCTGATGGCGCCGCGATAACCCTGCTGCTCGTCATAATTCACGAGGCCGGCGACCATGGCCTTGCGCGCCATGACCTGAATCTTCGGATCGAGCGTGGTGCGAACCGACAGGCCACCCTCGTAGAGCTTCTTCTCGCCGTAGCGCTCGAAAATGTCGCGGCGGACTTCCTCGGCGAAATATTCGCCGGCAAAGGTGTGGGCGCCGTTGGAACGGCTGGTGACGGCGAGCGGCTCCTTGCGCGACTTGTCCGCGTCGGCCTGCTTGATCCAGCCGTTTTCCACGAGACGGTCGATCACGTAATTGCGGCGCTCGATGGCGCGGTCGCGGTTGCGGACCGGATGCAGCGTCGCCGGCATCTTCGGCAGCGCCGCCAGATAGGACGCTTCCGCCACCGTCAGCTCGTTCACCGACTTGTCGAAATAGACCAGCGAGGCCGCCGCGATGCCGTAGGCGCCGAGGCCGAGATAGATCTCGTTGAGATACAGTTCGAGGATTTTGTCCTTCGAATAGGTCTTCTCGATGCGCATCGCCAGCAAGGCTTCCTTGATCTTGCGTGAGAAGGAGACCTCGTTGGTGAGCAGGAAGTTCTTGGCGACCTGCTGCGTAATCGTGGACGCACCCTGCGGACGGCGGTTGGAGCCGTAGTTCTGCAGATAGAGCAGGCCTGCGCGAGCCATGCCGGTGTAGTCGATGCCGCCATGCTCGTAGAAATTCTTGTCCTCGGCCGCGAGGAAGGCGTTGATCACGAGCTTCGGCACCGCCTGGATCGGCAGATACAGCCGCCGCTCCTTGGCGTATTCGCCGACCAGCGAACCGTCGACCGCGTGCACACGCGTCATCACCGGCGGCTCGTAATCCTGAAGCTGAGAGTAGTCCGGCAAGTCCTTGGAGAAATGCCAGATCAGGCCTGCCACGGCCCCGACGCCAACAAGGAACACCACTGTTCCCGCGGCGAACAGGAAGCCCATGAACCGCACCAGCAAGCGCATTATCTGTTTATCCGTTCAAACTCTGGATCAGCCCAGTATCAGCCCTTTGGCACACAAAACGGTACCAACCTCACGCCGCGAATTCACCGGCTTACGCAATCACATCGAGGCCGGACTTAAGACGCTTGCCGAACAGGTTCTCGCCGATTCCGGAACCCTCTACCGGTTTCTATAAAGCGTCCGCTGTGGCCAAACTAGGGCCTTCGGGCCGGGAGGAACAAACCGGCTCAGTTCGACGTCCCCGCCGTGGCCATCCGCTTGGTCAAAAATCCGTCGATCGCCTGGGCCATCGAGCCCACGGCGCGGGAGCGCCAGCCCTCGGAGACCAGCTGCTCGAGATCGCCCTTGTTGGAGACGTAGCCGATCTCGACCAGCACCGATGGCACGTCGGGCGCCTTCAGAACCCGGAAGCCGGCGGATTTCAGGGGATGCTTGTGCATCCGCACCGTCTGCTTCATTTCGCTCATCAAATGGCGGGCGAAACGGTTTGAAAAGGTGCGGGTTTCCCGCTGCGTGAGGTCGATCAGGATGTCGGCGACGTCGGTCGGCTCCTCCGCGAGGTTGAAGCCGGCGATCGCATCGGCGCGGTTCTCCGCATCCGCCAGCCGCTGGGCCTCGGCGTCGGACGCCTTGTCGGAGAGCGTATAGATGGTCGCGCCCTGCGCATCCCCTTCCGCCCGCGGCAGCGCATCGGCGTGGATCGAGACGAACAAGGCCGCCTTGAGATTGCGGGCGATCTTGGTGCGGTCATTGAGCGGAACGAAGGAGTCGTCGTCCCGCGTCATGACCACGCGGTACTTGCCGGCTTTTTCCAGCTTGTCGCGGAGCGCCAGGCCAAAGGCCAGCACCAGGTTTTTCTCGCTCTCGCCGCTCGACTGCGTCCCGTTGTCGATGCCGCCGTGGCCGGGATCGATCACCACCACCGGTCGAGTATCGGCCTTCTGCTGCGCGCCATCCGGGGCCGCGGCACTGGGAACCGTGGCAGGCGGCGCTTCAGCGATCGCGGGCCGCAGCTCGGGACGGTTTTCGGGGGCACGTGACGACACGAAGGCGGTGCGCTCGACCTCCTCTAGCTCGAGCACGAGCCGGGCGGGTTGGCCGTTGGCCGCCTCCAGCACGTAGGATTTGGCGATCTTCGCCGGTCCGGTCAGGTCGAACACGATTCGCGAGCCGCCGGGCATGACGAGCCCGTAGCGGAAGGCCTTGACCAGCCCCCGCCCCCCGCTTCCGGTCCCGGCGGGCAGCTGAAAATTGACCTGCGGCACGTCCACCACCACGCGGTAGGGGTCGCCCAGCGTGACGGCGCGGAAGGTGACGGTCTGGTCGAGGTCGAGGATGAAGCGGGTCTGCTTGCCGTCGCCGGCCAGGCGGGCGGCCGAGGCGACCGGAAAATTCGCCGCAACGGCAGCAGGTTGCAGCCGGCTCTCGGCGGCGATCAGGCGCGCGGAATCGGCACAGGGCAATGCCGCAGTGCACAGCAACACGCCCCCCAGCAAAATCCGTCGATTTGTGCGGCTCGCCACCGATTCCGTGCCTCCGAGCAGCTCTCTTAGCGCAATAGAACCACAGGGTTAATCGATCCTTAATGACGGAAACGCGAAACTCGGCGACTGTGACCGCCGTGCGACGCTCCCTTGCACGGATGGCTCATTCCTCGTATGTACGGAATGCTGACGGCCGATATTTCCGGTTGTGTCGCATTCAGCCTCCCGGTGCAGCGCCGGAACTCTCAAGGTTTGAGAATTCCAGCGTTTTCCACTTCCCTCTATGACCAGCGCGGTGCGCGGCAGCGAGGTGGAGCGGGTCAAGCCCCGGCGGCGGACGGTCTCGGGCTACCACTCATGTTGCCGGGACGGTTCTGACAGCGGCGTAACCATTACCCGGTCCCTTGATCCCAAGGGGGCGGTTCGTGATCCCCAAGGCGAGCGCGCTCGCGCCGTGCCTGGCCAGCAGCAACTGATTGAAGGGCGGCCTCGCCGCCCAGTGTTTCATACGGGCCGACGCTTGATGCGCCAGACTGTGCCGACGAAATCTGAAGGAGCATTCGCGACGCTGCGGAGTGACAATCCCGTGCGTCGCAATGGTCCTGAAGCTTCCGGTTCGGCAAGGCGCGAGAGACGGCGTTTCGGCCTTCCCCTCACCCCCGAATCAGGTGGACCGTCGCGTCACCCGCCGGCGCGATACGCGCCCACGGCTTATCGCGTCCGCCGCCGCCAAGAGTTAAGACATGCCCAACAAGATGTTGATCGATGCCACCCACCCGGAGGAGACCCGGGTCGTCGTGGTCCGCGGCAATCGTGTCGAAGAGTTTGATTTCGAGACCGCGCAACGCAAGCAGCTGCGCGGGAATATCTACCTCGCCAAGGTCACAAGGGTCGAACCCTCGCTCCAGGCTGCTTTCGTCGAATATGGCGGCAATCGCCACGGCTTTCTCGCCTTCAGCGAAATCCATCCCGACTATTACCAGATCCCGGTCGCCGACCGGCAGGCGCTGATCGAGGCCGAGGAACAGGCCCATCGCGAGGCCGAGGAAGAAAGCGAGAACCGCTCGCACGGCCGTCGCCGCTCGCGGCACCGCAACGCCCGCCGCCGCGGTCATGGCGAGCGCGTGCGCAGCGACATCGTCGAAGGTCTCGAAGCCGGCGCCGATCCCGCCGCTCAGCCGGTCGAAGGCGCCGCGCTGCCCGAGCATGCCGAGGGCGAGCATCCGCACGCCGATACGGAGCATCATGGCGAGCACGAAGGCCACGATCCCGATCATGGTGACCATGATCATGACGAACATCGTCATGCCCGCGATGACGAGCACGATCACGCTCACGATGATGCCCACGGCCGCGAGGACGAACGCGATCATCACGATCATGATCACGCCGACGAGACGCCCGCGCCTGTCGCGGCGGTCGGCGCCGAGCCCGCGGTCGAAACCGCTGCCGAGCCGCAGCCGGCGTCAACCTTCGACGTTCCCGCTCCAGAAGCTCATGCCGCGGAAGCGCAGGCGGAGCCTCTGGCCGAAGCCGTGACATCGGCCGCCGAGCCGGCCGAGGCCATCTACACCGCCGGCGAAAGCACGGAAGCCCCGCATGCGGACGCCGGGGAAGCAGCCGAGGAGGACGACGAGGACGAGGACGGCGAGGATGCCGAAGAGGAAGTCGTCGAATCCGTCGGCGGCGACGACGTGCTCGAGGAAGTGCCGGAGCGCACCTTCCGCCCGCGCCGCCAGTACAAGATCCAGGAAGTCATCAAGCGCCGCCAGGTGATGCTGGTTCAGGTCGTCAAGGAAGAGCGCGGCAACAAGGGCGCGGCGCTGACGACCTACCTCTCGCTCGCCGGCCGCTACGCCGTCCTGATGCCGAACACCGCACGCGGCGGCGGCATTAGCCGCAAGATCACCAGCGCGCAGGACCGCTCGCGCCTGAAGGAAGTGGTGCAGGACCTCGACGTGCCCGAGGGCATGGGCATCATCCTGCGTACCGCGGGCGCCGCCCGGACCAAGCCCGAGATCAAGCGCGACTTCGAATATCTGATCCGGATGTGGGAGACGGTGCGCGACCTCACGCTGAAATCGCAGGCCCCGACCCTCGTCTACGAGGAAGGCTCGCTGATCAAGCGCTCGCTGCGCGACCTCTACAACAAGGAGATCGACGAGATCCTGGTCGCCGGCGAAGCCGGCCACCGCGAGGCCCGCGACTTCATGAAGATGCTGATGCCCGCCAATGTTGGCGCGGTGAAGCAATATCGCGACGGCCAGCCGCTGTTCTCGCGCATGGGCGTCGAGAGCCAGCTCGATGCGATGTTCTCGCCGACCGTGCAGCTGCGCTCCGGCGGCTACATCGTCATCAACCAGACCGAGGCGCTGGTCTCGATCGACGTCAACTCGGGACGATCGACGCGCGAGCACCATATCGAGGACACCGCGCTCAAGACCAACATGGAAGCGGCTGAAGAGGTCGCCCGCCAGCTCCGCCTACGCGACCTCGCCGGCCTGATCGTCATCGATTTCATCGACATGGACGAGAAGCGCAACAACCGCGCGGTCGAGCGCAAGCTGTCCGATTGCCTCAGGCAGGATCGCGCGCGCATCCAGGTCGGCCGCATCTCGCATTTCGGCCTGCTCGAGATGTCGCGCCAGCGCATCCGCGCCAGCGTGCTGGAATCCTCGACCGATCCGTGCCCGCATTGCGGCGGCACCGGCCACGTCCGCTCGGTGTCCTCGGTGGCGCTGCAGCTCCTGCGCGGCCTCGAAGAGATCCTGATGAAGGGCGCCACCCACAATCTCGTGGTCCGCACCCGCACCGACGTCGCGCTCTATGTGCTGAACCACAAGCGCGGCCATCTGCGCGATCTCGAGAACGGCTTCAAGGTCACGCTGTCGGTGATCGCCGATCCCGGCGTCAGCGGTCCGCAGGCCTATGTGATCGACCGCGGCGAGCAGGTGCATACGCTCGAAGCCGCCAAGGCGCTGCTCGTTGCGCAAGCCGCTGCGAGCCCGCCGCCACCGGCCGAAGAGGCCTATGACGACGAGGACGTCTTCGACCTGGAGACGGAATCCGAGGTCGAAACCGACGAGACCGAAGGCCTTGCCGACGAGCAGGCTGGCGGCGAGGCAGCCTCGGAGCAGGACGGCCAGCGCCGCAAGCGCCGGCGCCGCCGGCGCGGCCGCGGCGGCCAGCGCGAAGGAGAGTTGCGCGAGGATACGGCGCCGACCGTGCCTGAGCCCGCGATGATCGCCGGCGAAAGCGAGGAGGAGACCGAGTCCGAGCAGGACGGTGAGGAGGGCGAGGAACAGGCCGCCCGTGGCGAACAGCAGGGCAGCGGTGATCGCCGGCGTCGGCGTGGCCGCCGCGGCGGTCGCCGCCGTCGCGGTGGCGGCGAGGAAGGTCTTGCCGGCTCCATCAGCGACGAGCTCGGCACCAACCCGCCGCCGGAAGCTGCCGATGCAGTGGCCGATTTCGACGGCCTCGGCAGCCAGGCTTCGCCTTCGATCGCGCAGGCCGAGCCGACCGGCGAGCCGCAAGTTGCGGAGCCTGAGCCGCACGCCGAGATCCGAACCGAGGCGCCGGCCCAGCCGGAGCCCGCTCCCGCCGCGACGACCGCAACGCCGGACGAAGAGTCAGCCGGCGACAGGGCCGCGCGGCGCCGCTCCACCGTGCGCGAAAAGGTGAGCTTCCTGGCGAACAGCCAGGCGGAGCCCGCAACGCCGGCGGCGGAGGCGACCGAGCCGGTTGCTGCACCCGCGCCGGCACCTGAGCCCGCGCCGGAGGCGGCAAGCGAAACCCCGGCCGCCCCACGTCGTGCCGGCTGGTGGTCACGCCGTTTCGGCGGCGGCGAGTAAAGGGACAAATGGAATTGAAACCGCCCGGCCCAACCGGGCGGTTTTGATTTGATGAGGTCAGTTGCGATGCAAAGCGCGATCATTCTCGGCGGCGGCATGGTGGGCGTCGGCGCCGCGCTGCATCTGCAGCGGCGCGGCTGGTGGGTGACGCTGATCGATCGCAGGGAGCCGGGCCGCGAGACCAGCTACGGCAACGCGGGGATGATCCAGGCCGAAGCGGTACGCCCCTATCCGATGCCGCGCGACCTCGCTTCGCTTTTGAAGATCGCGACCGGCCGCACCAACGACGTGCGCTACAGCCTCTCCTCGCTGCATCTCCACATCGAGCCCCTGCTCCGCTATTGGTGGCATTCGGCGCCGAGGCGGCATCGCGAGGCGATCGAGGCCTGGGCACGGCTGATCGCCTACGCAACGGCCGAGCACGACATCCTGATCCGCGAGGCGCATGCCGACAATCTCATCCGCCGCGCCGGCTACCGAGCGCTGTTTCGCGATGCCGCTTCGTTGGATCTCTCGGTCAAGGCTGCCGAGGAAGATCAGCGCGAATTTGGCGTGAACTACCGCGTGCTGTCGGGCAGCGAGCTTGCCAGGGCCGAGCCGATCCTGCGCGACGATCTCCCGGGAGCGATCCACTGGCTCGACACCTGGACCGTGTCCGACCCCGGCGCGCTGGTCACGGCCTATGCCGACTTGTTCGCGCGCCTCGGCGGCAGGATCGTGCTCGGTGATGCGCAGTCGCTGCGACAGACCGCGACCGGCTGGTCGGTGGACACCGACCAGGGCCGCATCGACGCTGCCCACGCCGTCGTGACGCTCGGGCCGTGGTCGCCTGATTTATTGTACAAATTCGGCTATCGCATCCCGCTGGTGCGCAAGCGCGGCTACCACATGCATTACAGCGGCGGCGCTTCGCTCGACCTGCCGCTGGTCGACAAGGCCCGTGGCTACGCCATGGGGCCGATGGCCAAGGGCATCCGCATCACCACCGGCGCGGAATTGACGGGCGCGGACGCGCTCGCAACCCCGGTGCAGCTCGCCAGCGCCGAAGCCTCGGCGCGCGAGCTGATCGACCTCGGCAAACGGGTCGAGCCGGATCCGTGGTTCGGCACGAGGCCCTGCACGCCCGATATGCTCCCGGTGCTCGGCCCAGCCCCGCGCCACCCCGGCCTGTGGATGAATTTCGGCCACGGCCACCAGGGTTTTACGCTGGGACCTGCGACCGGGCGCCTGCTCGCGGAAATGATGAGCGGCGAAACGCCCGCGGTCGATCCCACGCCGTACCGGCCCGAGCGATTTTAGCGAGCGCGTCCTATCCGCGACGCTCGACAATCCGGCGCGCCCCCGGCATCAGGGTCGCGCCGAGCGCATTCTTGACCAGCGAGGCCGCGATGAACGGCACGATGCCGACCTGCCAGGCCTTGGTGGCGCCGAGACCAAGGCCGAATGCCAGCCAGCCGAATCCGGCCGCGAGAATGACGATGTGGCCAACAGCCATCGCCGCAAACAGCAGCACGACGCTGCGATCCCAGCCGCGCTCGGCGAGCCAACCGGTCGCGAACGCAGCCAGCACGAAACCGAACAGATAGCCCGCGGTCGGGCCGACCAGCGGCGCGATCCCGCCCACGGGGCCCGCGAACACCGGCAGCCCGATCGCGCCCTCGGCGAGGTAAGCGATCATGGTCGCGCTGCCGAGGCGCCAGCCATAGGCGGCGCCGATCATCAGCACCACCAACGTCTGCAACGTCATGGGCACGTAAGGCAGCGGCAGATTCACCTTGGCCGACAGCGCCATCAACGCCGTGCCGAGCGCGACCAGCACGACGGCACGCAGCGCGCCGACGGATTCGCCTGGCCGGGTCGGCCACATCAAAGCGGCGAGAGAGGAATGTGGCGCAGCGGCGGACGGGACGGAACGGTCTGACAAGCTGAACTCCGGAAGGCTGAAGAAAACTGGCGCAGTTATTTAAGCCACTCAGCAATCCGGTCAACTGCCTCACGCATCTCCCCTGGCGAGCGCGCATAGGAGAAACGAATGAACGAGCGGCCATGGATGGGATCGAAATCAAGGCCGGGCGTTGCCGCCACGCGCGCCTGCTCCAGCATCTGCTTTGCGAATTCGAAACTGTCGGCGGTGAAGTCCGAGACGTCTGCATAGAGATAGAAGGCGCCGTCGGCCGGCAGGAATTTCGTCAGTCCCGCCTTGGGCAAACCATCGATCAGGACGCGCCGGTTTTCCTGGTAGCCGTGCTTGATCTCCTCCATCTCGGCCGCGCCGTCGAAGGCGGCCTCCGCCGCGATCTGCGACAGCGCCGGCACCGAGATCGAGAGGTTCTGCTGCAGCCGCTCGATCGGCCGCACAAGGATCTCGGGCACCACCATCCAGCCGACGCGCCAACCGGTCATACAAAAATACTTCGAGAACGAATTGATCACGAGCGCGTGCTCGGACAGCGCGGCCGCAGTCACGGCCGGAAACGCGTAATCGAGCCCGTGATAGATCTCATCGGAGATGAAGCGGATGCCGGCGTCTTCCGCGGCCGCGATCAGGCCGGCGAGCGCTTCACGGGACATCATCGTGCCCGTCGGATTGGCGGGGCTGCCGACCAGAACACCCTTCAGCGGCGCCTTGCGATGCGCTGCGAGCAGGGCCTCGCCGGTGAGCGCGTGACGCGTTTCGTTCGTGGTCTCGATCAGCACCGGCTCGCAGCCGAGCGCGGTCAGGATGTGTCGATACGGCGGATAGCCCGGCACCGTCACGGCGACGCGATCGCCAGGTTCGAACATCGACAGGAACGCCAAGATGAAGCCGCCCGATGAGCCCGTCGTCACCACGATCCGCTCGGGGCTGACATCGCAGCCATAGGTGTCGCGATAATGGCGCGCGATGCGCGCGCGCAAGGAAGGGATGCCGAGCGCGGACGTATAGTCGATTCGTCCGGCCTCGAGCGCCGCATGGGCGGCCGCGATCGCGGTCCTGGGCGCGCCGGCCGCGGGCTGGCCGACCTCCATGTGGATCACATGACCGCCGGCGGCCTCGATTCGGGCCGCCGCGGCCATGACGTCCATCACCATGAACGGGGGAACATCGCTGCGGCGGGAGGGCTCGAGCCACTGCCCCAACCGGTTCCTCAATGTCGCGTCGTGCATCGATTTCTGCTATTGGCTGGCGAACCGGTCCGTCCGGTCCGTAAACGGGGCGCTTGTGCCCCAGACTGGCCGCATTGTACGGCTCATAAGGGCACCGCTCACAAGGGCATATCGCGTATCCGGTCCGCCGCCAATCGCCAAAACCAATCACTGAACTGCTTGACCAAGACCACTTGACCGAGCCCCTTTTGACCAAGACCGCTTGATGTCGCTCCAGATCGCATTGCGCAAGAAGGCCTCCGCCCTCACCGCCCTCGTCACGGCCACGGCGATCGCGCTGACGCCGTTCACGGCCGCGCGCGCGCAGGCCAAGGGGCCGCCGGTCCTGCGCGACACCGAGACCGAGCAGCTGCTGCGCGAATACACGCGTCCGATCCTGCGCGTTGCGGGTCTGGAGAAGCACAACATCCAGATGGTGATCATCAACGACGGCTCGTTCAACGCCTTCGTCGCGGATGGCCGCCGCATCTTCGTCAATTGGGGCGCGATCCTGCAATCGGAGACGCCGAACCAGATCATCGGCGTGCTCGCGCACGAGACCGGACACCTGGCGGGCGGCCATCTGTCCAAGCTGCGCGAGCAGCTCGCCGCCGCCCAGACCCAGATGATCATCGCGATGCTGCTCGGCGCCGGCGCGATTGCGGCCGGCAGCACGCAGCGCAGCAGCGTAGGCAACAACGGGCTCGCCAATGCTGGCGCGGCCGCCATCGCCGCTCCGCAGGAGGTGATCCGCCGCACGCTGCTGTCCTACCAGCGCCAGCAGGAGGAGAATGCCGACCGCGCCGGCGTGAAATTCCTGGCTGCGACCCAGCAATCGCCCAAGGGCATGTACGAGACGTTCAAGCGCTTCACCAGCGAGAGCCTGTTCGCCGCGCGCGGCGCCGATCCCTATCTGCAGTCGCATCCGATGCCGGCCGAGCGCGTCGCCGCACTACAGGAGTTCGCAAGCTCCAGCCCCTACTGGAACAAGAAGGACGATCCCGCGCTCCAGCTTCGGCATGACATGGTCCGCGCCAAAATCTCCGCCTTCATGGAGCGGCCGGAGACGGTGTACCGCCGCTATCCCCAGACCAACGACAGCCTGCCGGCGCGCTATGCCCGCGCCATCAGCACCTATCTGCACGGTGATCTGCGCAGCGCGCTCGCTCAGATCGACGCGCTGATCCAGGTGCAGCCGAACAACCCGTATTTCTACGAGGTGCGCGGCCAGGCGCTCCTGGAAAGCGGCAAGGCGGCCGAAGCGATCGCTCCCTTGCGTAAGGCCGTCGCCCTCTCGAACAACGCCCCCCTCATCGAGATGTTACTTGGGCAGGCTCTGGTCGGAACCGATAATAAGGCCTACACCGACGATGCCGTTCGGATTCTCCGCGCCGCGGTGGCCCGGGAGCCCGAGGCGGCGCTCGGTTATACCCAGCTCGCGATGGCCTATGGCCGGAAGGGAGATTATGCGGAGGCAGATCTCGCCTCGGCCCAGGCCGCATATTTGCGCGGCGACAACAAAACCGCCCGCGAGCTTGCCACGCGCGCGAAAACACGTTTCGCCGTCGGCACCCCCGGATGGGTCAAGGCCGACGACATCGTGGCGGCGAAGCCGCCGCGCAACTGACGCAAACTCGAACGACGCCCGACCACGACGTCACGACACCGGGCTTGAATCCGCCGGGACGTTTCTCGAAACCTGCTTTGGATAAGAGGATTTGACTATGCCTTCGCTGCGCCTGTTCGCTCCTGCCTTGTTCGCGCTCGCCATGTTCGGCGCAGCCGTGCCCGCCTCGGCCGACAGTTTCTCCGACAGCCAGCGCACCGAGATCGAGAAGATCATCAAGAACTATCTCGTCAGCCATCCCGAGGTGCTCGAGGAGGCCATGGCCGAGCTCAGCAAGCGCCAGGCCGCGGCCGAAACGCAGAAGCACCAAGCCAGCATCGCGCAGAACGCCGAGGCGATCTTCAACTCGCCACGCCAGGTCGTGCTCGGCAACAGGGACGGCGACGTCACCTTCGTCGAGTTCTTCGACTACAATTGCGGCTATTGCAAGCGCGCGATGGACGACATGCTGACCATCATGAAGGGCGATCCGAAGCTGAAGGTGGTGCTGAAGGAATTTCCGGTGCTGAGCCAGGGCTCGGTGGAAGCGGCGCAGGTCGGGGTCGCCGTGCGCATGCAGGATCCCTCCGGCAAGAAATATCTCGACTTCCATCAGAAACTGCTCAGCGGCCGCGGCGCCGCCGACAAGGCCCGCGCGATGCAAGCCGCCAAGGAAGCCGGTCTCGACACGGCTCGCATCGAGAAGGACATCGCCAGCCCCGAGGTGCGCGCCACCCTCGAGGAGAATTTCAAGCTTGCCGAAGCGATGGGCATGAACGGTACGCCGAGCTACGTGATCGGCAAGCAGATCGTGATCGGTGCCGTCGGTGTTGAAAGCCTGAAGGAGAAGATCGGCATTGCCCGTTGCGGCAAGGCGACCTGCTGATCACAGTTTTACGATAGCGAGAACACAAAAAGGCCGGCAGACATGCCGGCCTTTTTTCTTGCGCTGAACGTTGGCGCCTTCGTGCAAAGTCATTCATCTGGCGTTCAACAAACAAAAGCCGCGGAACAGTCGAAGTTCCGGAACAACTCAAATCCCCTTTCGTTGTCGGCGCGGGCAATGACGCGAATGAACACGTGAGGAGAATTTCGATGTTGAACCGCTTTATGATTTCGGTTGCCGCAGTCGCGCTCGTCGCGGGCACTGGCCTCGCGAACGCGCAAGGCAACATGGGCCGCGATAGCGGCGGCGGCGCCGGTGGCGCGCAGATGCAGCATTCGCAGCCTTCCGGCGGCGCGGCTGAGCGCGGTGGCTCGATGAGCCAGGACAAGGGGACCGTTGGCCAGGCCGGCGGCTCCGGGACGATGAAGTCCGAAGACAAGTCCGGCGCGATGAAGGACGAGCGCTCCTCGGGCGGCGCGATGAACAAGAACGCGGCCGAGGACAAGTCTGGTACCACCAAGGGCCAGCGCACCGATGATCGCGCGCAGGGCCAGATGGACAAGTCCCAGCAGGACAAGTCCAAGAGCATGAGCCAGGACACCAGCAAGTCCGGTGCTAAGGACCAGAAGGACATGAAGGCTGAGGGCAGCAAGAGCGGCACCTCGACCACCGAGACCCGACAGGGCACCGGCACGAGCACCAACCAGAATGCTCAGGGCCAGACCGGCACCAGCACCAACCAGAACGTGCAGGGTCAGACTGGCACCAGCTCGACCCAGAACGCGCAGGGCCAGAGCTCGACCACGGTCGGCCAGGCCGGCGCCGCTGCCAAGCTTTCGACTGAGCAGCGCACGCAGATCACGTCCGTGATCCGCGAGCAGCGCGTCGCCCCGGTGACCAACGTGAACTTCTCGATCTCGGTCGGCACCCGCATCCCGCGGGAGGGCATCACCCTTCACGCCCTGCCGTCGCGGGTCGTGTCGATCTATCCGGAATGGCGGAGCTACAAGTACGTCCTGGTCCGGGAAGAGATCGTCATCATCGATCCGGACACCTACGAGATCGTGGCCGTCCTGAACGTCTAAGGCGGACACGGGCAATCTCAGGGGCGGGCAGCGATGCCCGCCCCTTTGCATGCGCCCGGCAGCCATGCTTCGGACTGGTTAACAAGCAATTTCCGTGGTTTCCGCACAGGTTTTTGCGCACTGGATGAGGCGGTTGAACCCAACCTCAAGGCCCTTCAAGGCTTCCCCTCACGCGCTTTGTTACCTATAACCCCCGCCACGCCGAAACACCTCTTCCGGGATTGGAATGGCCGAACCTGCAACCGACACGATCCTCGTCCTGAACGGGCCGAACCTCAACATGCTGGGGACCCGCGAGCCCGACAAGTATGGCCATGCGACGCTGGCCGACGTTGAGGCGCTGTGCCGGGACACGGCCGCGACGTTCGCCCTGAAGGCGGACTGCCGGCAATCCAACCGCGAAGGCGAGTTGATCGATTTCATCCACGAGGCGCATGCGCGCAAGATGAAGGGCATCATCATCAATGCCGGCGGCTATTCCCACACCTCCATCGCACTGCACGATGCGCTGCTCGCGGTGCAGATTCCGACGGTCGAGGTGCACGTGACCAACATCCACGCCCGTGAGAGTTTTCGTCACCATTCCTACACCGCGCGCGCGGCTTTCGCCTCGCTCTGCGGTTTCGGCATCGAGGGCTACCGCCTCGCCATCCAGGGCCTTGCCGCCAAGCTCGGCATCAAGCCCAACGCCTGACGCTCCCTTCCAACAGAACATTCGGATCAAACAACATGGCGCGCCAGCCAGACGACAAAGCAGCCGCAAAGTTTTCCAGCGAGGATTCCGCGCTCGTCCGCGAGCTGGCACTTCTGCTCGATGAGACCAGCCTCACCGAGATCGAGATCGAGCGAGCGGGTCTGCGACTGCGCGTTGCCCGCAACATCAGCGTTGCCGCGACCATGCCGATGCAGGTGACGGCTCCTCCGGCCGCCCTGCCGGTGGCAGCAAGCCCCGCGGCCCCTGCCGCGGCCGATCTGTCGAAGCATCCCGGCGCCGTGACCTCGCCGATGGTCGGCACCGCCTATTGGGCGCCGGAGCCGGGCGCAAAGCCGTTCATCGACGTCGGCACCAAGGTCTCAGTCGGCCAGACCCTGCTGATCATCGAAGCCATGAAGACGATGAACCAGATCCCCTCGCCGCGCGCCGGCACGGTGACGCAGATCCTGGTCGAGGACGGCCAGCCGGTCGAGTACGGCGAGCCGCTGGTGATCATTGAGTGACGCGAATGGGGAATAGCGAATAGCGAATGGCGTCAGCCTTCCCTACTCGCCATTCGCCACTCGCCATTCGCTGCAGGACAACATGTTCGACAAGATCCTCATAGCCAACCGCGGCGAGATCGCCCTTCGCATCCTCAGGGCCTGCAAGGAGCTCGGGATCGCCACCGTCGCCGTGCACTCCACCGCCGACGCCGATGCCATGCATGTGCGGCTGTCGGACGAGAGCGTCTGCATCGGGCCGCCGGCGTCCAAGGACAGCTATCTCAACGTGCCCGCCCTGCTCGCGGCCTGCGAGATCACGGGCGCCGACGCGGTGCATCCCGGTTACGGCTTCCTCTCCGAGAACGCGCGCTTTGCGGAAATCCTCGCCGAGCACAATCTGCACTTCATCGGTCCGAAGGCCGAGCACATCCGCCTGATGGGCGACAAGATCGAGGCCAAGAAGACCGCCAAGCGCCTCGGCATCCCCGTGGTGCCCGGCTCGGACGGCGCCGTCGGTCCCGACGACGATGCGATGGCGATCGCCAGGAAGATCGGCTTCCCCGTGCTGGTGAAGGCGGCGGCGGGCGGCGGCGGCCGCGGCATGAAGGTCGCGCACAGCGAGGCCGACCTGCAACTGGCGCTGTCGACGGCGGCCAACGAGGCCAAATCCGCCTTTGGCGACGCCTCGGTCTATCTGGAAAAATACCTGCAGAAGCCGCGCCACATCGAGATCCAGATCCTCGGCGATGGCCGCGGCGGCGCGATCCATCTCGGCGAGCGCGACTGCTCGCTGCAGCGGCGCCACCAGAAGGTCTGGGAGGAAGGCCCCTCGCCCGTGCTCGCCGCCGCCGCGCGCGCCAAGATCGGCGAGACCTGCGCGAAAGCGATGCGCGAGATGAAATATCTCGGCGTCGGCACCATCGAATTCCTGTTCGAGGACGGCGAGTTCTACTTCATCGAGATGAATACCCGCATCCAGGTGGAGCATCCCGTCACCGAGAGCATCACCGACATCGACCTCGTGCTGGAACAGATCCGCATCGCCGCCGGCGGCGACCTGCCGGCCAGGCAGGACGAGGTCCAGGTCATCGGCCATGCGATCGAGTGCCGCATCAACGCCGAGAATCCGCAGACCTTCCGCCCCTCCCCCGGCCGGATCCTGCAATATCATCCGCCCGGCGGCCTCGGGGTGCGGATCGATTCCGCCGTCTACCAGGGCTACACGATCCCGCCCTATTACGACTCCCTCGTTGGCAAGTTGATCGTGCATGGCAAGACCCGCGCCGAATGCCTGATGCGGCTGCGCCGCGCCTTGGACGAGATGGTGGTCGAGGGCATCGAGACCACGCTGCCGTTGTTCCGCGCGCTGGTGCGCGAAGCCGACATCATCAACGGCGACTACCACATCCACTGGCTGGAGCAGTACCTGGCCGGCAAGGTGGAACCAGCGCCACGATAATCACGCCCTCTCATGGAACCCCTTGCCTCCAATCGCGTTCTGGAGGGTTGGGGCCAGTTCTAAGGGGGTGTTTTGGACTCCATTGCCTGTAAACAGGTGAACCGTCGTGACGGCTGACGGCCAGCGACGGCGCGCATTCTGGCAGATCCTGCTGTTCGCGGCGGGCCTTTTGGTGCTGACCGTGATCAGCGCCGGTTCCGTCTACCTCGTCAACAAGGCGCGGGAGGACAGCAAATGGGTGGTTCACACCATCGAGGTGGAGAACCAGATCAATGCCCTGCTGCTGGAGATCCGACGTGCAGAGAGCGGCGCTCGTGGCTACCTGTTGACCGGGGAAGACAACTTCAGGACTGACCATGAAAAGGCCGTGGCCGCCATCATCCCGGCCCTCGACAAGCTCACCCGCCAGAGCGTCGACAATCCGGGGCAACGCGAGAATGTCGAGAAGCTGAGCGCGGCGATCGAAACCCGGCTCAACCAGTTCGCGCAGGAAATGACCTTCATTCGGCAAGGCCAGCCGGACAAGGCCACGGCACTGGTGCGTGAGCTAGCAGCCCAGGACGCCACGGCGAGGATCGCCAGCGTCGCCAACACGATGATGCGGGAGGAGGAGCGGCTGTTCCGCCTCCGCACGGCCAACTCCGACCGCAGCCAGACCCTGGCCGCCTCGATGACCGGTATCGGATCCGGCCTGGTTGTGGTGCTGGCGCTGATCTCGATCTGGCTGGTGCGGCGTTCGACACGCGAACGCGATGCGGCCGAAGCGCGCCTGCGCGAGGCCTACGCCAACCTCGAGACCGTCGTCGACGAGCGCACGGCGGATCTGCGCGAAGCCAACGACGAGATCCAGCGCTTTGCCTATATTGTCAGCCACGATCTGCGCTCGCCGCTCGTTAACATCATGGGCTTCACGAGCGAGCTCGATGAGCTCGGCGGCGACATCTTCCGCCGCATCGGCAGCCTCTCGCACGCCCCCGCGGAAGGAGCGCCGCTCGCGCCCGCCGCGCCGGGCGAGATCGCGCTCGAGGGCGGCGACAAGCAGCTCCAGGAGGATTTCTCCGAAGCGCTCGGCTTCATCAAATCGTCGATCGCCAAGATGGACCGGCTGATCTCGGCCATCCTCAACCTCACCCGCGAGGGCCGGCGCGAATTCCAGCCGGTGAAGGTCGACACGCGCGAGCTGATCGAGGCCATCGTGACGACGCTGGCGCACCAGGCCGCCGAGGCGCAGGCCGAGATTCACGTCGAGCCCCTGCCGGACCTCGTGAGCGACCGTCTCGCCCTCGAGCAAATTTTCTCCAACCTGATCGACAATGCCATCAAATATCTCAAGCCCGGCGTGCCCGGCGAGATCAGAATCCGCGGGCGGACCAAGCTCGGCTACGCTATCTTCGAGGTCAGCGACAACGGCCGCGGCATCGATCCCAAGGACCACCAGCGGATATTCGACCTGTTCCGCCGCGCGGGAACCCAGGACAAGCCCGGCCAGGGCATTGGTCTTGCCCATGTGCGTGCACTTGTGCGTCGCCTCGGCGGCACCATGTCGGTATCATCGGAACTCAACACGGGCAGCACCTTCACGATCACGCTGCCGATCGCCTGGAACGTGAGCAACCGGAACAGAGATCGATGACCCAGCCTGTCACCATCATCATGGTCGAGGACGACGAGGGCCATGCCCGTCTGATCGAGCGCAATATCCGCCGCTCGGGCGTCAACAACGAGATCGTCTCCTTCACCACCGGGACCGACGCCATGCGGCACCTGTTCGGCGCCGACGGCTCCGGGCTGGTGCAGAAGGGCAACGCGCTCCTGATCCTGCTCGACCTCAACCTCCCCGACATGACCGGGATCGACATCCTGAAGCAGATCAAGGAGAACAAGTACCTGAAGGCCTCGCCCGTGGTGGTGCTGACCACCACCGACGATTCCCAGGAGATCAAGCGCTGCTACGAGCTCGGCTGCAACGTCTACATCACCAAGCCCGTCAACTACGAGAATTTCGCCAACGCCATCCGGCAGCTCGGTCTGTTCTTCTCGGTCATCCAGGTCCCGCCCGCCGCCACATGAACCAGCGCACGCCGACACTGCTCTACATCGACGACGACGGGGCGCTGGCGCGCCTGGTCGATCGCGGCCTGACGCGGCGCGGCTTCCGGGTCGTCCATGCCGCGAGCGGCGAGGAAGGTCTCGAGCACATCCGCCGCGCCGCCGCCCAGAACAGCACCGTAGGCGGCATCGACGTCGTCGCGCTCGACCAGTACATGCCAGGCCTCGACGGGCTCGAGACGCTCGAGCAGATCATGGCGATCCCGGACGCGCCGCCCGTCGTGTTCGTGACCGCCTCGCAGGATTCCAGCATCGCGGTGACGGCGCTCAAGGCGGGAGCGGCCGACTATCTGGTCAAGGACGTCCAGGGCGACTTCATCCCGCTCCTCCACGTCGCCGCCGAAGGCGCGCTACGCCAGGCCGAGCTGCAACGGGCTCGCGAGGAAGCCGAGGCCGAGATCCACGCCTCGCGCGACCGCTACGCGGCGCTCGCCGCCGAACGCGAGCTCCTGCTGCGCGAGGTCAATCACCGCGTCGGCAACTCGCTCCAGATCATCGCCTCGCTGCTGCATCTGCAGGCAAGCTCCGCCGCGCAGGACGAGGTCAAGGCGGCGCTGACCAACGCGATGGGCCGCGTCGCCGCGGTGGCGCAGGTGCACCGCCGCCTCTACACCTCGCAGGACCTCAAGAGCGTGGTCCTCAATCAGTATCTGGACTCGCTGCTCGAGGATCTCAGGCGGTCGGCCGAAGGCAACCGCATGTCGCGCCTGACGCTGAAGGCTGAGCCGATCGAGATCGATCCGGACCGTGCGGTCGCCGTCGGCATCATCGTCAACGAGCTGGTGATGAACGCGGTGAAATACGCCTATCCCGACGGCGCCGGCCCGATCCATGTCGAGCTGATCTCGCAAGGCGACGACCTCCTGCTCTCGATCACCGACGACGGCGTCGGCGACAACGCCAAGGCCGATCCGCGCTCCACTGGCATGGGCCAGCGCATCGTCGCGGCCATGGCCACCAAGCTCGACGCCACGGTCGAGCGCGATCCCGCGCATTCCGGAACCCGGGTCGTGCTGAAGTTCGGCCGCATGCCCGCAAGCGTCGGCAAGACCAGCACCGCTGCCGCGAGCTGAGCGGTCCGGCCGCACCCATCGCAACTGCATTGCGATCCTGCTATGATGGCAAGCCATGACTTCGCGCGACTCCGCCCCGTCTGAAATCACGCCGGCCGTGCTGCTGCGCGCTTATGCCTGCGGCATCTTTCCGATGGCCGAAAGCGCCGACGATCCGACCCTGTTCTGGGTCGAGCCGGAGCTGCGCGGCGTCATCCCGCTCGACGGCTTCCGCGTCGCCTCGCGCCTCGCGCGCACGGTGCGCTCGGATCAGTTTCGCGTCACCGTCAACACCGCATTCAAGGCGACCATCGCCGGCTGCGCGGCGCCGCAAGTGGGCCGCGAGGACACCTGGATCAACAAGCGTATCCGCGACCTCTATGGCGGGCTGTTCGAGCTCGGCCATTGCCACAGCGTCGAAGCCTGGCAGGGCGACGAGCTGGTCGGCGGTCTCTACGGCGTCAGCCTGGGGCGGGCCTTCTTCGGCGAGAGCATGTTCCACAATGTGCGCGATGCCTCGAAGGTCGCGCTGGTGCATCTGGTCGCGCGGCTCATTCACGGCGGCTTCGAGCTGCTCGACACCCAATATGTCACCGAGCACCTGAAGAGCTTCGGCGCCGTCGAGATCTCGCGGCGACGCTATACCGCGCTGCTCGACAAGGCGCTGGCGGGCGAGCCCGGCGATTTCCTGAAGCTCTCCGCCGGCGAAGCGATCCCGGGCGCACGAGCCCTCGAGATCATCGCTGCGCGGCAATAACGAACAGCTCGGTTAGCGGCCAAATCCGGGAATGCCGAACAGGCCTGGGCGCTGCTCCGGTGGTGGCGGCGGTGGCGGCGCCGGTTGCTGCTGCTGGATCGGCGGCAGCGGCTGCGGCGGGCGCTGCTGCACCTGCTTGGGCGCGGCCTTCTTCTGCGCGGGCGGCGGTGGCGGCGGCTTGGCCGCGGCCGGATCCGGTGCCGCCGTCGCCACAGTCTGCTGCGGCTCTTTGCAGTCGGTCAGCCAGATGTCGTAGATCGGATGCTCGACGCCGTGCAGGCCGGGGCTCGCCGCGTACATCCAGCCCGAGAAGATCCGCTTCACCTCGCCCTGCAAGGTGATCTCGTCGACCTCGACGAAGGCGTCGGTGTTGGCCGCTTCAGTCGCCGGACGCGTGTAGCAGGCGTTGGTCTTGACGCGGAGCGCACCGAACTGGACGGTCTCGCCGATCTCCTCGTCGAAATTGATGATGCGCCCGGTGATCTTGTCGAGGCCGGAGAACGTCGCCTTCTTGTTCACGATCTTCTGGGCCGGCGGCTCCGTCACGACCTCGTCGCCCGGCTGGAGGCTGGCCGGCGTCTGCGGCACGCCGCCCTTCTGCTGGGGCTGCCGCTGACCGGGCGCTCCGGGAGCGCCTTGCGGACCCGGCGGAGTGATCGCGGCCGAGGGCGGCTGGTTCGGCGGCGCGAGGGTCGAGCCCGGCGGCGGTGCTAGGGGCTGGGTCTCGACCGGCCCGGGCATCACGTTGCCCTGCCGGCCCGGAGGCGGCGGCATCGGGCGCGACGGCAGCACCCGGCCCTGCGGCGGCAGCTCCGGCACCTCTTCGTCGTCCTCGGGCATCTGCTGCGGCTGGGGCTGGCCGCGCGGAATGCTGCCGGGCGGCCGCAGCGGCGGCGGATCGGAGAAGATCGTGCCGATCTGCGCACTTGCCGGCGTCGCAGCCGTCAGTGCGGTGGCGGCCAAAAGCGCCGCAAGACCGGTCAGGGAAAAGGTTTTGAACATTTCGCGCGGCTTCAACAGCGAATCGGGCTCGTTGGACATTCTACAGGGGATACCGCCGCTCGCAGGCCTTCCGGTTAACACGCCGAATACGGCGGGGGAAGGGCGGCATCCCTGCCCTTCCCGGCCCGGTCTGGCCAGGCCGGCTCCCGGATGGGATAGTCCTGAGCCCCTCGCCGGGGCACCCCCATGGCCGAAGGCGAGCATGCCCTCCAAAGCGCTACGCAGCCGATAATACCGACAGAAATGCCCTCCCTCCTCCGAGCCGTCCTCGCCCTTCCCCTGCGTGCCCTCGGCTGGCTTGGTGGCCAGGGCACGCGCGCGGTGGCGGCGATTGCCTTCATCGCGGTCGCGGTGCCGCCGCTCGGCGCGCTGCTGCGCCCCTACGTCACCGAGGCGATCTTCCTTCTGCTCTGCATCTCCTTCATGCGCGTCGATCTCGGCGCGCTGTACGGACATCTGCGCCGGCCGGCGCTGGTCGCGGCCGCCACCGCCTGGACCACGATCGGCGTGCCGCTAATCTTCGCCCTCGCTGCCCACGCGACGGGGCTCTCCACGAGCTCTCCAGGCCTTGCTCTCGCGCTGATGCTCCAGGGCATGGCCTCGCCGATGATGGCGGCGCCAGCGCTTGCCGCGCTGATGGGCCTCGATGCCGCGCTGGTGCTGGTCACGCTGGTGACCTCGACCGCGCTCGTGCCATTCACCGCCTCGCTGTACGCGAGCCTGTTTCTCGGCGGCATGCTCAGCATCTCTCCGATGACGCTCGGCTTGAAGCTGCTCGGCATCCTCGCCGCATCACTGGTGACCGCCACGATCATCCGCCGTCTGGTGGGCAGTGATGCAATCCAGCGCCACAAGCGGCCGATCGACGGCCTCAACATCATCATACTCTTGGTGTTCGCCTCCGCAGTGATGGGCGACGTCGCAACCGAGTTTCTCGCCGATCCGCTGTTCACGATCGCCGTCGCGCTGCTCGCTTTTGCGGTCTACTTCACCCTCCTCGCCGCAACCACGCTGATCTTCCGACGTGCCGGCACCGAGCGCGCGTTCGCACTCGGCCTGATGGTGTCACAGCGCAATCTGGGCCTGATGCTGGCGGCCACCGCCGGCGCGCTGCCGGCGACGACCTGGCTCTATTTCGCGCTGACGCAGTTTCCGATTCACTTTGCGCCGTACATGCTGATGCCGATCGCAAGGCGCCTGACGGCACGCACGAATGGGTCCAGCGAGGCAAAAAAGGCCGAAGTTCACTCGTTTGTGTCACAGGAGCGCCGTGAAGGAACAACAATCTAAGGTGGCCGTTCAAGGTCTGTTACCCAAAGGAGGTCGCGATGAGGTTTGCCGTGATTTTGGTTCTCGGCTCGCTCGCGCTGGGCTCGGCCGCGAGAGCCGATCGACCCGGCCCCGACTGGATGCCGATGCAACAAGTGATAGCCAAGATCCTGGAGGCGGGCTATTCCGAGGTCACCAAGCTTGAAGCCGACGATGGCCGGTGGGAGGGCGAAGGCATCAAGAACGGCCAGAAGATGGAATTCCGTGCCGATCCCAAAACCGGCGCCATCGTGAGCGAGAAGCCGGACAAGTGAGCATCGCCGAAGTCCGCTTCTGAGCAACGCCCGACTTCGCCGTTCCGCAGGGCTCGCCAAGGTCAAGAGAAACGTCCTACCCCGCCCGCGCCGCGCGCCGCAGCGCCTGCGGCGGCTGGCCATAGGCGCGGATGAAGGCACGCCGCATGCGCTCGGGGTCGCGGAAGCCGGTCACCTCCGCCACGCGCTCGATCGCCTCGCGCGAGGACTGCACGCGCTCGCGCGCGACTTCGAGCCTGAGCCGCTCGATCGCCTTGGACGGTGTCGTGCCGGTCTCGGCGGCAAAGGCGCGGGCAAAATGCCGCGCGCTCATGCCGGCGCGATCGGCGAGATCCTCCACCGTCAGCGGCGCGTCGAGATTTTCGCGTGCCCAGGACAAGAGCGTGCCGAAGCGTCCGTTTGGCGCCTTCAATTCCAGCAGCGACGAGAACTGCGACTGGCCGCCGCTGCGGCGATGGTACAGAACGAGCTGCCGCGCAGTTGCCTGCGCGATCTCCTCGCCGTGGTCCTCGGTGACCATAGCCAGCGCGAGGTCGATCCCTGCGGTGATACCTGCGGAGGTCCACACATTACCGTCGCGGGTGAAAATCTGGTCCGGCTCGAACTTCACCTTGGGAAACCGCGCGATGAAATCGCGCGTCCGTCCCCAATGTGTGGTGGCGCGGCGGCCGTCGAGAAGCCCCGCCGCGGCGAGCACGAAGGCGCCCGAGCAGACGCTCGCGACCCGCACGCCGCGCCGTGCCAGCCGCTGCACGAAGGCCCGCGTGACCTCGCAGCGCGCGGCCTCCGCGACGCCCATGCCGCCGGCGACGACGAGCGTCGTGATCGCGTTCGCGGTCTTGAAGTCGCGCGCCATCATCTCGACGCCCGACGAGCTGCGCACCAGCCCCGGCTTGGCGGCCAGCACGCGGATGGCTGGCGCCTTGCCGAGGCAGCGCGCTGCGATCTCGAACGCCGAGATCGGACCTGCCGCATCGAGCAGCTGGAAGTCCGGGAAGATCAGGATGCCGATCATGGGCCAAGCCTGGTATGTAGAGTTGGTATGTCCGAAAGCGAGGGAATTATGCCATTTCAGACAGAAGGGCACCATGCCATTCTGCCGGCGTCAAGCGCATTATCGGAGGCTCCCATGTCGTCACCGCTCCAGATCGGAATCCTGGTATTTCCGCGCGTCACCCAGCTCGACTTCACCGGCCCCTTGCAGGTGTTCGCCATGGTCCCGGACGCAAAGCTGCACCTGATCTGGAAGCGGATCGAGCCGGTACCGAGCGATTCCGTGCTGACGCTGACGCCGACCACGACCTTTGCGGATTGCCCCCAGCTCGATGTCATCTGCGCGCCGGGCGGCCAGGGCACGAACGACCTTCTCAACGACGAGGACGTGCTCGCATTCCTGCGCAGGCAAGCGGCAGGCGCCAAGTACGTCACCTCGGTCTGCACGGGATCGCTGGCCCTCGGCGCCGCCGGCCTTCTGAAGGGCTACCGCGCCGCCACCCATTGGAGCGCAATGGAGATGCTCGCACAGTTCGGCGCGACGCCGACCAAGACACGCGTCTGCGTCGATCGCAACCGCATCACCGGCGGCGGCGTCACCGCCGGGATCGATTTCGCGCTGACGCTGGTCTCGATCATGGTCAATCGCACCACCGCCGAAGCGATCCAGCTCCAGATGGAATATAATCCAGCCCCGCCGTTCAATGCCGGATCGCCCGACACCGCGCCAGCCGAAGTGCTGGCGCTGCTGAGGGAGCGCGGCGCGCAGAACCATGCACGGCGGCTCGAGGCGGTGCAGCGCGCGGCCGAGCGGGTGGCGTAAAGGATCGGGTTTGCTCTTGTACCCCGGACGCAGCGCAGCGTTTCACGCTGCAGCGCGTCCGGGACACGCGAGGCGAACAACGACAGAAAAAGGCCGCTCGGTTTCCCAAGCGGCCTTTCCTGTCTCACGGTGGCTGCACATTCACATCGGGCGATGTCGGAGCTTCCAGACCGGGGGCCTATCTCCCGATCGAGTCCTTCCTCGGCGGCCGCTGCATCTCGGGACAGTCGCGAACTGTTGCCCGAACCGAACGCGATGGTCTCCCATCTCCGTAAGATGGGATCATTGAGCCGCATCGCCCGCCTCGCGGCAACACCTGCGCAGGCGGCATCCCCGCTGTTCCCGTTGTCCACAGCGGCGCGGCGCGGATGCATGTGCATCCGCTTTGGACGATGGTGATTCGTGGGTCGGCCGAAAGGGGCTTAGCCGGGCGTCCAGGGCTGATAGTCGCCGGTCGCCTTGGGACGCCTGCCGCTGGCGAGCGTCGAGCCGGAGGGCCGATAGGCCTTCGCTGTGCCGGTGAGGTTCGGCTGGTGCGGCTTCTCCCACTCGCGCGGCTGATAATCGATTTCGGTCGGCGGCTTGTCGACGACGTGGTGAATCCAGCCATGCCAGGACGGTGGAATCCGGCTCGCTTCCGCGTAGCCGTTATAGATCACCCAGCGCCGCTCGAAGCCGAGCGCCGGATCGATCGCCCCGCCCCGCGTGCGGTAGTAACGGTTGCCCTGCTCGTCCTCCCCGACCAGCTCGCCATACCGCTTGGTCCAGAGCTGGGTGCCAAAGGTCTGGCCATTCCACCAGGTGAAGAACTTGAGGAAGAATTGTTTCATGCGGCAAGGGCCCTGCTTCGTGGGGTCCTGATGCCATCCGGGGGCCGAAATGTCCAGTTCGGCAGGCGCGTCGGCGCCCCCGCAAATCCGCCTGCCGCGCACGCCCCTGCCGCAAAGCCGACGCGATTCATTCATGCCCGGTACAGCGGCGGGACCTGAGGCTCCATGCGCGCGCAAACCGGCGTGATCCCAGGAACCCCCGCGCTTTCTCAGGGTTGCTTTCCGGGAAAGGAGTTTACCATGAACAGTCTGAAATTGTTGAGTGCCGCTGCGACGGTGGCGTTGGTTCTTCCCTTGGCGAGCCCGAGCTTTGCGCAGCAGAGTCGTGCCGCCGCGGTCGGAGCGGGCGGTGGTGCGGCGATCGGTGGCGGAGGTGCCGCGGTCGGTGGCGGAGGCGGCGGCTTCGGTGGCGGCGCCCGCATGGGCGGCGGCGGCGCCGCGTTCCAGGGCGGTGGCGGCGGTTTCGGGGGCGGAGCCGCGATGCGCCCGAGCGGTGGCAATTTCGCAGGCGGTGGCGCGGTCCGTCCGGGCGGTGGCAGTTTCGTCGGGGGCGCGGCAGACCGTGCCGCTATCTCGCCGAGCTTCAGTGGGACCCGTAGCGCTGCAGTTGCGGGCAACTGGCAGGGCGGCAGCGGCAATTGGCAGGGCGGCAGCGGCAACTGGAGCGGTCGTCACTGGCACGGTCGCCACCACCATCATCATCGCCACGGCGGCTTCTGGCCGGGCTTTGCGGCTGGCGCCGCGATCGGCGGCCTCGGCTCCTACGCCTATTACGGCAGCGGCTACGGCTATTACGATGATCCCTACTACTACGGCTACTATGACGAGCCGTCGGTTGCCGTAGTGCAGGATGGCGGCGGCGACGCCGCTTATTGCGCGCGGCGCTTCAAATCTTACGACCCGGCCTCGGGCACCTATCTCGGCTACGACGGCCGGCGGCATCCTTGCCCGTAAGCAGATCGCGAAGACTAGAGGCGAAAGGCGCCGCAGCGATGCGGCGCCTTTTTTGCAATCGGCGCCTTCCTCGCTCCTTTCGGCTCCATCACCCTCGCGGATAAATACAAATCGATGCAAATGGACCTTTATGCACCAAACCGTGCATATCCTGCGCGATCCAATCGCAAATTGACCGGACCCACGATTCGCGGATATCACAAACCACAGTGGGGACTTCGATCTTCTGGGAAGTGTCATGCCGCGTATTCTCGTGGTTGATGACGATCCGATGGTCGGCGCGACCATCGAGGTCCTCCTCCAACGTCAGGGCTTCGACGTCACGCTGACCGACGGCGGCGAAACAGGACTGGCTGCGCTGGAATCGCAAGCCTTCGACGTCATGCTGGTCGACATCTTCATGCCGCATATGCGCGGCTTCGAATCCATCCGCATCTTTCACGAGCGCGCCCCTGCCACGCCGCTGATCGCGATGTCAGGCTATGCCTTCGCCTCGTCCGCCTCGCCCTCTCCCGATTTTCTCCGCATGGCGCTTGAGCTCGGCGCAACGCGCTGCCTGCGCAAGCCGTTCACGCCGGAAGCGCTGCTGACCACGATCCGGGAATGCCTTGCCGGCGCGGGCGAGAGCGCGCCGCCGAAGGACCAGAAAGAAGCCCCTTGATTCCAACGCAGCGCGTCATTCTCGGTGTTGGACTTGCCATCCTCCTGATCATCACCGCGGCCTCGATCGCCCTCGACGTCAAGTCGCGGTCCGACGCGGCGTCGGTGAACCACACCGTCCAGGTGCAAAAGAAGATCTCCGATCTGCGCGTGCTGCTGCGCCGGGCCGAGAGCGCCGCGCGCGGCTACGAGCTCTATCGCAGCCAGGGCTTCAGCGACGAGTTCCAGGCGGTGCACGCCAAGCTCGCGCCGGCCCTCGCCGAGCTCAAGCGCGACGTGCGCGACACCCCCGATCAGGTCGCCCTGCTTGAGGGCACCGAGCCGCTGGCGCTGCGCCGGATCGAGATCGCCGCCACCGCGATGCGCCTGCGGGCCGCCAACGACCAGGCCGGCATTGCCGCGCTCAACAGCAAGGCCGAGGGCCGCGGCCTCATGGACACGGTGATGCGCAATCTCGACCGCCTGAGCGCGGAGGAAGAACGCCTGCTCGCCGCCCGCTCCCAGGATTCGCGCCGCACCGGCATCGTGCTGCTCGGCATCGACGTCGCCGGCGCCGTGCTGATCCTGCTCCTGGTCGCATTGGTGATGCGCGAAAGCCGCCGCACGACGGGTGAGCTCCAGAGCTCGCTCGAGCAGACCCAAGCCGCCAAGGCGGCGCTCGAGGCGGCGGTGGCCGAACGCACCGAGCACCTCGTCGCCGCGCATGACGAATTGCGCCTGTCGGTCAACGTGCTCCAGAGCACGTTTCGCAGCATGGCGGAGGCGGTGCTGGTCATCGACGCCGAGGGCACCGTGCTGCTGTCCAATCCGGCCGCCGAGCGCATGCTGCTGCATCGCACCGGCATGAACGTCGGCAATCTGCGCGCGCTGTCCGACGTGTTTCACGGCGACGGCGTCACGCCGCTTCCGGCCGACGAGCTGCCATCGACGCGCGTGCTGCGCGGCGAGCAGTTCGAAGAGCTGGAGATGATCGTCCGCCCGCACAGCGGCAACCCGCCGCGCCATCTCATGGTCAGCGGCCGGCCGATGCGGGACGGGCAAGGCAACATTTCCGGCGCGGTGCTGGTCTATCACGATGCGACGACCTCGCGCGAGACCGAGCGGCAGTTGCACCAGTCGCAGAAGCTGGATGCGATCGGCAAGCTGACCGGCGGCGTCGCGCATGACTTCAACAACATGCTCACGGTCATCTCCGGCAACACCGAGACGCTGGTGGAGCGCCTGAAGGACCAGCCCGAGCTGCAGCGCACGGCCCGGCTGATCGACGATGCCGCCGAACGCTGCGCCGAGCTGATCCAGCACCTCTTGGCATTCGCGCGCCGGCAGCCGCTCGAGCCGCGCAACGTCGACATCAACGCCGCGATCTCGGACATCGCAAAGCTTCTGCGCCCCACCCTCGGCGAGCAGATCCAGATCGAGACCGTCCTGGAACAGGGGCCGATGACGACGCATATCGATCCGTCCAGGCTCACCAACGCCGTGCTCAACATGGCGATCAACGCCCGCGACGCCATGCCGGGCGGCGGCAAGCTGCTGCTGGAGACCCACCGCGTCGTGCTCGACGAAGCCTATGCGCAGGCCAATGCCGACGTGGCAGCGGGCCCCTACATCATGCTCGCGGTCAGCGACACCGGCACCGGCATGCCCCCTGACGTGCAGCAGAAGGCGTTCGAGCCCTTCTTCACCACCAAGGAGGTCGGCAAGGGATCCGGCCTCGGCCTCTCCATGGTCTACGGCTTCGTCAAGCAATCCGGCGGCCACATCAAGATCTACAGCGAGGAAGGCCACGGCACCACGATCAAGCTCTATCTGCCGCCGGGCGAAGGCGCCGCGGACATCGCAACCGGCGTCACGCCGACGGCCCAAGGCGGCGCCGAGACCATTTTCGTGGTCGAGGACGATCCGCTGGTCCGCAACTTCGTCACCGCGCAGCTGCAGAGCCTCGGCTACAAGACGGTCGCCTCCCCCGACGGCAAGGCGGCGCTGGACCTGATCGAGGCCGGCCAGAGCTTCGACCTGCTGTTCACCGACGTCGTCATCCCCGGCGGCATGAGCGGCCGCGAGCTCGCCGACGAGGTGGCGAGGCGCCGGCCGGGCGTGAAGGTGCTCTACACCTCCGGCTACACCGACAACGCCATCGTCCATCACGGCAAGCTCGACGACGGCGTGCTGCTGCTGACCAAGCCCTATCGGCGCAACCAGCTCGCCGAGATGATCCGCAAGGCGCTGAACGGCGGCGGGATGGCGCCGAGCTAGCGCAACGAACTTGATCGCGGCTCAGTCGGTGATGTGCAGTAGAGCATCGACATCAGGCGAACGGACGATAGTGCCGTCGCGTACAAATGCTTCGTGATTGGTCTCAATGCTGTTGTGGTCATAAAGATAGTTGACCATGATCCCGAAGGATTCTTGAATCGCACGCAGAGCGGTATTGCCGAGCCAATTGATGCGCTCGAGCCGTGCGCCGTTGCCGAGGTGAAAACGCGCCACGGGGTCGATGCGTATCGAGGGCTTCCGTGTCAGATAGCTAGCGCAGAGCCGCAGCAAGGGCACGCGCAGCTTCTCGCTCTGCGCCGGGTCATTCCACCAGCTATCGCTCTCCAGTTGCGATAACAGCGCCGCATCGGGATCACTTGCATTTGCAAGCCGATTAGCGAGCCATTGCCGAAATCCCGGTACCGGAGATAGGGTGGAAAAACGCTTCAGCTGCGGAAACTCCGACTGCAGCTCTTCAACGACCTGCTTGATCAGGAAATTGCCGAACGCCACGCCGCGCAGGCCGTCCTGACAATTGGAGATCGAGTAGAAGATCGCGGTGTCGGCGCGCGCGGCGCGTTGCTGCGCGATGGCTTCACCGTCGTCCTGCGACAACAACGGCTGCACGGCCGTGGCCAGTCCTTCCACCAAAGCAACCTCGACGAAAATCAGTGGCTCGCCTGGAAGTGCGGGATGAAAGAAGCCAAAGCAGCGCCGATCGGGTGCAAGGCGCCGGCGCAGGTCGTCCCAGCCCTTGATTTCGTGCACGGCTTCGTAGGCGATCAGCTTTTCCAGCACCGCGGCCGGTGTCTGCCAGTCGATGCGCCGCAACTCGATGAAGCCGCGGTTGAACCATGAGGCGAACAAATGCTTGAGATCCGCGTCGAGCAACTTCAGTTCGGGGTCAGTGCGCATGTATGAAGCAATTTCGCTGCGAATCGCGATCAGCGCGCTGATCCCGCCGGGTGCCATGTTGATTCGCCGCAGCAGTTCCTGGCGCGGCGGCTCGGCAGCACGCGCGAGTGCGGCCGCGGCTTCTGCGGTGCCTTCGGCGAGGTAGCGCTGCGCCGCCGCGCGCAAAGCCGGACCGTGAGGATGGAATTCCGTGGCGAGATAGCGCTGAAAGCAGCGGCGATCGTTGTCGTCGAGTGCACCAAGCATCTCGCGCAATTGCCGCGCGACCAGCGCTCCTGACGCCTGGCTGCGCTCGGAGAGCAGCGATGCTGCGAGCTGCTTCGCGCGATCGAGGAGCGGCATTGTCGTGCTGGATGGATCGTTGAAAGTTTGGCGGATTGCGGACATGACTATTCCTCCTCAAGCTTGGGCGGTGACGGCGCGGCGGAACTTGGCCGGTGGCGCGTAGAGTCCGCTCGAGGCGGCCACGAGGTCATCGATCGTCTTGGCGGCGAGCAGATCGCGCGTCGCCGTGCCGACGTCGATGCCAAGGTCTGCCGGAAACATCACGATGCCGCGACGGCGGAGGCTCTCGGTTGTGTCAGGCGATTGGCGCTTGCCAAATTCGGTGTCGCCGGCGATCGCGCGCAATGCCGCCTCGCGATCTTGCGGTGATCGGCAGCGCAACAGGTTCGCCACCGCCTTCTCGGTGATGACATGGCTCACGTCGTCGCCATAGATCATCACCGGCGGCAATGCGAAGCCGGCGGAGGCGGCCAGATCGAACGCGTCCAGACGCTCGACAAAACTGGGCGTGCCGTTTGGCTGATGGGTCTGCACCATCTGCACCACAAGCTTGCGCCCGCGTAAGGGATCGCCTGCTTCCTGACCGGCGCGAAGCCAGGTGGGGCTGTCGTGGCGACGACCGCGTGCATCCGCGCCCATGTTCGGCGCACCGCCGAAGCCTGCGATCCGGTCTTTTGTGGCCGTCGAACTGTTGCCTCGCGCGTCGATTTGCAGCGTGGCGCCAACAAACATGTCGCAGGCATATTGTCCGGCGACCTGCGCCAGTGCCCGGTTCGACCGCAGGCTGCCGTCGGCGCCGATCGGGAATATATCGGCGTGCTTTGCGACGTAGCGCTCCATACCGAGCTCGGAGCCGAAGCAATAGACGCCGTCGACGAAGCCGGCTTCGATCGCCGGGATCAGGGTCGGGTGCGGGTTGAGCACGAATTGGCTCGCGATCTTGCCCTTCAGGCCACGCCGGGCGGCAAATGTCGGGAGGATCAGCTCGATCGCCGCGGTGGCGTAACCGATGCCGTGGTTGAGCCGCCGGACCTCAAATGGCTCATAGACCGCAGCAATCGCCATCATCGCCATCAGCACGTTCTCGTCCCTTACCTTGGCGGGGTCGCGCGTGAACAGAGGCTCGATCGCGTAAGGCTTTGGGCTCGGTATGACGAAATCGACCCAGTCGCCGGGGACGTCTACTCGCGGCAACCGGTCAACGATCTCGTTGACTTGCGCCACGACAATGCCGCCGCGAAAGGCCGCGGATTCGGCGATGGTCGGCGTGTCTTCGGTGTTGGGACCGGTGTAGAGATTGCCGTTGCGGTCGGCCTTGTCGGCGACGATCAGCGCCACGTGCGGCGTCAGGTCCACCAACATCCGAGCATAGAGCTCGAGATAGGTATGGATTGCGCCGATCTTCACCGTGCCGCTGCCGACCAGTTCGGCGAGCTTGCGGCTCTGCGGACCTGCGAAGGCAAAATCGAGCCGATTGGCGACACCGCGCTCGAACACGGCGAGATGATCGGGCAGCGCCAGCACCGACTGCACCATGTGCAGATCGTGAATCTGCGCCGGATCCACGCTCGTCAGGGCGGCGGCAAGAAAATCGGCCTGCTTCTGATTGTCGCCCTCGATGGCAACGCGGTCGCCCGGCTCGATGATCGCTTCGAGCAACTCGGTCGCGCGCTCGGCAGGGCAGAGCTTTTCAGAGCAGATCGTGGCGGCCCGAGCTAGCCTCGCGGAGCGATCCGCGCCCCGTCGTGATGTGGCGTGCATGATGAACCTCCTTCGCTCGACGCTGTCTTCGATGCAGAAGTTAGGTGACCAGTATTGATTATAGAAACGATATTTTGTAATATGATTGATCATGAATTTGGATCAATCGGCATGCTGGAATTCGAGCTTTTGCGTTCCTTTGTTGCCGTCGCGGATTGCGGCGGCTTCCACCGCGCCGCCGAACGGCTCAATCTGACGCAGTCGACCATCAGCCAGCAGGTCAAGCGATTGGAGCTTGAAACCAAACGTCCGCTGTTCCGGCGCACGACCCGCAGCGTCGCGCTGACCGACGATGGAGAGATGCTGCTGGGTGACGCCCGTCGTCTGTTGCAACTCGAGGAGGCGGCCCGCCATCGCCTGTCAGCGCCGCGCCTGTCAGGAGCCGTGCGTCTTGGAGTGGTCGAGGAAGTCGCCGGCGGCTCGCTGCCATCGGCGCTGGGACGCTTCGCCATGTTGCACGCGAGCGTGAAGCTCGAGGTGCAGATCGGCGTTAGTGCGGAATTGATCGAGCAGTTGAACAAGGGACGACTCGACGTCGTATTCGCTAAGCGTCCGCTCGGTACGTCGCGTGGGCGCCTGGTCTGGCGCGAACCCATGGTCTGGGCCGCCGCCGACGCGTTTGATCTGGTTCCGGGCGCGGTGCTGCCGCTGGCGCTCTATCGCGAGCGGTCAGTATCGCGTGAGGCAGCGCTCGCCGCGCTAAATGACAGCGAACTGACGTGGGAGATCATCTATACCAGCCCCAGCCTGACAGGTGTGCGCGCGGCGGCGCTCGCTGGTCTCGCCATCACGCCGCTTCCCGCGAGCGCGGTCATTGCAGGTTTGCGCATTCTGGGATCGCAAGAGGGGCTGCCGCGCCTTCCTGACCTTGAGTTCGCAATCTATGAGAAAGCCCGGCCCGAAAAGGCCGCGGCGGCGCTGGCCGCAGCGCTTCTGGCACTTGGGCAATCGCCAGCGCGCCCGACGATTTAGCGCCATATGTTCCGTTGCGGGTCCAAACCCCAGGGTACAGATTGGTTCATCTCGCAATGATGAGGATCCGTCAGGCGGTATTGAGCGCATCGGTCTCATGACGGCTCTGGGTCACAAGCAGTGATGCTCTGGCAGATCAGAATATCTCCGCTCGTCCCTCAGGAGCGAACATTGCCTTTATGAGCCCCTAGCCCGTATGAGTACACGCGCTAGCCCGTGAGTTGCCGAAGGCGCTGAAGTCACCCAATCTATGAGGTCGTGGGCACTGGCTCAGGATGTGAGTTCCAACTGTCCTTTTGAGGCGCCATAGCTAGCCCGGATCCGCGCTGGAGGTGTTCAGACACCGCGCGATGCAACGCGCAAGGCCGTTTTGGTCTTAACCGGGCCGGTCTCAAGTAAAAATCAAGCGCATCTCAAGGACAAATCGTCTCGCCAGCCCAGTCTCTGAGCATGCTCACGAGGACAAATGTCGGAGCCGGTGGCGCGACAGTCCGCTTGCGGAGCGCAGCAGTCATCAGACGCACAGCTAGGATCTTGGTCTGCGGCCGGAACTGCAAGGCCCAGCTTCGATAGGTGCTCGCATGAAAAGACGAGAGTTCATCTTTTTGATTGGTGGGGGGTTGGCCTGGCCTGCGATCGCACGGGCGCAGGGCGGAGCCAAGCTGCATCGAATCTTCTGGGTCTCGACTGAGTCCGAACCGGATCCCTTCCTGGACGGCTTTCGCGATGGAATGCGCGCCCTGGGATATGTCGAAGGCAAGACCGTAACCTTCGAGACGCATTATGCCCCTGGAAATCCGCAGGCACTGCGCAAGATCGTCTCCGAGTTGCAGCGAGGGGATGTCGACCTTGTGGTCTCGAGCGGTCCGGCGACACGCGGCATGACTGCAATCACCGACATCCCAGTGCTGTTTGCATTGAGCGGCGACCCCGTCGCTTTGGGTGTGGTGAAGAGCCTTGCTCACCCCGGCACCAATTTCACCGGCAGCACATTCCTGTCGCTCGAGCTGGCAGGAAAGCGCGTTGAGCTGCTCAAGGACATTTATCCAAAGCTGCGAAAGCTGGCGGTCTTCTCGAATACGGATCATCCGGGAGAGCCGCTGGAATGGCGTGCGACGTTGGAGTCGTGCCGAAACCTTGGGATAGAGGCAGCCTACGTTCCGTTCTGCGGCGCGCGCGAAATCGAGAATGGGTTGATGGCTGCCGGCAAGGTGGACGCGGATGCTCTCCTCGTGTTTCCCGATGCTGTGACGCTGGTGCATCGTGCGAAGATTGCGGAGCTTGCAATCGCGCACCGGCTGCCTTCGATGTTTGGCTGGTCTGAATATTGTGACGCTGGAGGTCTCTTGAGTTACGGCGCAAACCAGCGCACGACCTATTTTCGGCTTGCCACTTATGCCGATCGCATCCTGCGCGGTGAATATCCGTCAGATCTTCCGGTGATGCGTCCCGAGAAGTTTGAACTGGCAATCAATATGAAGACAGCCAGGCTTCTGGGTATCAAGCTGGATGTGTCGTCGATCCTGTTTCGCGCCAGCAAGGTGATCTCCTGAGAGTAGCTATGAAGGACGGTGCTGCGCAGCCCTCTTCGTGTACGATGCCTCCGCGTCGCTCGCTGTTCTGCAAGTACTTCGCGACGTTGTTTGTCGCTGCGGTCGTGCCTCTGATACTCGGCGCGGCCGTCGAGGCTTCTTTCGGTTACCGAGACCAGCGTCGCCAGATCAGCGCGGTGCTGCAGGCCGATGCTCGCGCGGCGTCCGACAGGATCGAGGCGTTCACCGATGGCATGCGAGATCAGCTGGGTTGGATGGTGCAGCTTCCCTGGTCTGCCGGAGACGATGCGCAACATAAGATCGATGCCTTGCGTCTCCTCCAGCAGGTGCCTGCAATCGCTTCGGTTTCGCTTCTGGATGAGACCGGCACCGAACGGGTCTTTGTTTCCAGGCTGCTTCTGAACAGGACCGGGCGCGGCATCGATATGTCCGCGGATCCCGCTGTTCTGGGCGCACGCGGCAACAAAGTCTGGTACGGACCGGTTCAGTACCAGCAAGATTCAGAGCCCTATATGAGGATCGCGGTTGCCGGGAGCCTGCCGGCCGCAGGGGTTGCGATCGCCGAGGTCAATCTGAAGCTGATCTGGGATGTCATCGCAGCCATTAGAATCGGCGAGACCGGCTACGCCATTGTCGTCGATGATTCCGGTCATCTGATCGCACATCCCGATATCAGCCGGGTTCTGCGCGGCCGCGCCAGCTCCGGCAGTTTTGGCCGGATCAAGCATCTCGTTGGCGCGGCGAGCGGAGCGGCGGTGATAACCGGGGAGCGAGGCAACCCGGTGGTGGCGCTATCCGTTCAGGCCGCCGATGTGGGATGGACGGTGATCGCGATGCAGCCAACCGCGGAAGCCTTTGCATCAATTCGGGCGGCCTTGTGGCGCTCGTCAATTCTCATTGCCTTTGGTGTTCTTGTCGCACTGGCGCTCGCCTATTGGCGCGCGCACAGAATGTCCGGTCCGATCAAGCAACTGGAAGAGGGCGTGGAGCGGATTAGAACCGGACAATTCGAGCATCGCATCAAAATCTTCAGCGGTGACGAGTTGCAGCAGCTGGCGTTGCGTTTCAATGAAATGGCTTCTGAACTGGCGATCTCGCAGCAGAAATCTGCGCGGATCGAACGGCTGAAGCAGTTCCTGCCATCACAGGTCGCCGAATTGGTCGAACATTCTCACGAACTGCTCGAAGGGCAGCGCCGTGAAGTGGCTGTCATTTTTGGCGACTTGCGCGGCTTCACGGCGTTCTCCACTCGCAATGAACCCGATGTCATCATGGCCGTCATGCGAGAGTACTACGAGGCCGTCGGCGCCGTGACGACTCGTCACGAGGCAACGCTCATCGGCTTTGATGGCGACGGAGTCATGCTGCTGGTCAATGCCCCGATCGCATGCGAACAGCCGGCAACTCAAGCGGTCCGCCTCGCGATCGACCTGCAAATGACGGTTCAGTCCCTTGCCGGCAAATGGTGTGACGCCGGCCACGCGATCGGCTTTGGTGTGGGCGTTGCCATGGGACCGGCAACGGTAGGAACGGTCGGTTACAACGGCCGGCTGGATTACACGGCGATGGGAGCCGTGGTGAATTTGGCGTCGCGGCTCTGTAATCTCGCAAAGGACGCGCAGATCCTGGCTGATCCCACGATCGCTGAAAGGGTAAGGGATAGCGTCCCGATGGCATCGCTCGGACAGCGGACCATCAAAGGCTACGACCAGGCTCTCGAGGTCTTTGCCGTCGCACCTGCTGACCTGCCGTTGAAACCGCCGGGCCCGGCACAACGCCGGCGAGAGAAAGAACCTCAGGACCACTGATACCCCGACCTCCGGACGGCTACCCCCGTGTCGCCAGCACCACCGCGGCCAGCGTAAACACCAGCCCCGCGATCTGCCCTGCCCCGAGCGGCTCGCCAAGCGCGACCGCCGAGGCCACGACGCCGATCACCGGCACCGCCATGGTGCCGATCGCGGCGACCGAGGCCGGCAGGCGCGCCAGTGCTGCGAACCAGCTGACATAGGCGATGCAGAACTGCCCGACGACCGAATAGACCAGCAGCCACCAGCCGAGCGGCGTCACATGCGACAAATGCGTCGTCTCGATCAGGAGGCCGACGATCGAGATCGGCAGGCAGCCGATCCCGATCTGCCAGGCTGCCGCCGCGAGCGGCGGCAGGTGAATCGGGTACTTCTTCGAGAGCACGGTGCCGAGGGCAAAGCCGAACGCGCCGACCAGCACCATGATGATGCCCGGCAGCTTCGAAGCGCTGGCGGCGATTCCGTTGCCGCCCATGATCGAGGCAAGCCCCGCGAACGCCAGCACCAGGGCGAGCGTACGCAAGACCGTCGGCCGCTCCCCGAGGACCGGCCAGGCGATGATCGAGGCCCAGACCGGCATCGTATAGGCGATCAGCGCCGCCTCGCTCGCCGGCAGCCAGAGCAGCGCAAGGCCCATCAGCACCATCCAGCCGGTGACGTTGAGCGCGGCCGCGGTGAGCAGGCGCGGCCAGATCGCGCCCTCCACGTACAGGCTTTGCCGCCGGATCACCGCAAGCAGCGCCAGCAGCAGCGCGCCGAGCACGCCGGTGACCCCGCGCAGTGTCAGAGGCGGCAGCTCGGCAAGTAGGAATTTCGTCACCGGCCAGTTGAAGCCCCAGCCGATCGAGGTGATCGCAAGGAACATCAGGCCGGCCGGGGCGATGCGCGGCCGCACGCCCGGCGTCGTCGAATCAAGCATGTCGGCTAGTCCGGCAAATCTGGCGGCCAGCTTGGCCCGGATTCGCGCGTCCCACCACCGCTTTGGCGGGCATGCCTGCCCTCACCGTCCGTAGGGCTACGTGAGTCCTGCTGACGCAATCCCATTGCTCAAAAATATACCTGCCCTGTGAACAGCGGGATGAAGGCCCCGCGTCATCACGGCATGCAAATTTTTTCAGTTGGGAATCCCTGAGGACTCACTGATACTTGGGTCCACGACAGGCGCGGCGAAGACCCCTGTTATCCCCCGCAATCCACCATATTTAGTATTTGATTCAGGAACTCGCACTAGTTCTTGACGGGCGCAACGGAGAGTCCTAGCTTTCGGTCCGTTCGGCGCGAGTGAGTTTGCGTCCCGCCGGCACTCCCCCAAAGGGTCTCGCAAATTTTAGCTCCGCCAGCCGGCCAAAGGCTGCGGATGAGGGCTTGTCTGCCCTCGGAATGAGAGGCTCTTCGGGGCGCCAGAACGGGCCGGCAACAGGCTCGGATGGCATCGATGACGAAGTGACGTTGTGGGGCGTTGAACGCATGTCGCGCACATCCCCTTGGGGGCGGATGGGCGTGGACATGCCGGCGGGATGATCGATGCGACGCATCGAGCTCGCGCCGGGAAAAAACAGGGCCGGATCCACCGGCTGAACTGCGGTGCTCCAAGGCCGAACGGCCGAAGGCGCCGCGAATGCAATGACGACCCGGCACGCCCTCAACGAGGGGCGGGACCGGTCAAAGAAAAGGACGGGGCAAGACCATGCGGATTGAGCGGCGCCACACCACTTCGGGACAGTCACCTTATGCGGGTATCGAATTCCGCCTGACCACGTCGGAGATTCGCAATCCCGACGGCTCGGTCGTGTTCAAGCTCGACAATGTCGAGGTGCCGACCGAGTGGTCGCAGGTCGCCTCCGACGTGCTGGCCCAGAAATATTTCCGCAAAGCCGGCGTTGCCGCGCGCCTGAAGAAGGTCGAGGAGGAATCGGTCCCCTCCTTCCTGTGGCGCTCCGTGCCCGACACCGACGCCCTCAATGCGCTGCCCGAGAAGGAGCGCTATGTCAGCGAGCTCTCGGCCAAGCAGGTGTTCGACCGCCTCGCCGGCTGCTGGACCTATTGGGGCTGGAAGGGCGGCTATTTCACCAGCGACGACGACGCCCAGGCCTTCTATGACGAGCTCCGCTACATGCTCGCCATGCAGATGGTCGCGCCGAACTCGCCGCAATGGTTCAACACCGGCCTGCACTGGGCCTATGGCATCGACGGCCCCGGCCAGGGCCATTATTACGTCGACCCCTTCACGGGCAAGCTGACCAAGTCCAAGTCGGCGTACGAGCATCCGCAGCCGCATGCCTGCTTCATCCAGGGCGTGGGCGACGACCTCGTCAACGAGGGCGGCATCATGGACCTCTGGGTCCGCGAAGCCCGCCTGTTCAAGTACGGCTCCGGCACCGGCTCCAACTTCTCGCGCCTGCGCGGCGAAGGCGAAAAGCTCTCCGGCGGCGGCCGCTCCTCCGGCCTGATGAGCTTCCTCAAGATCGGCGACCGCGCCGCCGGCGCGATCAAGTCGGGCGGCACCACGCGCCGCGCCGCCAAGATGGTCGTCGTCGACGTCGATCACCCCGACATCGAGACCTATATCGACTGGAAGGTGAAGGAGGAGCAAAAGGTCGCCGCCCTCGTCACGGGCTCGAAGATCAACCAGAAGCACTTGAAGGCCGTGCTGAAGGCCTGCGTCAACTGCGAAGGCTCGGGCGACGATTGCTTCGACCCCGAGAAGAACCCGGCGCTCCGCCGCGAGATCAAGCTCGCGCGCCGCAGCCTCGTGCCCGACAATTACATCAAGCGCGTCATCCAGTTCGCCAAGCAAGGCTACAAGGACATCCAGTTCGACACCTACGACACCGACTGGGATAGCGAAGCCTATCTCACCGTTTCGGGCCAGAACTCCAACAACTCGGTCTCGCTGAAGGACGACTTCCTGCGCGCGGTCGAGACCGACGGCGACTGGAATCTGAACGCCCGCACCTCGAAGAAGGTGACGAAGACGCTGAAGGCGCGCGACCTCTGGGAGAAGATCGGCTACGCCGCCTGGGCCTCGGCCGATCCGGGCCTGCACTTCAACACCACGATGAACGACTGGCACACCTGCAAGGCGTCCGGCGACATCCGCGCGTCCAATCCGTGCTCGGAATACATGTTCCTGGACGACACGGCGTGCAACCTCGCCTCGGCGAACCTGCTGACGTTCTACAACACCGACACCAAGCGCTTCGACGTCGAGGGCTACGAGCATCTCTGCCGGCTCTGGACCATCGTGCTGGAAATCTCCGTCATGATGGCGCAGTTCCCGTCGAAGGCGATCGCCGAGCTCTCCTATGAGTTCCGCACGCTCGGCCTCGGCTACGCCAATATCGGCGGCCTGCTGATGACCATGGGCCTGCCCTATGACAGCAAGGAAGGCCGCGCGCTCTGCGGCGCCCTCACCGCGGTCATGACCGGCATCACCTACAAGACCTCCGCGGAAATCGCTGCTGAACTGGGCACCTTCCCCGGCTACAAGAAGAACGCCGCGCACATGCTGCGCGTGATCCGCAACCACCGCCGCGCGGCGCATGGCCAGTCCAACGGCTATGAGGCGCTCAGCGTCAACCCGGTGCCGCTCGACCTCGTCTCCTGCCCGCAAGCCGACCTCGTCGGCCATGCCCAGGCAGCCTGGGATGCGGCGCTCGAGCTCGGCGAGAAGCACGGCTATCGCAATGCCCAGACCACGGTGATCGCGCCGACCGGCACGATCGGCCTTGTCATGGATTGCGACACTACCGGCATCGAGCCCGACTTCGCGCTGGTCAAGTTCAAGAAGCTCGCCGGCGGCGGCTACTTCAAGATCATCAACCGCGCCGTGCCGGCCGCGCTGCGCGCGCTCGGCTATCGCGAGAGCGAGATCGCCGAGATCGAGGCCTACGCCGTCGGCCACGGCTCGCTGGCGAACGCCCCCGGCATCAACGTCAGCACGCTGAAGGCCAAGGGTTTTACGGATGAAGCCATCGCCAAGGTCGAGAAGGCCCTGCCGACCGCCTTCGACATCAAGTTCGCCTTCAACAAGTGGACCTTTGGCGAGGACTTCATCCGCGACCAGCTCGGCATCGGCGCCGAGGCGATCGCAGCTCCCGGCTTCGACCTGCTCCAGGCCGTCGGCTTCACCAAGCGCGAGATCGAGGCCGCCAACGTCCACATCTGCGGCGCGATGACCGTGGAAGGTGCCCCGCACCTCAAGGCCGAGCACTATCCGGTGTTCGACTGCGCCAACCCCTGCGGCAAGATCGGCAAGCGTTATCTGTCGGTCGAGAGCCACATCCGCATGATGGCGGCGGCGCAGCCCTTCATCTCGGGCGCGATCTCCAAGACCATCAACATGCCGAACGACGCCACGGTGGAGGACTGCAAGTCCGCCTACATGCTGTCGTGGAAGCTCGCCTTGAAGGCCAACGCGCTCTATCGCGACGGCTCCAAGCTCTCCCAGCCGCTCAACTCGCAGCTCATCAGCGACGACGAGGATGAGGACGATGCGGTCGAGTTGCTGCACGAGAAGCCGATGGCGGCGCGTGCCACCCATGTGGCCGAAAAGGTCGTCGAGAAGCTGGTCGAGCGCATCGTCGTGATGCGCGAGCGCGAGAAGATGCCCGATCGCCGCAAGGGGTACACCCAGAAGGCGGTCGTCGGCGGACATAAGGTCTATCTCCGTACCGGCGAGTACGATGACGGCCGTCTCGGCGAGATCTTCATCGACATGCACAAGGAAGGCGCGGCGCTGCGCTCCTTCATCAACAACTTCGCCATCGCGGTGTCGCTCGGCCTGCAATACGGCGTGCCGCTCGACGAATATGTCGACGCCTTCACCTTCACCCGCTTCGAGCCGGCGGGCCCCGTGCAGGGCAACGACAGCATCAAGTACGCGACCTCGATCCTCGACTACGTGTTCCGCGAGCTCGCGGTGAGCTACCTGTCCCGCTTCGACCTCGCCCACGTCGATCCCAACGAGACGGGCTTTGACGCCCTCGGCAAGGGCGTCGAGGAAGGCAAGGAGCCGGACGAGGACGGCGGCCAGCACGCGACCAAGCTGGTCTCGCGCGGCCTCACCCGCTCGCGCACGGACAACCTCGTGGTGATGCGCGGCGGCTCGGCCGCGGTCAGCCAAGGCAACGACAGCGCGCCGTCAGGCGGCAGCCGGGTCACGGCGCTGGCCGCCCACGGCGTTAGCGCCCGCGTCGGCGACGCCATCGAAGGCGCCGTCGCCCTGAAGCAGGAAGCCCAGCACGATCTGTCGCCGACGGAGAAGCTCGAGCAACTGCAATGGAGCAAGGCCGGCACCGCCGCGACCGCAGCGCCTACCAAGGCCGAGCGTCGCGCGGAGGCGAAGGCGAAGGGCTACGAAGGCGAGATGTGCTCGGAGTGCGGCAACTTCACGCTGGTACGGAATGGGACGTGCATGAAGTGCGATACGTGCGGAAGCACGACGGGGTGTTCGTGAGGGGGTAAGAGCTAAATTGCTAGGCGCGGGCTTGCCCGAGCATATGCGAAGGGCGGCCGAAAGGCCGCCCTTTTGCTTTTTTGCCTAATGGCTTTTACACGTTGAAACTGCAGAGATACTATTTCATAAATTACGGTTGTAAGGGAGCTCGGGAGACGCCATGGACTGGGATGCACCAAAGGAAATTGCCACAAGCCTCTCTGCATCGGTCACAACACCATGAAGCTGTTCATAAGCTGGTCTCAGGACATAAGTCGCCAGATTGCTCAGGAGTTTCGAGAGTGGCTGCCACTCGTCAATCAGACGATTGATCCTTTTATGTCTGAGGAAGACACTGACAAGGGAGCACATTGGTCAGCCACAATTCGAAGAGAACTCGAACAGAGCGCATTCGGGATCGTCATTCTCACCCCCGAGAACATCGAATCTACATGGCTTCATTTCGAGGCAGGCGCGATTGCCAAATCAGTTGAAGAAGGCCGATTAGTGCCAATACTTTTCGGCTTGAAGCACTCTGACGTACAACAACCACTTTCAATGTTTCAGGCAGCGCTATACGAAAAAGACGACATCTTTCGAGTTGTAAAATCGATGAACGGGGCCACCGGTTCGAACGCCAGGGAAGAAAAGCACCTTTCCACAGTCTTTGATTCAGTCTGGTTCAAACTAGACAGTGCCATTCAGCCGAAGCTCCAGAAGCTGCGCAGCACTCCACCTCGACACGAGCAAAAACAGCTTGAGCATGATCGCATCCTTGAGGAACTACTTCTCCTTGGGCGCCAACAGAGCCGTCTACTGTCGAACCCCGCGGGATTGGTTGGAGAAGAAATATTGGCTCTACTTCTTCGATTAACACACGAACCCGACGGCACCGCACTGAGGCTTGTGCATAGAGAACGGGACTTGGTGCTAGCGCTATGCGGACGATGGGGGAAACTAGAGTACGAACTACATGGCTATCTGCATGTTCTCGATCCAAAGGAACGGCGCCAGGCGCGTGAAATGATCGAGCGCTTTTCCACCTATGTCAAAGAACTACAAGCCGTTTTGACAGGAACCGCCACGCCACAATCTATCGTACAAGCCTTCGGCTCTGGCGCTTCCAACATCGACAGGCAACCTTAGTGCGCCAGCGATCTCAAAATGTTCATTGCATCGCTAGAAGGCTGGAGTCGGCAAACATAATGGCATCAAATCTTGGATTGGATCAGCTCTATTGGATGACTTCCCACATTTATAGTGATCGTAGCTCGATGCGATCCAGAGAGGCTACGTTTGCGCATTTCGTGGAAGTCTGCGGAATGTTGACGACTTACGATCGGAAAAAGAAGCAGGAAAATTTCGACTTCGTTGATGCACTCTGCAAATCATTGGGTTGGTATTTCCCTCTCCTCGCCAAACTGAGGATACGAAGCGTTGAGGCGCTTGTGTTTCGTAAATTTCCTGGTGTTTGTCCTTATTGTCGCAAAGCGCCTCATGAGGACTTGATCTGCAAGCAAGTCAAAGGGACGGCCGCCACTGTAAATCACGACGATGTAGTCGGGCACTTCGATCGAGCATGGCCCGATAGGCCTAAAGAACTCGACGGGTGGCAATTGATGTTCAACAAGATATATCCACGTCAGGTCGGAGATGGTGGTCGGAGCAGCCTCGGGCTTTTGGAGGAACTCGGAGAGTTAGCCGAAGCGATTCGAGTCTTCGATGTACATCCTCGTTATTTTTTGGGAGAAGCCGCCGATATTTTTTCTTACATCATGGGCCTTGCCAATGAGCACAGTATACGGGAGGCGCAAGAAGGACGATCTTTTTCCTTTGGGAATGAATTTGTAGCACGCTATCCAGGCTTATGTACCCAGTGCGGGTCTCGCGTTTGCACCTGCCCGGCAATTCCTCAGGCTACGGTGGGGCGACTGGCCAAAGAATTGACGATCCGCCAAGAGGAGACGCTCTTTATTACAAACACCGAGCAGTTCACCTCTGACGGAGAAGCTGCCGCACACCTGGCCCTTGAAAGTGTCGGGGGCTACTTAGGACTTAGCAACAAGCTGCCATTTGATCGTGGCGGTGCCAACCATGCTCTGGTCATGATCTGTTTGAAAATTGCGGCGGCGGTCGAACAGGCAAAGCCAGAGGTGGCTGGCAACTTGCGGGCCGAAGCGCTCAGAATTCAAAGTTCCGAAAAGCCTGCTGGAGTACGCGCTTCTCCGCTCGACGTTAAAGGGCTCCTCAACGAGATCCAGTTAATCTGGAAGGAGCTCGATGAGCAATTCCGCAATGACATTAAGTCTTCTTCGGGTATCGCAGGCGATCTGGTTGGCGCACTTAATGCCGATGCTCCCGTACGCGTTCTTTTTGTGAGTTGCGACCCGGAAGGTACTGGCGCTCGCCTTAATCTTGATGCGGAGCAGCGAGCTATCAAGGAAGCACTGAAGCTATCGCCACACGGAGGAAAGATCACACTAGAGTTGCTTCCAAGCGCTACGACTGACGATCTCCGCCGGAGTCTTCTCGAAAACAGCTACGACATTGTTCATTTCTCGGGGCATGCAAACAGGAAGGCGCTCGTTTTCGCAGATAGCGAGAACAAGGCGGTGGAGGTTCCTATTTCGGCCGTCGCAGACCTAATCAAACGACATCCTTCCGTACGATGTGTGATTCTAAACGGGTGTGAGACCGTGAAGGGTATGGTTGCTTCGATCGCTGATTGGACAATAGGGATGGATAAGAAGATTTCCGAACCGGCTGCACTTCAGTTTTCCAAGGGCTTTTACGATGCAGTCGGCGCTGGAAAGTCGATTCGAGATGCCTATGACGAAGGCGTATCAGCTATGACGTTGGCATCTCATCGGGCTGACTATGTACGTATCTTAACGTCGTAGCCTTGAGTCAGAACTTCGATGACAGAGCGCTGAGTTCATTCGCTATCGACGCCCCGCCATATCTCTCTGGCTGCGGCTCCCGTTTGGTAGACGGAGTCAATCTGGTGCACTGTCGGTCTAATCTTGCTGCCATAATCGCAGGTTGGTTCCCGGCTTCTATGCTCATCAACGCTCACCGGCGAATTGCCTTTGCGATCGTCCCCTTCCCTCCTAAACTCCCCCTCACCGGCATGGGTTCCGACGGGCCCGGTAGCAGCGGAGTTAAATTTATGCCCAAACCGGAAAGCTTCCCGATCGAGAAGATCTTCGTTTCCACCAAGCAGAGGAAAGCCGTCAAGCCCGAGACCGTCGCTGAGATCGCGGAGAGTATTCTGGAGATCGGACAACAGGCCCCGATTTCCGTTCAGCGCGACGGAGACCGCCTCGTTCTGGTCGAGGGACTGCATCGGTTAGAGGCCTGCAAGGCGCTCGGCGAGACGACCATTCTCGGAGTCCTTGTTACAGCCGAGCTTGCTCAACACAAGCCGCAGCTCGCCGAACGACCCGAAGTCGAGGCCGAGCGCATCAAGATGGCGCGATTGAAGCAGTTGCGCCTCGAGAAGGAAGCGGCGGAGGCATCGATGGCGGCGTTGAGAAGCGTCAGCGCCACGCACGCACCGCGCAGCAATTCGGCGAAAGGTGTCCGCGACAATCCGAAGGCATCACCGGGCCGGATTGTGAAATCGAAACCGAAATCATTGTCGGACTGGATCACGCAGCAAAAGGGCAGCGGCGGCCGCTATTGATTGCCGACACCGTCATTCCGGGGCGCGCCCGCTTGGGCGCGAGCCCGGAATCCATCGGGCGGCACGACGCGTGGCACAATGGATTCCGGGCTCGCGCTTCGCGCGCCCCGGAATGACGGTGAGTTCTGCTGCGTTCCACCTCTTCGTGGCTTCCACCGCATGACGGCCGCAATCCTTACGATCGCAGCCATCTCTCCTCACCGATCAACCTGTCCGTCTCACGCCGCTTTCGCCTGCTCCGGCGAGGCCGTCTCCATCGCGCGCATGTAGAGGTCGAGCAGGCTTTCGCGTTCGTCGCGTTCGTTCTTGTCTTCCTTGCGCAGCTTGATGATCTCCTTGAGGATCTTCACGTCAAAACCCTCGCCCTTGGCTTCCGCGAAGACTTCCTTCTTCTGTTCGCTCAACTCCTGCATCTCGCTGTCGAGGTTCTCGATCCGCTCGACGAAGGAACGGATCTTGCCGCCGGGAATGGTGATATCGGACATGGTGCCTCTTTGCTGACTGAGGTCGTGAAAATGCCCGCAAAGAAATGACCAATGTGTTAACCGAGTTGCCGCACCCGATGCCGTATGGCGGCCTTCTAAGGCGGCGACACAGGCGGCCACCCCGCGGCTATCTGGATCGGCGACGTCTTGCCGTATGCCTCGACGATGCAGCGGCAAAATCTCACCACATGGCCGCCACGCAAGCGACAGCCCACAATCGCGATTTCAGCGCAAACGCGACGGAGGCTCGCGGCTTCATCGATATTCAGGAGCCATTTGCAATGTTGAGTGCGGTGGACAACAAGCCAAGGGGAAAATCCGGCCGGCGCGGCGGCAAGAAGAAATCAGGACATCGGACCGGGGCCGGCGAGCAACGCGCAAGTGCAGCGCATCAATTGCCGGATGCCTCGGCGCAGAACAGGCAAGAGACCGAGCAAAAGATCGAGCAAGGGACCGAGCAAGAGCCGAGCCGACCGATCAGTGCGGAGATACCTTCGGCTGCGGCCTTGCCGGACGAGGCTTCCGGGATGGAGCTAGCTGCAAGCCCGCCCGTCGCACCGGTCGAACCCTTCCAGGCCAGCACGCAAGCGATTGCCGACGCCTATAGCGACTACATCAGGATCTCGCTTGAGCAAGCCTGGAACTTCCTTGGAAAGCTCGCGACGGCGCGCTCACCCGTCGAGGCCTTTGAGCTTCAGATGGCGTACGCGAAAGAGGCGTGCGACTCGTTTGTCGCCGAATCCCAGAAGATCGCCGAGCTGCAAGAACAATTGACCAGAGAAAGGGTCATGCATCTTGAGGGGTTCGTGGCCAGGCTCACCCAGACCACGCTCGAAATCCGCGCGATACGTCACTAACGACGGTGCACATTGCGGCGCCGCGGGACGCAAGGTGGGTTAGCTGGCGGTTGCGCGAAGCGCGGTCCGCCGGCGTAACCCACCACCTCTCCGCCGCCGAGATCAAAGAGGTGGGTTGTGCTACTCGACCTGCGCTTTGCGCCGTCGCGGAGCTAACTCACCCTACGCGCCTGAGGACCGCCTGGAGTTCAGTACCCTGACTTCGTGCCGGTGGTCGACCCGGTGCCCGCGCCTGTGGTTTGACCTGTGGTTTGCCCTGTAGTTCGTCCTGGAGCGTAGCTCGACGCGCCGGGGCTGGTTCTCTTCGAGGACTTCGCGTGCTGCTTCTTCTTGTGTCCCGGAGCGTAGCTGGAAGCGCCCGGCTCGCCCTTCTTGCCCATTTGCTGCATCTCATGACCTGGCGTCTTGCTCGATACACCCTGAGCAAATACGGCTGGTGCGGTAGCCATGACAACGGCAGCCGAAAGCGCGATGATCATTGCTTTCATGTTGTCCTCCTCGAACAAGCCCCCTCGAAGGAAACGGAATGGACTAGCGCCCGTTCCCCTCAGCGAACGTTCATGGCGCCGCGGGGCTGGACGCCCCTGGGATCGTCATTCGTTGATGAGCTTCGATCCGCTCGGTTACCCTACGAAATGCACTTTGCGCAGTCGCGGCGACAACCCATCCTACGCGCTCACGCCGCCCGCTCCCTCGCCCGTCATAATTTCTCCTTTGCACACGCGTTGTGTCTGATAGCAGCGAGACCTATCCTTGATCGGACTGCCTCCCATTGACGCCCGACCGGATGGAGAGCGCATCGATGCCTGACACGAACGACCCCAAACCCGATACCGACAAGCTTGATGCAGCCAAGCCTGAAACCGCCAAGCCGGACGAGGCGCGCGCCGACGGTGGGCTGGCGCGGGCCTACGACAGGATCAAGAGCGCAGAGGAAGACCTGGCGCGGCTAGACCGCCTTGTTTCCGGAATGGAACGGAGCAGCGAAGCCCCGCGGACCTCGCACGCAAGCGCCGCCGCGACGGCAGCCGCCACCTCCGCAAACAAGGCGCCGACGCCGGATGCCAGGGTTCTAAACACCAAGCCTCGCGATCAGGGCCTGAGGGGAGACAGGGCCATGATGCGCGCTCTGGCCATTCTCGTGATGGCGATCGGCCTTCTCGGTGCCGCCGTCGCATCGCAATACAGCGACGAGGCGACATCGATCGGCAAGTCCATCATGGCGCGATGGGCTCCACCCGCGAGCGCACCCCCGCAAGCGACCGCCGCGGAAAATCCGGAGCAGCCGGCGACGGTGCTGCTGGCGGCCGCGGATGAGCCGACCCCAGTGCCGGCGCCGCCGGGGCCCAAGGACACCGAAAGCGCTCCGAAGCCTGCCGCCACGGCGGCCGAGCCGTCATCGTCCGAGCTCGCGCAATCGCTCAAGGCCATCACGAGCGAGCTTGCGAACATCAACGGCAAGCTCGAGCAGTTGAAGAGCCGCAGCGAGCAGACCCTGCGCGACCAGGCCGCCACCATCGAACAGCTCAAGGCCGCGCAGGAGAAGGACGCGGCGGACAATGCGCGCCTCGCCGCGCAGGTCCAGGCGTTGCAAACGCAACTGAGCGCGTCATCGGCGCCATCCGCCTCTGCACCTGCGAAGCCCGTCGCGCGCAGCGTGGTCAACAACGACACGGCTGCGCGTGCCCGGGCGCACCTACCAGACGCCGCGCCACGGCGGCCGAGGCCGCCGCCGCGAGGCCCCTGGATGCCGCCGCGCTATATGGCCGACCCTTATTATTACGGCGATCCGGATTGGTGAGCCCGTTTCGCGAAGGCGCGCGATTTGAAGAGCCTTAGGGTGGGTTAGCCTGCAACGGCGCGAAGCGCTGTCCGCTGGCGTAACCCGCCACTTTGATTTCAGCGGAGGCAGACGTGGTGGGTTACGCTGCGCGAGCTGCGCCTTGCGCAGTCGCGCAGCTAACCCACCCTACGCTCCCCTCAGCGTATCTCGCTCATCGTCACCTTGGCCGCGATCCCCGTCAGCTCGGGCTCTTGCGGCGCAAGCTCCTCATCGGAAGGGCCGACCGAGACTTCAGCCATTCTGCGTTTGACCTGTTCGCAGGTCTTGCGAACGTCTTCGGTGAACAGCGCGCATTCTTCGATACGTTTGAAGATCTTCCGTCCCTCTTCTCGGTAGCCTGCCGCCGTTTCTCGCATGAAGGCGATCGCATCATGAACCTGGGCCGTCAGCGCCTCGCATTTTTGCGCAGCGTCGATCAACTCGGTGCCCATGGCCTCGATCTCTTTTGCAGCGGACTCATAGTCGCGAATGACCGCTTCTGCACTGAGCGCACCGACCCGGGACACCCCCGCGGTGTGCTCGACGTAATCAGGCAGATTAATTGAAGTAATGGAGTTTCCCGACCGGATCGAAGTGATGTCCGCTTCGAGTTGGACCAAGTTCACTCCGTCCCGTCTGTGCAATTGTTCGACACTTGCCATGACTGTCCTCCCAATACGCGCCCAGAACCCCAAGCAGCATTGGGTTTATTACGGGGATAAATGCCGTTCTACCTCTATGTATTCTTGACAGTCTCCACTTTGCCACTTTTACCCAATCGCCAACTCTGCACGCAGAGACGGCGAGCCATCAAACTTCAATTTTTCCGTGCACCTGTTCGAACGCGCGAACCTGACAACGAGTTCGACCGGCACTGTCGTCAACCTCAACGTCCGGCGAACCGCCTGCGCAGCGGAAATCCGCATCGCGCCCGCCATTGGCGGGCACGATTATGTTCCGGGGGCGCGAAGGTCGTCGCCCTCGAAGGCATTCCCGACGGCGGCTGGCGCAGGCTCGCCCGGCTCTGCATCCGCCGCACGTTGGCGGCCGGCACCGCCCGCCGCGAAAATATCATGCACCAGCCCGAGCTTCCCCAGCCCCAGGATGATCAACCCGTTGATGTCCACCTCGTACCAGGCGTGCGAGATGTAGGCGTCGCGCGGAAAGCGGTGATGGTTGTTGTGCAGCCCTTCGCCAAAGGTGAGCAGCGTGGTCACCAGCTCGTTAGTGGTGCCGTCATGGGTCTCGAAGCGACGGTAGCCCCAGCGGCCGTCGCTGTGGCAGACCGAGTTCACTAGCGAGGTCGCCATGGTCATGAGGTAGCTGCGGAACAGGCCGGCGAACAGGATGCAGCCGATCATCGTGCGCGCGCCGCCGAAGGCATAGCCGATGGCGCCCGGAATGATCAGCGCCGAGAGCGCATACCAGTACCAGCGCGTCCTGGTGAAGAACATCGCGATCGGGTCGGCCAGGATGTCCTTGGCGTAGTAGCTGGCATCGGTGGTCTCGCGGTCCCACACCCAGCCGCCTTGCGCATGCGTCATGCCCTTGGCGAAACTGGTATAGGGATGGCCGCCGCCGTCGTAATAGGGGCTGTGCACGTCGCCGGGCCGGTCGGAGTGCAGATGGTGCCGCCGATGGTTGCTCACCCATTTCAGGATCGAGCCCTGCACCGCCATGGTCGCGAGCGCGGCGAAGATCGTCCGCATCACCGGACCGCAGCGGAAGCTGCGGTGCACGAAGTAGCGATGCATGAAGCCGATGCCGATCGTGGACATGATGAACGTGCCGGCGAACACCGAAACCTCGACCCAGCCGATGCCTTGCCAGAAGGCCCAGACCAGCGCCGCGACCGAGCCGCCGACCATGATGGCGAACGAGATGTAGGAATCGCGAAACTTGGCCTCGACCACCGGACCTTCGGTCAGCACGCCCGGCGGCATCTTCGGCTCCGCAAGCTGCTCGGATGCCACGCTCTCAACCACGCTCATTTCAGCCGATCCATTTACACTACACTTTTCTGCAGTGCAGCGTACAACCACTGGTTATCAGAGGCAAGGACCGGAGCGGCCGTAGGAGCACGGGCGGCGCAGCCCCGCCCCTTTCGCTTCTCTGCCGATAGAGAGTGGTGATCATGACGAGCAGGTGCACGTCGTGCCTCTGCTCAGCTCACCCACCCTCATGCGCCGATCAGTTTGGCGTCCGTCGGCCTTCACCACCAATACGGCCAGCGCCATCCCTCATAGCGCACATAGGACGGCACCAAGGGCGGTCCGTAGGGATCGACCCGGTCGTGCTCGGGGCGGTAACGATAGCGTGGCACGATGTTGTAATCCCAAGGCGTCGGCCTCAGCACCGGCGCCGTGATGACGAGCCGCTCTTGCGGCGCGCGAACGACGACGGCTCTCCGCGTCCGGGCTTCGGCGTCCGAGATTGCAAGGCTACTCAGAACCAGGGCGGTTCCGAGCGCGCAGGCGGCAGTCATCTTGGTCATGCGTTAGTCTCCTTCGCTTAAAGAGTGCAAAAGGATGCCAGCCGAGGCAAGCAAATTTCGCGCGAGGTGCGGACATAAGCGCTGTGCGCTTTGGCGCTCCGACCTCTCCCCGTCATTGCGAGGAGCACTTGCGACGAAGCAATCCAGAGTCCTTCCGCGGAGGGAGCCTGGATTGCTTCGCTCCGCTCGCAATGACGGCGAGTATGACGCAAGAGTGGTCTGGATGAGCAGCAGAAGTCCCGGACGTCGGCACCTGCCGCTCACTCACGCGCGCGGCGCAGGGCCTGATCCAGCTTGTGCCTCTGCTTGTCCCAGCGCTCCTGCTCGGCCTCGGCACGCGCCTCGAGCGCGGCCCGCTCGGCTTCGATCGCCCCGGCCTTCGCTTCGTGCTCGCGTCTTGCCTTGTCGAGTGCGGCTTCCGCCGCGGCAACCGCCTTGTCGCGCCGCGCACGCTCCTTGGCGCGAGCGGCCTCCTCCTTGGCACGCGCTGCCTCGCGCCGCCGCTCCTCCTTCTCGAAAGCTGCAGCGGCCTTGCGCGCGGCCGCAGCATCGATCTCGCGGGATGCATTCCGGGCCGTCCTGGCGGGACGCGTCTTCGACGTCGGCTTGCTCTTGGCCTTGCTCTTGGACTTGCGCTTGGGCTTGGCCTCGTCCTCGCCGAGATCTGTCGGCAGCTCAGCGCTCTCGGTGTACGGGCCGTTCGAACCCACCGGACGCCTCAGCACCACGCCCGGCTTCGCCATGGTTGCAGCGACGACATCAGGGTCGTCGGTCTCCCTGGCGACTCCCTGATGGAACAGATTGGAGCTGGCGCCCCAGGCAGCAAGCGCCGCCTTCATCGAGGGCGCGGCGATCGCCTGATCGTAGAAGCCGAGCGAGGTCTGGTAGGTCTTCAGCTTCTTTGGCATGTCGCTCCGATGTCGGCGCAGCCTTCCGCAGGCGATCGTAGCCCGGATGGAGCAAAGCGCAATCCGGGTGGCTCAGCACGCTCGGCCCGGATTAGGCTACGCACCTTCCAGCAACGCGTCATACCCTTGCGCGCTGAACGCCAACAGACAAAAACCGTGCCCGAACGGATCGGCCAGCATCGCGATCCGCCCATAGGGCGCATCGCTCGCCGGCACTTCCAGGATCGCCCCGGCAGCGAGCGCACGCGCGACGGCGGCGTCGACATCGTCGACGACGACGTCGATATGCATCGGCGTCCAGTGCCGCTCATAGCGGCGGCGGTCGCCGCCGGCGCCGATGGTGCCGGCCTGCTTGGTCAACAGATACACCGGCGCGGGCCAGCCGTTGAGCTCGACGAAGTCGGCGCCGAAGCGGCGGCCGACCGAGAGGCCAAAGGCTTCGGTGTAGAACGTCGTGGCTTTCGCCACGTCGGGAACGTCGATGTTGAGGAGAAAGCTCATGAGGGAACTCGTCGCAAGTTGCGAAGCGAGCGTAGCCCGGATGGAGCGCAAGCGTAATCCGGGATGGTGCCGCACCTGACGCCCCCGACCGCGTCCCACGATGTCATCATGCCATTGTTTTGCCCGACGGGTCAACTCTTGTTCGATTTTGCCGAAGTCAGGAAAACCCCGAGCAATTCCATGGGGATGGCTACTGTGCATGGGGTTGTTTTCGCAACACTTGCTTGAGTCGGCCCTCAATTGCGCTTCAGGCTAAGGATATAGGCCGATAGCACCTCGGCCTGCTCCGGCGAGATCACGAGATTCGGCATGGTCTGGTGACTGGTCCGCCAGAACACCTTGAGCGAGAGCGCGGTGGTGCCGTTGCGGTCGGCGATGGATTGGAAGCTCGGTGCCTCCTCGAAGAAGCCGGCCATGTGCGGCTCGATCGCGTGACACGACTGGCACCACGCCTGCGCCAGGCGATGACCTGCGGCGACCGCGCGCGAGCCGGGCCTCGGCGCCCCGGCAGCAGTGTGGACGAGGCTGAACAGGAACAGCACCGACAGCGCGATCAGGACGGCGATGCCGATGGAGATTCGAACATTGTGCGACATCGCTCGACCTCACGGCATTGAATCGTGGAGCAGCTTAGATGTGCACCACGACGCCAGCTTGATCTGCGTCAAGCCAGCTCGCAGCTCGCGTCCTCAGCACGTGACGAGATCGGTGTGGCCGAATCCCTTGGAATAATCGAGCAGCGAGATCACCGTCGGTGTGAGACGGATCAGCCGCACCTCGGATGGCTTCGGCATGGGGAGGCCGATGGCCTTCTGCTCGGGATAGCGCGCCATCAAAAGCGCGATCGCCTTCTCGGCCTCGGCTGGATCGGTCACGGCCACCGCCCGCGCCGCCATGGACAGGCCGGTGATCTCCATCACTTGCGCCGGATCGTCGTCGATCGCCAGCGACACGCGCTCGTCCCGCGAGATGTTCTGCGCCTTCTGGCTGTCGGGGCCGCAGAGGAAGTAGATGGTGAAACCTTCGTTGGCATAGCCGACAGTCGTCACTTGCGGCCAGCCATCGGCGCGAAGCGTCGCGATCCGCATCGTGCGGTGCTGGTCCAGCAAGGTCTGGATTTTTCGTCTGAGTGTGTCGTCCATCGCTGCCTCCGGCGGTCATTCCTGAAGACACGATACGCCCCCCGCGCGCAGTGCCGTTGATGCAGCTCAAACGCGCGCCGGCGACGTTGAAGTCGCCGGCAGGCACCGGTCCGTTATATCGCACCCGTAGGTCACGCTCGGCCCGCGCCGTGCGCAGCTTTTGCTTGCTTTCCCGGTTCGCGCCTCTACGGTCGCGCCGCGAACGAACGCGCGAGACAAGACCCGTCATGACCGACACGATGAAATGCCCGACCTGCAATTCCGAACACGCCTATCAGGACCGCGATCTCTGGGTCTGCCCGGAATGCGGCCATGAATGGAGCGGCGCGGCGGACGCGGCCGCGGACACGGCGCAGGATACGGGCGTGCGCGATGCCAACGGCAATTTGCTCGCCGACGGCGACAGCGTCATCGTGATCAAGGATCTCAAGATCAAGGGCTCGTCCTCGGTCGTCAAGGGCGGCACCAAGGTGCGCAACATCCGCCTGCAGGACGCCAGCGACGGCCACAACATCGCCTGCAAGATCGACGGCATCGGCGCGATGAATCTGAAGTCGGAGTTCGTGAAGAAGGCGTGAGGTCCGCTAGCTTTGCCGCTGCGCCAGGTAGAACCCGCTCAGCACCGTCACGAGGCCTGCCATCTGCAGCATCGTGGGCGGCTCGCCAAGCAGCAACCAGCCCGTGAGCAGCGTCAGCGCGGGCACGCAGGCCGGAAACACCGCGGCGCGGGCGACGCCGAGACGCTGGACCGAGACGGCGTAGAGATAGAGCGCGGCGGGGCCGGCAAGCACGCCCTGCGCCAGCGCCTGGATCGCGTTCTCGGTCATGCCGATCGACGCAATGTGGGCGAGGCCCACCGTGGCGACGTAGACCGGCACCAGCAGCAGCGACAGCACGTTGATCACGAGCGCAGCCGACACGGCCGAGACGCGCCATCGACGCAGCATCGCGCCGAAGCCGGCGAACATGAATCCGGCGAGCACGAAGATGAGATCGCCCTGAATGCCGTCGGCACCGATGTGGCCGATTGATTCCGCACCGATCACGCCGAGGCCTCCGACGATGACGAGCGCGCCAGTCAGGCGCGAGGCGGAGATCCGCTCCTTCAGCACGACCGCCGCGAGCAGGAGGCCGCCGAGCGTGGCGCAAGAGGGCTGGATCACACTGCCATGGCCGAGCGGGACGAACAGGAAGCCGATGTACGAGATCAGCGACATCACGGGACCACCGAGCACCATCAGCACGAGCCCCCTGCCCCAGCCGATGCCGCAGAGATCGGAGAGTCCGGCGCGCAACACCAGGGGCAGGAATGCGATCCCCGACCAGACATAGCGATGCACCAGCAGATCGACCGGCGTGAAGCCGGCCTTGAGGCCGTGCCGCGTGGCGGCAAAGCCGAGCGCCCAGAACAGCGCTGCGGCAAGGCCGCAGACCACGCCGAGCAGTGCCGGCGCGGTATCCTTCTTCTGAGCGTCGGCGCCGCTCGTCCGCTGATCCATGAATCACTCGATATGTCGGCGCGCTGAGCCGCTCAACCCACGCGGCTGCAGGGCTGTCACGCGAGGGCGATGCCGACTACGCGTGTTACAGCCCCTCATCGAAGACCATCCGCCATCCCTTGCGCGTATCCATGTATTCCCGCACTTGCCTGATCCGGTCGCCCACCACCTCGAACACGAAGCAATACTCGTTCTCGTACGGCTTGCCGCCGGGCAGCGTGGCGCGCATCCGCTCCTCCACGATCACGACATCGCCTTCGACATAGACGCCGCGGAACGTGATATCGATGCTCGAAAACAGCCTGTGCATTTCCTTGGCGATGAAGCGGGCGATCTGGTGCGCTCCCACCATGTGATCGGTATGATCGAGCGCGACGGCGGTGGCATTTCCCTTCGGCGCGATCCATTCGGCGTCTTCGGTGAAGAGTGCCGCGATGCGCTCGGGATCGCGTGACGAAAAGGTCTTCCAGGCGTTCAGTACGACGTCTCTCGGGCTGGTCACGATGGGGTCTCCGGCCGTGTTGCGATGAGAACCGCCTTCTAGGCCGCGGTGCGAGCCGCGGCTCGCCGCAATCGGACTCGGTCATCCGGCAGCCCTTCCGCCGCCGACCTCATGCGCTACCATGCGATCATGCTGAGCTTTGATGTCTGCAACGCCGCGCGCCTGCGCCGCGATCCCCGCTATGACGGCCGCTTCTTCACGGCGGTGAAGACCACGGGCATCTATTGCCGGCCGGTCTGTCCGGCCAAGCAACCGCTGGCGCGCAATGTGGTCTATTATCCGACGGCTGCGGCTGCCGAGGCCGCCGGCTTCCGGCCCTGCCTGCGCTGCCGTCCCGAGACCGCTCCTTTCTGCCCGGCCTGGAACGGCACGCGCTCCACGGTGGCCCGGGCCATGAGGCTCATCGATGACGGCGCGCTGGATGAAGGCTCGGTGGTCGATCTCGCGACGCGGCTCGGCATCTCGTCGCGTCACCTGGCGCGCCTGTTCGAGCGCCATGTCGGCGCTACGCCGCAGCAGCTCGCCAAGACACTGCGCGTCCAGCGCGCCAAGCGCCTGCTCGATGCCGGCGATGACAGCATGACCGCTATCGCATTCCAAGCCGGGTTCGGCAGCCTGCGCAGGTTCAACGCCGCCTTCGCCGAACTCTACGGCCGCTCGCCGTCAAGCCTGCGCGCGCGGCGAGCTTAGCGGCCCGCGCCTGTGATCACGTCCGCGGTCTTCACCTTGCGCGGGCTGAGCACCTTCGCCTGGTGGACCGAGGCGATTGCGCTTGGCACTGCGACCTGCTGCTCGACATGTGCGGCACCGAGCACGCGCACCTGCAGCGGGGAAACCGGGAAACCGTTGGCCTCATAGGTCGGCAGCTCGGCGGCGAAAGCCGCGGTACCGCCCGCGATCGTCAGGAAGGCGGCGATCGACAAGGTCTTCTTGTTCATTGGTGATGCTCCGAGGTTTGAGAGTCGGAGCCTATTTAGGCACATTTTGCTGCAGCGCGACATACACCGCTGCATTGCAACATCGCATGCGGTGCATGACGATATGCCTAATGCGTCCAGGGATTTGGGCGAATCACGCCGGCTGCGACGCGGCGCCTCCAGAGGAGCCGCTCAGCCACCAAGCACGTTGCCCCAGCCGTCGAAGAGATAGGTCTTCCAGGCCACGGTTCCATCCGCGCCGGGCCGGCTGGCGCGGCGGTAGTCCTCGGCCTGGTCGGCGGTCCAGGTGATGATCGTGTCGGAGAGACGATCGTGCAGGATGGCGGGCTCGGTGGGGTCGAAGGCGTCCATGGGACGAAGCGAGGGATGCGTCATGGCGCCTCCAACGCACCAGCCGCAACAAAGTTGCGGCAACGTCAAATGGAACCGGGCGTTGCACCTCGGCCACAGTTGCCCCGAAAAGCCCGCACTCCCCGATTTGCGCCATTGCGCCGCCACACCGTGGCCCGAACAATCGACGTGCTGCGTGCCTTTCCGTGCGACTGTTTCGTCAGACTGTTTGCATCATCACTGTTCGGGCAAGATTGTTCGAGCAGACCGTTTGGAGGCAGGGATCATGAACGATCGGCGGTCTCTTCTGGTGGCGGTGTCGTGTCCCTCGGCCGTTCTCGCCGGCTGGCTGGCATTGTCTCTCTCCGCTTATGCGCCTGCGCTCATCGAAAACAGCGCCGCCATCTCGCGCGCCAAGGATCGTGCCAAGGATCATGCCAAGGATCTCGGCCGCATCGACCTCGCCGACGTGCCGCGCGCTGCGACCCTTGAGGACCGCTTCGCCTTGACCGCCGACATCGCCGCCACCGTCACTGCGCTGCCCGACCCTCCCGCGCCGGCAGAGGCAACGCCGGAAGAGCCCGCCTCCACCATCAAGCTTGCCTCGGCCGACCCGGCGCTGATCCTGCCGGTGGAAGCCGTGCCCGCGCCGCCTATCTTGCCTGAACCGGAGCCCGTCGTCAGCGAGGTTGCCCCCGCCCCTGTGGCGGAGCCCGTCAAGCTCGCATCCACCGATCCCACCGAGATCGTGACGACGGACACATTGTCGGCCGCGGCGATCGCGAGCGACCCCGTTGCGCCTGCGCGCAAGGCGTCACCGCCTGCCGACAACATCGCCGTGCTCGACGAATGCTTCGTCATGGAGGCCTGCATCGACCGCTACCTCTGGGCGCTCTATCAGCGCACCGCCAAGGAAGACACGATGAAGGTGCAGGAGCGGCGCGCAGTCACCATCAAGCGCAAGGGCAAGACCGTCACGGTGATGCGCAGCTTCACCAAGCTGGTCGATCAGGACTTCACCTGGAAGGATCCGCATGCGGCCGAGCGCGCCGGCATGTCGATGATGGACTACGTCATCGGCGGCATGGACAAGAGCTTCAAGCAGAAGCTGTTCCGCATGATGCTCGCGGCCGAAGCCGCCGGCCTGTCGCCGGGCATCACCAGCGCGTTCCGCGACGACTATCGCCAGTCGATCGCGAGCGGCCTGAAGGCCGCCTCCAACCGCTCCTATCACGGCGGCAGCACGCGCGGCGGCTACGGTCACGGCATGGCGGCAGACATCGTCAGCACGCAAGGCAGCAACAGGGCGCAGCGCTGGGTCTCGACCGAAATCCTGTGGAAGTGGGTCGATGCCAACGGCAAGGCGTACGGCATCGGCCGACCCTATCTCGGCCGCGATCCGCCCCATGTCGGCCCGATCGACGGCCAGGAATATATCTCGAAGCGCGGCACCTCCGATCGCAAGGACGTTGCCGGAGCCAAGCCGAAGAAGACACAAGGCCTTGCGAGCGCCAAGCCGCCGAAGGCCGACGTCGCGCGCGAGCAGAAGGGCCCGGCGACCAAGCCGCAGAAGTCGGCGCAATCGGCCGGCAAGCGCGCGACCTGACGGTTTACGGCTTGCGCTCTGCCGTCGGCAGCGGCACCAGCCGCATCTCGGCCGAGCCGGCGTCCTGCGTGCGCACCAGCACGGCAAAGACCGTGTCGACCGCGCGCCGTACCGCCAACTCCATTGCTTCGCCCTTGGCCAGATGCGCCGCGATCAGCCCGGTGAGGAGATCGCCGGTGCCGTAGGGACGGATCGGCAGGCGCGGCGTCGCAAAGCGCGACAATCGCCCATCAGTGCACAGGATCGTCTCCACCTGGCCCGCCGCCGTGTCAGCGAGGGTGCAGCCGGTGGCGACGACGTCGGTGCCTGCCCCAGCCAGCACCGCGCAGGCCGCGCTGAGGCTCTCGGCGTCGGCAATTGCGACCCCAGAGAGCAGCTCGAGCTCGAACTGGTTCGGCGTCGTCAGGTTCGCCGTCGGCAGCAGCCGGTGGCGGAGCACGTCCAGGATGCCGTCCGCGACATAGACGCGGCCGTCGTCACCGATCACGGGATCGCAGAGATAGACGAGCTTCCCATTGCGCGTGCGCGCCCGCTCGACAAAATCGGCGATGACGGCGGCATTGCCGGGCGAGCCGAGATAGCCGGTGACGACCACCGCGGCCTCGTCGACCAGGCCGCGCTCCTCGACTCCCCTCAGGAGATCGGCGACGAGCTCGGTCTCCAGCACCCGTCCGCGCAGGCTCGGATAGCGCGGATGGTTGGACAGCAGCGTCGTCGGCACCGCAGCGACGTTCGCGCCCTCCGCCTGCATGGCATAGGCGGCCGCGCTGTTGCCGACATGGCCGTGGACCACCTGGCTCTGGATGGAGATGACGAGCATGAAAGAGGTCCGTAGAGTCAAACTTCGGGCGACGCAAGCGCTGCGTCCTGTCGCGGACTCGTCATTCCCGCGTGATATTTGCGGTCGCACGTCAGCCATCCGTCGGCCCGGACACAGCCTCCGCATGACCTCCGTCTTCAACGCCTATACGGCTCTCGCCCTCGCCATCGTGTTCGAGGTCACCGCGTCGGCGTTCCTGCAGCAGTCCGCGCAGTTCACCCGTCCCTGGCCGACGCTGGCGATGGTGCTGTTCTACGTCGCCTCGTTCTACGCGCTCTCGGTGGCGATCCGGGTGATCCCGTTGAGCATCGCCTATGCGATCTGGGGCGGGGTCGGCATCATCCTGACCGCCACCGTCTCCTTCGTGCTGTTCCGTCAGATCCTGGACGCCGCAGCCTTCGTCGGCATCGCGCTGATCGTATCAGGGGTGGTGATCATCAACCTGTTCTCGGAGACCACCGTGCGTTGATGCGCGCGGTGCCGACTCTGAGCAAGAGGTCGCGCCCCACCATCACGCTGCGGACAGCTGATCGAGCTCGGACGGCGCGTAGGCCTTGCCATCCTGGTCGGTGACGACCACCCGCCACCCCTCGCTTGCCCACACTTTCGCCTTCGCTACGATGAGCAACCGGCTCTCGCGGGCGAAACTGTACTTCTCGTTGTCGCGTTCTGCGACCATCTTGTTGGCCAATTCGCATCCCCTTGCGTCGCCCTGCACCCGGCCTTGTCGTGGCAGCGGGCTTTGGCGGCAATTCGCCGGGAGCGTGGCAATTTGGTGCCATCCACGAGGCCTGTGGCCGGCCCCGTGCCGTCGCAACAGAGCCGATCTCGTTGCCTCGGATCGGCGCTAGTGCACGCGGATAATATGCGGGCGGCCGAGATTGATCAGGCCCTGCACCGCCGAAAGGCGGTCATTGAGGGCTGCGATGGTGAGCAGCAGATTGTTGCGACGCTCATCGAGTAGTCCCATTTCTGCGCCCGACAGCTTGGTGCCCGCCCGCTCCTTGTGGATCTCCTCGAGGGATTCGCGCAGTCCGGCAATCAGGCCGGCCAGCTGCTTGGCCTCCTTGGTCATCGACCGCTTCGCGACATTTTGCTGACGGCGCGTCTCCGCTTGGTTCTGTCTCATCGTCATCCTCCGGTGCCCCGCTGCCCCGAGTGGATGCTTACAGCTTTGGATAGACATATTACGATCGATGAAATCTGCCCGCGAAGAACTTTCTTAAATTGTACGCGCACGGAACCGGAGGGCGCGCGCAAGCGGTAAGCCCGGCACGAGGGCCGGGCTTTCGTTGCAGCCAGTGCTAGCTCGGCTGCGCCGCATGCGGCATCGCCGGCAGCACGGCGCGCGCGGCGCTTTCGGCGTCACCTCGCCGGCAGCATGAATGCGTCGAAGAACGAGGCGAGCCCGGCAAAATCGTCGATCGGCAGCACGGTCGCGACATACTGGTCGGGCCGCACCACGACCATGCAGCCGGCCGCCCGATCGATGCCGCGCATCGTGAAAACGTCGTGGCCGCTCTTGAGATCCGGGCAGAACATCTTCTCGTAGTCGTACAAGCCGTAACGGCCTTTGCTCGGGAGCAACATCGGCGGCATTGCCTCGATGGCGAGCTCACGATGGTCCTGCTGAAACACCGCGCGCAGATCGATCACGCTGTCGATGTCAGCTCCAACAGGCGTATATCGACGGATAGGTGACTTCCGGGATTCCGCGAGGAAATTGCACAAGGCACGAATGGCCGAGCCCGACGCTGCCGGGTTCTCATCGGGCGAGAACGCGTAGATGCGGAAGCGGCCATCGGCCCGTGCGGCATGGCCGAGATGCACCGGCTTGGCGTCCGCCAGCCGGATCACCGGCGCGGAATGGAAGCGCGTGCCGATAATGAGGCCCTGCGCGAGGTGCTGATGCGTGGCCGCGCCGGTGAGCATCGACGGCTTGTAATGCGTTGCCGTGCCCGCGGTAAAACGTCCGTGCCGGACGAAATAGTCCTGCGTTTTGGCGGCATCGGCGCCGCCGGCCTTGGCGGCGGAGGCGAGGATATCAGCCCATTCGCGATCGAAATCGATCAGCTCCTTCGCGACTGCCCGGCGCTCGGCCGAATAGGAATGCAACAGGCTTGGCGCGCACTGCCTCCGCAGCACGGCGGCGAGCTTCCAGCCGAGATTGAAGGCATCCTGCATCGACACGTTCATGCCCTGCCCGGCCTTCGGACTGTGGGTGTGGCAGGCATCGCCGGCGATGAAGATGCGCGGCTGGCGCGTCTCGATCTCGCCCTCCAGCACGTCGTCGAACTTGTCGGTGAGGCGCTGGCCGATCTCGTAGACCGACCACCAGGCGATCTCCTTCACCTCGAGCCGATGCGGCTTCAGGACCCGCTGCGCTTTCGCAATCACATCATCGGCGGTGATGTTGCGATTGGCAACGCGTTCGCCGACATCGAGCTTGGCGAGCTCGACATAGATGCGGACCATGTAGCCGCCTTCGCGCGGAATGATCAGCAGGCTGCCGTCCTTGGCCGACTGGATCAGCGACTTGAAGCGGATGTCCGGAAAATCGGTCACGGCCAGCACGTCCATCACGCCCCAGGCGTGGTTGGCGGAATCACCGTGCAGCTCGCGCCCGATCGACTTGCGCACCGTGCTGCGGGCGCCGTCGCAGCCGACGGCGTAGCGGGCCTTGATCGCCTCGACCTTGCCCTCGTTCGCGGCATCGACGCGTTCGAGGCGCACGGTCACGGCATGATCGTCGGCACCGGCGGCCGGATCGACATTCACATCAAGCACGCGCCGGCTGTAATACGGCGCGAGCTTCGCCGGCGACTTGCGCATGACGTCGAGAAAGCAATCATGGACGCGCGCCTGGTTCAGGATGAGGTGCGGGAATTCCGACAGCCCGTCCTCGACGTCCTGCACCCGGCCGCTGCGGACGATCTTCTCCGGCGCCGCTTCATCCGGCTTCCAGAACGTGGTCTCGTTGACCCAACAGGCCTCCTTCAGCACACGCTCGCTGAAGCCATAGGCGTGGAACATCTCCATGGTGCGGCAGGCGATGCCGTCGGCCTGGCCGACGAGGAGGCGGTCCGGCTTCTGCTCGACGATGCACGTCCTGATGTCGGCGAATTGCGCGAGCTGGGCGGCGAGCGTCAGGCCGGCCGGCCCGCAGCCGACGATGAGGACATCGACCTCGCCAGGCACGGCGCCCGCCGCTCCCGATGCCTGAACGCGCGCGGCAGGATCGGCGATTTCAGGGTCGCCCGGCTGAAATCCATTGAGATGGAACTGCATGAGCACCTCTCCCGCCAAATTCTGTTTCTTATTGATCAGTATGCTGACTATCAGTATACTTGTCAATGATCCGCTCTGCTCCGGAGGAGATCTCGGTGAAAGACAACAACGACATGCCCGGACATCTGGCACGCCGCTTCCAGCAGATCTCGGTCGCGGTGTTCCTGGCCGAGGTCGAGGACGCCGGCTTCGATCTCACTCCGGTGCAATACGCCGCGCTTGCAACCATCAAGGCCAATCCGGGGCTCGATCAGGTGACGCTCGCCGGATTGATCGCCTACGATCGCACCACCATCACCGGCGTGATCGATCGCCTCGTCCAGAAGGGCCTCGCGGAGCGGCGCCCCTCCAGCCGCGACCGCCGCGCGCGTGAGCTCGAGATCACCGACGAGGGCCGCCGCACGCTGCGCAAGATCACCCCGGCCGTCGAATCCGCGCAGCGCATCATGCTGCGCGGCCTCAGCGCGAAAGAGGGTGAGGAGCTGATGCGGCTGCTGCGCAAGGCGATCGCCGCCGGCAACGAGCTCAGCCGCGCGCCGCTGCGCGATGCGCAGCTCTGATCTCGGACCATGTCCGTAATTGTCGCAGCGCACGAAACCAGGAACTAACCTTCGGCTGCTAACCTCGGCCGCATTTGGGGCGCTTAACGCGCGATTAACTTTGCGGGGCGGAGTTTCAAATGTTCAGGTTCCTCGTTGTGGCCGCGGCCGTCGCGCTCTCGACCGTTCAGGCGGTCGCAGGGGGCCATGGCGGCGGCGATCCTCCTCCGCCGAAGGTCGAGGCGCCAACGGCTCCCGCGAAGGTGATCCTGACCAAGCAGGGGCCCAAGCTCGTCGATCTCAACGGCATGACGCTCTACTATTATGAGCGCGACACCACGGGAAAGACGTCGAACTGCAACGGCAAGTGCATCGAGAGCTGGGTGCCGCTCGCCGCAACGGCCGACGCCAGGGCCGTCGGCGACTTCACCGTGATCAACCGCAACGACGGCAGCAAGATGTGGGCCTACCGTTATCGCCCGCTCTACACGTCGCCCGCCGACAAGGCGCCGGGCGACGCCAACGGCAACGCCACGACGCTGCAATGGCGGGTCGCCCGGCCTGAGAACTAGAGCGTGACAACGCACCTAAACTCGAACTGACCGGCTCAGACCTCAGCCGCGCCAGCGCCCGCCCGCCGCGGCCTGCGCGCTCTGCCCCGGCGGCAGCACCACGACCATCGAATTGAGCTTCACCCGGTCGTAGAGATCGATGACGTCCTCGTTGCGCATCCGGATGCAGCCGGACGAGATCGCCTGCCCGATATATTCGGGCTGGTTGGTGCCGTGGATGCGATAGAGCGTGTCCTTGTTGCCGACATAGAGATAGATGCCCCGCGCGCCCAGCGGATTGGCGGGACCGCCGGGAACGCGGGCGGGATAGGGACCGAGTCGCGCCTGGATATCCGCGGTCGGGACCCAGTCCGGCCATTCCGCCAAGCGACCGACCCGCGCGACGCCGGAGAACGCCATGGCTTCCTCGCCGACGGCAACGCCGTAGCGGATCGCCTTGCCCTCGGGCAGCACGTAATAGAGGTAGCGCGCGTCGGTATCGACCAGGATCGTGCCCGGCTGCTCCTTGCGGTGGTAATCGACGATGTGACGCAGATATTGCTGGGGCACATTCGCCTTGGCGTAAGGCGCGTGCGCGAGCAACTGACGGTCGCGCGGCGTCATGCTCGCATCCGTCGATGGCGAAAGTGTCGTCTGCATGCAGCCGCCCAGCGGCAGCAGGGCTGCGACGAACAAAACGAGTAGAGATCTTGGCACCGCCGGCCCCCCGATAGCGGAATAACGACGCCCCCGCCGTCACCAGATATTGCCAAAATCGTGCTGAAAACAAGGCGGTGCAGGAACACATGCGCGTGTTCGGCAAATTGGGTTCCATCACCACAAAGGGCGGAAGAGTGTCGCATCATCTCCATCCCCTCGCCTTGCTTTGGTCAAACCCGGCTGGACTCGTGCGACTTGGGGACTGGGTATGGCCTCACCTCGGATCAGCCCCGCGCCAATGCGGATGCCTTAACCTCGAACACTGGGCTTCAAAGGAGCTGCGATGCTCGCGACGCTGAACGCCAAGCAAATCGTCGATGAGATCGTGAAAGACACGGTCAAGGACAACGATCCTCACGACGCGGTCCAGATCTCGCCCGAGATCGTGCGGGCCTCGCGCCCCGCCAGCGTGTCGCCTGCAGAGATCGCGCCGCGTCCGGAGCCCAGGTTTGCCCCGGAACCCAAGTTTGCCCCGCAGCCCAAGGTCACGCCGAAGTTCACTCTGGAGCCGGCGCGCGCGCCCGAGCCAAGCATCAACGTCGTCTACGGAAAATCCACTGCGGCACCGTCGATCGACACCGCTGTCCGCGTCACGTCCAGCGATGGTCCCGTGATGAAGAAGCGGTCCTCGGTCGGCAAGTGGCTGCGCGGGGCGTTCGTCACGTTCCTGCTTGCCGGCGCCAGCGTGGCCGCCAGCATCGCCTGGGAGAAGCACGGCGACACAGCAAAGCAGTTACTGGCCGAATGGACGCCGGTGCTGACCTCGCTGCTCCCGACGACCTCGTTGTTGTCTGCGACACCGCAGCAAAGCGCGCCGGTCGCCGCCGCCCAGGCTGCGCCGCCCGCAGCGGAAGCCACGCCCAACCAAACCGCAGATCAAGCTGCGACGCCGCCCGCGGCTCAGCTAGCTGCGACTGCGCCCGCGGCACCACAGTCGGTCGACGCGGCGCAATCGGTGCAATCGATGACACGCGATCTCGCCGCCATGGCGCAGCAGATCGAGCAGCTCAAGGCCAACATCGCCGAGTTGAAAGCCGGACAGGAGCAGATGGCGCGTGAGATGGCGAGGCCTCCCGCACCGAAGCCGGTCACCGAGGCGAGGCCGCCGGTCGATCCGCGCGCGCGCGCAGCCGCGCTCCCGCCGCAGCCTGCGGCGGCGCCGGTTCGCAAGCCCAAGCCGCCTGTAACGCGGACCTACATGCCGGCCTCTTCGCCCGCACCGCTCGCGCCTCCGCCGCCGCTATCGCAGGCCGCCGCCGCCACGCCGCCGGCTGCGCCGACCACGACGACGCAAGCCGTTGCTGATGACGACGGACCTATCGTGCGTCCGCCGATGCCGCTGCGCTAGAGCATGATCCGAACCCGAAGGGCCGCGTAAGCGCAAAGTGCGCAGCGGTTTTCCGAAACGATCATGCTCAAACAACAACAACCTGAAGCGCGATGACGATTCATCCTGATCGCATCGCGCTTTAGAGCAGCGACGCAGCCTTGCTGTCACGCGCTCACGCACGCTGTCCGAGTCGATGTGAAGCGTTAACTCCGGGCGATTACGGTGAGCGACGTCTCGCTCAAGAGAAAAGGCCGTCGGGATCTATGCCGGCGGCCTTCTCTTGCAGCTGCCGGTTCCCGGAGCCCGGTTCTGCTGCAATTCGATGCCTAATGATCGCGCGGGTATATTTAATAAACTCTTAACGAGCCCGCACGTTGCACATCATTTCTGCGCCATAAGCCCAGAGATTGCGCGCTCTGTTCATTCGATAGATGTCGACTCAGTGGTACCATCCGACATGTGTTGAGACTTGCACTGAAGCTCAGATCGTCACACCGGGGAATTCGGATGCCCTACTATTCTTTCGATCTCGTGGTTGGTGGTGAGTTCAAGAACCAGGGTGGAATCATCCTCGAAGACATCGAGGTTGCCTCCGATCGCGCCGACCAATTGGCTTGCGAGCTGTCGCAGGTAAAGCCCGAACTACAGCAGAAAGGTTGCGCGGTGCGCGTCACCGATCGCGATCACAACGAGGTCTATCGCACGCCGCTCGATCCGGTGCCGGCCTGGCAGCGCTAGGCTAATCCAGCACCGGCGCCTCGAACCAGTTCGTCAGCGACAATCCGCCGTCGACGACGAAGGCTGCGCCGGTGACGTAAGCGGACAGCTTGTTCGACAGCACCGTGAGCGCCATCGGTGCGAGATCCCCGGCCTCACCGAGGCGTCCGAGCGGAATGTGCCGCGCCAGCGCGGGATCGGCGACGAACCCGCCGGCTGCGATCGCGCCGGGGACCAGCGCGTTGACGCGGATGTCGTAGCGTCCGAGCGTCTTGGCCAGCTCCTTCACCAGCATCGCCATGGCGGCCTTTGCCGTCGAGTAATGCGCCAGGTTGCGCGGCGTGCCCGCATGTAGCGAGGTCAGAAACAGGAACGAGCCCGGCCGCTTCGCCGCGATCAGCCGCTTGGCGAGCCCGCGCGCCAGGTGAAAGCCGGCATCGAGATTGACGGCATGCATCTCCTGCCAGGTGTTGCGATCGACTGCGAGCAAGTGATCCGCCTCGCGCCGCGGCGGCGAGGCGCTGTGGACCAAATGCGTGACCTCGCCCAGCGCGGAATGCGCTGATGTCAGCAGCTCATCGCAGGCCTCGAAGCTGGCAAGATTGCCGACCCAGGGCACGGCGAGACCTGGCCTCTCGCTCGCGCCGATCGCGGCACGCACCCGCTCCGCGCTGACATCCGCGAACACGGTGCGGACGCCCTCGCCGACCAGGCCGAGCGCGATCGCGCGGCCGATGCCGTTGCCTGCGCCGGTGACAAGCGCGGTGTCGCGTGTGGGATCGAACGGCGTGCTGAACAGGCTCATATCGCGCTCCGATGCTGGGGAGCGCAGGTTAGCCTACTGGGCCGATCGGCGACAATTGTGTCCCGGTCCCATTGCCGAGCGGCGCGCCGGACGCTAGCCTCTCGATGAAATGGAGGAGGTCCCAGGGATGCGCACCGGTTTTCTGATGACGGGCCTGTTGCTGTTGGCCGCGCCGGCCCTCGCGGGCGATGCGCCGCCGCGATCGACCTATGTGACGATGGTCTTGCAGGCGTTCGCCGCCAAGGTCGAGTGCCCCAACACCGATCTCGCCTATCAGGACCTCGTGCAGAGGGCGCAGCAGATGCACCTGCCCGACGGCACCACCGAGAAGGTGCGCAAGGCGATCGCCTGGCTGCATACCGGCGGCAAGATGGGCGAGAAGCAGGACGATGACCTGATGGCGGAGGTCGCGATCGCGACCCAGGCGACCGACATGGACCAGCGCCGCCTCGGCATGTCCGGCTGGTGCGAAGCCCAGAAGACCAATCTCGCCGGCCTGATCCGCAGCAAGGGTGGCTAGCGCGCCGCCCCGTTAAGCACGCCGCGACGGAACCTCTGCCGCGGCCCAAAATCGTCATAATTTTTCACAGCATGCGGCCTCTTTCCGAATTCGAACAGGAGGTCCTCATGCGGAGTATCCATTTCGTTTTCGCCGGCGCGATTGCAGCCGCCGCGGTGCTGACTGCGCCCGCACTGGCGAGAAATTCCGACGCCCAGAAGGGCGGGGAAAAGTCCACCTCGCCGTCCTGCAGTGCCTATCAGCAGGCGCCGGACGGCTCGTGGGAACCGCTGCCCTGCAAGGAATCGGGCGAGCGCGCGCAGCCGCAGACACAGAACCGCAATTCGTCCCAAGGCGGCGATCGCGGCGAGCGTTGAAGGGGCTCGCGCCTTCGGATGTCAGCTCTGATGCGGGCCGCGCATGATCTTCATGGCGTCCACGATGTGACGCCATTCCCTGGCCTCATCGGCCTCGCCGCGGCCCTCGCAGGCCTGAGCCTGCTCAGCGGCCTTCGCGATCGCAGCAAAGCCGTGCTGTTCGAGCATCTGCCGGGCAAGTGTATGGACCTGGACCTCGGACATCATGGGCGCTCTCCCGTCTGACCAGCCGCGGTGCAACGCTGCCGCGGGTGGTTCACAACGGTCGAGGCGCGGGGCGCGTTCCGTCCAATCGATGTGAGCGGCAAGACAAGGGCGGCCCGCCATGCCCGGCGGACCGCCTTCTCACCCACCCCAAAACGGGAGTCTGCGGGCCGCGTCCCCTACGCGACCGCCACCTTCTTGCCCTCGAAATCGTTGGGCACCTCGATGTCGACCTCGAGGGTCGAGACCTCGTCGCCGCGTTCGAGCCGGACGATGACCTTGGTCGGGTCCAGCGTCACATGTTTGGACACGACAGCGAGAATTTCCTCACGCAGCACACCGAGCAGATCGGGCTGGCCGCGCATTCCACGCTCATGGGCAAGCAGGATCTGCAGCCGTTCGCGCGCGACGGGTGCTGTGGCCTTCTTGCCGCGGAGGAGTCGAAGCAGACCCATGCTCATGCAGCCCTCCGTCGCAGCAGCCGGTCCATAAATCCTCTGCGCTCGGCAGGAACGTGCATTGTCACGTTCTCGCCGCAGAGGCGCTTAGCGGCGTCCATATAGGCTCGTGCCGGCGCTCCATCGGCATTCGACAGAGTCACAGGCGTGCCGACGTTGGAGGCCTTCAACACGTCCTGGCTCTCGGGGATGATGCCGAGCAAGGGCGTGGCAAGGATCTCCAGGATGTCGTCGATGGTCAACATCTCGCCGCGCGCGGCGCGTGAGGGATCGTAGCGAGTGATGAGAATATGCTTCTCGACGCGCTCGCCCTTCTCGGCCCGCACCGTCTTGGAATCGAGCATGCCGATGATGCGGTCGGAATCGCGCACCGAGGAGACTTCCGGATTGGTGACGATCACGGCCTCGTCGGCAAAGCGCATCGCCATGGAAGCGCCGCGCTCGATGCCGGCCGGGCTGTCGCAGATCACCCAGTCGAACCGGCTGCGCAACTCGGCAATGACCTTGCCGACGCCCTCCTCCGTCAGCGCGTCCTTGTCGCGGGTTTGGGACGCCGGCAGCAGCCACAAATTCTCCAGCCGCTTGTCCTTGATCAGCGCCTGCGGGAGTTTGGCGACGCCCTGCACCACGTTGATGAGATCGAACACGACGCGGCGTTCGGCGCCCATCACGAGGTCGAGGTTGCGCAGGCCGACGTCGAAATCGACGACGACCACCTTGTCGCCGCGCTGCGCCAAGGCAGCTCCCAGCGCGGCGGTGGTCGTGGTCTTACCGACCCCGCCCTTGCCTGATGTCACGACCAGTACCTTACTCATCTGAAATGTCTCCTTTGCTGGTCAGTTCAGTGCTGTAATTCGCATGGTATTCCCCTGCAGCCAGGCCTGCGCCGGCTTGCCGCGCAGGGCCTCGTCGATGTCCTCGGCGGTCTGGTAAAATCCGTCGATTGCAAGCAGTTCGGCTTCGATCTTCTGGCAATAGATGCGCGCGCTGGTGTGTCCATTGACGCCCGCCATGGCGCGGCCGCGCAGCGCGCCGTAGACGTGGATGGAGCCGCCGGCGACGACCTCGGCGCCCGAGCCGACCGAGCCGAGAATGGTGACGTCGCCTTCCGGGAAGATCACGGTCTGGCCCGAGCGCACCGGGGTTTCGAGCAGCAGCGACGTCGGCTTGGTCTCGACCTTCACCTCGGCCTTCTTCGACGCGCTCGGCTCGACCACGCAGCTGCGTCCGCCCGACAGCAGCGGCGGCATCGTCGGCGTCAGCCTTCCCTCCTCCACACCCTCGATGCCGAGCACGCGGATGTTGCGGTCCTGCAGGCTGGTGAGCAGATGGCAGATGCCGGCCTGGCTGAGATCGACCGAAGACAGGTCGATCACCACCGGCCGGCCGGCGAAAAAGCCGGGCGAGCGCGCAATCGTGGCGTCGATCTCGTGCAGCCAGTCCTGGACCGGAACCGTCGGCGTGAACACGAAAGCCACATAGGAGCGCCCGCGCAGGCGCACCATCTGACGTTGGACCTTTGCTGCAGCCTCCATGGCGGCCGACTCGTTCCCTGTTATTGAATGGTTAACGATGCGGCCGATATGGTTAATGGCTGGTTAATGTCTCCGCGCAGTTACGTGAGTGGATGCGCGGTCCCGTAGCCTGGATAGAGCCAACGGTCGGCGCGAAAGCGCCGCCCGTTTGTGCAATCCGGGTCTCGCGCATCACCCGGCACTCTCCCGGATTGCGCTGCGCTCCATCCGGGCTACGAAGCTGGGCGCGGCGTAAACACCGCGCCCTCGCCTCTTCCGCTCAGGTCTTGCTGCGCGTCTTGCTGAGCAGATAGTTGTCGTAGAAATTCTCCGCGATCTGCGTATAGAACAGCACCTCCTTCATATACGCGTCGTGGCCCTCCTTGGTCCGCTTGAACAGGTCGCTCTTGGCGGCGAGCTCGTTCAGATGGTCCTGAGTCGCATTGTAGCAGGCCTCCAGCACCGGTTGCGGGAACGCCTTCAGCTCGGTGCCGTTCGCAATCAGCCGCTTTAGCGCACCGGGGTTCACGCTGTCGTATTTCTCGAGCATCCACGCACCGGCCGCCGCGCCCGCCTGGTTGACGATCGCCTGATATTGCTTAGGCAGCGAATTCCATTTCTCGTCGTTGACGATCATGTGCAACATGGCACCGCCTTCCCACCAGCCGGGGAAGTAGTAGTATTTGGCGACCTTGTAGAAGCCGAGCTTCTCGTCGTCATAAGGACCGACGAATTCGACCGCGTCGATCGTGCCCTTCTCCAGCGCCGGATAGATATCGCCTCCCGCGATCTGCTGCGGGACGACCCCGAGCTTTGCCAGCACATGGCCACCCATGCCGGCGATGCGGAATTTCAGGCCCTTGAGGTCGTCGACGGACTTGATCTCCTTGCGGAACCAGCCGCCCATCTGGGTGCCGGAATTGCCGCAGAGGATGGCGTGCGCCTTGAAGGGTTTGAGCGCTTCGTTGGTGAGGTCGGCGCCGCCCCCGAAGTGCCACCATGATTCCTGATGCCGATGGTTCATGCCGAAGGGCGCGCCGGTGGCATAGGCCAGCGCCGGCTCCTTGCCGATGTAAAAATAGAGCGGCGTCTGCGCCATCTCCACTGATGCGGTGCTGACCGCATCGAGCGCCTGCAGGCCGGGCACGAGCTCGCCCGCCGAGAAGGTCTGGATCTGGAATTTGTTGTCGGTGGCCTCGGCGACATATTTCGCGAAGGTCTGCGCCGTGCCGTAGATGGTGTCGAGCGATCTCGGGAAGCTCGACGTCAGGCGCCATTTGATCTCGGGCATGCTCTGCGCGATCGCAGGGGCCGCAACCAGCGTGGTCGCGCCGGCGACCGCACCACCTTGGAGGAATGTACGGCGTTTCATGATGGGTCTCCCTTGAACTCAGCGTCGAATGGATGGCCTGGGCCACGGTTTCTTGGCGAACCGTTTGCCCGTTCCGGGAGCGGAGTTCAAGCGACGGAAAAGAAAGGTCGGGCTTGCACCGGATACCGTGGACCAGCTGGACCCAGCATGTCGCGGCGGACCCGCCCGCTCGGCCCGGCCTCGCCTCAGGCGGCCGCTGCTTCCTCGTACAGGCCGGCGATGAAATCGCTGAACGTCGGTGCTAGCGGCAGGACATAGCCCCATTGATCGGACATCGCCTGCGCCAGTGTCCAGGGCTTTTCGTATTCGGCCATCTCGTGGTCCATGAACCAGATCTCGCCGAAATGGGCCTTGTCGATCGTCATGCAGATCGGATTGCCGCCGTGGTCGCTCATGATCCACAACAGCTCATCGACGGTCGGCCATTGCGGCGTCTGGCGCGTCTGCACCAGCGAGCACTCGTCGGACCGCAATCCCAGGACCTCCTGCACCGAACCCGCCCAGTCCCCATGCGGCCAATTGAAGCCGGCGCCCCCCTGATGATAGCCGCCGGCGCAGGCCAGCAGGAAGCGGCGATAGTCGTCCGGCAAGCGACAGCCGATGGACGTCTCGAAGGCGGTGAGCGCGGCTTCGGTTGGTTGCTCCGCGCCAACTTCGATGCCTGCAATGAATTCTGCCAATTTCATATTCCCTCTCCCTGGCGCGGACGCGCAAGCCTTCGTCGCACCCGCCTTGCAGTGGGTTCGAGGGCGACGGATCAGGCCAGAGGGAGAGATTCTCTCAGAGCAGCTTGGCGCTGACGAACAGCGCGCGCACGGCGTTGGTTGCCTGCACCGCCAGCATGGCGTTACCGGCGGCGCCTTCCAGGGCCGCGACGGCGTCCTCGTGCAGCGAGCGAAATTCCATCCACTCGACCGATTTGAAGTTGGTCAGGAATTGATAGGCCTGACCGACGGTCGCGATCGCCAGCGTGTCGCCGTTCAGCTTGATCTTGAACGTCGTGCGCAGCGGGGTCTCGGAATTGGATGGATCGCTCATGGGCTGCTTCTGGACGAGGACGGCTTAACGAAGGGGAAACGGCAGCCCCGCCGTCGCAGGCGAATATCAGGAATCGGTGCTCGCGCGCTGCGAGGCGGTCGCCGCGCCGCGCAGACTCGGCACCACGACCAGGCGGTTGAACTCGCCATTGTCGTAGGCCTTGATGAACCGATCATAGTCCTTGATCGAGACGCAGCCGTTGGAATCGCCGCGCGGCCCGAGCAGGTAATTGTGCGTGAGCAGCCCGACGCGGCCGAGCGCGCTGGTGCCTTCGACCGGGGTCATGCGCAGCGCACGGACGCCGTGGAACGGCTTTTCGCGCGGCTTCAGATCGTAGATCGCCGGCGGCGTCGCGCCGACCATCCGCCGGTCGACATGGTCAGGATTGTCCATCAGGGCGCCCAGGCCGGAATGAGCTTCCAGCGCCACGCCGCTCGGCAGATAGACCGCCTTGGCCGAGATGTCATAGACCGCGGTGCGCGAATCGTAGCCGAGCGCGGCGAGGTCCGGCCCCCTGCCGAGCAGGCCGTCGCCGGGCGTCAGCGAGGCCAGCTTGATCTTGTCGGTGAATTTTTCGAAGAAATTGCGGTTGTCGACCCTGAGATTGGTGTCCGCATAGGCCTGGCTGGAGGCGATCTGAGCGGAGAAGTCCGCCTGGACTGGACGCGCGCGCGGCATGGGGATGGCGTCGGCGCGCTGCGAGCGCCTCGCCTCCTCGGTCATGTACCGGTCGTCCTCGGTCAGGATCGAGCGCCAGTCGTCGCCCTGGAGCTTCTGGGCCAGCATCGCCTTGGCATCCCGCAGCTTGAGCTGGGCCGCATTCACCGCGGAGCGCTCCAGCACCCGCAGACCAAGCTCGCGCGGCGACGGGCCGGCTGAGGCCGAGGCGAAACGGTCCTCGAATGAGGGGGCATTGGCCGGCGGCAACGCCGCGGAGACCAGCGGGGTCGAATCGCTGATATCGGCGACCCACGCGGCGGCGCCGAGCGCCAGCGCCATCGCGGCCACAGACAGCAGAATCGTTTCAGCCCGCCCGACACGGCGGCGCGACAACAGCCTCTCGGCGTGTGCTGCGTCGGAAACCATCAGATCCCCAAATCGACCCCCGGGGGCTTACCCACCCCCACCCGGAGAGACTCTATACCAGCTACCACATTGGGAGCCAAAAGTTAGGCATAATCGGGGCCGCCAAGGCCCTCCAAAGGTATCCCCTAAGGTATCCAATGACCGATCCGTTCGATCTCGATCGCTTTGTCCAGGCCCAAGACCCGGTCTATGGCGACATCTTGGGCGAGCTGACTAGGGGCCGGAAGCAGACTCACTGGATGTGGTTCATCTTCCCCCAGGTCGCAGGTCTCGGCGCCAGCGCCATGTCGCAGCGATATGCCATCGGCTCCCGCGCGGAGGCCGAGGCCTATCTCGTCCACCCTATCCTGGGCGGGCGGCTGATCGAATGCACCAAGCTGGTGCTCGCAGTCGAGGGCCGGACCATCAACGCGATCCTCGGCGCGCCGGATGACGCCAAATTCCGCTCGTCGATGACGCTGTTCGGCGCGATCTCCGCCGAGCCCGTCTTCGATCAGGCGCTCGCCCGCTATTTCGCGGGCGAACGCGACGGCGCCACGCTGGAGATCCTCGAAAGGCTCGATCAGGCTCGGCATTAGCAGGCGCCGATCAGCGTCCTTGGAAGACGGCCGCGCGACGCTCAATGAAGGATTGGATGCCCTCCTTGGCGTCGGCACTGCCGAGCACGCGATCGCGAATTTTCGGGATGTAGGCAATCGCAGCCGCTTCGCCAGCTTCGACATAGTTCGCCGCCGCTTCCTTGGTCACCTGGATGCCGAGCGGCGCATTGCGCGCGATCATGGCGGCGAGCGTCATCGCCCGCCCGATCTGCTCGCCTGCAGGCACGACCTCCTGGACGAGACCGATCGCATGCGCGCGCTGCGCCGAAAACTCGTCGCAGAGGAACAGATGATACATCGCATCGCCCCAACCGGCCCGCGACAGGAAGCGGAAATGCGCGCCGCCCAGCGGTGCGATGCCGCGCCTCGCCTCCATCTGGCAGAAGCGTGAATCATCGGCCGCAACCACGATGTCACCGGCGAGCATCAGCTCGATGCCGATGGTGTAGACGATACCCTGCACGGCCGTCACGATGGGCTTGCGGCAGCGCTTATTGAGCCCGAACGGGTCGACATTACCGTCCTTGATGTTGCGCTTCTCCGCGGTGGGACCGAAGAATTTGGGCATATCGAGACCTGCAGTGAAATCCCCGCCCTCGGCGCAGACCACGCCGACGCGATAGGCCTCGTTGTGGTGCAATTCGGTGAGTGCATCGGACAATTGCTCCATCATCGCAGGCGTGAACGCGTTTTTCTTCGCGGCGTTGGCGATGATGATCTTGAGGACGTGGCCGTGCACCTCGGTGCCGATCTGACCTTCGCTCATGTGCTCGTCTCCCGATTGTTGGTGTTGGCAGCAAGTCAGGCCGGCTGCTGAAGCGCCGCGCGGATCGCCTCGATCCGGGCCGGCGTGAACACGCCGGAATCCAGCAGCTGAAGGATCGAGAGCACCCCGCCGCGCGATCCCCAGCTTCCCTCATCGATGATCTCGAAATTGACCCACCAGGTCGGCGACGGCGCCGGCATGCCGCAGGCCTCCGCAAGCCGCGCCAGCACGTTGCGGATCACCTCGGCGCGCACCTCCGCCGGCCAGGCCGCGCTCATGACGGCGATGTTGACGGTGATGATGTCGCGCGGCTTGTCCTGGTCGCACAGCAACCGGCCGCCGATCGCCATGCTGTCGGGCGGCAGGTCGTGGAAGTGCACCTGGAACCCCATTCGGGCCGCCGGCGCCTTCTGGCCGACCTCGGGCTCGAGCACAGCGTCGGTCAGGCTTTCCGCAAGCTGCCGGCGCTGCGGCAGGCCGAGCCGTCCGGCCGGCGCGGTGACGGTAATGATGGTCAAATCGGCACCTCTCCACGAATATGACACTCGTCATATCTCAGCACGGCTTGCCTATGTCAAGTGTCATAGTCTAGATGGAGATGGCCAATTGCAGGATTCCCGATGACTGCCACCACACGCGACAGGATGATCGCCGGCGCCGCCGACCTGATGAGCCGCCGCGGCGTCAACGCCACCAGCATGCGCGACGTGGTCCGCCACACAGCGACGCCGCGCGGCTCGATCAGCCACCACTTCCCCGACGGCAAGCCGCAATTGATCGCCGAAGCCGTGACCTTCGCCGGCCGGCAGGTATCCATTCCTCTGGAGAAAGCCATGAACGAACGCGGCGTGATCGGCGGCCTCAAGGCTTTTGTCGCATCATGGCGCCGCCAGTTGGAGGCAACCGGCTTCGAGGCCGGCTGCCCCGTGCTCGCCGTGGCGGTCGATCGCTATGTCGGTGAGCCCAGTGACAAGGACGACGCGGCCGCGCAGCAGCACCTGCTCGATCTCGCCGAAGGCGTGTTCGCCGATTGGCGGCGGATCATGCTGGCAGCCTTGTTGCGCGAAGGACTGGCTGCCGAGCGCGCCGAGCGGCTTGCAACGCTCGTCGTCGCCTCGATCGAAGGCACGGTCGCGATGTGTCGCGCCAGCCGCAGCGCCGACGCGCTCGATCAGGTTCAGGAGGAACTGGAGATCGTCCTCGCAACCGCCCTCGCCTGCACAAAAAAATAGATTGGAGACGCGCAATGGACTTATCCCGGCAACGCGAACTCGCCCGTCAGCTCGCCGATTTGCGTCGCGAGGGCCGGCAACAGAGCGGCCTCGACGAACGGCTGGTCCCACCGGATGCGGACACGGCGTACCAAGTCGCGCAGATGGTGGAAGAAGAACTCGGCTGGGATGTCGTCGGCTGGAAGATCGCGGGCATGAAGTCGGGGCTCCAGCGTCAGCTTCGCATCTCCGCGCCGATCTATGGGCGGGTGTTCGCGCCCCTGATCAAGAGTTCGCCCGCCAGCGTCGAGCATGCCAGACAATGCAGCCCGATCCCTGAAGTCGAGTTCCAGGCGCGTCTCGGCGCCGATCTGCCGCCGCGCGCGAAGCCCTATACGGTGGACGAGGTCGGCGACGCCGTGGTCTCGTTGCATCCCGGCATCGAGCTCGCCGAGTGCCGCTTCATTCACGATGCGGCGTTTCCGCCGATGCCGGCGATCATGGCCGACGGCTCCGGATCAGGAACGATCGTGCTCGGAGAGCCCATCGCCGACTGGCGTAGCCGCGACGTCGCCACTCAAGATGTCGTCCTGAATTGCAACGGCATCGAGAGACGCCGCGGCTCCGCTGCAGAGGCGATTGACCATCCGCTGGTGCCGCTGGCCTGGCTTGCCAACGAGCTGTCGCGGACCGGCATCGGTCTCAAGGCCGGCCAGACGATCAGCACGGGCACGCTGACCGGTATGCTCCGGCCCAAGGCTGGCGAGACCTACGTTGCCGATTTTGGTCCGCTGGGATCGGTCAGCGCGACCTACAGCTGAGCCGGCCAGGGAGCGTAAACCGCAGATTAACATGGCCGCCCTATCGTCCGGGCAAAATACTTCTCCGTTATTTGCCGGACAGATCATGAAAATCGGTACGCTCCTGACCAGCGCCATCGTCTCGCTCTCGACCGTCGGCGGCGGTCTCGCCGTCTACGTCGCCGCGACGAAGTACCAGACCATGGAACGGATCACTGAAGCGCAGGGGCGGCTCGCAATCGTCCGTGCGGTCAGCGACATCCCGCGCTATCTCAATCCGGAGCGCGGCTTTTCCACCAACATCCTCTACGGACCTGCGGCCATCGACCCTGCGCTGCTGGCCGAGCAGGACAAGCTGCGCAAGCAGACCGACCGCGCCCGCGACAAGATGAACGCGCTGCGCAAGGAGCTGCCCGGCCCGTTCGACGACGGCACCACGATCGGCAGCAACATCGACGGCATCAACGCGAAGTTCACCGCGTTGCGCGAGGCCATCGACAAGGCGCTGGCGGGTCCCGCCGAGGCGCGCAAAGACGCGGCCAAGAAGATCGTCGCCGACAATGCCGTGCTCAACGGCGGCGTGACTGCGCTGCTCAACGAGCAGGTCCGCCGCATGGCGATCTTGAACGGTGACGCTTACCGGCAGGCCAGCTACGCTAATGTCGCGATGACGCTGCGCGACGTCGGCGGCTTCAATTCCAGCCTGCACAAGAACCTCCTCGGCGGAAAGAAGCCGGCGACCGACGCCGAGAAGGCCGACATTGCCCGCTCGCAGGGCCGCAACGATCAGATCGTGATGTCGCTGCAGGAATTGCGCGGCAATCCAACAACGCCGGCGAATGTCGCGGAGGCCCTGGAGAAGTTCAACGCGATCTATGTCGAGGAGTTCGGCCGCGAGCTCAAGCTGGTGAAGGACGGCGCGATCACCGGCAAGTACGAGCACGACATGGACACCTATTACGCCGCCACGCAGCGCGGCCTCGGCACCATCATCGGCGTCCGCGACGCCTTCTACGACAACGCCGAGCAGATTCTCGCCGGCGCTTCGTCGGCCGCGCACACCAGCTTCACGATCGCGCTCGTCGGCCTTGTCGCCGTGCTGATCGCCAGCGCCGGCCTCATCGTGACGGTTCGCCGCCGCGTCTGCGCGCCGATCGTCGGCCTGACGACGCGCATGTCGCGGCTCGCCGACGGCGAGGTTGAGGAGAGCATTCCGGGCGCCGAGCGCTCCGACGAGATCGGCGCGATGGCCGCGGCCGTTCAGGTGTTCAAGGACAACATGATCCGCGCCGATCGGCTCGCGGCCGAGAAGCAGGCCGAGAACGACGGCAAGATGCGCCGCGCCCAGGCGCTCGACGATCTCACCCGCGCCTTCGAGGCCAAGGTGACCGAGCTGGTCGGCGGCCTGTCGCGGGCCTCTGCTGCAATGGAAAGCACCGCGCAGTCGATGACCTCGACGGCGGCGCAGACCAACAGCCAGGCCGCCGTGGTCGCCGCCGCCTCCGAACAGACCTCGACCAACGTGCAGACGGTCGCGAGCGCCACCGAAGAGCTGACCTCCTCGATCGCGGAGATCGGGCGTCAGGTCGCCCAAAGCACCGAGATCGCGGCCCGTGCCGTCGACAATGCCCGCCGCACCGGCGACACCGCGCGGACGCTCGCCGAAGGCGCCCAGAAGATCGGCGACGTCGTGACGCTGATCCAGAGCATCGCCGAGCAGACCAACCTGCTTGCGCTAAATGCAACCATCGAAGCCGCCCGTGCCGGCGAGGCCGGCCGCGGCTTTGCCGTGGTCGCCTCCGAAGTGAAGTCGCTGGCCGGGCAGACCGCCAAGGCCACGACCGAGATCTCCGAGCAGATCACCGCGATCCAGACCGCGAGCGACGAGACGGTGGCGGCAATCCGCAACGTCGCCGACGTCATCGCCGAGATCGACCAGATCGGCACCGCCATCGCCGCGGCGATCGAGGAACAGGGCTCGGCGACCAAGGAGATCGCCCGCAGCGTTCAGGAGGCTGCCCGCGGCACCCAGGAGGTCAACAGCAACATCTCCGGCGTGCAGGGCGCCGCCGACGACACCGGCGCCGCGGCAAGAGAGGTGCTGGGCGCGGCCGAGCAGCTCTCGACCCAGTCGCGCGATCTCGCCGGCCAGTTCGAGCGCTTCCTCGGTGAGGTCCGGGCGGCGTAGCACGCGAAGTCGTAGCCCGGATGGAGCGCAGCGCAATCCGGGACAGTGCCGTTGACGCGCGAGACCCTGGATTACGCTGTCGCTCCATCCAGGCTACGCGACCTCAATACGGCGGCGCCTTGCGCGCGCGCTGTGCTTTCGCCGCCTCGATCCACCAGGTCAGATCGTCGGCGAAGCGCGGAAACGAGCGCTCCAGAGCCTTGCCGCCGTCGCCGATCGGCTCGCCGGCGTCCGACAGCGTCTGCGCGATCGGGCCGACACCGATGGTGCTCGATATCACCACCATGCCCATCTCCGAGAGCGTGCCGTGCCAGGCGGTCGCTGCGCGCGCGCCGGACAGCCGGCCGGCCGAATAGCTCACGATCGCGGCCGGGCGCCAGAACCATTCCTCCAGGAAATGGTCGGTGAGGTTCTTCAGCCCGGGCTGCATGCCCCAATTGTACTCGCCGGTGACGAAGACGAATCCGTCGGCGCCGCGGATCTGCCCGGCCAGCTTCTCCAGCGCCTCCGGCGCCGAGCCCTTGGGATGTTCCTTGTACATCCGGTCCAGCATCGGCAGCCCGATCGCCTTGGCGTCGATGAATTCGACGTCCTCGCCGCGATCGCGCAGCCGGTTGATGACGAAATTCGCAAGGCGGATGCCCATGCGGTCGGAACGGTAAGAACCGTAGAGAACGAGAATGCGATTGCTCATGGCCGGACGGTAGCACGAAACCGGCGTCCAGCCCTACCCGATTTGTCGCACTACCTTCCGCGACCACGGCCCAGTGTTTGCGACGGCGTCTCGCCGAACTGGTCGCGGTAGCTTCTTGAGAAATCGCTGAGATGCCAGAAGCCATACGCCAGCGCGACCGCCTTGACGCTATCGGCCCCGGCGAGAAGGCGCCGACGCACCAGCCACAGCCGATGCAGACGCAAATAGCGGTGCAGGCTCATGCCGCGATAGCGGCGCACGACGTCGTGCATGGTGCGAACGGACAGTCCGAGCCTGCGCGCGATCTCGTCGCTATAAATCGGCTCCGACAGGTCGTCAGACAACAGCGCGCGGATGTCCTGGAATAGCCTGAAATTCCGTCCGTCGTTGGGTGCAAAGGTCCAGCGGGCCGGAACGATCGTTGCAAACGCCTCGTCGACGGCCCCGAGCAAGGACTCCTTCATCGCCGCGCCCTTCAACAAGAGTTCCGGTGCCGAAATCGGCCCGGCCGCCTCGGCCAGCACCTCCCTAACCACGCCGCGCAACCGCTGCAAGCCGGCCGTGGAGATTTCAAAAATCTTGAAGCTCGAGAGCGTGGGCGGCCAGCCACGATCCCTCACCTCGGGCCGGAAAACCACCGAGGCGATTTGCCGCTGCACCTCCTCGATGGTGGTGTAGGCCGCCCCGCCGCTGCCAATGACCACGGCGGGTCGCGCCCGTTGCGAGCCGTTAAAGCGAATTGGCACGTTGAGATCATCCATCGTGAAGCCGATCGCCGTGCAATTCTCCACGAGTTGTGCGTCAACCACCCGCGGAAACGCGCGCGTCAAATTCACGTCGCAGCCCGGTAAGGCCAAGATCGTCTGCTCAGCCGAAATCTTCCGCACAAAAGGGGTGAATTCGAAATTCAGCCCGCGTATAGCGCTTCGAAATTCGTCGACGTCTGAAAAACGAAATGTTTTGAGTGCCGACCTCGGCACATCGTCAATGCTGTTCATGGAAATACGAAAAATGCCGCGCCGCTCTGAATGTGCGTCCGGCCGCGGGGTGCCGTTCGCTGCCTCCTTCGGTTATTTCGTTAGAATCGATCCTAACGTGCCCTGATCAATTGGAGACGGGCCGGTTGAAAGAACAATCCGGGACAACCCTGTCTCGCCGAATTTCGATAGCGTTTCCTGCGATTGAGGCGGTGCGCCAATACCGAAGCCGTTGCCATTTAAGATTCAAATTAACGCCTTTGCGGCGGAATAACCGTCGTTTGATTGTGCAATTTATTTCATTTCAGGCTCCTGCCATGACGGCAAATTCGCCTGCCGACAATCTGGCCGAATTGGAGAACGCGGTTGCAACGTGTCCGCTGGACCGGTGCGCCCGCATCCTCTTGGGCCTTTTGCAACTGCTCACAAGCAGCCGTGGTCGATCCCAGGAATTGCTCGCCGATGTGGTCGACGGCGTCCTGCTGCGACTGATCGAGCGGGTTGAGGCCAGCACGCTGATCGATGCCAGCACGGCGCTCGCAGAGCTCAAGGCGGCTCCGCCGGACACCGTGCGACGTCTCGCCTCGCACCGCGATCCGGAAGTCGCCTGCCCCGTTTTGCTCCGCTCGCAGTCATTGTCCACGGCCGATCTCACACTGATCGCAGCCGCAAGCGGCGTACGGCAGCAATGTGCCATCGCCGGCCGCGCGCCGATCGATCCACGGGTGATGGAGACGCTGATCAAGGGTGGCACTTCCAGCGTTTGTCTTGCGCTGATCGGCAACAGCGAGGCAAGATTCTCCGAAGCCGCTTACGTTGCGCTGGTTGAGAAGTGCCTTGTGGATGACGAACTCACCAAGGCACTGGCGCTCAGGCCCGACACGCCCGACACAGTCATGCGGAAGTTGCTGTCGGCCTCGCCGGCGCCGAAATCCGGCATCGGGCCGAACGCTACCGTCTCGCTTCAAGCCGCAACGGCCGCACCCATCGTCACCAAGCTACCCTCCGCGGCCGCCTATGCAAGCGCACGGCCAGAGATCGTTGCACTCAGCCGCATCGGCAAGCTGAACGATTCCACGGTGAACCGCTTCGCCATCCGCGGCGAGACCGCCAACCTCATCACCGCGCTGTCGGTGCTTTCGGGCGCTCCCATCGAGATCGTCGAACATGTCATGACCGACGAGGATTGCGAGGCTCTCGTCATGGCCTGCCGCGCCTCGCGGCTGAACTGGCAGACCACGCTCGCCATCCTGAGCAACCGCTGCGGCACACGGCTTTCTTTCGCCGAGCGCGAACGCGCGCAGCACATTTTCGAGACGCTGCTGCTGTCGACCAGCCAGTGGACGGTGCGGTGGGGCGAAATTGCCGCAAACGCCAAGGAGTGCGGTCGGGGACAGCGCGACGCAAAAAAGATGGGGGTTAGCCGATGAAGTTCGACGGTCGCAAAGCCTTTCGCGTGAAAATGGACCACAGGCAGCCGGTCAATCTCATGGGATCCGACGGCACCTGGCGGCGCAGCTGCGTCCTGCTCGACGTCTCGCAGACGGGCGCGAAGGTCGAGGTCGAGGGCACGCTGGATGTGCTTCAGGCCAAGGAATTCTTCATGCTGCTGTCGTCGACGGGCCTGGCCTACCGGCGCTGCGAGCTGGTCTGGATCGACGGCACCACCGCTGGCATCCACTTCGTCACCGCACAAAGCAAGAAGAAGCAGGCGATTACGCCGGCTGCCGCAGCGCAGAGCTCCGATCAGGCCAAATAGACCGAGAATTCGACCCATCGATTGGAGCCCGCGCTATTCCGGGGCATATCCGTGCAGAACGCGCAAACCACACTCAAACCCACCAGCCTTGGCGGCGTCGCGGTCGCTGCAGCGCCACGCCCATTCGTTCATGTGCTGGCCGACACGTCCGACAAGCTGGCCGGTGTGTGCTCGCTCCTCGAGCAACGCTTCGCCGTCGCGGGCGAGCGGCTGGACGCCGAGGCCAAGCTGTCAGAGGTGCCGTCCGCCATCGTCATTCGCGCCGAGCTTCGCGATGTCGACAATATCGCGGCGATCAAGAAACGGGCGGGCAAGCTCGCAAAGGCGAAGAAGCGGATTTTCCTGCTGGAGCACACCTCGCATGTCGCCGTTTCGCAGGCCTATGCGCTTGGAGCGACGCTGGTCCTGCCGGGCACCATCAACCGGGCGAGGCTGCTGGCGGCGCTGTCCGATCCGCCTGATCCGCTCTCGGCCGCGTCGCGCGAGAGCGCGCAGGCCGACACTGCCGTCGAGACCGCCGCGACCGCGATCGCATCCATGTTTACCTCCGTCACCCTGGGCCAGCCGCTTGACGTCAACGCCACCAAGGAAGCGGGGCGCCAGATCGCCGATCGCATCACCCGGCATGGCCTGACGGAGTGGCTCATGACGGTGCGGCGGCACCACGAAGGAACCTATCAGCATTGCCTGCTCGTCACCGGTGTCGCCATCGACTTCGGTCTGAGCCTTGGCGTCGGCAGAGCCGACCTGGAACGTCTCTACTCGGCGGCCATGTTCCATGACATCGGCAAGGCGCAGATTCCGCTCGCCATCCTCGACAAGCCGGGCCGCCTCGATGCCGCCGAGCGCGCGCTGATCGAAACGCATCCCGCCGCCGGCCATACGTTTCTCAAGGACCATGACGGGATCTCGCCGGAGATTCTCGATGCCGTCCGCCATCATCACGAGTACCTCGACGGGAGCGGCTATCCCGATGCGCTCTGCGCCGAGAGCATTGGCGATATCGTCAGGATTCTAACGATCTCGGACATCTTCGCAGCCCTGATCGAGCACCGGCACTACAAGCCGACCATGCCGCGCGCGGAGGCCTACGACGTTCTGTGCGAGATGACAGGCAAGCTGGAGAAGGCGCTAGTCCGCGCGTTCAAGCAGGTCGCGCTCACGCGGTGAGCGCTGTGACCCGTCTCGAGCGCAGCCTAATGCGTCGCACGATGGCTGGCGCGGCGCGGGATGGAGCGGCAGGCCAGCCCGTCGGCCAGCAGCTTCATGTCCTCGTGCCGGCCGCTGCGAATCAGCCGGCCGAACTCTTCGGGTGTGAAAGGAAGACTCGGATCATCATCGATCTTGGGCCGCAGTCGCGGACCGAAGAACCGCCGAACCAGGCTAGCCAGCCGCCGCATATCAATTCCCTCGCGCCAGCAACAAACCTCTCAGTCCGCATATTGTTCCTCCCGCGACTTCGAGATTGCAAGAGGCCACTCGCGACACCGCACCAAAAATTTTCCGCCAGAGAATAATCTCCTCTTGCTCGTGCTAATCGGCAAAACCCACGTAACGCACGAACTGGTGGTTGTGCTCGCGGTCCGAGCGCACGGCGTTCGCGGCAAAGCCGTCGTCGGGATAGCCCATCGCGACACAGGTCATGATGACCTCGTCCTCCGGAATCTCGGCGACCTCGCGCACGATGTCGGAGCGCATGATGCCCTGCCCGTTGATGACCGAGCCGAGCCCGCGGTCCCACGCCGCGAGCACGATGCCGTAGCAGAGCGCGCCGAGATCGAAGTGGCAGACCGCGCCGGGATCGAGCACGCGGTCATAGGTCAGCACCAGCGAGACCGGCGCGTCGAACTGGCGGAAGCCGCGCAGCACCCAGTCCTGCCGCATCGGCTTGTCGTCGCGCGCGATTCCCATCGCGCCGAAAAGCTTTTTGGCGATGTCGACCTGCCGGGTACGATGCACGCCCTGGTATTCGCCATGGCTGACGATGTCGCGCTTGACCTTGGCGCCGCCGGCCATCTCCGACATGTTGCGGCGACGCACCTCCTCCAGCGGATGACCCGTGAGCACATGGACATGCCAGGGCTGGGTGTTCATCGACGAGGGCGCGCGCTTGGCGCTCTCGATGATCGCCTCGATCACCGCGCGCGGCACCGGCTCGTTCTTGAAGCCACGCACGCTGCGGCGCGACTGGACCAGCGTCTCGAATTCCACCTCGTGAACCTCCCTGCCCGTTCGTCCGGCCTTGCGACGCACGCCGGTTGCCGATGCGGCCCGCAAAACCTATGCTAATGACCAAGCAAGACCAAGAACCCTGTGAGGAAAGCCCATGGCCGCACCGCTCGATCCCGTCATCGCCCAGATCATTCCGCTCATGCCGATGCGCGATCCCACGGTCATGACGCCACAGAGCGCCCGCGATTCCTTGCGCGCACTGGCTGCCTCGCGTGCCGCCATTCCGCCGCCGCCCGTCGATAGCGTCGAGGATATCAACGTGAAAGGCGGCGCCGGTCTGCTTCCCGCACGGGTCTATCGGGTCGGCGCCACGCCGGCGCCGACGGTGGTGTTCTTCCACGGCGGCGGCTGGGTTGCGGGCGATCTCGAAACCCACGACCGGCAGGCGCGCAACCTTGCGATCGAGACCGGCGCGGTCGTCGTCTCCGTCGACTATCGCCGCCCGCCCGAGACGCGCTTTCCCGGCGCCTTCGAGGATGCTTTCGCCGCGGTCAGCGACGTGTTTGGCCGCGTGGCGGAATTTGGCGGTGACGCAACGCGCTTCGGCGTTGCCGGCGACAGCGCCGGCGGCAATCTCGCAGCGACGAGCGCGATCGCCTGCCGGGAGGCCGGCATCAAGCTCGCCGCGCAACTGCTGGTCTATCCGGTCACCGACGTCGTCGGCGCTTATGCCGATGCGCGCGCGAACGCGCGCTATCCCTCGCGCAGCGAGAACGCCGAGGGCTACTTCCTCACGCGGGCGACGATGGAATGGTTCTGCGGCCATTATCTCGCCGATCCCGCACACGCCGGCGACTGGCGCGTCTCGCCGCTGCGGGCCGCCTCCTTGGCCGGCGTCGCGCCCGCGGTCGTGACCACCGCCTGGTTCGATCCCCTACGCGACGAAGGCGCCGCCTATGCGCGGGCGCTGGAGGCGGCCGGCGTGAAGGTCAAGCACCATGAGGGCCCCGGCCTGATCCATGGCTATTTCGGCATGGGCGACGCCTCCGACGTCGCGCGCACTGAGGCGCAGCGCGCGCGGGCCGACTTCAAGGCGCTGCTGATGCGCGGCGCGTGAAGGCGATCAGGCGCTCTGCGCCCGCTGCGCCGCGGTGTGCCCCCAGGTCTCATCCCAGTCCTGGCCAGCGGCATCGACCACGCGGCCGTCGGCCTCGAAAAACTTGTTCGGCACCTGGAAGATCGCCAGGATCAACGCGCCGTCGGGGCACCAGGCGGCATGCCGGCTCCCCGCCTCGCGCCAGATGAATTCGCCGGCCTTGCAGGCAATGCCCTTGGCCGGACCCTCCTTGTCGACGAGCGCGCCTTCGATCACCCAGCTCTGCTCGATGCCGACATGTTCGTGATCGGGCAGCACCGATCCTGGCGCAAAACGCATCAAGGCGGTCATCAGCCCCGTACGGCGATCGAACAGTAGCGTCTTGGCCTCGCAGCCCGGAAAGCGCGTCTTCTGCCAATCCATGTCTTGGGGTCGAACCAGGTGGGAATGCCGATCGGCTGCCTGGTCGTGCGGGATCGCGGCGTCCATCACGATGCTTCCTCTCCATCTCAAGGGACCGACGCTAGCAGGATCGCCCGATGCGGTCAGCGAGCACTGCAACAGAGGCGACATCTTCCGAGCTGGCGCGCAAAAATCAGCGGGCGACCGGGCGGCCCAGTGCTCATCCTGCTTGATTGCGCCACGATTCCCGGCTCCACTCTCCCGGCCATTTCTGGTTCAGGAGACCCCCATGATGAAACGGATTTTCCTCGCTGCGATCGTTGCCACCTTCGCAGCGGGCTCGGCCCTTGCGCAAGAAACCTGCGAGAGCAAGGCCGTCGGCAAGGACGGCAAGCCGCTGGCCGGCGCCGCCAAGACTTCGTTCCTGAAGAAGTGCAAGGAAGACGCCTGCGCGCCCAAGGCCGTCAGCGCAGACGGCAAGCCGCTCGCCGGCGCCGCCAAGAACAGCTTCATGAAGAAGTGCGAGACCAGCGCGTAACGCGCAGTCCGTTCCCGGCTTTTTCAGCAAAGCCACAAGCGAAATGCCGTCATGGCCGGGCAGAAGCGCGTCTTCGCGCGAGAATGTCCCGGCCATTTGCTTTTTGGTGCCTCCCCACCGCCAGTTTCCGACACGCGCCGAGCGCGTAAAGCAAACGCGCCGCGACCCTAGACAGAACGCAGCGGCTGACAGATGATGCGACGCTGAGCGAACCGGGGCGCATCAACGAGGCTTCCAGCAAAGGATGGACGAGATGTTGCAGTTCCGCGTGCGTGATCACATGATGGCGATAATGAGCGTGCTCTTTGCGCTGCTCATGATCGTTGACGTTGCCAACGCGAGAGGCCCCGGCCTGCCCAACGTCATGGTTCTCGCAACCGGCGGCACGATCGCCGGCAGCGGGGCGAGCAGCACCACCGTCATCGGGTATACCGCGGCCACGGTGGGCATCGAGACCCTCTTGAACGCCGTCCCCGAGTTGAAAACCGTGGCCAACGTCAAGGGCGAGCAGGTCTTCCAGATCGCCAGCGAGAATATGAACAATGATTATTGGCTGAAGCTCGCCAAGCGCGTCAATACGCTCCTCGCGCAGGACGACGTGGACGGGATCGTGATCACGCACGGGACCGACACGATCGAGGAAACCAGCTATTTCCTCAATCTGGTCGTCAAGAGCAAGAAGCCTGTGGTCGTCGTCGGTGCGATGCGGCCATCGACCGCGATCAGCGCGGACGGCCCGATCAACCTCTTCAATGCGGTGATCCTCGCAGGCAGTGAAGAAGCCGTCGGCAAAGGCGTGCTCGTCGCCCTCAACGATCAGATCAACGCCGCGCGCGACGTCACCAAGAACAACACGTCCACGGCAGACACCTTTCGCACGCCTGAACTCGGCTTTCTCGGCTACATGCAAGGCAACAAGCCGTATTTCTATCGCCAAACGACCCGCCGGCACACGGCGGATTCCGAATTCGACGTATCCAAGCTCGATGTCCTGCCGCAGGTCGACATCGTCTACGGCTACGCCAACATGAACCGGGTCGCGATCGACGCCTTTGTCGCCGCCGGCGCCAAGGGGATCGTGCATGCCGGCGTAGGCGACGGCAGCCTCGCCCGCCCGGCGGTCGAGCCGGCGCTCGACGATGCCCGCAAGAAGGGCGTGGTGATCCTTCGCAGCAGCCGCGTCGGCAACGGCATCGTCGCGCGCAATGGCGAGGCCAAGGACGATGAGCACGACTTCGTCGTCTCCGATACGCTCAATCCCCAGAAGGCGCGCATTCTGCTGATGCTGGCGTTGACCAAGACGAGCGACACCAAGGACATTCAGCGGATGTTCTACACCTATTAGAGCCTAGTCGCGCTTGAAACGATAATCGAACGCCGCGCCGAACGGCTTGATCAGGCCAACCGTGGGCGTCGGAAAATGGATCGGCAGGATCAGCGTGTCGGTGTCGGCAACAGAGGCGAAGAACTTTCGTCGCGACACCGTCGACAGCTTCGCATCCCAATCCGGCTTCGCCGACCAATCCGGCTCACGACACTGAATCTGGTGGTGCATGAGGTCGCCCGCGACCACGGCGCGCTGGCCCTTCGAAAGAATGTTCACGCAACAATGGCACGGCGAATGCCCCGGCGTCGGCGTGAGCGTAACGGTGTCGTCGAGCGCGTAGTCGTCGTCGACGAGCAGCGCCTGCCCGGCCTCGGCGACCGGCCGGCAATTGTCGCGAAAGACGGTGCCAGGCGGATTGTTGCCCTTGGCATGCTCGGCTTCCCAGGCCGCATACTCGCCCTTGTGGAAAATATATTTCGCATTCGGGAACGTCGGCACCCAACGGCCGTCGCGCAGGGTCGTGTTCCATCCGGTATGGTCGATGTGCAGATGCGTGCAGAACACGTAGTCGATCTGCTCAAAGCCGATGCCGAGCGCAAACAGCTCATTGCGCCAGCGCGCCTTGCCGGGGAAATCGAACGGCGGCGGATGGCCTTTGTCCTCACCGGTGCAGGTGTCGACAAGGATGGTGTAACGCGGCGTGCGGACCACGAAGGTCTGGTAGGTGATCACCATCATGCCGCGCGCGGCATCGAACACCTCCGGCTCCATCGTCGGCAGATGGCGCTTGAAGACGTCTTCGTCATAGGTCGGGAAAAAGTCCTGGGGCCGCCGCCACGGCCCCTCCCGCTCGATCACCGCATCGATGGTGATGTCGCCGATCCGCAGCTGCTTCATGGTTGTTCGTTCCCATTTTGCGAAGCGTAACGAACGAACGGGAGGCATTCAAGACGCCGACCGTGCCGGGACGTCTTGCGCGGGGTGCCGCAAATCGACCTCAAACACTGAGGATGATGATCATGGAATGAGGAATGTCTGGTGGGCAGGAAACTGAAAGTGACCGCGGCGATCATGATCGCCGTCGCAGCTGCAATTTACGTCAACAATACAAGCCTTCTGGCGCCACATCGGGACGGCAAGCCGGTGCTGCTCGCCCATCGCGGCATGGCGCAGCGGTTCGATGAACGCGACCTGAAGAACGATACCTGCACCGCCGCGCGGATGCTGCCGCCGGTGCACGACTATCTCGAAAACACGCTGCGCTCGATGCGCGCGAGCTTCGCGGCCGGTGCCGACATCGTCGAGCTCGACGTGCACCCGACCAATGACGGCGAGTTCGCCGTCTTCCATGACTGGACGCTCGACTGCCGGACCGACGGCCTCGGCGTCACCCGCGCGCAGAGCATGGCAAAGCTGAAGACGCTCGATATCGGCTACGGCTACACCGCCGACGGCGGCAAGACCTTCCCGTTCCGCGGCAAGGGCGTCGGCATGATGCCGACATTGTCGGAGGTGTTCGCTGCCTTCTCCGACAAGCAGTTGCTCATCAACGTGAAGAGCCGGGACCCGGACGAAGGCGAGAAACTTGCCGGCGTGCTGACCGCGTTGCCGGCCGGGAGGCGCAGCACCATCATGGTCTATGGCGGCGACGAGCCCATCGACGTGATCCGTCGCCTCGTCCCGGATGTCCGCACGATCTCGCGCGCAGCCATCCGAAGCTGCCTGGTCCGCTATATCGGCTACGGCTGGACAGGCCTCGTCCCGCAGGCTTGCCGCAACGCGATGGTGCTGGTGCCAATCAACGTCGCCCCCTGGCTATGGGGCTGGCCCGATCGCTTCCTCGCACGCATGAATGGCGTCAACAGCGCCGCGTTCGTGCTCGGCCCCTACAGCGGCGGCGGGTTTTCTACGGGCGTCGACACGGCGGAATTGCTCGCCCGCCTTCCGCAAAGCTATTCCGGCGGCATTTGGACCAACGAAATCGAGACCGTCGCCAGACTGACGGGCAAAAGCCATGACTAGCTCCGCAACCCCGGCGCCTCCTGCCCGGTGCGCGCGACATATTCGGTGTAGCCGCCGCCATATTGGTGGATGCCCTCCGGCGTCAGCTCCAGCACGCGGTTCGACAGCGTCGCCAAGAAATGCCGGTCGTGCGAGACGAACAGCATGGTGCCCTCGAAATCCGACAGCGCGTTGATCAGCATTTCCTTGGTGGCGAGGTCGAGATGGTTGGTGGGCTCGTCCAGCACCAGGAAGTTCGGCGGGTCGAACAGCATCTTGGCCATGACGAGGCGCGCCTTCTCGCCGCCCGAGAGCACGCGGCAGCGCTTCTCGACGTCGTCGCCGGAGAAGCCGAAGCAGCCGGCGAGCGCGCGCAAGGAGCCCTGCCCCGCCGTCGGAAACGCGTCCTCCAGCGACTGGAACACGGTGCGCTCGCCGTCGAGCAGATCCATCGCGTGCTGGGCGAAATAGCCCATCTTGACGCTGCCGCCCAGCGCCACGGTGCCCTCGTCCGGCTCGCTCGCACCGGCAACCAGCTTGAGCAGCGTCGACTTGCCGGCGCCGTTGACGCCCATCACGCACCAGCGCTCCTTACGGCGGATCATGAAGTCCAGCCCGTCATAGATGCGCTTTGAGCCATAGCCCTTGTGCACGTTCTTGAGTGCGACGACGTCCTCGCCCGAGCGCGGCGCCGGCAGGAAGTCGAACGCGACGCTCTGGCGGCGGCGCGGCGGCTCGACCCGCTCGATCTTGTCGAGCTTCTTGACCCGGCTCTGCACCTGGGCCGCATGCGAGGCGCGCGCCTTGAAGCGCTCGATGAACTTGATCTCCTTGGCGAGCATGGCCTGCTGGCGCTCGAACTGCGCCTGCTGCTGCTTCTCGTTCTGCGCCCGCTGCTGCTCGTAGAATTCGTAATCGCCGGTGTAGGTGGTGAGCGAGCCGGAATCGATCTCGATCACCTTGGAGATCACGCGGTTGATGAACTCGCGGTCGTGCGAGGTCATCAGAAGCGTGCCTTCGTAATCGTGCAGGAATTTTTCCAGCCAGATCAGGCTTTCCAAATCGAGATGGTTGCTCGGCTCGTCGAGCAGCATGACGTCGGGGCGCATCAGGAGAATGCGCGCCAGCGCCACACGCATCTTCCAGCCGCCGGACAGCTTGCCGACATCCCCGTCCATCATCTCCTGGCTGAAGCCGAGGCCGGAGAGCGCCTCGCGCGCGCGGCCGTCGAGCGCATAGCCGTCGAGCTCCTCGAACCGGTGCTGCACCTCGCCATAGCGGGCGATGATCTCGTCCATTTGGTCGGCCTTGTCGGGGTCGGCCATGGCGGCCTCGAGCTCGCGCAATTCAGCCGCGACCTCGCTGACGGGGCCGGCGCCGTCCATCACCTCGGCCACCGCGCTGCGGCCACTCATCTCGCCGACGTCCTGGTTGAAATAGCCGATGGTGATGCCACGATCGATGGAGACCTGACCCTCGTCGGGCAGTTCCTCGCCGGCGATCATCCGGAACAGCGTGCTCTTGCCGGCGCCGTTCGGGCCGACGAGACCGATCTTCTCCCCCTTGTTGAGGGCCGCGGAGGCTTCGATGAACAGGATCTGGTGGCCGGCTTGCTTGCTGACGTTGTCGAGGCGGATCATGAGTGACTTTTGGGGGATTTTTGCGTTGCAGCGTCATAGGCCATACGGGGCGTGAGGGGAAGCCCGGGACAGGCCGGGATTCAGCCCATTCGCTCGTGACCGCTCGGTTCGGGGCCTACGGGCAAATGGGTCGGGCAAACTGCGTCCGGCACGGGCATCTATGCTTCGCTTGCCGGATATGTCGGCTTTTCCATCGGCTGGGTCGAAGGCCCGGAGATCAACGCTCGGCCTGTAAGAACTTTCGCCGAATCTCGAAGAGACCTGAGACCGGCGCCGCCTCTCTATCTTACTGAGAACGGCGCCTGATACGGCCGCCCGAACGGCACGCCGTTGATGACGGTCTGGATCGGCTTGAGGTGGGCTTTCCCTTCCCTCCTGTTGTTGCGCGTGTCGACGAAGCTGACCGGTCCCTCCACCAGCTCCATGATCGCGACGTCGGCGGGCGCACCGACCTGCAGCGTGCCGATCTTCGGCGCGCGGCTGATGATCTTCGCCGGCGCGGTCGTTGCCATTGCGACCACCTGCTCCAGCGTGAAACCGAGCGTCATGAACTTGCTCATGACGTTGGGCAGGAAGGGAATCCCCGGCGAATTGCCGGAGAAGACGTGGATGTCCGAAGAGATGGTATCAGGAGCGCATCCGCCGGGGATCGCCACTTCCGCCACGGTGAAATCGAAGCTGCCGCCGCCATGCCCGACGTCGAACATGACGCCGCGCTGCTTGGCCGCGAGAGCCGCAGGCAGCAGCTTGCCGTCCTGAACGATATTCGTGAACACGCTCGACATGTTCGGGGCGCCCGAATAGGCATGCGTCAGCACGTCGCCCGGGCGCATCAGGTCGAGGATTTGCGACATCAGCTCCTTGGATTCGACGCCGCCGATATGTACCATCATCTTCGCCGGCCAGCCGCACATCTCGCACGCCTGGATGCCGCGCTTGAGCGGCTCGAGCCCATGCTTGAAGATGACGTTTTCCGACATGCGCACCTTGACCCCGAGCAGGAAGTCCGAATTCTCGGCCAGTGCCATGGCGCAGGCTTCGGTCTGCGCTGTATCAATGTTGTGGAGCTCGGCGACCGGGAACGCCGACAGGCCGTTATTGGCGATGTGGACGAAGGCGTACATCCGCGCCCGCGTCTGGGCCACGATGAAGCGGCGCAACGCCGCCAGATTGTTGACGCCGGCATCGCCCGCCGACACGACGGTCGTCGTGCCCTGGAACTGGACCAGCTCGTCGGCGGGAATGCCGATGGCCGAGCCGTAGGGATAGACGTGACAATGCAGATCGATCAGGCCGGGCATCACCAGCTTGCCCGAGGCGTCGATGCTCTTCAGCGCGCGCTCGGCCGGGATCGTCTCCTGGACCGCCTCGATCGTGCCCCAGCGGATACCGATATCGCGCCTGGCGCGCAGCGACTGGCTGGGGTCGAGCACCTCGCCGCCGCGGATCACCAGATCGTACTTGTCGTTCGGCCCCATCGCCCCGCGCGCGGGCGCGGCGAGGCCGACGGCGGCGGCCGCCGTCGAGAGTGCCAGGAAATCGCGGCGTGACAACGCAAGCATGATGATCCCCCCTCTGTGCTTTTGTTCGCGGCAACGGCCGGGCTGGATGTCCAGATCTGCTTCCGCCGCCAAGGTCGAGTTCACAACGAACGGGCTTGGAAATGAAGCCCGGATGATCCGATCCTATGACGGCACGCGAGCCCTGAGGAGCCGCGAAATTTTCCAGAATCGCATCGGGCGGGCACCACTGGCAGAAGTCCGGCTGCATCTTTGCTGCGCCGCGACATGCGCGTGAATATCCGGCTGCTTGGAGTCGAACGTCTAAGACCAATAATGCGACACCGGGGCTTGTCGGATGCCGGCAATGCGTCCAAACTGTGATCAAAGTCGCTGGAATGCGGCATACCTCCAGCGGTTCACAACGACAAGCGCGTCGAAACGCGTTCGAACAATCAGGCCGCCAGGGAGGACGTCCATGACTGCAAAGTCCGAAAAGACCAGAACAACTCGTCGCAAATTCCTGCTGACCGCCGGCGCGGCCGGCGCTGCCACCATCGCCATGCCGCAAGTCAGCCGGGCGCAGACAGCGACCCTGAAGATGCAGGGCTCGTGGGGCAAGGCCGATGTCTTCAACGAGATGGCCGAAGATTATGTGAAGCGCGTCAACGATATGGCCGGAGGCCGGCTGCGCATTGACTATCTGGTCGGCGGCTCGGTCGTGCATCCGTTCCAGGTCTTCGACGGCGTTCATGGCGGCCAGATCGACGCGGCACACACGGTGACGGTGTACTGGTACGGCAAGCACAAGGCCGCCTCGCTGTTCGGCACCGGCCCGGTGTTCGGCTTCAACGCCAACGAAGGCCTTGGCTGGATCCACAACGGCGGCGGCAAGGAGCTGTTCGAGGAACTCCAGACCAAGATCATGAACGTCAACATCAAGAGCTTCTTCGCCATGCCGATGCCGACCCAGCCGCTCGGCTGGTTCAAGAAGCCGATCACCAGCGACGCCGATCTCAAGGGCTTGAAATATCGCACGGTCGGTCTGGCCGCCGATCTCTTCCAGGCGATGGGTGCATCGGTCGCGCAGCTGCCCGGCGGCGAGATCGTGCCCGCGATGGAGCGCGGCGTGATCGACGGATTTGAGTTCAACAATCCGACCTCGGACCGGCGCTTCGGCGCGCAGGATGTCGCCAAGAACTACATGATGGGCAGCCATCATCAGGCGACGGAATATTTCGAGATCATGTTCAACCGGACGAAATTCAACGCGCTGCCGAAGGAACAGCAGGCGATCCTGCAATACGCCGCCGAGGCCGTGTCCTCCGCCAACGAATGGAAGGCCATGGATTATTATTCGAAGGACCTGCAGGAGCTGATCAACAAGGACAAGGTCAACGTCCAGCGCACACCGAAGTCGGTGTTCGACGCGCAGATCAAGGCGTGGGACGGTCTGATCGCCCAGCTCGGCTCGGATCCGTTCATGAAGAAGGTCATGGACTCGCAGAAGGAATGGGTGCGCCGCGTGGTTTACTACAACATGAACAACGCGACGGACTACCGCGGCGCCTTCGAGCATCACTTCCCGGGCGTGCTCAAGGTCTGACGGCTGTCGCGGGGGATCGCGTCAGGTCTTATCGCGAGGGCGGCGCAATTGAAGCGCCGCCCACGAGTTGGAGGGGGACATCCGGATGGACTGCTCGCAGCGAGTTCAGCTCGCATGACGAAATTCCTGTTCTTCATCGATGAGCTCAGCACGTGGGTGGGCAAGGCGTTCGCCTGGCTGATCCTCGTCCTCACCCTGGGAGTCAGCTACGAGGTGTTCGTGCGCTACGTGCTGCGTGCGCCGACCACCTGGGCTTTCGACATCAGCTACATCACCTACGGCGCGATGTTCCTGATGGCCGGCGCGTACACGCTCTCGCGAAACGGCCATGTCCGCGCCGACGTGGTCTACCGCCTCTGGTCGCCGCGCACCCAGGCGACGATGGACCTCGTCCTGTATATCCTGTTCTTCCTGCCGGCGATCGCGGCGCTGATGTATTCGGGCTGGAACTACGCCCAGATGTCGGTGCGCTTCCGCGAAGTCAGCATCTTCAGTCCGGCCGGCGTTCCCGTGTTTCCACTGAAGGCGCTGATTCCGCTCACCGGCTTCCTTCTGTTCCTGCAAGGGGTCGCCGAGATCATCCGCTGCGTGCTGTGCATCCGCACCGGTCGATGGCCGCAGCGCCTGCACGACGTGGAGGAGACCGAGAGCCTCGTCATCCGCGAACATCAGCAGCACGCGGCTGAGCCGCAGAGTGAGAAGGGACCAGGCGCATGACCGATCCTCAACTCGGCATGCTGATGCTGGGCCTCTTCATCTTCATCATCATGCTCGGCTTCCCGATCGCCTTCACGCTGATGGCGATGGGCGTCTCGTTCGGCTACTATGCCTACTACACCCCCGGTCAGGACTTCTTTCAGAACCGTATCTTCACGCTTCTGGTGCAGAAGACGTTCGAGGTCACATCCAGCGACGTGCTGGTGGCGGTTCCGCTATTCCTGTTCATGGGTTATTTGATCGAGCGCGCAAACATCCTCGACCGCCTGTTCTACTCGCTGCAGCTGTCGATGAAGAACGTGCCGGGCGCACTTGCCGTGGCCACGCTGATCACCTGCGCCATGTTCGCGACCGCCACCGGCATCGTCGGTGCCGTCGTCACGCTGATGGGGCTGCTGGCATTGCCGGCGATGCTGCGAGCGGGCTACGACGCCAAGCTGTCGGCGGGCGTCGTCTGCGCCGGTGGCTGCCTCGGCATCCTGATTCCGCCGAGCATTCTCCTGATCGTCTATGCGGCGACTGCCGGCGTCTCGGCGGTCAAGCTTTACGCGGCGGCGTTCTTTCCGGGGTTCATGCTGGCCGGCTTGTATGTCCTCTATGCGATGACGCGCGCGATCATCAATCCCGCGCTCGCGCCGAAGCTGCCGCGCGAGCAGACCGACGTGCCGACCTCGAAGGTCATCTGGGCGCTTGCCACGTCGTTCCTGCCGCTCGCGTTGCTGATCGTTTCGGTGCTCGGCGCGATCCTGTTTGGGCTCGCGACGCCCTCGGAAGCGGCCGCGGTGGGAGCCCTCATGAGCATCGTGCTGGCGGCTGCCTATCGTTCGCTCAACTACGAGATGATACGCGAATCCGTGTACCTGACCGTGCGCGCCACGGCGATGGTCTGCTACCTCTTCATTGGATCCTGGACGTTTTCGGCGGTGTTTGCCGTCCTTGGCGGACAATCGGTGGTCGAGCAGTTCTTCACTTCGATGAACCTTTCGCCGATCCAGTTCCTGCTGCTGACCCAGATCATCATCTTTCTGCTCGGCTGGCCGCTGGAATGGACCGAGATCATCATCATCTTCGTGCCGATCTTCCTGCCGCTGCTTCCGCAGTACGGCATCGATCCGATCTTCTTCGGCATCCTGGTCGCACTGAACACGCAGACGGCCTTCAACACGCCGCCGGTCGCGATGGCCGCCTTCTATCTGAAGGGCGTGGCGCCGCCCGAGGTCAAGCTGACCGACATCTTCTCCGGCGCGCTTCCGTTCGTCGGCCTGGTCTTCCTCACCATGGCACTAGTCTACATCTTCCCGGGGATCGCATTGTGGCTGCCGAGCTATCTCTATGGGGCGCGATGAGCGGACCCGGCAAACCGACGAGAGGCTGCGCATGAGTCTCAACGCGCTCGGCCTCGCGGACGCCGCGGCCGGCATCCGCGACGGCCGGCTCAGCTCGGTGGAGCTCGTCGGCGACTGCCTCAGGCGCATCGATGAGGTCGATCGCGATATCCAGGCGTGGGCGTTTCTCGATCGCGACCACGCGATGCGGCAGGCCGAGGCGGCCGACGATCATCGCAAGCACGGCAAGGCCACAGGCCCGCTGCATGGCGTGCCCGTGGGCATCAAGGATATCTTCGACACCGGCGACATGCCGACCGAATTCGGATCGGAGCTGTGGGCCGGACGCACGCCGCGGCGCGATGCGGCGGCCGTGGCGCGTCTGCGGGCGGCTGGAGCGGTGATCCTCGGCAAGACGGTGACCACCGAGTACGCGTACTACAATCCGGGCAAGACCCGAAATCCGCACAACCCAAATCACACCCCCGGCGGATCGTCCTCGGGCTCCGCCGCGGCCGTCGCGGCGCTGATGGTGCCGGGTGCCATCGGCTCGCAGACCAACGGCTCGGTGATCCGCCCTGCCGCCTTCTGCGGCGTGGTCGGCTTCAAGCCCACGCATGGTCTCATTCCACGCAGCGGCGCGCTCCAATTGTCGCGCACGCTCGATCATGTCGGCGTGTTCGGGCGCAACGTCGAGGACGCGGCCCTGCTGGCGGAGGTCATGGTCGACTTCGACCCGGAGGATCCGGACACCCGGCCTGTTGCACGCCCGCCGTTTTCTGCGGTCGCGGCGAGCGAGCCGCCGTTGCCGCCGCGATTTGCCTTCGTGCGCTCTCCGGTCTGGGATCAGGCCGAGCCGGAGACGCGTGAAGCCTTTGCCGAGCTCGTCGACGCTTTGGGCGAAGCGTGCAGCGAGGTCGAGCTTGGGCCGAGCTTCGACGGGGCCGTCGACATGCACCGCATCATCATGGAAGTCGATATGGCGCACAATCTGCGGCGCGATGACGAACGCGGCGGCGACAGACTGAGCACGCGGCTACGCCAGGCGATCGCGCGCGGCCGCGCGCATCTTGCGGCGGATTATTGCAACGCTCTGGCCGGGATTGCGCCGCTCAACCAGGCCCTGGACCACGTTTTCGATGAATACGACGCCATCCTGACGCCCGCGGCACCGGGCGCGGCGCCCGCAATCGAAACGACGGGTAATCCGGTCTTCTGCTCGCTCTGGACCTATCTCGGCGTGCCCGCCATCAGCCTGCCCTTGATGCGTTCAGAAACGGGCCTTCCGCTGGGCGCCCAGCTCGTCGGCCGCCGCGGCAACGACGCCCGCCTCTTGCGCACGGCGCACTGGCTGATCAAGACCATTGGGCGCATGCGTGGCAGCGGTCGGCGCAACGCCCCGAGCGCCGGATCGAACTCGGCTCCCGGCGCGGAGAAAAGGAAAGTGCGATGACCAATCTGATCACCGGACTCATCGGCCTCGCGCTCATGATCGCATTTCTTGGAATCCTGCTGGTCTGGATCAAGGCCATTCCGCTCATCATCATCGTTGTCTGCGTCGTGGTGCTGGCCGTGATCGATTTCGTGCGATCCCTGCGGACGAACGGCGCGCCTCGCTGAATGCCCCATGGCAAGAAGACGCTTCACTTCTCGGCATTGGCCGGAGCAGCCGGAATTACGACAAGAAGAGAGCTTTAGCGGCCAACCCGTTCGAGCTGCCACCTGGGATCGCCTGCGCAGCGCGCGTCGAGACCTTTGCTCAAGTCTGCGAGGCTCACCGCGCCCAACCGTTCGACCAGCAATGCTTCGGCATCGCGAAGGACATCGTCCACCGCTGCGTTGACGAGTTGCTCGATCGCACAGTCTGGATTGGAATGCTCGTTCCCGATCGCAAATAGCCGGGGACCACCAACCGCACGATAGACATCGAGAAGTGACACGCGCTCGAGGTCGCACGCGATGACCCAGCCGCCGCCATGCCCTTTGTCCGACCGGACATAGCCCGCATCGCGCAGCCCCGCCAATGTGCGGCGAACGACGACCGGATTGGTCCCCAGCATCGTGCCGATCGCCTCCGAGGTCATGGGGCCGTCATGTCGCGCCATGTGGAGCAGCACATGCAGCATTCGAGAAAGGCGGCTGTCGTTTCGCATCGGCTGATCTTTCGCACGCATCCCATCATTGGCAAGGGCACGCAGTCATGATACATATAAAGTTACATGACTCGTGAGGTATCCGACGTGCAACAGTTTGAGGATCCAGACCACTGGGACAGCGCAGCCAGGCATTATCGAGAGACCGCGCACCCCTTCACCGCCCTGTTTGCGGAGGAGGCGCTGGCGCGCGTAACCCTGACGCCTCAGAGTCATGTTCTCGACGTGGCAGCCGGCACCGGCGCGCTCGCCCTCGCAGCCGCTCGCACCGGCGCACGAGTCCTGGCGACCGACTTCTCGCCCGGCATGGTCGGATGCATCGCAGCTGCTGGTCTGCCCAATGTGAAGGCGCGGGTCATGGACGGACAGGCGCTGGACCTGCCCGACGCACATTTCGATGCCGTCTTTTCGATCTTCGGTGTCATCATGTTCCCCGATTGGCGCAAGGGTTTGGCCGAGATGCGACGGGTGACGCGCCCCGGCGGGCATGGCGTGGTTGCGACCTGGCAGGATCGGGGCGCGGCGACCTTCCTCCTGTTGGGCGAAGTGCGGCAAAAGCTGTTCCCTGATCGGCCGGGCATGGCAATGCCTCAAGCCGTTCAGGCCCTGAGCGATCCGGACGATTTCGCCCGCGCCCTCGTCGCTGCCGGCTATCGCAATCCCCGGATCGACACGGTGACTCATGATTATCTGCTCGACGTCGCGGCGCTCGACGCGCCTGACACGCTCTTTGGCATGTCGCCCGACTGGACCAGCCTGGACGACATCGAAAAGGCGGCGGTGATTGCCGAGGTGCGGGCCAGAGCCGATGGTCGTTCGGTGCTGCCGATAAGCTCGACCGCGCTCATTGGCGTCGCTGAACGATGAGGCTCAAACATAAAGCCTGGCGGGCCGTCACACTATCGGCCGATCTCTCGATCTCCCGAAACCGGAGCGTCTGACCAGTGAGCAGAAACTCGCGCCCGATTGCGACACATGGGTGGGGTGTGGTCAGTGAACTGGGGAGGGACAAACAACTATCGAGCCGCCAGCAAGTTTGATCCTTCCGGGAGATCAAAGCTTCATCAGAAGCGGCTTGTCTGAGCAGCGGTTGTCGTCCCAATCCATTTCTCAATGGTCAGAAGCATGCGAGTCGCAATCCATACACTAGGCACCCGCGGCGACGTGCAACCCTATCTCGCCTTGGCGCTCGGTCTGAAGCAGGCCGGGCACGAAGTGCTGATCGCCGCGCCCTCGCAGTTCGAATCGTTCGTCGTGAGCCGCGGCATCGCTTTCGCGCATCTTCCGAGTGAATATCTCGCCCTCCTGGAAACCCCGGAAGCCAAGGCGGCAATGGCGGGCGGTGCGGGGTTTATGGCTGGCTTCAGGATGCTGAAGCAGTTCAGGCCGATCGGCCGCCAACAGCTCAGCGCCGAATGGCAAGCCGCCCGACGATTTCGTCCAGAACTGATCATCTATCACCCGAAGGCCATCGCCGCGGCGCATATCGCAGAAAAGTTATCCTGCCCTGCCGTTCTGGCTTCTCCCCTGCCTGGCTTCACACCGACAGCAGCGTTCGCGAGCCCGCTCGTGCCGTTCCGCTCGCTTGGCCCCCTCAACAGACTCACGCACAGCGCGATGGCTCACAGCGCCTACGCCCTCTTTCGCGGGATGATCGGGGAATGGCGGGCCACCGAGCTCCACCTCGCAAACACGCCGGAGAAGAAGCTGCGGCCTCGCGCGACGCTCTACGCCTATAGTCCGCATGTCGTGCCCGTTCCGCCGGACTGGCCGAATACTGTCGCGGTGACTGGGTACTGGTTCCTGGGAGGCGACGACGTTTGGCAGCCTGACCCGCAACTCCAGCGCTTCGTAGAGGGCGATGAGCGGCCTGTTTATGTGGGCTTTGGCAGCATGCCAGGTGTCGACCCGACGTCCCTGACGAAACTCGTACTGGAGGCATTGGCCAAGGCTGGGAAACGCGGCGTTCTAGCGGTCGGCGGCGGTGCTCTTCGAGGCGATCTCGGAGCCAGTCACGTCCATTTCATCCAAGGCGCACCGCATGCGCAGTTGTTCCCGCTGATGTCGGCCTGCGTCCATCACGGCGGGGCCGGCACTACGGGGGCTGCGCTTCGAGCTGGCAAGCCGAATATCATTTGTCCCTTCTTTGGCGACCAGCCGTTCTGGGGAAGGCGCATCGATGATCTGGGCGTCGGACCAAGATCAAGAGGAGTGAGGAACCTTTCAGCCGATTGGCTGGCCGCCGCGATCGCAGAGGCCACCGGAAATCCGTTGATTCAGCAGCGAGCGAACCGCCTTGGCGAAGCGATCCGCGTCGAAGACGGCGTCGCAAGCGCGATTGGCTTCCTGCGAAGCCAACACCTTCTCAATTAGGCCCGAAATTGCACAGGCCGATTCAAAAGGCTCGAGTTGCAATGCAGGTGAGCAGCCCTTGCGGTCGCTCAACGATCTGGACCTGCAGGTGCCTGCTCCTGGTCCACTGCAGGGCGAACGTCAAAGCGCCGCCGCCACAGCGAGTGGGCACGCCGCCTTGATCACCGCTACTTCTTAAGGATGCCCGTGTTGGTGTTTCCAAGCTGCTGGACGGCGGCGTTTGCGGCTGGCGTGTTGTAAGACGGTCGAGATCCGCCGCCCTCCTGACCGGACGGGGTCACGCCGAGTCTCTGGCCCGTCGTTCCCTGCCCTTTTGCATTGAGCGTGTTGGGCCCGGGCGAACCGCCGGTTCCGCTCAGCGTCGTCCCGTTCGAGAGCGTCGAGCCACCAGCGCCGCCCGAACCGGTTGCGCCCGCCCCTCCAGCGGAGGAAGCACCTCCCGAACCGCCTCCTGAGCTTTGCGCCATGGAAAACGAGATGGTGCCCAGAAGGACAGTCGCGGCCAAAACCAGAAGTCTCATCGTCCACCCTTTCCTATGCCAGCGCCTGAAACCGCTTGCTTCTTGTCACAGTTCCTAGCGGCGGCGAGCGATCCATGCTCCGGCCAGGAAAGCGACGAGCAAGGACCGTAACGGCGCCCTCACCGTCACCTCGCGCAACTGGTCGGCCCATCGCTTCGCCGGCTCTGGCGACGGCGTGCGGGCCTGCGGAGCAAAAGCTCCTCCTTGCTCTCCGGAACCCGGCCGCGGGCCTGAAGTCCGCTCCATGCCGCCCTGATCGTCCGTCAGCCCGGAGGCTTCCGTCATTGCCGCGGCTTCCTTCATGTCCATGCGTGTGCTCCATCCGTTGCGGAACAACTCGATCGATCTCGTGCCCGCCCGACCGAGGTGACAGGCTCGTTCGGCGACCGGGGGCAGCGGCTATGGCGTCGACATCGATGCGAACTATATGCTTGTCGAAGATCCCCGCCGTTACCGCTCCCTTGAAAAAGCCGTTGCTCATCTTTCTGTTCCTCCTCTTCGCACCGCTTGCCGCATCGGCGGCGAGATATTTTTGGCTGGATGATGGCCGCCAGAACTGGCAAACGGCCGACCGCTCCAGCGCGGGTCTATTGACCTCCGCGACCGACCACCGTGAGGCCGTCATCCGGGTGTTCGGAGCAAGAACGGTGAGATGGCGCGGCATCTTCGCGATTCACACCTGGATCGTCGTCAAAGAGAAAGATGCGCCGACCTACACAAGGTACGACTACACGGCCTGGGGCGAGCCGATCCGCACCAACGGCTTCGCTCCGGACGGGCGATGGTTCGGCGCTGTGCCTGAAATCGTCGTGGCCGTCGATGGCGAGCGTGCGGAGGCGCTGATCCCGAAGATCAGGCATGTGGTCGAAAACTACAGGTTTCGATCCTATGGAGATTACAGCGTCTGGCCTGGGCCCAATTCGAACACCTTCGTGCAGGCCGCACTCGATTCCGTCCCTGAGCTCCGGGCCGTCCTGCCACCGACCGCGATCGGCAAGGACTTCCCGTACACCGGCAAATGGTTCGGCGTAACGGCGTCCGGCACGGGCATCTACGCCTCGCTTGCCGGATACATCGGCTTCTCGCTCGGCTGGGTCGAAGGTCTGGAGATCAATTTCTTCGGCGCCGTTCTCGGCATCGACATCCGACGCCCGGCGCTCAAGCTACCTGGCCTCGGTCGGCTTGGGGTAACCCCCGGCCTGTCGTGATGGAGAGCGAACTGCTGGGTTGGCCGCACCGTTTGTGGACTGCTCAGTGCTTTCGTAAGAGCTTGGATCGATAGAAGAGCTGGCTGCTTACTGACGTGATGTTTGTTCCTGCCGAGCATCTGTTGCGCTCAAGCGGGACCAATCAGGACGACGGAGCCTGTCGCGCTCATCGCCCTTCCTCACGGTTGCGGAATGTTCTTCTGACTGAGCCATGCGCGCATCTCGCCGATCTCTCGCCTTTGGGTGTCGACGATCTCGCGAGCAAAGTGCTGGTTTCGAGAATCCTTGCCGAACTTGAGGACGATCTCGGCCATGTCGACTGCGCCTTGATGGTGTGGGATCATGCCGAGCACGAAGGCCGCATCGGGATCAGCATTGGTGATGCCTCGCATCATCGGACCGTGCATGCGGTCCATGGCGGCGCGGTAGGCATCCGGAGCCGTCAACCCTATCGCCGCAGCGCCGTGCATGCCATGCGGATGTTCGGGGTTCGGCGTATGGGTCAGCCGCTCTCCAGCCAGCGTTCCGATGTCTCCTTCGATGCCATAAATCGCAATGTGCAGTCCCAGTAACCCGATGTGAAAATGACTAGCGCCGCCGCAAGTCCGGCCGGGACGCCGGCAAGCCTTCGCTTGAGTGCGGGCAGGAAATGAACCTCACGACTATGATCGGCAGCAATGGCAACGACGACCGCCATGATGAGCGCGTGTCCGATCAGGTCGGTTCGCCCGAACGGATAGACGGCTGCGTTGAAGATGATGAAAAGAGCGATGGCCGACAGCCGGCCGACAAGCGGCGTCCAGATCAATCCGAATCCCATCGTGAATTCGGCGACGCCCGCCATCGGGATAAATACGTCGCGCGGCATGCCGAAGGTCAAGAAGGGCTTTTCCTGCACGAGCGGGTAGAACCAGTCCGGATAGGCAAACTTTTCGAGGCTCGACCACATCAGCGCGATGGCGACGCCCCAGCGCAGCGCCTCGAAGCGATGGTTGCGCCATTCCGGATTGGATGAAGCCTCCAACACCAGATAGGCGGCGACACCGACTCCAAGCGCCAGGTAGTCCAGCAAATGGAAGACATCATAGTCGCGCAGCGCGAGTAGCCACAAGGCGATGATCCCGAGAGCCGCAAGTGGCTGCGTCTTGCGAGAGAAGATCAACCCGGCGATCAGGAGCTGGGTCCAGGACACCCATTCGGCCGGCGTTTTGAGATCTGGCGTCAGGTAGACGCCGCCGACGGCGAAGATCGCCACGAAGAAGGCGGCGATGACGACGCGCACGAAGTCGTCGAGGCGCATCCAGAGAGGGTCGGTGATGCGATCCATGGCCAGCAGGACCGACTCGCCGGCGCTCGACTTCTCGATGGCTCGTGACGCGAGGAAGAATGCCAGCACGAGCGCAATGCCGGTCCAGAACCATACATTGGTCAACGTGGCCCCGATCGACTGTGGTGGCGCTCCGACAATATAGGGCGCAAACCATTTGACATGTGCGTGAGCCGGCACCGGGGCCGCCACCGATGCGAGGATGATCAGGGCCAGCAGGCAACCAGAGGAGCGAGGCGGCGCGAGATGGTTCAATTTCTGCTCCTCAGGTGGTGAGGTGACTAAAGCGTGATTGAGGCGGGCGGTAGGAGACGAGAACGCCAGAGCATGATGTCAGGGCGATGGCTCTTGTGATAGTTTAGACGTTGCCAAGCGTGCTCCCTACTCTTTTTTCAATCGAGCTGCATCACGGCGGACGCGCGCTGTATGCCGTGCAATGCTTAGCGCGCGTACCGCCGTGGCAGCGGGCTATTGCGGCAGGTAGCCGCCGTTGATCACAAGTTCGGCGCCGGTGATGTAAGCGCGTAAGCACGCGTCGAAGGAGGCTGTGAGCTGGTTCACATGCTGTCTTAGTTAAACGGAGTACGGTTGGAAGAAGCCGGATAAGAGAAGGGCATCGCGTCGGCGCAGCGTCCGCTGCCGGAATTGGGCTTTTTCGGTCCAAACGTTTTCAGAAAAGTCATTTGCCATGTGTATTTTCACAAGCCGAGCCCGGCGCGCGGCAGGTCATAACCAAGCAAGCCGACCTTTCCTCTACCTTTTGGCTTCCATACTCTCGGCGGCCTGCGTCATTTCCTTTGCGAGCGCCGCGTCCGCTCAATGCGCGGCGCGCGACGTGTTGCAAAACAAGCTGAAGCTCAAGACGCGCTCGGCTCCGGCGTCGCAACAGCCTATTAAGTCCGCGCGCGACGTTGCGACATGGAAAACGATCACAACAGGTACCTTCGCCGACTCTCTTGCCTTGCGCAACGAACTCGATAGCAAGGGCTGCAATGTCGGTGGTCAAGCCGCTGAAATCCTTGCTAGGCCGACGTTCACCGTTAGCTCTCGGAAGACATATGTGGAGCTTCTCGATCTATCGCCTGCGCAGCTTGGATTCACGTCCGATACCGTGACTTTGGCTAACGTTTACGCACGCGCCCAGCAGTTCGGCCTCGAACTCGCTGCGGCCGAAGTCGGCCCGCAATTGCGTCTTCAATATTTCGACCAGCCTATCGGCGAATTTCTCATCATCGGAATGGACCCGATCAAGACATGGAGCGGCGAGCCGATCATTCTGAATGTGGCAAATGGCGGCGCCGGATTGATACTCATCGGCCAGGATGGTCGCTCCGAAGCGGATATACCCGTAGCATCTCGTTTCATTTTCGTTCGATCCCATCGACCGGCAGCTGGCCGCGACGTCGTCGGGCCAATAGCAGGAGCCTTTCCGCCGCCGTGAGCGACCGAAGCGCTTTTGCATCGAATGTCAGGTCATTGGCCCTCAGCCGAACTGCCCATGAACTGCCGCGAAGCCTGCTCTCGGAGAGAAACCGGACCGGACGAGCAGAGCGGTCGGACCGCAGCTTGTGACCCGTTGCGGTCATGCGACAACCCGCTCATTCAATCCGTTCCCTGCTGACGAACAGTCGTCGCGGATCGATGACTGCAGTATGACGGAACTGCTTATCGATGTGATAGGCGAATTCACCCGAAGCGGAGTTGCTGTGGTCGCAGAGACGACCATTGCTCCTCTCGCTTCCGATTGCGGCCCCCGCACTGCCGCGCGGATCATCTCGCGAGTCGTGATACTCGAGGCCGAGCGGACCGAGCGCCGAGACCTGCGTGACGTACTCACCTGATTTCGCCCAGTGGAAATGCCAGGTCTCGCCCGGGAGGACAATGACGCTCCCAGGTGGATAGGCCTTGAGCTTGTCGTCATCGAAGGCTTCTCCAAGGCCGATATAGAAGACCCCGGATATGACCGTGTAGATCCGGTCCTCCGGATGCTTGTGCGGCATAAGCTTCGTTCCGCGCGGTACTTTAACCCAAATTAGGTACGGCCCCGGTTCGGCGGGGTGACCAACCATAACAGCTAGACGTGCGCCCGCTGGAAACGCCGGGAACGGCTCCCACGTAATTTCTTCCGGCAGAATCGCTCGGAATGTATCCTCATCCAATTGATGCTCGAGGATCATAACCTCTCCTCTGCTAGCGAAGACCTGAGAGGGGGCCGCCTCGGGGCAGCCCCTTGTCGCGGATTCTCCGGATGGTTAGTTGTTCAGCCGGCCGACGTGATATCCGAGCCGGTTCTCAACATCGCCCGGCCGATGGAAGCCACGATCGAGCAGGATCTTGATTCGGCTCTGGCTGGCCGGACGCTGGACCGACGCGAGGAAAGCGTCCCATTCGGGCGCGATGTCCGCATCCGACGGCAGGCTCGCGACGTTGACCAGCCGCTTTGTCTCGGCGATCGCTTGCTTGTCGAAGGAGGCGATTCGTCTGGCCAGGGCGTCAACGAAGCCGTCGAGTTCTGCGTCCGTCAGCGATCGATTGACGTAACCGTAGCGTTCCGCAAGATCCCCGCTGATGTCATCGGCGCCTAGCAGCACCTCAAGGGCACGACCCCGGCCGATCAAGCGCGGGAGCCGCGCCATTGGGCCGCCGCCCGGCACGAGGCCAGCGCCGACTTCCCATTGCGACAGGATCGCATTTTCGCGGCTCGCAAAGCGCATGTCGCTTGCCAGCGCCAGTTCGCTGCCAACGCCGGTGGCGCGGCCACGGACCATGGCGATTGACGCGACCGGCGCGCGACTCAGACGGACCAGCAGGTCAGGTAGCGCCTGCAGTCCGGTGGCCCCCGGCGGAATCTTCGTCGACTCCTCCAGCGGGGCGAAGAAATTGTAGTGCGTCAGGAAGAAGCCCTCGACTGCGCTGTCGAACACGACCACCTTGACCTGCGGGTCGGTCTCGATCGCCGTGATGATTTCGTTGAGCTGCGGAATGTTCTCGGGCCCAAAGATATTCAGCGGCGGAAGGTCGAAGGTGACGCGCCAGTAAGATGGCGTGCGGCGTTGCAGCCTGATGCCGCGGGTGGCTGCAGGCTTCAGGAGCTTGAGCAGCGCCTCGGCGCCGGCCTTTGACGAGGCTGGATTCTGGCCGGTGACGAGCCTTCCGTCGGTGATGACAAAGCTCTGCCAGTCCGGCGCCTTTTCAAATAGCCCGCCCAGCCGCCTCAATTCGTCTTCGACAAGGAACGGCACGACCTTCGTCAACCCAACCGCTTCTTCCTCACTGTTGGTGAATCCGGCCACGCGCTTGCCCTTCACGATCGGCTCGCCGTTGTATGTGACGTGCCGGAGCACGCCCGGCGCATGGCAGACGGCCGCCACCGGCTTGCCGGCGTTGTAGAAGGCTTCGATCAGCGCGACGGAATCCGGATCCTCGGCGAGGTCCCACATAGGGCCGTGACCACCCGGATAGAATACCGCATCAAAGTCTGCGGGCTTCATCTGCGACAGCTTGCGCGTATTGGCAAGAACCGCCTGCGCTGCGGGATCCTGCTTGAATCGCCTGGTCAGGTCGGTCTGACCTTCCGGCGTATCGCTGACGGGATCGAGCGGCGGCTGACCGCCCCGGGGCGAAGCTACGGTGATGTCCGCGCCGGCATCAAGGAAGGTGAAGTAGGGCGCCGCAAATTCCTCGAGCCAGAAACCGGTCTTGCGGCCGGTGTTACCGAGTTGATCGTGCGAAGTCATGACCATCAGGATTCTCATTGGAAACTCCCATTGTCGGCGCCATCAGGTGAACACGCCGTGTTTGGTTTGAGTGGCAAGGGGCGTCAGGTGCTGATGGGGGCGCGCAATATCCTCGCGCGCCTCCATTTTTCAGGACGATTGACGCAAAGAGCGGAACGAGGCGCGCATCTCCGCGCTGAACAGCTCGGGCTGCTCCCAGGCGGCGAAGTGTCCGCCGCGATCAAGCCGGTTGAAATGGATCAGCTTGGGATAGGCACGTTCCGTCCAACTCCGTGGGGCGGCGTAGATCTCGTCCGGGAACACGCTCACTGCGACCGGAATAGTGACATTCTTCGGCTGGAAGAACTGAAGCTTGTTCTCCCAATAAAGTCGCGCCGATGACATTGCCGTGTTCGTCACCCAGTACAGCGTTATGTTGTCGAGGATGTCGTCCTGCGTGAGCCCGGCGGTCTCGCCGCCGAAGACTCGGGCAATAAGCTGATGGCTGCGTGTATCGTGGTCGAGGATCCATGCTGCGAGGCCGACCGGCGAATCCGTGATGCCGTACAGCGTCTGCGGCCGGTTGGCCATTTCGATAGCGTAGCCGAGGCCGTGTTTGTAGAAGAAGTCGAGCTGGTTCCACGCGTTCTGCTCTTCGCCGGAGAGACCTGACGGCTGCTTCCCACCGGCCTGGAGCGAAGCCGCAACGTCGTCAGGAACAGTTGCAGGCATGTTGGTGTGGATGCCAACAAGTTCGGGTGCGCCGAGAAGCGCCATCTGTTCGGTGATGGCGTTGCCCCAGTCGCCGCCTTGCGCGACGAACCGCATGTAGCCGAGCCGCTTCATCAACACGATCCAGGCGCGCGCGATGCGCTGCGGATCCCAGCCGGTGGTCTCGGGCTTGCCGGAAAACCCGTAGCCGGGGATCGACGGGATCACCACGTCAAAAGCATCCGACGCTGCCGCCCCGTGGGCAAGGGGATTAACCAGGCGATCAACGATCTTCAGCTGTTCGATGATCGAGCCGGGCCAGCCATGCGTTACGATCAGCGGCAGCGCATTGTCGTGCCGGGACCGAACGTGAATGAAGTGGATGTCAATCCCGTCAATCTCGGTGATGAATTGCGGCAGTGCATTGAGCCGTGCTTCCACCTTGCGCCAGTCGTAGTCCGTCTGCCAGTACTGGACCAGCTTCTTGACGGTCGCGAGCTGCACGCCCTGACTGTCGTCAGTCACGGTCTCCTTCTCCGGCCACCGCGTCGCGCCGAGGCGGTGACGAAGGTCGATCAAAGTGGCCTCGGGAACATGGACGTGGAAGGGGCGGATTTCGCCAGCGGTCTTGCCCGAGGCGGGCTGCAACGGCAGAAGGCTGACGGCTCCCGCGGCGACGATGCCCATGGCGGCGGTACCCAGCAGTTGGCGGCGATCCTGGTCGATCGTTTCGGAAGTGGACTGCGCGATCATTTTAATCTCCTTGGTTTGCGGGCCGTCGATATGGCCGGCCAGGCGGTTCGTGACGCCGCCACACTTGCGCAGAACCTGGGAGATTGCTCGTTAGGTGATGTAAAAGCGCGTTATGCTCCGCTGGGCCGCTTGCTTGCCTCGCGATAACGCGAAGCGTCGCCCACCGAGAATGATCAGGACTGGAGCAGGCCGCGAGCCGACTGCAAATCGGCTGTCTCAAGCCCCTCACTGAAGCGAGCCAACGTCTGGGCTAAAGCCGTCAGCGCGGATTTCTTGCCCTGTTTGCCGGAAAGCACGACCAGCGTAATCTCGGAGCGCAGCCGCCAGGACAACGCGCCTTGCGTCTCGGCGAGTTCAATGGATGATTTGAGGCTCTGCCTCGCGCCGTCTTCGTCGCCGCCCTGGGCCTTCAGCTTGCCGCGAAGCCGGAGCAACTCCGGCATATCAAAAATCTCACCGCCGGCGGATGTACGGGACATCGAGTTGTCGAGCGCTTCAAGCGCTTCCTCAACCCGCCCTAGCCGGCCTAGCCCTTGCGCTAGGTCGGCGCTGAACCCGGATGCGTAGAGTTCGTAGCGGTCGGCGTGCAGGCGGGGCAGCACGTCGTGGAGAAGATCGACGCCGTCCTTCACGTCGCCGCGGGCTACCATCACCTGACCACGGAATCCGTCGGCCACGGCCTGATACGGAACGAAGCCGTGCATCAAGGCGTGTTCGCTCAGGCGCGCGGTCAATTTTTCCACGCTCGCCCAATCGCCGACCCAGCCAAATACTGATGCAGCCCAGCACAGCGCGATGCTGTACATCACAACGTCTTTTGGCGCGGCATCATTGGTGACCGCACGGGCGAGTTCCACCGCTTGATCAGGAAATCCCCGCAACCACAATGTTCGCGCCAGCGGAATGCGTGGCGTGCGCGCAAAGGCGAAGTGGCTGGGACCGGCAACGCGCAGCGCGATGTCGTTTTGCATGGCCTTTTCGAGGTGATGCTGCGCAAGGATCTGATTGCCGGCCAAATGATGGGAAACGCCGAGCAGGACGCTTGCTCCGGCAAGTCCTGCGGGATCGCCGATCTCGCGTGCCACTTCCTCGGCCGCCTCCGCGGACGGTACCAGGCGGTCGCATTCGCCGGTTCGCCGGTAGAACATGTTGAGGCGCGACAGCAGCCGGAATTGGTTGGGTCGATCCGACAATTTCCTTGCGACGGAGAGCCCTCGTAGCAGCGCGGCCTCGGCCTGCTCGCTGTTGCGCTCTGTGAACATGGCTGCGTGACCGAGCGCCGATTGCAGTTCGATTTCCCAGATTCCGCCGCGGTTGGTGTCGTCGAGCGCTCCGAGGGCGCGTTGCGCCACCCGGCTGCACTCGTTGAGCAGGTTCAGTTCGACGAGCAGCGGAGCACTAGCGCCGCTCAAGGGAACGCGCAATTCTGCCGCACCTTCATCCGAATAGGCCCATGACAGCGCGGCACGCACGTCGCCGAGCAGTTCGGAGCGCGCCGGCAGGCCTAGGGCATTTCCGTTCGACCCGCTACGGACCAGCGCGCTCATCACGTATTCCGCGTGCCGTCGCGCGATGGTATTGGCCTCGCCGCTTTCGCTGAGCCTTTTCAGCGCGTAGGTCCGGGTGGTGTCAAGCAACCGATACCGCATCGACGATTTGATTGGCCTGGCTGACAGCAGGGACTTGGCGACGAGTTGCCCGATCATGTCGATGACCTGCTCGTCTTCGGGCTCAGCTCCGGCAACCGCTATTGCAGCTTCCAGGGTGAACGCCCCGGCGAACACGGCAAGCCGCCGAAGCGCCAGCCGTTCGGCGTCGGTGATGAGATTGTAGCTCCAGTCCAGCATTGCGCTCAGCGTCTGGTGGCGCGGCGGTGCCGTACGACGCCCCCGCCATTCCAGTTTCAGCCGACCGTCCAGCAGCGCATCGATCTCGCGCAGGCCGTGCGCGCCGAGGCGAACGGCCGCGAGCTCGATGGCGAGCGCGATGCCGTCGAGTTTCTCGCAGATGCCGGCGAGGAGCCGCATATTGTCGGGACTCATCTCCACGCTGTATCCGGCCGCCGTCGCTCGTTCCGTAAAGAGCCGGACCGCCGGATAGGCCAGCATCTCCTCCGATGTGAGCGCCTGGTCCGCGGGGGGGGTTGCGAGCGGCGGCAACTCGACGATCTGCTCTCCCTGAACCAGCAAGGATTCTCGGCTGGTGGCAAGAATGCTGGTGCCAGGCGCCTGCAGATAGATGGCTTCGGCGAGCCGTGCGGCATGTTCGATGACGTGCTCGCAGCTGTCGAGAATGAGCACGACGCGCCGGCCGCCCAGGAATTGCACGATACTTGAGGTCGGGTCCGCGGTTTGCACGACCAGATTGAGCGCCGAAGCGACGGTGCTTGGAACAAGCTCGCCTTCCTTCAGGGGCCCAAGATCGACGAAGCGCACTTCCTGCGCGCGGCCCGACAATGCGTGGGCAACCGCAAGCGCAACCGTCGTCTTCCCGATGCCGCCAGGTCCCCGCAGCGTAATGAACTGCTCGGCGAGTAATCGCTCCGAGAGGCGCTGAACCACATCTTCCCGTCCGATCGTGCGGGTCAGCAGCAGCGGAAACGACGGTTCGCCCGAGACCATTGCCGCCGGCTTCGGGGCATCCTGCGCCGGCTGGCGCTGTTCGATGGTCGCAACGAAGCAGTATCCCCGATTGGGTACGTTGGTGATGAAGCGCGCACCGTCCTTGCCGTCGCCGAGCACCCTTCGGATCTCTGCGATGTGGACGCGGAGACTGGCCTCGTCCACCGTCAGGTTCGGCCAGGCGTGCGCCAACAACTCGTCCTTGTGAATAATGTCTCCCGCACGACCAACCAGCAGGCACAGAATGTCGAGCGCGCGGCTACCGATCTTGACGGGACCCTGATCTTTTTCGAGCAATCGGGATTTTTCGTAAAGACAAAACCGGCCGAATCTTACGCCCAGGGAATCAGGCTCGCTCGCGCGAGATGGCTGTGCGCCTCTGTGCTTTGCTGGGAGGCTGGAAGGCATCGCCCGCTACTTCGACAATCGTCGCGATGCAATCCGCGGCGCGCGCGTTGCTTCGTTGCCGTTTATTTCGCGCATTTCACAACTATTCCGGGAAAATTAGCAGTACTGCGGTCGAGGCCAATGAGGAAGCATGTCGCGGGCGGAGCTTCAAATCAATACACAGTTAGGTCATGGGAGATGCGCCCAATATAGGGTCACGATCCGGCATTCGACTCGGCCGGGCTGAAACGAACCACAGATAGATCTATGCCGACCATCAGATCTTCCGGGATCGGCTTCAAATCACGGTCGCGCAGATAGGCGCGCTGCCTGGTCGGAATCGTGATGCCGTCGATCACGACCGGCTCGGAGAAGTATTGGGCGGCAGGAAAATTGCCGGCGATCTGCACGTGATAGTCGTGGCGCCTGATCAGCATGTCGGGTCCGAAATAGAAGTCCTGCTCGAGGCTGTGGCTGGCTAGCCTCTCCGGAAACACGGCCCGCAATCCGCGCCAGATTTCCGCGCCTTCGCGCCATGGTTCGATCTCGCGCAGCGTGAAGCCGCGCATCGTGAGCAGGAATGGCACGGTCAGGCAAGTCCAGAGCGCGTAGCCGCCGAAATAGGCCCGGTGCAGTAGATCCCAGGCGGTACGCATGTCGTGGCCATCGAACGATGCGCGCGGGTTCCTGCGCTCGGCGATTGTCCTGCTGCCGCCGGACAGGATCGCGACGCGGTCGGGGGTGAAGTCACTCCGTTGTCCAGGTTTGCCGATATCGTCGACAGACGCCCATTGCCGGTGCAGATCGACATGCACCGTCCTTGGAAGGCCACTCTGGTGCACGCATTTCAGGTCCCAGAGTTCGCCCGTGATGACGAACGATGCGCTGAGACGGCCGTGCGCCCGCCAGCGGCTTTCGCCACCATGAGCTTCGATCGCTTCGGCCAGGAGCGGAATCATGTCTAATTCTCCCCGTTTCAACTAGGCCATGGTGCCGCCGCCTACGCGCGCGGCGCGAGTTCATAGATGTAAAGCGATGTTAATGGCCGCCCGCGGAAGGCTGGACCGGCATGCGAACCGCCGGAATGGCGCCGTTTCGCGCCAAATAACATCAGTTAACGGGCGGAAATCGCCGTGTCGTTGCACAGTGAGCTCGCAACCAAGCTCGACCGAAAGCTGGACGGGCCAACGACAGGAAAATTACCATGTCAGACAAGATCGACGTTCAGCGCCGCAACTTCTTCGGCACCGCCGCGATGACGCTCGCCACGGCTCAATTTGCTCTGGCCGGCACCTCGCAGGCTGGCCTTACCAAGCTGACCGCCGCAGCCGATGCGGATCTCAACCGGACGAAATCGGGCAGCCTACCAGCGATCAAGCCGGGCACGAATACGGCTTTCTCTGCCCTCAAGCAGATCGATGCTGGCCTGCTCAATGTCGGCTATGTGGAGACCGGCCCGACAAATGGACCCGCGGTCCTGCTGCTGCACGGCTGGCCCTATGACATCTACAGCTTCATCGATGTCGCGCCGCTGCTCGCCGGCTCCGGCTATCGCGTGATCATCCCGTATCTTCGCGGCTACGGATCGACGCGGTTTCTCTCCCCGACATCCTTTCGCAACGGTCAGCCTTCGGCGATTGCGCTAGACATGATCGCTTTACTCGATGCGCTTAGGATTGAGAAGGCTGTTGTCGCCGGCTTCGACTGGGGCGCGCGGACCGCCAACATCATGGCGGCGCTGTGGCCGGAACGCTGCAAGGCGATGGTATCTGTGAGCGGGTATCTGATCGGCAGCCAGCAGGCCGGCAAGATGCCGCTGCCGCCGAAAGCGGAATTGCAATGGTGGTACCAGTTCTATTTCGCCACCGAGCGCGGCCAGCTCGGCTATGACAAGTATCGCCGGGAATTCTCCAGGCTGATCTGGCAGCTGGCGTCGCCGAAGTGGAATTTCGACGATGCCACTTTCGAGCGCAGCGCGAGCGCCTTCGACAATCCGGATCATGTCGCGATTGTCATTCACAATTACCGCTGGCGGCAGGCGCTTGCCGATGGCGAGGCTAGATACGAGGACATCGAAGCGAAACTCGCGCAGGGTCCTGCCATCGCCGTGCCTACAATCACCATGGAAGGCGACGCCAACGGCGCGCCGCACCCGGAGCCGGCCGCCTACGCCAAAAAATTCTCTGGCAAGTACGAGCATCGGACCATCTCGGGCGGCATTGGGCACAATCTGCCCCAGGAGGCGCCGCGCGCATTCGCAGAGGCGATCATCGATGTCGATGGCGAAGCCTGATCCCGTCGAGCGAACGAGGAGAATGTGACCATGCGCAAGACAAGTGTTCTGGCGGCACTCGCCCTCATCGCGTTGCTCATGCTGATCCAATTCAGCCCGCCGTTTCTCTATGGTTAGGAGATCGGTATGAGCGTGCGGGCAACAAATCGCGATCTGCGTTCGACACGACAGTCGATCGCCTATCGCAGCATCGAGATCGACGGCCTCGAGATCTTCTACAGGGAGGCAGGGTCGGTCGATGCGCCGACCGTGCTGCTGCTGCACGGCTTTCCATCCTCATCGCGGATGTGGGAGCCGTTGCTGCCGCTCCTTGCCGATCGATATCACCTGATTGCGCCTGATTATCCCGGCTTCGGTCACAGCAGCGCGCCGCCGACATCCGATTTCACCTATACGTTCGACCGGCTCGCGCAGATCATGGACACGTTTGTGACGAAGCTCGGCCTCGCCAAGTATGTCCTGTTCGTTCAGGACTATGGCGGGCCCGTCGGCTTCCGCCTAGCGCTCGCTCATCCCGAACGGGTGCGCAGCATCGTTGTCCAGAACGCGGTGTCGCATGAGCAGGGTTTGAGTTCGCTGTGGGACGCCCGCCGCAGGTACTGGGCCGATCCGGCCGGCGAACTCGATAACCTCAAGGCCAATTTCACCTCGCTGGAGGCAACCCGGCTGCGGCATGTCGGGACCAGCCCGCATCCCGAGCGGTATGATCCGGATAGCTGGACCGACGAGCACGCGTTTCTCTCCCGTCCGGGTCAGGCGGATATTCAGGCGAAATTGTTCCTGGACTATCGCAGCAACGTCGCATCCTATCCGCGCTGGCAGAAATGGCTTCGCGAAGTTCAGCCACCGATGCTAGTGGTCTGGGGAAAGTACGATCCTTCGTTCACCGTGGCGGGGGCAACTGCGTACGTCGACGATGTGCCTGACGCGGAGGTCCACCTGCTTGAAGCAGGTCATTTCGCGTTGGACGAGGCGACCGATAAGGTCGCCGAACTGGTTCGGCGCTTTCTTGCTAATTGCTAGGTGTGGTTGGTTAATGGCGCCTATGGCCCAATGCGGACATCCAGATGCGCGACTTGATTGTCGCCTCCGGAGCAGACGCGACAGAACGATCGGCGCCCTACGCTCTTCGCATCAGCTTGAGCGACGCCGTCAGCCGCAGGCTCCGCTTTCCCGCGAGCGCGATGCCTTCGAGCTCGCCGCTGTCTTCCGTGCAGGTCCCGGAGAAGCCGATGCCGACCTCGAGGCCGCCGAACACCGGGTTCTCGCCTTTCGCCGGCGTGTGCTCCTGGTTCAGCATCTCGCCCTTCCAGCGGCCGTCCGCCGAGGAATAGGCGCCGAGATAGTAGAAGAACGCATCGCCGCCGAGGATGCGCCCGTCGATCAGCAGCATCACGCCGGACAGTCCAGCATCGACGCCGTCGAGAGCGCGCAAGCCCATCCCATAGAGCCCGTTGGCGATGCCGCCCGGTCCGACCGTTCCGCTCGGCGGCAAGCCTTCGTCGTCGAGGCGCGTGAGATTGGCCCAGAACCTGGCGCCGGGCATGGTGTCCGCGCCGCCCTCGAGACGGATCTGGTTGCCGTAGAGCCGGCCACGCGCTCCGATCGAGGCGACGTCGGCGCCCATCAGCGGCTTGTAGCTGGGGTCGAGGTTGTGCCGCTCGGTGATGACCTGGGCGATGATCTCGCCGTCGCGCTCGACATAGGTACCGAGATGCGCGAAGCCAGAATTGCCGCCCAGCATCCTTCCGTCGTGCAGGCACATGATGCTGCAGCCGAACCCATCGTTGACGCCGTATTCAACCTTGTAGAGCCCGTCCAGCAACGTCTTGAACCTGCAAATCGAAAATGAATTGCGGGCTACCTAGCACCGACGCCACAGCGAAGCCATCGGCTTTTGCGCGCATCGCCACCCCGGGGACCTCCGCCCGCCGTGATGCCATTATGCCCCTGTTTTGCCCGACGGGTCAAAACTTCACTTCGTAAAACCCGCAGTCAACGATTTCAGGGACTTGGCTACTGTGCATGGGGTCGTTTTGGAGGTTTGTTTGCCGGCCTCCGAAAAAAGCTCCTCGGCCGACCGGTGCCAGGCTCGAACCTGCCCCCACGGACGCACGACCAATCGCGCATGGACACGCAATCAGCCGAAGACGAGCTCAGCGCGATCATCGCCGGCGCCGCGAAGCAGCCGCTGCTCGATGCCGCCTACGCGCTCTGGCGCCAACGCTACCGTCTGGAGGCCATCGCGGGCCGCCCCACCGCCGAAGAGGTGCGGGTCAATCGCACCTTCTCGCCGGAGGAATTCATCATCCAGTACCGCCATGAACGCGCCCACGCCCATGAAGGGCCGATGTTCGGCTATGTGAAGCGCGCTCATCCGCGCGCCGACGATCAGGCGATCCGGCAAGCCATCATCACGGCGGTCAAATTCGAAGACGCCTACAACAAGCACTTCGACTGGAACGGCGATTTCGAGGATTGCGTGGCGCGCGCGGTGAAACAGGCCGCGCGGAAATATCCGCATTATCTCGAGACCACCTACCGCGATGCCCGCAACGATCTCGCCTACTACATGAAGTGAACTAGAGCATGATCCGGAAAAGTGTGAAGCGGTTTTCCGAAAAGATCATGCTCAAACAATAGGCTAAAGCGCGATGACGATTCATCCTGATCGCATCGCGCTTTAGAAGCACAGCGTGGTGACCAGCCTGCCCTGCTTGTCCTTGATCGCATAGGGACAGCGAATGCGCTCCAGCGCCTTCTTGGCATCCTCGTCGCCGAGCGCGGCGGCGCGCTCGTAGTAGGCCTTTGCGGCGTCCTTGTCCTTCGCACCGCCGCGCCCCTCCTGCGCGAAGGCGCCCATCCGCTCCAGCGCGCCGGGATGGTTTTGCGCCGCCGCCTTCTCGAACAGCGCGCGCGCCGCGACATCGTCCTTTGCGCCGCCATCGCCTTCAGACAACATCAGGCCGAGCTGGTACTGCGCTTCCGCATTGGTCTCGGCGGCTTTGCCGAGCAGCGCACGGGCTTGGGCGGGATCGGCCGGCGCGGCGCCACCTGCGCCACCGAGCGCTGCGAGATTGCTGACGCCGCGCGGGTTGCCGGCCTGCGCCGCCTTCTCGAAAAGCTTACGCGCCTGCGCCTCGTCCTTGGCGACGCCCGAGCCGGTGGCGTAGGTAACACCGAGCTCGACCATGGCCGCACTGGATCCCTTGTCGGCCGCCTTGCGCCAGGCCGCGATCGCCTCCGTGGTCTGCCGGTTCGCCGCGTAAGCGCGCCCGAGCTCGAACATCGCGCGGCGCGAGGCGTTTGCCGCCTGCTTGCAGAACTTGACCGCGGTCGCGATGTCGGCGGAAGCGATCTCCGCGACGCCCTTCACGTCGCCCGGCTTGTCGGGATCGCTGGGATCGGCGGCAAGACGGTCGCACAACACGAGATCGGCTGATTGCGCCTGTGCCGTCAGGGGCGCGGCGAGCGCAAAGAGCATGGCAAGGAGGAAAGTCCGCATGATCGTCACGTTGCGTCTGTGGCCCGGCAAATTCAAGGCTCAAGTCGGTTCGCGTCTGCGATGGGTGGCTCAGGCGCGATGCATCAGCTTGAGCGCTGCGGTCAGGCGCAAGCTCCGCTTGCCGGCCAGCGCGGTTGCCTCCAGCACCGCCTGCTCCGCGTCATAGCTGCCGGAGAAGCCGATGCCGACCTCGTGGCCGCCGAAGATCGGATCGTCCTTGGCCGGCGTGTGCTCCTGGTTGAGGATCTGGCCCTTCCAGCGTCCCTTCGCGGCGGTGTAGCTGCCAAGGTAGTAGAAAGCCGCATCGCCGCCGAGGATGCGGCCCTGGTTGAGCAGCATCACCCCGGTGAGTCCGCCGTCGAGGCCGTCGAGCATGCGCAAATGGATGGAGTAGAGACCGTCGCTGATGCCGTCTTCGCCGACGCCGCCGGCGATCGGCACCTCCTCGTCAGTGATCGGCGTCATCAGCGACTGAAACGGCACGCCCGGCAACTCCTTGAGCTCGCCCTTGAAGCGATAGAGATCGCCGTCGGCCCAGCCCTTCGCGATCAGGGTTGCATCGTCGGTGCCTGCCATGGCGCGGTAGCTCGGATCGGGATTATGGCGGACGGTCTTGATCACGATGTCGACGCCCCTGTCGGTCTTCTCATAGGTGCCGATATGGGCGAAGGCCGAATTGCCGCCGAGCATCTTGCCGTCGCCGGCATGCATCACGCTGCGGCCGACGGTATCGCCGAGCTGAAATCTGACTTTGTAGAAGCCTTCAATCACCAGCCGTGTCCCCGGCCCTGCGCGCATCCGGATGCACTCTATCCCGCTTTCGGCGGCGATGGACAAGTTTCGCGGCGCCCGGGTCGGCAGGCACAGGAACGGTTGTCATCAAAATGCAAAAATCCGCCGGAGCCTTCGCTCCGGCGGATTGAATGCCAACCCGGGCCAGCCCCCCAGCCCGGGCCGGGAGGATCTTAGGCCGCGGCCTTCTTGTCGGTCGGCACGGACGAGATCGTCTTCAGGATCTGCGAAGCGATCTGGTAGGGGTCGCCTTGCGAGTTCGGACGGCGGTCTTCCAGATAGCCCTTGTAGCCGTTGTTGACGAAGGAGTGCGGAACGCGGATCGAAGCGCCGCGGTCGGCAACGCCGTAGCTGAACTTGTTCCACGGCGCAGTCTCGTGCTTGCCGGTCAGACGCTTGTCGTTGTCCGGGCCGTAGACGGCGATGTGGTCCATCAGGTTCTTCTCGAAGGCGGCCATCAGCGCCTCGAAATACTCCTTGCCGCCGACTTCGCGCATATAGGCGGTCGAGAAGTTGGCGTGCATGCCCGAGCCGTTCCAGTCGGTGTCGCCGAGCGGCTTGCAGTGGAATTCGATGTCGATGCCGTACTTCTCGGTGAGGCGCAGCATCAGGTAGCGGGCCATCCACATCTGGTCGGCAGCGGTCTTGGAGCCCTTGCCGAAGATCTGGAATTCCCACTGGCCCTTGGCGACTTCCGCGTTGATGCCTTCATGGTTGATGCCGGCAGCCAAGCACAGGTCGAGATGCTCTTCGACGATCTTGCGGGCGACGTCGCCGACGTTCGAGTAGCCGACGCCGGTGTAGTACGGGCCTTGCGGCGCCGGATAGCCGGCGGTCGGGAAGCCGAGCGGACGGCCGTCCTTGTAGAAGAAGTATTCCTGCTCGAAGCCGAACCAGGCGCCGGAATCGTCCAGGATGGTGGCGCGCTTGTTGGACGGATGCGGGGTCTTGCCATCGGGCATCATGACTTCGCACATCACCAGCACGCCGTTGGTGCGCGCACCGTCCGGAAACACCGCGACCGGCTTCAGCACGCAATCGGAGCTGTGGCCTTCGGCCTGCTGGGTGGAGGAGCCGTCGAAGCCCCAGAGCGGAAGCTGCTCGAGCGTCGGGAACGACGCGAATTCCTTGATCTGAGTTTTGCCGCGCAAGTTCGGAGTCGGCGTATATCCGTCGAGCCAGATGTACTCGAGCTTGTACTTGGTCATTGAGCCTCTCTGTAGATGATGCGAAAGGTTGGGGGCCCGGGAGGGCCCCCGCACGTTTGTACCCGGCCATCATCGGCCAGCCTTTCCCAAGCATTTCGCGTGCCAAAAGGCCGCAGTACGGGCGGTTTTCCACCGCTTCCGGCTCCTCTTCGCCACAGACGGGCCCTCCACGGCACCGTGCGTCATAGCCGCGCACCTTGGCCCGAAGCTGCGCTGCAAAAATCCGGCGGAAAACGCCCGATTTAGAAGCAGCGGACGCCGACCGCGCATTGCCGATGAAACGCGCATCAACGTCCGGTAACTTTCGCAAACTCCCCCACCCCTCCTCAGCAACCTTCGGAATGGCCCACGCGTTGGTCAGCGGTAGCGTGCCTTGGAGGATGCAGAAGGCTTCCTGCCTACAAATTGAGCGGAAACTGATTTCCTTTTCAGCACTTTCCAATCGGGGATGAGCGGCCGATATGGGGATTCCAGTAACCACAATCGAACGAGTCGGGCGCACCATGGAGGCCAAGGCGCTTCGACCAAGGAGAATCGCAATGATGAACAATGGTCTGAGTCACGGATCTGCAAAGATCTACCAATTCCCCGTCGGCGGCCGTGCGGCCCTCGCCGGACGCCGCTATGGCGAGACCCGCCTTCCCGCCGATCAGGCTTCGCTGCCCGCGAACGTCTCGATCTGCAGCGACAGCTGGTATCACCAGGATGCGGTCGACGAAGCCAAGCCCAAATGGGAACGCTGATGCCAGCTGCTGGTCTGACAGTGCCGGGCTTTCGCAAGCGGCAGCGGCAGTTTGAAAAAGGGTCGAAACAACGGCGTTTCGGCCCTTTTTGATTCCAGGCGCGCCCGCGCCTAGATCCCGGGCTTGTCGACCACCGCGCAGGCCGTAACCGGCCGCTTCAGGTGTTTGACCGTAGCGGGCCCGGTCTTGGGAATCCTCAGCGTGACTCCCGCCCCCGAATAGCGCATCCCCGAAACCGCCAGCCGCTTGGCGAGCGTAACCGGCTGGCCATCGATCTGGACGAAGGCCCGCTTGTCGTGGTCATAAAAGCCCAGGATGAACTGCGTACCATCGGCGCAGCGGTAGGTGTGGAAGGTCTGCGCATCGGCCTGCCGCGCGCCGACCATTGCGCCCGCCAGCATGCTGACCGTCAAAACAATGGCCTTGTGCCGGCCCATGATCGCCCCCTGTAATAGACCGCAAGGACGCCAAACGTGCATCCGGTGGAACCATAACCCAAGCTGATCCCATGCAAGACTCCTCCCTGAAGGACTCCCCCGCCCGCCATCTCGCCCTTCAGGGTGCGAGCAATTTCCGCGACCTCGGCGGCTACCCGACCATTGATGGCCGCACCACACGCTGGCGGCACATCTTCCGCTCCAACCATCTCGGCCAGCTCACTGCTGCCGACATCGAGGTCGTCCGCGCGCTTGGCGTGCGCAGCGCGTTCGATTTCCGTGGCCTGGAGGAGCGCGCGGCCGGCATCTGCGTCGTGGACGAGATCACGGTGCATTCGCTGCCGATCGAACCGACCGTCGTGGCCGGGCTGCGCGCCGAGCTCGCGAAGGGCACGCTGACCGCGGCCGTGGCGCTCGAGCTCATGCGCGAGTCCTATCGCAATTATGTGCGCCACAACACGCACAGCTTCCGCGCGCTGTTCGGTCATTTGCTGGAAGATCGCGCGCCGCTCGTGATTCACTGCACCGCCGGCAAGGACCGCACCGGCTTCGCCAGCGCGCTGATCCTGCATGCGCTCGGCGTGGCGGACGAGGTCATCGCCGAGGATTATCTCTTGACCAACCGGCACTACAAGCGCGACCCGTCGAACGTCTTCGATCTGCCCGCCGACGTCCTCGACGCGATCGGCAGCGTCGAGGCCTCGTACCTTGCGGCCGCGTTCGAAGCGGTCGGCAGCGAATATGGCGATCTCGAAACCTATTTGCGCGACGGGCTCAAGCTCGGCACGGCAGAGCGAGACGCGCTGAAGACGCGCTATCTGCAAGCATAGGGCGGCTGTGCCGGGAGAACGATCATGCAAGGCAAGATCTTGATCGTGACGGGCGCACGCGGCGCGCTCGGCCAAGTAGTCGCGGAAACGGCGCTGGTACGCGGCGCGCGCGTGGCTGGCATCGATCACGCGTCTTCGCAAACCGCCGCAAGCGCTGACCACATCGACATCGCGGGCGTTGACCTGTCCGACCCAGCGCAGGCGAAAGCGGCCGTCGATGCGGCGGCAAAGCATTTCGGCCGGCTCGACGCATTGATCAACATCGCCGGCGGGTTCGCCTTCGAGACTGTGTGCGATGGCGACATCGCGACGTGGCAGCGCATGCATAAGCTGAACGTGCTGACCGCGCTCAACGCCTCGCGCGCGGCGCTGCCGCACCTTGCCAAGTCCACGGCCGGCCGCATCGTCAATATCGGCGCCATGGGCGCACTGCAGGCCGGCAACGGGATGGGCCCCTATGCCGCGTCGAAAGCCGGCGTGCATCGCCTGACCGAGGCCCTCGCAAACGAGTGGAAGGGCAAGGTTACCGTCAACGCGGTGCTGCCCTCGATCATCGACACCGCGGCCAACCGCGCCGACATGCCGAAAGCCGACTTTTCCAAATGGGTGACGCCCCAGGAGCTCGCCGAAGTCATCCTGTTCCTCGCCAGCGATGCCGCGAGCGGCGTCACGGGCGCCCTGATCCCGGTCGGTGGCCGGGTGTAGTCGCGTTCCGATCAAAACGTTAGAGGCACCGGCTCCGATTCAATCGGGGCCGAGAACGCTCTAGACTGGCTGCAACTGATTCTCTGATCGGACGTCCCTTGGAAACCGCGCTTTACCTGCCCGTCAAACGCTTCCTCGAAGAGCTCGGCTTCACGGTCAAGGGCGAGATCGGTGGTTGCGATCTCGTCGGCCTCAGCGCGGGCGATCCGCCAGTGGTGGTGATCGGCGAGCTCAAGCTTGCCTTTAATCTCGAGCTGATCCTGCAGGCGGTCGATCGCGCGCCGGCCGGTGACGAGGTCTGGATCGCAGCGAAGATGTCCGCGCGGGGCAAGGGACGCGAGAGCGACGCACGCTATCGCAATCTCTGCCGCCGCCTCGGCTTCGGCATGCTCGGCGTGACCGATCGCGGCCAGGTCGAAGTGCTGGTGAAGCCGCCGACCGCGGCGCCGCGCCGCGAGCCGAAGGTGCGCTCGCGTCTCGTCGCCGAGCATCAGCGCCGCCAGGGCGACCCCGTGCTCGGCGGCAGCACCCGCGCACCGATCATGACGGCCTATCGCCAGCAGGCGCTGGCCTGCGCGTCGGCTCTTGCCGAAGGGCCGAAGCCGGTGCGCGAGCTGCGCGAACGCTGCCCCGATGCCGGCAAGATCTTACTTAACAATGTGTATGGCTGGTTCGAACGCACGGAGCGGGGAATCTACCGGCTCACCGAAGCTGGACACGCCGCCCTGAAACGTTGGCCTCAGCAACGGGTGGAGGTCGGCGCAGGTGCTGCGTCACCGCTGTGACACCAAACCGGTGCATAGCTGAGATGCCGCACCGATTTCATATTGCAATGCAACATTGGCGGCACTAGGTATCCCGGCATCAAGATGAGGCCGTTATGAGCGCAGACTGGAATACCAAATATGGCACGCGGCGCGTCCGCCACGATCCCCCGACCCTGGACGAGGCGATCTTCGCCGCTGTCGGCATCACAGACGACCAGGCGCAGCAGGCCGAGATCGCCGCAGCCTTGATGGGGATGCCGCTCGACGTCGTCCAGGCCGAGGTGAAGAAGCAGGCCCGCTCCAACAGCCGCATCACCGCCACCCGCGTGATCGCCGGCGAACAGGGCGCGCAGCGCTCCGTCGTGGTCGAACGCCGCGTCGTCCGCCGCTTCGGCGCCGGCACGCGCAGCTGAGCATTCCTTTCATCGCACCGAACACGAAAGCGGACCGGCCTGGCCGGTCCGCTTTTTGATTCCTGTCCGCAATTTCCCGGTTATGCGGCGCGATTGCCGTACATGCTCGAGATCAGCTTCCAGCACGTGCTGTTGAAGCTGAGAAGCGCGCGCCCGGCCGTGAACGGCGAGGCCGCGAGATCGGCAAGCTCGGCCTCGGGCGTCTTGGCGAGGTCGATCGTGCCGGTCGATTCACCATGGCGGAAAGCCAGATGGGCCCCGAACTTCCTGGCGAGCGCCCGCATCGCATGATTGTCCGCGCCCGTCGTGATGCGCAGCTGCTTGTAGCCCTTCCAGCGGGCCTCTGCGATCAGGCGGCGGAACAGCACGGTCCCGACGCCCTGGCGGCGCGCGGAGGCTTCCACGCTGAAGGCGACCTCCGGCAAGGAACCGTCCTCCGGCGGGTGCAGCTCGGCCGCGCCGCGCACCACGCCTTCGACGATATAGGCAACGATGACGGTGCCGTCCTCGGCACAGCGGGCGGCGTAGCGCTCGATGAAGCTGTCGTCGAGAAAGCCGTTGAAACGGTCGTGCCGGCTGCCGGCATCAAGCCTCAGCAGGTGATCGCGCAGGAGCGGCAATTCTTCCTGCTGGATCAGGGTCCGCACATAGCCGGGAACGGTACGGACGGCGTCTTCAAGTACCACGTCAGAACTCCTCTTGGTGTTCCCTCGAGGAGGCGTTCGAATCCCTAGGCCTCCTATATTGTGCATCGCACCATGATTTTCAAGACGGAGACCTGCCCAAGTTTCGGGCACCGAAGCGACCAATTCGTTAATAAATCAAAGTCCCATGGTTTCACAGGACCAGCTGGGTCTGGGTCACCACCGCAACCAATTTGCCGTCCTCGGTTTCCAATCTGGTGGTCCAGACCTGGGTCCGCCGACCCCTGTGCACCGGGGTGGCGGTGGCGATGACCGTGGCCCCCTCCTTGGCCCCACCGATGAAATTGGTCTTGCTCTCCAGCGTGGTCGTACCCTTGGCGTCCTCGGGCAGATTGATCACGGTCGCTGCCGCGCCGACGGAATCGGCCAGCGCCATCACGGCCCCGCCGTGGATGGTGTGGTGAAGCGTGCAGAGTTCGGGCCGGACCGTCATCCGCGCCACCACGCGGTCCTTCTCCGCCTCGACAAATTCGACGCCCTTGAGTTCGGCGAACGGCATCTTCATCGCTTTAAGTTTCTCGAGCGGCGTCATCGGATCTCCTCCCAACTTCTTGTTGGCTCAACGTGAATTGCTTCAAGCCGCAAAGCAATGACGTCCGAGGTAATGGCGATGCTGACATCGGCGCGCAGAGCCGGGAAGCGCTGCACTGCGTCCGGGGCACGAGACCACCCTCACGTCACTGCATGCACGACCTGATACTCCGGCCGTCGCCACACCTCCCCTGAAATCACCTCTTCGACGATCTCCGCGGCCCGCACGATCTCGCTCTCGCCGATGTACAGCGGCGTGAGGCCGAAGCGCATGATGTCGGGCGCGCGAAAGTCGCCGACGACACCGCGGGCGATCAGGGCCTGCATCGCGGCGTAGCCGCCGGCGAAGGCGAAGGAGACTTGCGAGCCGCGCCGCTCATGGTCGCGCGGCGTCACGAGCTTGAGTTGCGGACAACGGCGCTCGACTTCACCGATCAGGAGATCGCCCAGCGCCAGCGAACGCGCACGAACCTCGGTAATATCGACCTTGTCCCAGATATCGAGCGAGGCCTCCAACGCCGCCATGGCGAGCACCGGCGGGGTGCCGACGCGCATGCGCTCGACGCCGCCCGCGGACGCATAGGCAAGCTCGAAAGCAAACGGTTTTGCGTGGCCCATCCACCCCGACAGCGCGGCGCGCGCGCCGTCGGCATGGCGCGGTGCGACATAGAGGAAGGCCGGCGCGCCGGGGCCGGCGTTGAGATATTTGTAGGTGCACCCCGCGGCGAAATCGGCGCCGCTCCCGGCGAGATCGACCGGCAGCGCGCCGGCGGAATGGGCGAGATCCCAGACCGTGACGATGCCGAGCGCATGCGCTTTCGCTGTCAACTTCGCCATGTCGTGGCGGCGGCCGGTGCGGTAGTCGACCTCGGTGATGTACAGAACGGCGATCTCCTCAGACAATGCGTCCTCGATCTCCTCCGGTGCTACCAGGCGCAATTGATGGCCCCGTCCGAGCGTCGCGATCAGGCCTTCGGCCATGTATAGGTCAGTCGGGAAGTTACCGGTATCCGACAGGATCACCTTGCGCGAGACGCTCATGTCGAGCGCGGCAGCTAGCGCCTGATAGACCTTGAGCGACAGCGTGTCGCCGACCATGACCGAGCCGGCCTCCGCGCCGATCAACCGCGCGATGCGGTCGCCGACATGGCGCGGCTGCACATACCAGCCTGCACTATTCCAGGCGCGGATCAGCTCGTTGCCCCATTCCTCGGTGATCACGCGGTTGACACGCTCGGCAACGCCCAGCGGCAGCGCACCCAGCGAGTTGCCGTCGAGATAGATCACGCCGTCAGGCAAATGGAACAAGGCTCTGGTATCGTCGTAGACGCGAAGCCGGGTCATGGACATCCCTACAGAATCGTACGCACGCGCCAGAGTTCGGGAAACAGTTCGACCTCGAGCATGCGCTTGAGATAGCTGACGCCGCCAGTGCCGCCGGTGCCACGCTTGAAGCCGATGACGCGCTCGACCGTGGTGACGTGGTTGAAGCGCCAGCGCCGGAAATAGTCCTCGAAATCGACCAGCTTCTCGGCCAGTTCGTAGAGCATCCAGTGGGTTTCCGGCGCCTCGTACACGATACGCCAGGCCTGCAGCACGCCTTCGTTGAAGCTGTGGGTTTCGCGAACGTCGCGCGCCAGCACCGCAGCAGGCATGTTGAGCCCGTTGCGGTCGGCAAGCCGCAGCACCTCGTCATAGAGGCTCGGCGTCGCGAGCTCGGCTTCGAGCAGCTTGATCGTCTCCGCATCGTGCGCGTGCGGCTTCAGCATGGCGTGGTTGCGGTTGCCGAGCAGAAATTCGATCAGCCGGTATTGCCGCGACTGGAAGCCCGAGGATTGTCCGAGTTGCGAGCGGAAGCGGGTATACTCGCTGGGCGTCATCGTGCGCAGCACGTCCCAGGCGCCGTTGAGCTGCTCGAAGATACGCGACATCCGGGCCAGCATCTTCATCGCGGGTTGCACCTCATCCCGTGAGATCGCACGGCGCGCAGCGGCGAGCTCGTGGATGGCGAGCCGCATCCACAGTTCCGTGGTCTGATGCTGGATGATGAACAGCATCTCGTCATGCGCCTCCGACAGCGGATGCTGCGCACCGAGGATCGCGTCCAGCGCGAGATAATCACCGTAGGACATGCGCCGGGTGAAATCGGTCTCGGCGCCTTCGCTTGTGGGATCGTAATCGCTGGACGTCATGGCTGGCCCCTCTCGATCGATCGTCCCTGGCCTCATTCATCGAGGCCGATCAGGCGCGCGGTGATCTGTGACGACGGATCCTTGAGCCCGTCGATCACCGTGAAATGGTTGAGGCCGGGCTCGACGACGAGGTGCGTCGGCACGTCGAAGCCGGTCCAGATGTTCGCCATCAGATCGGACTGGCGGATGAATTCGGGCCGCTCGCTGCCGCCGACCCAGGCCGTCACTGGCGAACGCCCTCGTGGCAGATGCAGCGCCGCGCTTTCCAGCGTCGCCTCCTCCATCGTCATGCGCAGCGTCTCGTTCATCCCCGTCTTCAGGAGCGGACGCAAGTCGTGCAGGCCGCTGATCGAGAGCGTACCGGCGATGCGGTTGTAGACGGCGGACTCGAGCCGGCTGTCGCCGCACAGCATGCGTGTGACGAGATGGCCGCCGGCGGAATGGCCGGCGAGCCGGATCGGCCCCGAGACGAGCGATGCCGCTTTGGCGATCGCGGCGGTGATCTCCGCAGTGATATCGGAGATGCGGGCAGCTGGTGCCAGTGTGTAGCTCGGCAGCGCCACCGTCCAGCCATGGTGCCGCGCACCTTCGGCGAGATCGGTCCAGGTCGATTTGTCGAAGCGCATCCAGTAGCCGCCATGGACGAAGACGACGAGACCCTTGCTGTCGCCGTCAGGCAGGATCAGATCGAGCCTCTGGCGCTCGCCGGCGCCGTAGGCGATGTCGGGGCGAAATTCCTTCAGCCCGGTGCGGTAGGCCGCCGCCCGCTCCGCCCACAGAGCCGGCAGCTTGTCTGAGCCCGGGATGTGGGCCGAATTGGCGTAAGCGTCATCCCAATCGCGCATCGTTGCTCCCGAGGACTAACCGAACGCCAGTCTGCCACCGGTCAGGGCGGCATCCTAGTCTTTCTTTTAAGCTTAAAGGATTGAGGGAGCCGGTGGATTGGGCAGCGACCGCTACGAGGGTACAGGGTGGGCAAAGCGGAGCGTGCCCACCATCTTGGTTCATCCGAGAGAAAGGTGGTGGGCATGGCGCAAGTGCGCCTTTGCCCACCTACCGCAGTGGCGATGGGGAGACCGCTACGCCTTCTCCACGCCGCACCATTCCGCGATGAACAGCGCCATCGCCTTGGTCGCCTTCTTCAATGACTCCAGGTCGACGAACTCGTTGAAGCCGTGCATCTCGCCTCCGCTGGCACCAAAACACAGACTCGGGATGCCGTGGTTGAGGCCGTAGAAGCGCGTGTCAGTCAGCGCCGTGAAGACGAGGTCCTCTGGCGTACCGCCATAGACCCTGTTGAAGGCCTTCCCGAACGCAGCCTCGGGCTCCGCGGCGTTGGTCAGCTCATAGCCTTCCGACAGGAAGCCGGACCATTCGACCTGCGGCGGATTGTTGGCGAGGAAGCGGTGGTTGCGCGAAGCGGCGGCGACGCAAGCCATGATCTCCTTCTGGTGATCGGCGATCGACCAGCCCGGCAACACCGCAATCCGGCAGTCGACATCGCACCAGGCCGGCACGCTCGAGGCCCAGTCGCCGCCCTTGATGATGCCGGCGTTGAAGTTGACGGGATGGTCGAGCGTCTTGAAGTGACGGTCGGCCTTGGCCCGCTCGTTCCATTCGATCTCGAGCTTTTGCAGCGCCTGGATCAGGTGATATGCCGCCATGATCGCGTTCGCGCCGGAGCCTGCGAAGGCAACGTGGGTCGGATGCCCCTTCACGCGGAGGCGGAACCAGATCACGCCGACCTGGGAGCGCACCATCTTGCCGCCGGTCGGCTCCGGAATGAAGCAGGCGTCCGCGCGATAGCCGCGTTGCAGCGTCGAGAGTGCGCCGACACCGGTGCTCTCCTCCTCGATGACCGATTGGAAATGGATCCGCGCCGTCGGCCTGAAGCCCGCGGCCTTGATCGCGTCCAGCGCATAGAGCGCACCGATCGTCCCGGACTTCATGTCGCAGGCACCGCGGCCGAACATCTTGCCGTCCTTGATGACCGGCGCGAATGGCGGCGTTTCCCACAATTCCAGCGGACCGGCCGGCACCACATCGCAGTGCCCTTGCAGGATCAGCGACTTGCCGCCATTGGTTCTCGGACGGTAAGTTCCCACCACGGATCGCGCCTTCGAGAAGTCGTGCTCGATCGGACCGAAGCCGCGCAGATCCTTCAAATCCTCGACGTCGATATGCCAGTCGTCGACCTCGTAGCCACGTTCGCGCAGGAGATCGCCGATCATGTCCTGGCATGGTCCCTCCGCCCCGCGGGTCGAAGGGATCGCGACGAAATCGCGGGTGGTTGCGAGCTGAGCCTCGAAGCCGCTGTCGACGGCGTCAAGAATCCTCTGCTGCGTTTCGGCATTCATTCGGGCGACTCCAGACATTCCAATGGTCCCAGGGAGCGCGCAAACTAGCCGATTTCAGCCGTTCGGGTACTCCAGAAAATATGCATCCCGCAATGCATCTTCGAGCAGCCGGCCTTCGGAATAGCCGTTCAGAGTCGCAGGCCGGCTGACACCATCGAGCAGGCGCGGGCACGGTTCGGGGGCGCCGAGCACGGTGCGGACCGGAATGCGCTCCGCATAGATCGGCAGCGCATAGTCCTCGTCATCGTCGGCGACGCCCTTGGCGCGGATCTTGGCCGAGGCTTCCTCGATTTCCATTGCGATGAAGGACGTCGCCTTGATTTCCTGCGTGGTGCTCTGTCGCAGGCCGGCGGTGCGATCCGGGAAGAAGCGATCGACCATCGCGATCACCGCCCGCTCCTTCTCATCGGGGTCGGTGACGAGATAGGCTATGCCGAACGCCATCACGGCGCGGTAGTCGGCGGAATGGTTGAAGCCGCAGCGTGCCAGCACGAGGCTGTCGAGATGGGCGACCGTCAGGCAGACGCGCTCGCCCTTGCTCTGGTTGCGCAGCATGCGGCTGGCGCTCGATCCGTGCCAGTAGAGCCTGGTGCCCTCGCGCCAGAAGAAGGTCGGCGTGCAATAAGGCTGGCCGTCGATTGCGTAGGAGACGTGGCACAGCATCGAGGAATCCAGGATGCGGTGAACCGTGTCGTGATCATAGAAGCCACGGTCGTGCCGGCGCTTCACCTGGTTGCGTGCCGATGTCGGATAGGAATTCGAGGTCTCGGTCTGGCTCACGGCCGCTCCTGCTCGGATGGAAGAAATCCGGAGCAGTTGTAGCGGCGCATTTGGTCTGCGATAGTTCCAATTCCATGCGAAAAATTCCGACCAATTCGTCGTCCCGAACCACGCCCGAGCTTCCGCTCGACCTCAGCGGCCCTCACGTCACGGCCGGCGCTTCCGCCGCGCACCGGCTCTATCAGGCGCTGTGCGAGATGATCGTCTCCGGCCTGGTCAGGCCGGGCGAGCCGCTGCCGCCGTCGCGGACGCTGGCCAGGCAGACCGGATTCCGCCGCAACGCCGTCGTCACCGCCTATGAGCGCCTGATCGCCGACGGCTTTGCCGACGCGACGGTCGGCTCCGGAACGTTCGTCGCGGCACGTATCCCCAAGCGCGCCGCCGAGCCGAACAAGCCGAAGGTCGTTCTCGAAGCTCCAAAGCAGGGCGCGTTTGCGCTTGGCTGCACCCATATCGACGAACGCGCCGTGCAGCGTTTTCGCGCTTTCGTCGGCCGCCGCATGCGCGCATTCGGAACTGAGCACCTGCATTACGGCGACCCTCGCGGCAGCCGCGAGCTGCGCGTTGCGATCGCCGACCATCTGTTGTCGGCGCGGGGGCTGCGTTGCGATCCCGACCAGATCATGCTGACCTCAGGCACGCTGCACGCGCTGCGCATCGTGCTGAGCGCGATCCTGAAATCCAGCGACCATGTCTGGTGCGAGGATCCGGGCTATCCCGCCGCGCGAAAAACCATCGCCCATTGCGGTTATCGCGCCGTGCCCGTCCCGGTGGACGAGCACGGGATGCGCGTCGCCAAAGGCCGCATCGCGGCGCCGTCCGCGCGCGCGGCCTACGTTACGCCGTCGCACCAGTTTCCGCTTGGCGTGCAGATGTCGATGCCGCGACGGCTCGAGCTTCTGGACTGGGCCAAACAGGCCGGCGCATTCGTGCTCGAGGACGATTACGACAGCGAGTTCCGTTATGACGGCGCGCCGCTGATGTCGCTCGCCGGCATCGATCGGCTCCAGCGCGTGATCTATCTCGGCACCTTTGCCAAGACGCTGTTTCCGGGCCTGCGCATCGGCTATTGCGCGCTGCCCGAACGCCTGATCGCGGACGTGACGACGGCGCGGGCGGCGCTCGACCGCTTTCCCGGCACGCTGATGGAGGGCGCGGTGGCGGACATGCTCAATTCCGGCGCCTTCGCCGCGAATCTGAAGCGCGTGCGGAAACTCTATCGCGAGGCGCGCGACGTGCTCGCCGAGAGGCTGGAAGTCGCATCCGGTGGCGCGCTTTCGGTGCCGGTGCCCTCACAAGGCCTGCATCTTGTCGCCCGGTTCGATCCTGCCGTCGATCCGGCGGTGGCGGCGCTGGCCAAGCAGGCGGCCGGCGCCGAAGGCTGGCTATTGGCCGACACCTATTCGCGCGGGCGTCCCCTGCCCGGCTTCGTGCTGGGATTTTCCGGACATCCCGTGCCGCAGCTCGTGGCGTCCGCGGAACGTCTCGCGAGGGAATCGCGCGCAGCCTTGGCCGCAAAAGGAAAACCGGCCCGCCGGGCCTGACGAAGCTTCACTATCAGAATCGCCCGCCGCTCCCTAGATTGCGGCATCGATTCCGGGACCTCACATCATGCTGCTGCGCCACGCGACCTGCCTCTCGCTGCTGATCTCCATCGCGCTTGTCTCGACGGCACGCGCTGCCACAGTCGGACGTGAGCAGGACATCGGCGATCTGAAGCTCGGCCAGCGCGTGCTCGTGGATGACGGAACCTGCCCCGCCGGTCAGCTCAGGGAAGTGCGCGGCGCGAAGATGACCGACAAGGGAGTCTCGCGCACGAGTTCCTGCGTGCCCCGGCACGGACCGAAAACGAAGTAAGGATCCAGGACTATTTCGCCGGATCGAACATGCACTGCAGGGTCGGTTTGGCGATCTTGGTGAAGGTCGGGCCGATCTCGCTGTGCTTGGAGGCCGGTACCCAATCTGTCTCGATGGTGGGCACGCCGGTCTCGCTGATGCCGCGCAGCAGCGCTTCGCGCAGATCGCGATCCTCGACGGCCGCGGCGGCGTGATCGTGCAGGCAGCCGCAGACCGCTTCCGGATGCTGCCAGCGCCCGAGCATGTGCGGCGCACACTGGCGCACGAATTCGCCACGCGGATCGGGTAGCCTGGAAGGTGAGCGGACCTGCGCCTGAACGGAGCTGATCGTCAGAAGGGACACGAACGCTGCGGCGCAGAGACGAAGCAACATGATAGTTTTGCCGGCTGTTTCGTTGTGTGCAGTCAGAAGCGCGCGGCGACCATGATCGGCTGAGCGGCCGGAACCGCAACGGGCGAGCCGCTGTACTGGAAGGTACCGACACCGGGGAGATTGCCGTCGGGCGCACCCGCCAACGAGGAGCCGGCGAGCACGAAACCGAAAGCAAGGATGAAGCTGAGCGCGCGCATGATCTGTGTCCCAATTCGATTGCCGGCGGTGCGCCGTCGTCGTTATCAGCCTGATAACCATGGGCGGTTTCGCGCGTGATGCGCGAAAAACTGAAAATGGTTTCGTCTTCGTGAGAATTGTTTCGTCCCGGCCACGGCGACGAAACAATTCTCGGAAAATGCCAGTTATTTCAGATAGGTCTGGCGGCAGGCCAAAGTCGCCTGCCAAGTTCCGGCGCCGGCACGGACGTGCACCCCGCCCAGGCGTTGTCACGCGGCCGCCGCGCACGCTTCACATGCATTTTACGTTTTTCTGCTGAAAGGGCGGCAAAAGAAGGCTGGATCCTGTCGAACCGGAATTGGTTCAGCAACGACCCAAGCCATCGAAACCGAGACGCCCGGATCATCGGGCGCATTCACGTGAGGGATGGCCATGATGGCGGGAAATCGCGCAACGCCGCGCGATGAAAATCCACCGACGGAGCGCGCAGATCAACCGATCATTCGCGGCAGCACCGGCGCAATGGCGCTGCAATCGAGCCGCGGCCTCGAGGCGGCGCCGCAGACGTTCGTGCGACTGACCGGATCGCGCCTTGCGACGCCGCGCGATCGCCGCCGGGTGAACGCGAGCGCGTTGCAGGAGTGAACGCGGAGCGCCTCATTGCGTGAAGAACTCGCCGCACTTCTGGACGTTTGCGTCCGCCGGTCCCCACGGCATGATCGGCACGGTCGAGGTCGAGTTCTTGGGCGAGCCTTCGATCAGCTTGTCTGAATAGACCATGTAGACCAGCACGTTGCGCTTGGCGTCGCAGCCGCGCACGATCTGCATCTTCTTGAAGAACAGCGACCGGCGCTGGCGGAACATGTCGTCGCCCTGCTCCATTTTGTGCTTGAACTTGACTGGGCCGACCTGGCGGCAGGCCAGCGAGATGTCCGAGACCTCCTCGGCAAGGCCGAGCCAGCCTTTGAAGCCGCCCTTCTCCGGCACCGTGAAATGACAGGCGACGCCTTCGACTTCGGGATCGTCGAGACCATAGGTCGCGAGCTTGTCGTTCGGGCTCATCCATTTGAACACGGTAGAGCGGCGGAAGATCAGATCAGGTTCGTCGGCCGCAGATGCCGAGGCCATTGGCGCGGTCAGAGCCAGGAGGAATAAAGCGAGGCCTTTCAGACGGATGCTCGAAAGACCGGGGAAACGAGATGACATGAAGTTCTCCGCTAACAAGTCCCCGCAATGTAGGAACGCAAGCGGCGGTCAGGAAGGCGGCAGAGGAGCGGACCCGGCCGCCGTTTACCGCTCCGTGAGGCTTTTTTGCTACGCCTTGGACAAAAGTAGCTGATGGCAGAACCGCGCTGCTGGTGAACGCGTATCCCCTTTGCGAGACTAACGTCTGATTTGGATAATGGATTCGAGGATGAACAGCGTGAACGGGTGGGGTTCGCCTGCCAAGCCGGCACGGCTGTGGCAGGTCGCCATGTTGACGGCGGCGGGTGCGATCGGCGCAACCAGCGAAGCAAACGCAGCATTTTATTACTGGACGGACTATTCCGACCGGCCCTACTACGCCCGGCCGAACCGGCTTCCCGAAATACCGCGCCAGAAGCCGCAAAAGCGCGGCGCCGCAAGCAAGAAGGACGTCGTTGTCGAGAAGGAAGCCGGCACCAAGCCGCAAGGGCCACTCGTCATTGTCGTCTCGATCGACCGGCAGAAGATGACGGTCTACGACAAAGCCGGCGTGTTCGCGGAATCACCGGTGTCGACGGGCATGAAGGGCCACTCGACGCCGATGGGCGTGTTCAGCATCATCCAGAAGCACAAATTCCACCGCTCCAACCTCTATAGCGGCGCGCCGATGCCGTACATGCAGCGGATCACCTGGTCCGGCGTCGCGATGCATGCTGGCGCGCTGCCGGGCTATCCGGCCTCGCATGGCTGCATCCGCATGCCCATGGCGTTCGCGATGAAGATGTGGAACTGGACCAGGATGGGCGCGCGCGTGATCGTGGCGCCCGGCCAGGTGTCGCCGCAAAGCTTCTCCCATCCCGTGCTCGCCTCCATGCGCGTGCCGCCGCAGCCCGCCGCGAGCCTCGCGCCGCAGACCAATGTCGCTGACAAGGCCGATAAGGGCACGACCGAAGCCAAGCCGGTCGAGACCAAGACGGCCAGCGCCGACAGCGTGGTCGAGCTGCGCACCTCGGTCGGCCACACCGTGTTGTCGGACGTGACCACCGGCCATGCGGCTGCGCGCGAGGAAGCCGCGGCGACGTCCGACGAGGTCAAGACGGCCGAAGCGGCCAAGCCTGCGTCCGAAGACACCGCCAAGCCGGCGACCGAGAACAAGCCTGCCGACAAGGTCGACCCGGTCAAAACGGAAGCCGCGAAGGCACCCGATGCGCCGGCGCTCGCCACCGCACCCGATGCAAAGAAGGACGAGGGCCGCCTCACCGATCCTGCGCCGGCGGCAAAGCCGGACACACCCAAGCGGGCCGGCCAGATTGCCGTCTTCATCAGCCGCAAGGATTCCAAGCTCTATGTGCGGCAGAATTTTGCGCCGCTGTTCGAGGTGCCTGTCACGATCGCCGCGAGCGACCGGCCGCTCGGCACGCATGTCTTCACCGCCGAGCTCGACAAGGCCGATGCCAACACGCTGCACTGGTCGGTGGTGTCGCTGCCCGTGTCCGCCCGTTCCGTGGCGCGCGAGGACGACAACCGCGTGGCGCGCCGCCAGCGCGGTGCCGCCGTGATCCCCGTCGCCGCAAAACCGGTGGTGACGCCGGACAGCCCAGCCGAAGCCCTCAACCGCATCTCGGTCCCCACTGAGACCATGGCGAAAATCAACGAGATGCTGACGTCAGGCGGCTCGATCATCGTCTCCGACCAGGGCATCAACCAGGGCGAGACCGGCGAAGGTACCGACTTCATCGTCCGCCTGTACTAGCTCTCTCGCAGGACCGATAACGCGGTGTTGACGCGCGAGGCCGCAGTGGCGGAGTAATCTGCCCTCGGATCATCTCGGGGGACGCCGTCATGATGAATCGCAGAACCGTGCTGAGCGTCACGCTTGCGGGCGCGTTCGCGCCTGTCACGCGCGCCCTCGCCGATGGCGCCATGAGCCGGATCTCGGCCTACGCCTTCTCCTTCCCCGCATTGTCAGGCGACGACATCCGCCTCGCCACGTTCACCGGCAAACCGCTGCTGGTGGTGAACACGGCCTCGCTCTGTGGCTACACGCCGCAATATGCCGGCCTGCAGGAAATCTGGAACGAGTTTCGCGGGCGCGGGCTCACCGTGATCGGCGTGCCGTCCAACGATTTCGGCGGCCAGGAGCCCGGTGGCAGCAGCGAGATCACGCAGACCGCACACCACCAATATGGCGTTACCTTCCCGATTACGGCCAAGGCTGCGGTGGTCGGTGCGCGGGCGCATCCCTTCTACAAATGGGCCGCGGAAGCCCGACCGAAGGAAGTTCCGCGCTGGAACTTCCACAAATACCTGATCGGCCGCGACGGCTATATCGCCGAGGTATTTCCATCCGCCGTCGAGCCGGCCGACACGCGGATCAAGACCGCCATTGCAAGGGCCCTGGCCGACACTTGACTCACGTGCACGACTCAAGTGCACGCCATCCGGCTGGGCACAATTGCGACGCGGCATCAAACAGCCGTTGCAATGGCGATGGCCCACCATCTAGGCTAGGATTGTTTTGGGCAGGACGGTTTTTGCCGCAGGCGAAAAGCCACGGCGGAACAACGGGATCAATCTCGAGGGACATCACCATGCGCGTGGCGGCAGGACTGATTTTAGCAGGTGCGATGTCGGTGGCGCTCTCCGGCGCCGCATGGTCGCAGACGCCGGCCGCGAAGCCCGCGGCCGCACCGCAAGCCGCGCCGGCGGCAACACCAGCGGCTGCAACATCCCCTGCAGCTCCAGCGCCCGCAGCAGCGGCTGCGGCGCCAGCGGGCTTCGTCAATCCGCCCCCGCCGAAACAGCCGCCGCAGCCGGCCCGCGCGGCCTGCAACACGCCGGGCGCCCTCGGCGTCGCCCGCACGGTCGAGATCGACACCACGGGCGGTCCCGGCTTCGGCTTCGAACACTTCAAGGAGCTCGACTTCCTGCGTGACAAGGAGGTCGTGCTGACCTTCGACGACGGCCCCTGGCCGCGCAACACGCCCGCGGTGCTGAAGGCGCTCGCGGACGAATGCACCACCGGAATCTTCTTCATCATCGGCAAGCACGCGACCTACGAGCCGGAGGTCCTCAAGCAGGTCTACGCAGCCGGCCACACCGTCGGCGCCCACACTTGGTCGCACGCCAACCTCAACAACAAGAAGCTCAACGAAGCGCAGCGCAAGGACGAGATCGAGAAGGGCTTTGCGGCGGTGAAGTGGGCGCTCGGCGGCATCTCGCCCGCGCCGTTCTTCCGCTTCCCGGCGCTGCAGCATCCGCCCGAGATGGTCACCTATCTCGGCAACCGCAATGTCGCGAGCTTCTCCTGCGACATCGACTCGTTCGACTTCAAGGCTTCCAAGCCCGAGAAGATCGTCGAGACCGTGATGAAGAAGCTCGACACCAAGGGCAAGGGCATCATCCTGATGCACGACTTCCAGAAGCACACCGCGGAGGCCCTGCCCGAGCTGCTCAAGCGGCTGAAGGCGGGCGGCTACAAGGTGGTAGCGATGCGCGCCAAGTTCCCGGCCTCGACGCTGCCGGAATACGACCAGGAGCTGCTCAAGGATCTCAAGCTGCCGACGGTGAGCCAGCGCCCGGTCAATTCGGTGGTGACCACCGTTTCCGAATAGTAGGCCATTGTCTTTCCGCTTCGAAGGCTACGTCATCGTCTCCGCGGACGGCATGCTCGCCGATCCGTCGCACATCATGCCTGAGACGTTGAAATTCGAAGGTGACAAGCGGTTCTTCGAGCAGGCGCTCGATCGCGCCGCGCTGATCGTGCACGGCCGCAACTCGCACGAGCAGCAGCCGAATTCGGCCAGCCGCAAGCGGCTGATCCTGACCCGCAAGACCAGGGACCTCACCGTCGATCCGGAGATGCCGAACGCGACGCTGTGGAATCCTGAGCATGCGAGCTTCGAGGAGGCCTGCGCCTTCGCCGACGTCGCCTCCGGCATGGTCGCCGTCATCGGCGGACCGGTCGTGTTCGACCTGTTCATGGATCGCTACGACACGTTCTGGCTGTCGGAGGCTCCGCATGTGCGGCTGCCCGGCGGCGAGGGCTGCTTCGTCGGCGTACCCCAGCGGACGCCTCACGAGGTGCTGGCTGCGCGCGGGATGAGGCCGGGTGCGCCCTACCTCCTCGACGCGGCGCATGAGGTGACCGTGACCCCGTGGCGGCGGGGGTAGCCTGCCGGCAGTGGCGGCGCTTACGCCGGCTCCGACTCCAACTGGAAAAACAACCCCATGCACAGTACCGGCAACATCATACCGCTCCACATATTGCTGGTGTGCCGTTCTAAAATTGGTCCCGCCGCCGGCCAGCGCAAAGCCGGCTAGCATATTTGCCGAGACCCGAAAATCGGCCCCGACGGCGGTCGTGGCGCTATAGCCAACGTCCGAGGCGCGGCGTCAATACGGGCCAACGGCTGCGACACACCGCATCAATAGACTGAGACAAAAGAGCAAAAACTAACCCACGGCCAGAATGAGCGACGACTGCACGACGACTAGTCCGACGGACGCTTCCGGATTGAATGACGATGTCGCCCCCATATCGTCCCTGCTGCCGGCATTCGGCTTCAGCGCCGATCAGATGGAGACGGAGGCGAACATCGCAGCGTGGCGGGAAGCCGTCGCCACGCTGTTCGAGGTGGACGAGCTCGCCGCCGGCGAACCGGGCCCGTTTCGCGCCGACCTCAGCTCCTACTCCATGGGACCGGTGCTGATCGGGCTGAGCCGTGCCAGCGGCCAGCGTTTCCGCCGGACGGCCGAAACGATCGCGCGCAGCGGCGTCGACCACATCATCCTCCAGCTCTATCTGAAGGGCGGCTATGACGGCGTTGCCAGCACACGGCCGATGCGCGTACGCGCCGGCGACATCTGCCTGTTCGATCTCGCCCAGGCGCTGGAGACCAAGGCGACGGCGTTCGAGAATGTCACGCTGGTCGTGCCGCGCCCGATGTTCGCCGCCCATCTCTTGCGGGTCGATGATTTGCATGGCCTGGTGCTGCCGGGCAGCAGCGTGATCGCGCGATTGCTGGCGGGGCATCTCACCGCCCTGTTCGAATTTGCCCCGCGCATGAGCCTCGACGAATGCCAATCCGTGGTCGAGGGCACGGTGTCGCTGCTGGCCGCGTGCCTTCGCAACGAAATCGAACGGGGCGAGGCCGATGCCGACCATGGTGTCGCGGCAAGCCCGTCCTTGATGCGGATCCGCCAATATATCGAGGCTGGCCTTGCCAGCGAGGATCTGTCGGCCAATTCGATCGCCGCCCATTTCGGCCTGTCCCGGGCCTCGCTGTACCGGCTGTTCGCCCCGGTCGGCGGCATCGCCGACTACATCCGCAGCCGCCGGCTGCACCGCGCCTTCTTCGACCTCGCCAATTCGGGCGCGCGGGGCCCCCGGATCAGCGAGGTGGCACGGCGCTGGCAGCTCGGCACCGACGCGCATTTCACGCGCTCGTTCAAGGCCGCCTACGGCATCACGCCCCGCGCCGCACGGGAGGCCGCCCTGCTCGGCCGACAGCGCGGCAGCGATGGAGCGAGCAGCGCGACGATTTCCCGCTGGATGCGCGAGATCGCGCCGCCGAGAGCGGAGTGACCGCTAGACGTCGCCGTAGGCCGCCTCGGCCGGACGCGTGGTGCGGCCATAGCCGATGATCATGCAGAGCGCGCCGATGATCGAGAGGTTCTTGAGCGCGTCGACCAGCATCTTGGCGTTGTCGGGCGCCGCCATGTTCCAGAAATCGTAGAACAGGACGGTCGCGACGGCGACGTAGACGATCAGCAGCATCGCGAAGAAACGCGCGCCGAAATTCAGCGCGATCATCAGCCCTGCAATGATCTCGAGCCCGCCGATCGCGATCGCCAAGAGCTGCGGCGTGGTCATGGCGGTCGCCGTCTCGACCTGCTGGGCATAAGGCGCGACGACATCGGGCACCACGAGCTTGGTTGCGATGACGTCGGCGGTGGCCTGGATGGCAAACAGCTTGGTCGCGCCCGTGTAGATGAACAGCACGGCGAACAGGATTCGCCCGAAAGTCACGAACGCTGGCATGATCGGCCTCTTGGCAAGCTCAGAGCGCAGAACGCTTAAGGAGATTATGGAGAGTCGTGCGCCGGTTTACAAACGGGGAAATGGCGAACTGATAGGAATTCAAAATTGCCGGTCTCTTCCCTTCTCCCCCTTGTGGGAGAAGGTGGCTCGCCGCGAAGGGCGAGACGGATGAGGGGTATCTATCGGCACGGGCAACTCGCGAGATCCCGACTCGCGGAAACGGCCCCCTCATCCGGCGCCACGGCCGAAGCTTCGCTTCGGCGTCGCTAAGAACGGCGGCCGAAGGCCGCCTATGCCACCTTCTCCCACAAGGGGAGAAGGATTGCACCTCCAGCGGCGCGACAGCGGTGCCTTACGTAAACAACGTCGGCTGCTGCCGCGAGGCGCGTTCCTGCGCTTCCACCACGGCCACGGCCGTCATGTTGAGGATGCCGCGTGCCGTCACCGAGGGGGTGAGGATATGCGCGGGGCGCGCCGGGCCGACCAGGATCGGGCCGACGGGCAGCGCGTCCGCCAGCGACTTGATCATCTGATAGGCGACGTTGGCAGTATCCAGGGTCGGCATGATCAGGATGTTGGCCTCGCCCTCCAGCTTGGAATGCGGCAGCACCATCCTTCGCGCAGCTGCGGAGAGCGCGGTGTCGCCCTGCATTTCGCCGTCGGCCTCGATCTCCGGATGCTTGTCCTTCAGAAGCTGGGTCGCCAGCCGCATCTTGCGCGAGGAATCGGTGTCGTAGCTGCCGAAATCCGAATGCGAGACGAAGGCGATCTTCGGCTTGATGTTGAAGCGCTGGACGTGGACCGCGGCGAGCGATGCGATCTCGGCAAGCTCCTCCGCGCTCGGATTGGGGCGAACTTGCGTGTCGGCGATGAAGAAGGCGCCTTTGCTGGTGATCAATAGCGCCAGCGCCGCATAGTCGCTGATTCCAGGCGAGAAGCCGACGATCTCGCGGACGTGGCGCAGATGGCTCATGTAGCGGCCCTCGACGCCGCAGAGCATGGCGTCTGCTTCCCCGCGCGTCACCGCAAGCGCGGCGATCACCGTATTGTTGGTGCGCACCACGGTGCGGGCTGCATCCGGCGTCACGCCGCGGCGACCGGCGACCTCGACATAGGACTGCACGTAGGAGCGGTAGCGCGGATCGTCCTCGGGATTGACGAGGTCGAAATCCTTGCCGGCCCGGATCGAGAGGCCGAAGCGCTTGATGCGCGCCTCCACGACCGACGGACGGCCGACCAGGATCGGCCGCGCCAGCTTTTCCTCCAGCACGACTTGCGTGGCGCGCAGCACGCGCTCGTCCTCGCCTTCGGCATAGATCACGCGCACCGGCTGGGTCTTGGCCTTGGCGAACATCGGCTTCATGACGAGGCCGGAGCGGAAGGCGAAGCGCTCGAGCAGCGCGGTGTATTCGTCGAAATTGGTGATGGGGCGCGTTGCGACGCCCGATTCCATCGCCGCCTTCGCCACGGCCGGCGCGATGCGCAAGATCAACCTGGGATCAAAGGGGCTCGGGATCAGCGAGCCGGGACCGAAGCCCTGCGTCTCGCCGGTGTCGAAACCCTGCGCGACGGCATCCGACGGCGCCTCGCGCGCGAGCTGCGCGATCGCCTCGACGGCGGCCTGCTTCATCTCCTCGTTGATCGCGGTGGCGCCGACGTCGAGCGCCCCACGGAAGATGAAGGGAAAGCAGAGGACATTGTTGACCTGGTTCGGGTAGTCGGAACGGCCGGTGCAGATCATGGCGTCGGGGCGCGCCTTGCGCGCCTCTTCCGGCATGATTTCCGGCACGGGATTGGCGAGCGCCATGATCAAAGGCTTGTCGGCCATCGCCTTGGCCATCTCCGGCTTGAGCACGCCCGGCGCCGAGAGCCCGATGAAGATGTCGGCGCCGCCGATCACGTCGGCGAGCGTGCGCTTGTCGGTCTTCTGCGCATAGACCGCCTTCCAGCGGTCCATCGAGGTGTTGCGGCCCTCGTGCACGAGGCCGTCGATGTCGCAGACCCAGATGTTCTTGCGCTGCGCGCCCATTGAGACCAGGAGATTGAGTGTCGCGATCGCCGCGGCCCCTGCCCCCGACGCGACGATCTTGACCTCGGACAGCTTCTTGCCGTTCAGCCTCAAACCATTGGTGATGGCGGCGGCGACGATGATCGCAGTGCCGTGCTGGTCGTCGTGGAAGACCGGAATCTTCATGCGCTCCTTCAAGCGCGCTTCGATCTCGAAGCATTCCGGTCCGCGGATGTCCTCCAGATTGATGCCGCCGAAGGTCGGCTCCAGCGCGGCCACGGTCTCGACCACACGGTCGATGGTGTCGGCGGCGATCTCGATGTCGAACACGTCGATGCCGGCGAATTTCTTGAACAGGACCGCCTTGCCTTCCATCACCGGCTTGGAGGCCAGCGGACCGATATTGCCGAGGCCGAGCACCGCGGTGCCGTTGGAGACCACGGCAACCAGATTGGCGCGCGTGGTGAGCGTGGCCGCCTCGGCCGGGTTCTTGGCGATCTCGGTGCAGGCCGCGGCGACGCCTGGCGAATAGGCCAGCGCAAGGTCGCGCTGGTTGGCAAGCGGCTTGCTTGCCTGGATCTCGAGCTTTCCAGGGCGCGGCAGACGGTGGTAGGCGAGCGCCGCCTGGTGGAGATCATCAGAATAGGACGACATGCGGTGTCTCGCCTCGCGTTACCGGCCTCAAAAATGCGATTCGACGGCCCAAGCGGACCGTATTTCCGGGTCATGGAAACGGGATGAAGCACGGCCGAAGGCCCGGTGGCAACATCCGATTGCATCCCCGTCAACAGGGCGCGCCGTCAAATATTTGAAAACATAGCTTTCTCTGGACCGCGCGGCGTTTCGCGAATATGGCAGGTTGCGCGATCCAAAATCGGCAATCGGAGCTGGGAATGAAGCGAATCCTGATCGGCCTCGTCGTGGCAGCGGTGCTCGCCGCGGGCGGATGGTTCGGCTTCAATCTGTATGTGCAGAACCGGGCGACCGCCGAGGTCGAGGCGGTGTTCGCGCAGATCCGCTCGGGTGGGGGCAAGGCGAGCCATGGCAAGATCGGGTTCGAGCTCGCGACCCGGACGCTGACGGTGGAGGACATCAAAGTCGAGCCTGCCCAGGCGCAGCTCGCCACCTTGAAGGTCGCCAAGATCACGGCCGTCGGTGTGCGCCAGCCGGACGAGGCTCGTTTCTCGGCCGACAGCATCGAGGCGTCGGGCGTCGAGGTCGGCTTTACATCCACCGAGCGGATCACCGTGAAGGCGAACTACAAGCTCCCGCAGATCACCGCGCGCAATTTTTCCGGCCCGACCCGCGCAGAGGGCACGCCGGTGACCGGCTCGATTATCGACATGTACCGCTTCATCCTCGCGCAATACGCGAACATCTCGGCGTCGGAGATCGCGGTGCCGACCCTCGAGGTCAACGTCGATGCGGGCGGCAATGCCGGCGGCGGTGATTATGTCTATTCGGGCGTGTCCATCCAGAACGTCAACCGGGGCAAGATCGAAACGGCGAAGATGGACCGCGTCGCCCTTACGGTCGACCTGACCCAGCCGGGCAGGCCCGCGAAGATGACCGGCGAATTGTCCGGCCTGGCCATCTACGAATTCGACCCAACCGCCGTGAGGGCTGCGCTCGATCCGCAAGGATCGAACGACGACAATTTTCACAGGATCTATCGGCGCATCTCGGTCAACTCCTATGTCGTGACGGCGGCTCCCGGCATGCGCATGCAGGTGGACGGGTTCACCTTCGACGACATTGCCATCCGGCCCTCGAAATTCCGGCCGGCCGAGATCATCGCGCTGGTGCCGGCCGACGGCTCGATCCCAACGCCGGCACAGTCGCATGACATGATCGAGAAGGTGGCCGACCTCTTCGACGGCTTCCAGATCGGCAAGGCCGAAATTGGCCGGCAAACGGCCGAGACGCCGCAAGGGACGGGACGGCTCGACGCGGTCAAATACGATCAGGACAGAATAACGCTGCAGGGCCTCGACATCCCGATGCCGCAGGGCCAGTTCAAGATGGACCGCTTCGCGTTGAAGTCCTTCAGCGTGGCAAATCTGATGCGCTGGGCGGCGAGTCTCCAAACGCCGGGACGGCCGCCCTCGCCCGATCAGATGGTCGGCCTATTCCGCGTGCTCCAAGGTGCCGAGATCAAGGGCGTGGTCTCGCCGTACAAGACGACGCGGCAGCTCTTCACCATCGATACGATCAGCCTGAACTGGGGGGAGTTCGTCGGGCCGATCCCGAGCAAGGTCAATCTGGTCGTGAAGATGGTCGCGCCGACCGATCCCGCCAATCCGGCGCTGCAGCCGCTGATCGTGGCAGGCGTGGACAAGCTGGCGATCGATCTGGATCTCGGCGCGGCCTGGACGGAATCGTCGGGCGCGTTCGCGCTCGCCCCCGCTACGCTCGATCTCGGCAACCTCGCCAGGCTGCAGACCCGCGTCGCGCTCGTCAATGTGCCGCGCGGCCTGTTCACGACCGACCCGGCGCAGGCGATGGGTCAGGCAGCGCTGGTCGAAACCGGCGCGCTTGAGGCCTCGCTGCGTGACGGCGGCGTGGTCGATCTCGTCGTGGCGCAGTTCGCACGCATGCAGAATGTCAGCCGCGATGCTGCCCGCAGCGCCATCGTCGCGATGATCAGGGCGCAAGGCGAGAAGATCGCAGGGACCAATAGCGATGCCAGGGGCGCGGTCGACGCGCTCGCCGGATTCGTGGAAGCGCCGGGGCAGACGCTGACCATTAAGCTGACGCCCCGCGCCAAGGTGCCGTTGATGCAATTGATGCAGCTCTCGCAAACCGACCCGCAGAGCGCGCTGGCGCAGTTCAGGATCGAGGCCTCGACGGGGCTGTAGTTCGATCTCCCGGATGCGGCTCGGGAGGGCTTCAACTCGTGTCGTCAGTGAAGTCCCGTCGGTCCGGGGCGACCGGGCATGCAGTCTTTCATCGTTCCCCCCTTCAGGAGGCGGCAGTCCCAGTAAAAGTCGAGCATCATGCCGGCGATAAGCAGCGCAATCACTGCCAAGACTAGGGCGGCGACGCGACTGTTGCTCATTGAGCTCTCCGTCCACGACGCGACCTTAGATCGATGTCACGATTAACGTCAACTTGAACACGACGAAGACGAAAAGAGCAAGTTCACCGGAATTCTTGGGCCCCAGCTCAGCAGCGCATCACTCGCGTGCCGCGCTGCGTCCGGGGCACCAGACTAGAAACCGTCAAATTCACTTCTGCGGCAGGTTGACCCGCACATGCAGCTCGCGGAGCTGTTTTGTGGTGGCTTCCGACGGAGCGCCCATCAGGAGGTCCATGGCCTGCTGGTTCATCGGGAACAGCGAGATCTCGCGCAGATTCGTGGTGCCACAGAGCAGCATCACGATGCGGTCGACGCCGGCGGCCATACCGCCATGCGGCGGCGCGCCGTACTGGAAGGCGCGGTACATGCCGCCGAAGCGGTCGACCACTTCCTGCTCGCCGTAACCTGCAATCTCGAACGCCTTCACCATGGCTTCCGGCACGTGGTTGCGGATGCCGCCCGAGGCGATCTCGTAGCCGTTACAGGTGATGTCGTACTGGAACGCCTTGATCGTCAGCGGATCCTGCGACTTCAGCGCCTCCAGGCCGCCCTGCGGCATCGAGAACGGGTTGTGCGAGAAGTCGACCTTCTTGTCGTCCTCGTTGTACTCGTACATCGGGAAGTCGACGATCCAGGCGAGCTCGAACCGCTCCTTGTCGGTGAGGTTCAAATCCTCGCCGACCTTGTTGCGGGCGAGACCTGAGAACTTCCAGAACTTGTCGGGATCGCCGGCGACGAAGAAGGCGGCATCGCCTTCCTTGACGCCGAGCTGCCCGCGGATCGCGGCGGTGCGCTCGGGCCCGATGTTGTTCGCGAGAGGACCTGCGCCCTCGCCGCCCTCGCGCCACATGATGTAGCCAAGGCCGGGCTGGCCCTCGCCTTGCGCCCACGAGTTCATGCGGTCACAGAAGGCGCGGCTGCCGCCGCCCGGTGCCGGGATCGCCCAGACCTGGTTCTTGGGATCTTCGAGCATGCGCGCGAACACCTTGAAGCCGGAGCCGCGGAAATGCTCGGAGACGTCCTGCATCTCGATGGGATTGCGCAGGTCCGGCTTGTCGCTGCCGTACTTGCGCAACGCCTCGGCGAACGGAATCCGGCGCCAGCCCTTGGTCACCGGCTTCCCCTTGGCAAACTCTTCAAAGACGCCCGTGATCACAGGCTCCATCGCCGCGAAGACGTCTTCCTGCGTCACAAAGCTCATCTCGACGTCGAGCTGGTAGAACTCACCGGGCAGACGGTCGGCGCGCGGGTCCTCGTCGCGGAAGCAGGGCGCGATCTGGAAGTAGCGGTCGAAGCCCGACATCATCAGCAGCTGCTTGTACTGCTGCGGCGCTTGCGGCAGCGCGTAGAACTTGCCGGGATGGATGCGCGACGGGACGAGGAAGTCGCGCGCACCTTCCGGCGAGGACGCGGTCAGGATCGGCGTGTTGAACTCGAAGAAGCCCTGCCCCTCCATGCGCCGGCGCATCGACTTGATGATCTCGACGCGCGTCATGATGTTCTGGTGCAGCTTCTCGCGACGCAGATCCAGGAAGCGATACTTGAGGCGGATGTCTTCGGGATATTCCTGGTCGCCGAACACCGGCAGCGGCAGGTCGCCGGCCGGTCCCAGCACCTCGATCTCGCTGATGTAGACCTCGACCTTGCCGGTCGGCAGGTCGTCATTGTCGGTGCCATCGGGGCGGCGGCGGACCTTGCCGTCCATCTTGACCACGAATTCCGAGCGCAGCTTTTCGGCCAGCGAGAATGCCGGCGAGTCCGGGTCGACCACGCACTGGGTCAGGCCGTAATGGTCGCGCAGGTCGATGAACAGCACGCCGCCATGGTCGCGGACGCGATGGACCCAGCCGGAGAGGCGGATGGTCTCGCCGATGTTGCTCTCGCGGAGCGCGCCGCATGTATGTGACCGGTAGCGATGCATGGTCGTCCCAAAATCAATGTCGGAAGGAAGCGAATCGAACGGCCCGTGATGGCCGGTCCGAAGTTGCGGCAGGGTTTACCCCGGCAGGACGGGGGCGGCAACCAAGGGAACGGCCGGATTTGGACCTCAGATGCCCATTTTTGGCTTATCCGGGGACGAACCTTTGCCGATTGACGTTCCAGCCCTATCTTGAGGTCATGACGGTGCATTTCCCCTTCCAGAACTCCTATTCGGCGCTGCCGGACAACTTCTTCGCTCGCGTCGCGCCGACCCCCGTCGCCGCCCCCCGGCTGATCAAGCTGAACCGGCCGCTGGCGGTCCAGCTCGGGCTTGATCCTGATGTGCTGGAGACCCCTGATGGCGCCGAGATCCTGGCCGGCAAGACGGTTCCCGCCGGAGCTGATCCCATCGCCATGGCCTATGCCGGGCACCAGTTCGGGCATTTCGTGCCGCAGCTCGGCGACGGCCGTGCCATCCTGCTCGGCGAGGTCATCGACAAAGACGGCGTCCGCCGCGACATCCAGCTCAAGGGAAGCGGCCCCACCCCATTCTCCCGCCGCGGCGACGGCCGCGCGGCGCTCGGTCCGGTCTTGCGCGAATACATTGTCAGCGAGGCCATGTACGCGCTGGGCATCCCGACCACGCGCTCGCTCGCCGCGGTCGTTACCGGCGAGCATGTCATCCGCGAGACCGCGCTGCCCGGCGCGGTGCTGACCCGCGTCGCCTCCAGCCACATTCGCGTCGGCACCTTCCAGTTCTTCGCCGTCCGGCGCGACACCGAGGCGATCCGCCGGCTCGCCGACCACGTCATCGCGCGTCACTATCCGGAGCTGCTTCAGGCGGAGCGGCCGTATCACGCGCTGCTCGCCGCCGTGGTCGCGCGCCAGGCCGAGCTGATCGCGCGCTGGCTGCTGGTCGGCTTCATTCACGGCGTGATGAACACCGACAACAGCTCGATCTCGGGCGAGACCATCGATTATGGTCCGTGCGCCTTCATGGATTCCTACAATCCTGCCCAGGTGTTCTCCTCGATCGACGAGATGGGCCGCTACGCCTATGCCAACCAGCCGCGCATCGGCTTGTGGAATCTGACGCGCCTCGCCGAATGCCTGCTGCCACTGTTTTCGGACGAGCAGGAGAAGGCGGTGGCCGAGGCGCAGGACATTCTCGGCGCGTTCTCCGATCAGTTCAGCGCCGCCTATCAGGCCGGCCTGCGGCGGAAGGTCGGCCTGTTCACCGAGCGCGACGGCGACGATGCGCTGATCCAGGACCTGCTGGATGCCATGGCCAAGAACCAGGCCGATTTCACCCTCACCTTCCGCAAGCTGGGCGACGCCGCGGCCGATGAGGGCGCCGACGTGCGCGCGCAGTTCATGGAGCCCGCAGCCTTCGACGAATGGGCCGGCCGCTGGCGCGCGCGCATCGCGCTGGAGCCACAGAGCGCAGCCGAGCGGCAGGCCGCCATGCACGCGGTCAACCCGCTCTTTATCCCGCGCAACCACCGCGTCGAGGCCGTGATCCAGGCCGCGGTGAACGACGAAAATTACGCGCCGTTCGAGGAGCTGGTGAAGGTGCTGGCGAAGCCGTTCGAGGACCAGCCGGAGTATGCAGCCTACGCCGATCCGCCGCTGCCGGATCAGCGCGTGTTGCAGACGTTCTGCGGGACGTAGCCGAAGCGAGATCGAGCCCGCTGCGTAGGGTGGATTAACCGAAGGCGTAATCCACCACTTCTCTCGACGCGCGAAGAGCGAAAAGGTGGATGACGCTTCGCTAATCCACCCTACGCACTCATTCTACTTCGTCGCCTTCTTCACCCCGCCGAACGATGCCACGTCGAACTTCTGGGGATCGACGGTCTCGTAGCGTGACCACTCCATGTCCGGCATCTTGCCGTAGCGTTCGCTCCAGGCCTTGTCCGTCGTCGTGTTGCCGGGAGCGACGGGGCGAAGCTCGAAATGCAGCACCTTGCTCGGGCCGATCTCGCCGATCGTGTCCTTCGCTTTGACGGTCGCTCCCACCCTAAGTGTCTCGCCTTTCGGACCGACCACGCGGCCGAGCTGGACGTAGCGCGTGTAGACGATGCCGCCATTGGGATAGGTGTGCTTGAGCACGACGTATCGGCCGCAGCCGCCGATCCCGGGAAAATCGGCCGGCGCCTGCTCGCCGGTCTCGATCTTGACGATAACGCCGTCCGCCATCGCTGCCACCGGAGCGCCCGGCTTGTCGGCGGTGAAATCGACACCGGGATGCTCGTCGTGGGTCCAGCATCCGCAGGATGTCATCGTCGTGTCCGCCGGCTTGTCGGCACGTGGAAAGCTGCGCGGGGTCAGGAATTCGCTGACCAGCAGTCCCGGCCCGTCGGGCGAGGCGAAGGCGTGGATCGCATAAAGCGAGAGCTTGCCGCCGACCGGCACCTCGTTCGGGAGAAACCCGTAAACCACGTCCTGCATGAAGACCTTGAGCTCGCGCCCCTTGGCGGAGCGCACCGTGATGCAGTTGGTCGCCTGCAGGCTGTCGGCATCCTGCTTGGGCATGCCGCTCATGATCAGAGACGCTTGAGCGCTCCGTTGGCACACGGCTCGCCGTGAGAGGCCAGCGTGACATCGAGCTTCAGCGGCGACATTGGGTAGATGTCCATGCCGGTGGCGGGCCGCCGGCGCGCCAGGAATTCGTCGAGATCGGTCTCCTTGTAGCGGGCGAAGTTGAACTCGGCCGCGGTCGCACGCGGACCGGTGCTCAACACGGCAAGCAGGACGGAGAGAGCAAGCAATCCCAGCTTGCGGAAGACTCGCGGCGGCATTGGGGAAACTCGTGATGCAAATGAGGCTTGGACCCAGCAAACCATGACCGCATCTTCACGGCAAGGTAGCTCCTTCACTGCAGCGCAATCGTGAGGCGCCATCCGCGTCGCATCTGCCCCCGGAGGCGTGTCCACATCTTCAGCAGGCCGCGGGAACCGCTGTCATCAAACTGAAACACACGCGCTCTAACGGGCTGACAGCGCCGTCTTGCCGGAGGCGCAGATCCTCCCACCGTCCCGATTTAGGCGCGCCATGCCCTTCAAATTCATCCACCTCACCGACACGCATCTCGCGAATCCCGGCTCGATGCTCTACGGCCTCGATCCGCGCGCCCGGCTGGATGCGGCGATCGCCGACATCAACAAGCACCAGTCCGACGCTGCGTTTGCGGTCGTGACCGGCGATCTCACCCATTGGGGCGAGCCTGAGTCCTACGCCAACTTCGCCGAGGCGATGACGGCGTTGAAGATTCCCTACATCGCGATGGTCGGCAATCACGACAAGCGCGTCACCTGCCTGGACGCGCTGAAGGCGGCGCCGCGCGATGCCAACGGCTTCGTGCAGGGCACGCGCACCACCGAGCACGGCCTATTCGTCTTCCTCGACACGCTGGACGAGACCAGCCATGCCGGCGAGATGTGCGCAAAGCGCCTCGGCTGGCTGGCGAATACGCTCGCCGCCGCATCCGCCGACCAGGAATTCGTCGTGTTCATGCACCATCCGCCTTTCCCGGTCGGCGTCCACGCCATGGACGAGATCGCGCTGAAGCAGAGCGCCGAATTCGCGGAAGTCATCGCGCCCTATCGCGCGCGGATCCGCCACCTCTTCTTCGGCCATGTGCACCGGCCGATCTTCGGCAGCTACGGCAAGATCCCGTTCTCGACGCTGCGCGGCACCAACCACCAGGTCTGGTTCGAGCTCGACGTCGCGGCCAGCGAGCATCTCGCCAGCCACGAGCCGCCGGCCTATGGCGTCGTGCTGATCGACGACGAGAACCTCGTCGTGCACAGCCACGATTTCCTCGACCAGAGTCTGCGCTTCCCCTTCGAGCCACCGGCGGGAGTGGACGGCCGCGACTACGCGCTCAATTTCCGGGCGCGATGAGATGAGCCTCGCTGAACCCGCGGCTCTCCCGGTCGCGACGTCGGCGGCACCGCGTCTACACGTCCTGAAACGGTTCACGAGCCGCTTCAAGGCCTCGCTGCCGGCCTATCTGCTGCTCCTGCCCTCGCTGGTCTTCCTCGCGCTGTTCACCTATGGCGCGATGGGGCGCGTGCTGATCGATGCGCTCTATCAGCGCGCGACGCCGAAGGCGCCGGTGCGTTTCGTCGGCTTTGAGAACATCAGCGCGGTGCTCGCCGACCCCGCCTTCGCAGGCGCCGTCGTCAACAATTTGATCTACGCCGTCGGCACGGCGGTGCCGAGCATTGCGCTTGCGCTGTTGTTCGCGCTGGCGCTGTCGCGCACCAACGCGGTGACCAGCGCGCTGCGCGCCGCGCTGTTCCTGCCGGTGCTGATCCCGATGGTCGCGGCCTCGGCGCTGTTCCTGTTCATCTTCCTGCCGAATGTCGGCCTGCTCGACTATTACATCGGCCGGCTGCTGCCGGTGCTGCCGAACTGGCTCGGCGATCCCGACATCGCGCTCTATGCGATCATGGTCATCACGATCTGGAAGAATGCCGGCTATTACATGCTGTTCTTCCTCGCCGGCCTCCAGGCCGTGCCCGAGGACGTGATGGAGGCCGCGCATCTCGACGGCGCCGGACCGTATCGGCGGCTGCGCCACATCATCCTGCCGGAGCTCAAGCCCACCTTCCTGTTCGTCACCGTCATCGCCACGCTGAATGCGGTGACGCAGGTCGACCACGTCTTCGTCATGACCCAGGGCGGGCCGTCCAACGCGACCAATCTCGTGCTGTTCTACATCTACCAGCAGGCGGTCGAGCACTACGACATCGGCAAGGCCTCGGCCGCGACGCTGCTGACGCTGGCCGCGCTGATGGCCCTCACCGCGCTGTCCTTCCGCACCATGGCGAACCGCGAGGGCGGGCCATGAAGCTGATCGATACACTGTGGAAGGACGCCCCGCTCGCCACCCGCGGCGAGATCACGCCCAAGCTCGGCTTCGCCCTGACCGTGCTGCTCGCAATGGTCTGGCTGATCCCCTTCCTGTGGATGGTCGTTGCGACGCTGCGGCCGGCCTCCGACGGCATCAACGCCATGGCCGAGCTGATGCCGAGCCTCAAGCCCACGCTCGACAATGTCAGAGACGCCTGGGAGATCGGCGATTTCCCGCGCTACACGCTCAACACCACGATCATCTGCACCGGCATTTTGCTGGTGCAATTCGTCACGATCACGCTGGCGGGCTTTGCCTTCGCGCGCCTGGATTTCGCCGGCAAGACGCCGATCTTCTACCTGTTCCTGATGCAGCTGATGCTGGTGCCGGTGCTGCTGATCGTGCCGAACCTGTCGCTGGTGGCGCAGCTCGGTCTCTACGACACGCTCACCGGGGTGATGATGCCGTTCTTCGCCTCGGCCTTCGGCACCTTCCTGATGCGCCAGGCGTTCGAGGCCATTCCGACCGAGCTGGAAGACGCCGCGCTGATCGATGGCGCCGGTCTGTTCCAGCGCATCCGCCACATCTACGTGCCGCTGTCGATGCCGAGCTTCTCGGCCTTCGCCATCATCTCCGTGACCAGCCACTGGAACGACTTCCTGTGGCCGCTGATGGTGATCAATTCGCCGGACAAGCGCCCGCTCACGATCGGCCTCTCCGTCTTCACCAAGACCGCCGAAGGCACGCAGGCCTGGGGCACCATCGCCGCCGGCACGCTCATGGTGATCGCGCCTCTGCTCGTCGCCTTCCTGATCTTCCAGAAACGCTTCATCAGCTCTTTCGTCACCTCAGGCATCAAATAGGAGACTTTCCGATGCTGTTCTCCCGCAGGCTCATGCTCGGCCTTGCCATGGTAGGTACCATGGCAGGCGTCCTCGCCATTCCGGCCAAGGCCGAAGGTCCGACCGAGGTCGACCTGTTCTTTCCCGTCCCCGTCGACGGCAAGCTCGCCCGCGACATGGGCACCCTGATCAAGGAGTTCAACGAGACTCATCCCAGCGTCAAGGCGACTGCGGTCTACACCGGCTCCTATGACGACACGCTGATCAAGACCCGCGCCGCGATCAAGGCCGGCAAGCCGCCGGCCGCCGTGATCATGTCAGCGAACTTCCTGCTCGACATGCAGATCGAGAACGAGCTCACCAATCTCGATGCGCTGATCAAGGCCGACGGCACCACCAAGGACCAGTTCCTCGGCCAGTTCTTCCCGGCGCTGCACGGCAATGCCGTGATCAACCGCTCGGTCTACGGCGTGCCGTTCCACAATTCGACGCCGCTGCTCTACATCAACGCCGACAAGGCCAAGGAAGCGGGCCTTGATCCGAGCAAGCCGCCGCAGACCTGGGCCGAGCTCACCGACTGGGCCAAGAAGCTGACCAAGCGCGAGGGCGATAAGGTGACCCAATGGGGCATCGCAATCCCCTGCGCCTACGATTACTGCGGCTGGATGATGGAAACGCTCACGATGAGCAATGGCGGCCGCTACTACAACGAGGAGTTCGGCGGCGAGGTCTATTACGACACGCCCTCGATGCTCGGCGCGCTCACCTGGTGGAATGACCTCATTTACAAGCACAAGGTCCACACGCCCGGCGCCACGCCCGGCCCTGCCGTCAGCACCTCCTTCATCTCGGGCAATGCCGCGATGATGATGCTGTCGACAGGCTCGCTCACCTATGTGCGCGACAACGCCAAGTTCCCCTACAAGGTCGCCTTCATCCCGCGCAACGTCCGCAACGCGGTGCCGATCGGCGGCGCCTCGCTGATCATGCCGGCCGGGCTTGAGGCCGACAAGCAGAAGGCCGCCTGGACGCTGATCAAGTGGATGACCTCGCCGGAGAAGAGCGGCTGGTGGAGCCGCGCCACCGGCTATTTCGCGCCGAACATGGCCGCCTACAAGACGCCGGAGATGGTCGAATTCCTGGCCAAGAACCCGGACGCCAAGACCGCCGTCGAGCAGCTCGACGTCGCAAAGCCGTGGTTCGCGACCTACAAGACCGTGCCGGTGCGCAAGAACCTCGAGGACGAGGTGATGCTGGTCCTCAACGGCAAGAAGCAGCCGAAGGAAGCTCTCGCCGCCGCCCAGAAAGCCGCCGACGAGACGCTGAAGCCATACAACGCGGAGACGTCGCTGAAGCTGCCGTAAAATCGGCTGTCCATCGCACGAACAAGCTTCGGCGCCCCGTCATGCGGGGCGCCGAATGCGTTGGGAATGCGCTCGATCAGATCGTCACCACGATCTTGCCGAACTGATCGTTCGACTCCAGAAACCGATGCGCTTCGACGATGTCCTCGAAGCGGAACGTCCTGGCGATGACCGGCTGCAAGGTGCGATCCGACAGCCCGTCGAGAATGAACGCCTTGGCCTGCGCAAGGCGCGCGGGATCGCGGATGATCTCGTGCACGAGGTAGCCGCGCAGCACCAGGCTCTTGGTCAACACGTTGAAGAGCGGAAACGGGGTCGGCTCAGGACTCAATCCACCATATTCGATCAGGATCCCGCCCGGCGACATGGCCGCGGTCAGCGGCTCGAACGCGGGACCACCGACGGCGTCGAAGACGACGCGGACCCCGTTAGATCCGGCGATCGCCTCCAGCCGCGCCCGAATGTCGTCTTCGTCCGAGGCGACGACATGAGGCGCGCCGGCATCGCGCAAGGCCCCAAGCTTGGCCGAGGTCCTGGTCAGCGCGACCGCCGTCGCGCCGACCCGGTTCGCAATCTGAATCGCCGCAATCCCGACGCTGCTGGATGCAGCGGTGATGGCGACGATGTCCCCTCGGCCAAGTCGGGCGATGTCGACCAAAGCGCCGTAGGCCGTCAGATACTGCATCCACACGGCCGCCGCCTTCTTGAAGCCGAGCTCCGGCGGATGTTTCACGATGAGTTCGGCCGGAAACGTCGCGAGCTCGGCATAGGCCGGCCATCGCACCATCGACAGCGGCGGCACGATGCTCACGACATCGCCCGGCACAAAGCTCGTCACATCATCCCCGACCGCATCGACGATGCCGGCCGCCTCCACCCCCAGCCCCGACGGAAATGTCGCGCGCTCGATATAGGTCCCCCTTCGCAACAGGGCCTCGGCGCGATTGAGGCCGAGTGCCTTGACCCGGATCTGCACCTCGCCCGTCGCCGGTGGCGGAACATCGATGGTTTCGATGCGCAGCACGTCGGGACCACCATGGCGATAAAAGCGAACGACGCGGGCCATGGATGCACTCCAAAACAGTTGAACTGAATAGAGCTATGCCGATCCATGCGAAGGGGATAAATCGCCCAAGCAAGCCAACAGTCGAAACCAGGAGTTTTCAATCATGGACCGCCTGACCAGCATGGCCGTGTTCGTCAGGGCCGTCGATCTCGGCTCGTTTGCGGCTGCGGCCGATGCCCTGGAGATGTCGGGGCCGATGGTTGGCAAGCACGTCCGTTTCCTCGAAGAGCGCCTCGGGGCACGGCTCCTCAACCGCACCACGCGGCGCCAGAGCCTGACCGACGCCGGCCAGGCCTACTACGAACGCTGCCGCGCGGTGCTGAGCGAGGCCGAAGCCGCAGATAGCGTCGTTGCCGACCAGCTGTCGGAGCCGCGCGGCAGGCTGCGCGTCACCATGCCGGCCCTGCTGGGACGGCACTGCATTGCGCCGTTGCTGATGAAGCTCGCGCGGAAATATCCGCATCTCGAACTCGACCTCTCGTTCGGCGATCCGATTGCCGACATCGTCGAGGCCGGCTACGATCTGGCAATCCGAACCGGCGATCTCGACGACCAGTCCGGCCTGATCGCACGGCGCATCGCAAGCCAGCGCATGGTGGTATGTGGCGCCCGGTCGTATTTGCGCACGAGCGGCAAACCGAAATCGCTCGACGATCTCGCCGCCCATCAAGCGATCATCTATCGCGGCTCAGGGCGTGTCCGGCCGTGGCTCTTTCCGCAGGAGGGCGCGCCTCCGCGCGAGATCATGCCATCGGGCCGGCTCCGACTTGACGACCTGGAGGCGATTGCCGATGCCGCGGCACAAGGCATGGGTCTCGCCTGGCTACCCTATTGGCTGGTCCGCGAGCGCCTCGACACGGGTGCGCTGGTCAATCTCTTCAGCAGTCAGCCCCAATTCCTCTACGAGTGCCACGCTCTCTGGCCGCGCTCACCCCGGCTGCCGCCGAAGGTGCGCGCTGCCGTGGACATCCTCGCGACCGGCTTGCCGAAGCTGATGGCGTGACCATGGCTGCGCCCAATTAACTTCTCGTCCACCATCCGCCCCGGCCCGCCGCCGGTAACCATCGCAATTAACAGACCCTCAACGCACCCCCGACAAATCTATCAATGTTTCTGGAGATTTCGCCGTGGATCTGTTGGTTTTCGAGTTCCTGGGATTGGCCTTGGTCGCCATGTGCGTGATCGTGGTGGCGCTGCCCTGCGCCCGCAAATCCTCGCACCGGATCCGTTACGAATAGGAATTTCGTCGGAAAGGGACGATTCCGGCCCGATGCAAGGCTCGAATTCGCTTAGAGCCCCTTGACATCACAGCACTTTCGGCGGAACGGCTGATACCAAGTGTCATGGGCCGTTCATGGATTTAATTACCACCACCGCTGACCTCGCGGCTGCCTGCAGCCGGCTGGCCAAGCACCCCGTCATAACAGTCGATACCGAATTCCTGCGCGAGACCACTTACTACCCGCTGCTGTGCGTGGTGCAGATGGCCAGCGCCGAGGAAGCCGTGGTCATCGACACCCTGGCCGAGGGGATCGATCTCAAGCCGTTCTTCGAGCTGATGGGCAACGAGGGCGTGCTCAAGGTGTTTCACGCCGCCCGCCAGGACATTGAGATCATCTGGCACCAGGCGGGCATCATCCCGCACCCGGTGTTCGACACCCAGGTGGCTGCGATGGTGCTCGGTTACGGCGACAGCATCGCCTATGACGCGCTGGTCGAGAAGGTCACCGGCCACCGTCCGGACAAGACCCACCGCTTCACCGACTGGTCGCGCCGGCCGCTGACCAAGGAGCAGATGCATTACGCGGTCTCCGACGTCACCCATCTGCGCGACGTGTTCGCCGCGCTCGACGCCGACCTGAAGAAGCGCCGCCGCAGCGAATGGGTCTCCATCGAGATGGAGGTCCTGACCTCCCCCCGCACCTATGATTTCCATCCCGAGCGCGCCTGGGAGCGCCTGAAGACGCGGGTCCGCAAGCCCAAAGACCTCGCGGTGCTGATGGAGGTCGCGGCCTGGCGCGAACAGGAGGCGCAGAGCCGCGACGTGCCGCGCGGCCGCGTGCTGCGCGACGAAGCCGTCACCGATATCGCGACCCACGCGCCGACCACGCTGGAGAAGCTCGCCCATCTGCGCTCGGTGCCGAAGGGGTTCGAGAAATCCAAATGGGGCGCGGACATCATCGCCGCGGTCGAGCGGGGGCTGGCGCGGGACTTCTCGAAGCTGCCCAAGCTGGAGAAACCGCGCAACAATTCCAACGGCGCCGCCATCGTCGAGCTGTTGAAGGTGCTGTTGCGGATGACCGCCGAGCGCCACGCAGTCGCAAGCAAGGTGATCGCGACCGTCGACGACTTAGAGGAGATCGCGGCGGACGATGAGGCCGACGTGCCCGCCTTGCGCGGTTGGCGCCGCGAGCTGTTCGGCGACGCCGCGCTGAAGCTCAAGCGCGGCGAGCTCGCGCTCGCGATCGAGAAAGGCCGCGTGATCGGGGTGCAGCGGGCGTAGGGGCACGCTGTCGCGCCGATTTCCCGTCATTGCGAGCCAACGGGTCCGCGCGAAGCGCGGCCCGATGACAGGTTCAGGGAAGCAATCCAGAATCCCTCGTCGGAAACAGTCTGGATTGCTTCGTCGCAAGAGCTCCTCGCAATGACGACGGAGAGAGCGACGAAGCCTTACGCCGGCGTCAGCTTCGCCACTTCGCTCTTCATGTCGTTCAGCACGCCGGAGATCGCGTCCACCAGTTCGTCGATCTGGATCTTGGTCGTGATCAGCGGCGGGCAGATCGCGATGGCATCGAGCATGTTGCGCGAGATCACGCCGCGCTCCTGGAGCATGCGGCTGGCGATGCCGCCGACGGCGCCCGGCGTTGCCGCCGCGGTCTTGCGCGCCTTGTCGAGCACGAGCTCGAGCGCGGCGATCATGCCGACGCCGCGGACCTCGCCGACCAGCGGGTGGCTGGCGAGTTCACGCAAGCGGCCCTGCATGTAGCCACCGAGCTCGGCCGCGTGTGCGACGAGGCCGCGCTCCTCGATGATCTTGAGGTTCTCCAGCGCAATCGCCGAGCCGACCGGATGGCCGCCCGCGGTGAAGCCGTGGCCGAGCACGCCGATCTTGTTGCTCTCGTCCGCGATCGGCTCGAACATGCGGTCGTTCAGGATGATCGCCGAGAGCGGGAAATAGCTCGATGTGATCTGCTTGGAGACGACGATCGCATCGGGCTTAATGCCGTAGGTCTCGCAGCCGAACATCTTGCCAGTGCGGCCGAAACCGCAGATCACCTCGTCGGCGACCAGGAGAATGTCGTACTTCTTCAGGACCTTCTGGATCTTGTCCCAATAGGTCGCCGGCGGCACCACGACACCGCCCGCCCCCATCACCGGCTCGCCGAAGAACGCCGCGATCGTATCCGGCCCTTCCTTCTGGATCAGGGCGTCGAGCTCCTCGGCCCGGCGCGTGGCGAAGGCTTCCTCGCTCTCGCCGGGGGCGCCGTCCTTGTAGAAGTGCGGCGAGCCCGTATGCAGGATGTTCGGCAGCGGCAGGTCGAACGAGCGGTGGTTGTTCGGCAGGCCCGTGAGGCTGGCGGATGCGATGGTGACGCCGTGATAGGCACGCAGGCGGCTGATCACCTTCTTGCGCTGCGGTTGGCCGAGCGCGTTGGAGCGATAGGCGATCAGCTTCAACACGGTGTCGTTCGCTTCCGAGCCGGAATTGGTGAAGAACACCTTGCTCATGGGCACCGGCGCGAGCGCGACCAGTTTCTCGGCGAGGTCGATCGAGGGACCGTGCGATTTGGCGGAGAACGTATGGTAGAACGGCAGCGCCTGCATCTGCTTGTGCGCCGCCTCGACCAGTCGCTTCTCGTTGAAGCCGAGCCCGACGCTCCACAGGCCCGCCATGGCTTCGAAATAGCGCTTGCCCGACGCGTCGAAGACGTAAGGCCCCTCGCCGCGCTCGATCACCAGCGGACCGGCCTGCTGATGCGTGCGCGCATTGGTGTAGGGATGGAGCTGATAGGCCACATCCCGGGCCTCTTGCGAATTGGGCAGCATGGACATTTGCGATGATCCCTAAAAGCGTCACGCCGCCGGCGGGCCGGCGTCATCACTCGATGGCGAGTACTTGTCTCAAGTACTTGGCTATTGCCACGACGCAAAACTTGCAATGCCAATTCGTCGGCGGCAAGCGCTCAGCAGCGATGCACAAAGCCGCACATGATAGGACCGCGGATCGCAGAATCGGGCTGGGCAGCTCTCACGCCGCGCCGTCGTCGTCCACTTCGTCGGTGGCGGAAACGGCTTCCCTCACCTCCACCAGCGCCATCGAGAGCAAGTAGACCGTGGTAGGCAGCCCAAGTCTGCGCGCCTTCTCGGCGGCATGCGACAGATCGCTCGCCAGCTCCTTGAGCTCGTCTCCCCGCGACAATTCTCAACCCCATCGACCGGCCGCGGCCGCCTACACCGCAACGGCGCCGCTGGTTCTGATCAGTTCGGCGCTGGACTGGATTGTAGCAAAATTCGCAATGACATCCACTACCGCATGCCGGTAGGCCGCGGCATCGTCCGTGCCCGGCTGCCGGCAAGCCACCGCGTCGGTGATCACATGGTAGCGATGACTGCGGTGAAACCCCTCGACGGCAGTGGCCAGGATGGTCTCGTCCAGGGAAAAGCCGATCAGGATGCAGCGTGTGGTGCGGATAGCGGACATGTGGCCGCCAAACCGCGACGAGCTGTAGGCGGACGGCAGTGGGTGCTCGAACGTCATCTCGCCCGGTTGTGGCCTGGTCTCCGCGATCCAATCGGTCAGCCTGGATGACGGATTGAACCAAGCCGCCTGCGCGATGCGCTTCAGATGCATCACCGGCCATAGATTGCTGCGCCACAGCGTCAGGAGTTCCAGGCAGCGCGCTGTCGTCGCATCGCCCTCGCGGATAACGTGACGGCGGCCGGGGGTCAGGTACTCGACCTGAAGATCCGCACAGACCAGGATCGGCGGATCATCGTGCATTGAAACCAGCATCGAGTTGCGCGCAGCTGCACCTGTTTCAGCGGTCGGCGAGCGCGAGGTCCCGCAGCGGCGAGGTCACCGCCCGCCCGGCCGAGGCATCGAGCACGCCAGGACGGTCCCAATCGCCCTCGGGACGAATAATCACATAGGGATCGCTATCCAGCGTGATGGCGTCCGGGCCCGGCTCGATCTCCAGCAGCATCTCCGTGTAGGAGAAATCCGAGAACGTGATCTTGCGGTTGTGACCGAGCGGCTTGGCACCGAAATGGGCCCAGAAATCGACCAGCCGGTCCTGCGCCTGGCCGTAGATCTTGCGAAAGCCCTTGCGCTTCACATAATCGACACTGGCCTGCACCAGCTTGAACGAGACGCGCGAGCGCCGATATTGGTGACGCACCGCAAGCCGCTCCACCTTGGCGAAATCGCCGAAGAAGCGCACCCGCAGGCAGCCCGCAGGCTCGTTGCCGACGAAGCCGATGAAATGCGCCGCGACCATGTCGTTGCCGTCGAACTCCTCCTCGAACGGACAATCCTGCTCGGCGAGGTAGACCGCCGAGCGGATGGCGGTCACCAGCATGAGATCGCTTGGGTCGCGCGCGAGGCGGATGGTGATAGCGCGGGAACAGGGCTTGGCGACTGGAATCCTAGTACCGTGCATCTGCAAAGCTCCTTGATTGGATGATCGCTCCCGGCATGCGCATCGGCTGTCGATGCCAGGGCCGCTCGTAGCACCAAAGGTCGGGTTGGAAGCTCGGGACGGGCGCAAAGCCTGTCGCCTTCATGATGTCGCGTCCGGCCACCGTTGACGGCTGCGCATAGCAATCCGCATCGCGAAACCTTATCTGCCGCAGATGAGCCGCGGCCTTACCGAGACCGGCGATGCCGCGGCCCGTCGCCGCGATCGCCCAGATGTAGATGGCAGCGACGTCTTCGTCTGCCGATGCGAGATAACGCGTCTCGGGCGCGGTGAGGCAAATCTCGTCGAGCAGCAGCGCGTCATGTCCGCGGTCATTGAGAAACAGGAAGGCCATGCCGCCGACGAGCTTGCCTTTGCGGCTGAATGTCAGGATGCTCTGGGGATCGAAGACGTAATATTTGGCAAGCTCCGCCGTCCCGATCTGCACGCCCGGCACCAGCCGGTGCGCCATCTCCGAAAGCGCTCCAATTTCGGAAAATTGCGCACAGCGGACGTCGACGTCCGGGCTCAGCGGCAAGGCATCGAAATCATGCCTTGCGGCAAACGTGCCCCTTTCCATACTCATGTCGCGCCTCTATCGTTCGAGGCTTTCATGCCCCGCTACGACGAGCTTAGCGGTTGGGGATCAGGAGTATGCAGCAGTTATTGCACCGGGGTGCTGCGATGATGCAGCACCGTGAAGAAGCCCTGGGCGCGTCCTGGGATGATTTGAAGCTGTTTTTAGCGTGCGCAAAATTTAAAAGTTTTCGGAATGCCGCCGAAGAGCTCGGCCTCACCTCCACCACGCTGATGCGCCGCATCGACCGGCTCGAGGAGAGCATTGGGTGCAAGCTGTTCCTGCGCGACCAGAGCGGGCTGACGCTCAGCGATGAAGGCGCCGCGATGATCGCCGACGTCACGCATATGGAGCGTCATGCCTTCAACGTCTTCCGCCGCGCCGCGCGGTCCTCGAACGACACCTCGGGCACCGTTCGCGTCGCGGTGACGGAAGGCCCCGGCAATTTCTGGATCCTGCCGCGGTTGATCGACTTCCAGAAGACGTACCGCAAGATCACGGTCGATCTGCGCTGCGCGATGGAGCAGGCCGACGTCGCGCGGCTCGAATCCGATATCGCGATCCAGCTCGAGCCGCCGACCAATCCCGATCTGATCGTCGCCAAGCTCGGCCGCCTCCACATCTATCCCTTCGTCTCCAAGGAGTATGAAAGCCTCTACGGCGTGCCGGCAACGCTCGCCGAACTGAACAATCACCGCATCATCAAGCAGAGCGCGCCGCAGGTCGACGACGGCGCCTATGCCCGCGTGCTCGGGCTGAAGTCGCTCGAAGGCATCGTCGGGATCAAGACCAATTCGTCGGTGGGCGTGCTCTACGCGGTGGAGCGCGGCGCCGGCATCGGCTTCCTGCCGACGGTATCGATCGCGCTCGGTGCGCCGCTCGTTGCGGTCGATCTCGGCGTCAGCCATCACGCCGATCTCTGGCTCACCTATCACAAGGAGTTCCGCAGCTCCGAGCGGCACAAGATCGTGGTCGACTGGCTGAAGAAGATCTTCGATGCCAGGACCTATCCCTGCTTCCGCGACGAGTTCATCCATCCGAACGCGCTGGTGCCGATGATGACGGCGGCGCGCGAGGGCTTTGGCCTGGCGGGATACGTGGCGACGGCGCCGACTTAACGCAGGCGAGCGTCAGCTCACCATTTGTATTCGAAGCCGAGCGTGCCCTGGTGCGAGGTGAGCTCGTTGCGAAATTTGCCGTCGTAATTGACGTAGAGCCTCGCCACGTTGGTCAGGCTGAGCGAAGCCGAGGCGCCGGCATCCGCGCCGTAACGGCTCTCGCCGATGCCGGGGACGATGACGTTCTGGGCGCCCAGACTGACCTGGATGGATCCGAGGTCCTGGTGGAAATTGTCGACGAACTTGCCGTAGGCCGAGAGGTCCAGGATCTTCTGGTCGATGATGAAATAGCGGCCGACCTCGGCCCCGAGCATGATGCGCGCGCGCGAGAGCGCCGACGAGCCGACGTTGAGCGGATCGAGCCCGCCGGTCTCCTGGAACGCGGCGCTGGTGGCACGCACATATTCCAGCGCGCCCTTGGGCACGATGCGCATCTCGTCCTTGGTCCAGTAATAGCTGATCTCGGTCAGCGCGCCGTCCACGGCGGCGCGATAGCGCGCGGTCGCAAGGCCAAGGCCGGTATCGCGGCTGGAATGGACCTTGCCGAAGCCGTGCACCATGGCAAAGGCCCAGGTCCACGGGCCCTTGTCGATTGAGCCGCTGAAGCCGAGCTGGGTGAGATCGAGGGTTGCGGATTGCAGCGCCAGCGGCACGTCGATGTCGGTGTGGCTGTGGTCGACGGAGAATCCGATGTTGACGCCGGGTGCGAGCCGCGCGCCAAAGCCGGCAACGCCGCCGAAGGTCTTGCGCTTGTCGCCGACGAAGTCGCCTTGCGCTTCGGTGCGGACCGACAGGCCATAGCCCTCGAACCAGGTGCGGTAGCGCGGATCTTCCGCAGCCACCGAGGCGCCGCCGCCGCCCGGATTGGTGCGGAACGCCCGGCTGACGCCGCTCGAGGCCTGATTGCCGAGCCGCTCCAGAAAGCCTGAGCCGAAATTGAGCATGCTGTTGCCGGCTGACTGATTTTGATTGGTCGAGGTCGGCGACGGAATCGGGGTCGGTGACGGCGTGGGTGTCGGCGTGGGCGTCGGGGTCGGCGTGGGCGTGCTTTGCGCGAAGCCGGGCGTTACGGCCGCCATCGTCACGACCAGGGCAAACGCCATCGCGAGCGCAGCCACGATCCGGCGGACGCGGTCCAGCCCGATCGTCTGCCGTGTCCCGAAGAGCTGCGCGGCGCAGCGCATGCGATGAATCCCGAAAGCGAAGTGGCGGGCGCGCAAAAATGCAACACGGTCTGCGGCGCTTGCGGCGATTTGGGCCGAACTGCCACGAGGGGTCAACCGGTTGGCGCATAACGGCCGAGGCTATTGCACCGATTGTGGTTCTGCTGCCACAGGTCGCAAATTGCGCTTGAAGGCACCTGGCTTGCTCTTGAAATCCGCGCGCGGCTTGCTAGCCGGCGAATTTCATGTTGCAATAACGTTCACAATCGGAATTGGCCGTTTGCTGTGCGTTTCGCGACATTGCGCCTCAAGACTCGAACAGACTTCCGGGAGCCCGTTTGTGGCGTGGCACGCGAAAAAGCGGCCGCGTCGTTTTTATATCTAGTGGAGGAGACGAGCGATGCCGCAAAAGGGCACCGTCAAATGGTTCAACCCGACAAAGGGCTATGGGTTCATCAAGCCGAATGGCAGCGACAAGGACGTGTTCGTCCACATCTCCGCCGTCGAGCGTGCGGGACTCTCTACCCTCAACGAGAACCAGGTGGTTGAATTCGACCTCGTGGAGAACCGCGGCAAATCATCCGCGGAGAACCTCAAGGTTTCCTGATGTCTCTCGCGGCATGCGAGCGATCATGACGTTGCCCCCGGCTCTGCCGGGGGATTTTGTTTGTGGCGCCGAAACGGCGACGACTCTTCAGCGCGCCACCGGCGCAACCAGAAAATTCTCCGACGCTGCGCTTCCCGCCGTCCTGCAGACATCGCCCTCGATGCGGACCTTACCGGCCGCGAGCAGCCGCAGCGCCTCGGGATAGATGCGGTGCTCGACTTCGAGGATGCGCTCGGACAGCGTCTCCGCGGTATCGTGGTCGCTGACGGGAACCGCGCCCTGCATCACGATCGGGCCGGCATCGGTCTCGGGAATGACGAAGTGGACCGTCGCGCCGGAGAGCTTGACGCCGGCGCGCAGGGCCTGGCCGTGCGGGTCGAGGCCGGGGAACGATGGCAGCAGCGAGGGATGGATGTTGAGCATCCGCCCGTACCAGGCCTTGGTGAACTCGGCCGTGAACAGGCGCATGAAGCCGCCGAGACAAATCAGCTCGATGCCGTGCTTGTCGAGCGCGGCCTGCAGCACCGTCTCGAAGCCGGCGCGGTCCCTGCCGAACGGCTTGCTTTCGATCACCTCGGTGGTCACGCCGCTCGCTCTGGCACGTTCGAGCCCGGGCGCATCCGCCTTGTTCGAGATGACGAGCGATATCTCCGCCGGGAAATCCGCGGCGGCGGCTGCCCTGATCAGCGCAGCCATGTTGGAGCCGCGCCCGGAAATCAGGATGGCGACGCGGCGCTTCATCACGGCGCCAGTCATTAAAGCGCCATGTCGAGGTGGCCGTTATAGACGACGCGGTGCTCGCCCTCGGCCGGAATCACGGTGCCGAGCTGCGCCACGGTCTCGCCTGCGTCGGTGAAGACTTCGACGACCTTGTCGACCTTGTCGGGCTCGACGATCGCGATCATGCCGATGCCGCAATTGAAGGTGCGCAGCATTTCCAGCTCGGCGATGCCGGCTTGGGCCGCCAGCCATTTGAACACCGGCAGCACCGGCAGGCGTGCCAGGTCGATGCCGACACCGAGATGCTTCGGCAGCACGCGCGGGATGTTGTCGGTGAAGCCGCCGCCGGTGATGTGGGCGAGCCCCTTCACCGCCCCGGTCTCGCGGATCGCGCGCAGGCACGATTTCACGTACAGCCTGGTCGGCGTCAGCAGCGCGCCGCCGAGCGTCATCACCGGCGCGAACGGCGCCTGCGCCTCGAAGCCGAGGCCCGACTGCTCGACGATCTTGCGGACCAGCGAGAAGCCGTTGGAATGCACGCCGGACGAAGCGAGACCGATCACGGCATCGCCCGCGGCGATGTCCTTGCGCGGCAACAACGTACCGCGCTCGGCGGCGCCGACGGCAAAGCCGCCGAGATCGTAGTCGCCGTCCTTGTAGAGGCCGGGCATTTCGGCAGTCTCCCCGCCGATCAAAGCGCAGCCGGATTCGCGGCATCCCTCCGCAACGCCCGCGACGATGGCGGCCGTGGCCTCCGGATCGAGCTTGCCGCAGGCGAAATAGTCCAGGAAAAACAGCGGCTCGGCGCCCTGGACCACGAGGTCGTTGACGCTCATGGCGACGAGGTCGATGCCGATGCCGCCATGCAGGCCGGTCTCGATCGCGATCTTGACCTTGGTGCCGACACCGTCGGTCGCGGCCACGAGGACCGGATCCTTGAAGCCGGCCGCCTTGAGGTCGAACAGGCCGCCGAAGCCGCCGATCTCGGCATCGGCGCCCGGCCGCGCGGTGGCGCGCACCATCGGCTTGATCAGGTCGACCAGGCGGTTGCCCGCGTCGATATCGACGCCTGAATCGGCGTAAGTGAGGCCGTTTTTGCGGTCGGTCATGCCCGATTTCCAGTGGGTTTGCGGCTGGTTACGTTGAATTCCGGGGACGCGCAATGGCTCGCATGGCGCTCCCCGCTATACTATGTAGACATATCAACCGGTTCAGCCTGCAACGGGCCGGATTTGAGGTCAGAACCGGTGCCGGGAAGCGCTTTCGTGAGTATTCCGAATATCATTACCTTGGGCCGCATCATGCTGGTCCCGATCATCGTCTGGGCCATCGTGTCGAGCCAAATGGAGGTGGCGTTCGCCGTCTTCCTGATCGCCGGCATCAGCGATGCCGTGGACGGCTTTTTGGCCAAGCGCTTCAACATGACGAGCGAGCTCGGCGCCCTGCTCGATCCGCTCGCCGACAAGGCGCTGCTGGTCTCGATCTACATGGCGCTCGGCATCTGGGGTGCGATCCCGCGCTGGATCGTGATCCTGGTGGTCTCGCGCGACATCATGATTGTCGCCGCCGTGATCGTGTCCTGGTTGTTCGACCGGCCGGTCGAGATGAAGCCGTCGAAAGTGTCCAAGCTCAACACGGTGGCACAAGTGGCATTCGCAGCTTTGGTGCTGGCGGCGCTTGCCTTCGGCTTCAAGCCCGCGCCTTATGATATCATCCTGATGGGTCTCGTCACGGTCTTCACGCTCTCCTCCGTGTCGCTCTATCTCGTCGAGTGGCTGCGGCACATGAGCACGATCGAGGCCAAATGAGCGAGGAAGCAGCCCAGCAAAAGGCCAAGTCCCGCACCATCAAGTCGAATCTCTACAAGCGGGCCGGCGCGCCGGCATGGAGCAGAGCAAGCGTGGCAGGCCGCGTTCATCCCCGACAATTGGCGTTTGCGCTTCCGCATGCGGAGAGCCTCAGCCGGGACAACTTCCTCGAAGGCCCCGCCAATGCGGCCGGTCTAGGCCTCATCGACGGCTGGCCGGAATGGCCGAACCGGATCATGTGGCTGGCGGGCCCGGAAGGAAGCGGCAAGAGCCATCTCGCCGCGATCTGGGCCGAGGAAGCCGGCGCCCGCTCGACCACCGCCAATGCGCTGACCGCGACGGACGTGCCCGGCGCGCTCGCCACCGGCGCGCTGGTGGTCGAGGATCTCAAGGCTGGGGACTTCGACGAGCGTGCCCTGTTTCACCTGATGAACCTCGCCCGCGAGGACGGCGCCTACGTCCTGTTCACCGGCCGCGAGGCGCCGGCCGCGCTTCCGATCGAGCTTCGCGACCTGCGCTCGCGCCTGCGCGCCGTTCCGGCGGTCACGCTGCTGCCGCCCGACGACCAGCTGTTCCGCGGCCTCATCGTCAAGTTCTGCGCCGACCGCCAGCTCAATGTGGACGAGAGCGTGGTCGGCTACCTCGCGACGCGCCTGGAACGGTCCTCGGCCGCCGCCCGGCGGGCCGTCGAGCTGCTCGACAGCGAAGCCCTGCGGCTCGGCCGTCCCGTCACCCGGGCGCTGGCCGCCGAGCTGCTCCGGGACGCCTGACAGGCTCGCAGGCCTCCCCGAAGTCCGCTTGACGCGGTGCAGGGGCGGAACATCAATGTCATCGAAACGTCATCGCTCTAACACATGCTCCCGCCGATTTTTGCGCTTGAGTCGCAATTGGGGTGAACTGGATGGACCGACTTCTGATGGACTCTGCGCAAGCTGTTGAAACGAAAGAGAAAGCCCCGGAAACCGAGAGCCTTCCGGCGATCGCGTCCAGTCCCGAGCGGTTCATCAACCGCGAGCTGTCCTGGCTGCATTTCAACCGCCGCGTCCTGGAGGAATCGGTCAACCCGAGCCACCCCGTGCTGGAGCGGGTGCGATTCCTGTCGATTTCGGCCAATAACCTCGACGAGTTCTTCATGGTTCGCGTCGCCGGCATCAAGGCCCAAGTCCGCGAGGGCATCGCCGAGCGCAGCCCCGACGGCCTGACGCCGTCCGAGCAGCTGGCGCTGATCAACCGCACCGTCTCCCAGCTCGCCTCCGACCAGCAGGCGATCTGGCGCGACCTGCGCGCCACGTTGGCCGAGGTCGGCATCGTGCTGGTCGACGGCAAGGACGTCACAAAGGCGGAACGAACCTGGATCGAGGACTACTTCCTCCACAACGTGTTCCCTCTCCTGACCCCGCTGGCGATCGATCCGGCCCACCCCTTCCCGTTCATTCCGAGCCTCGGCTTCACCATCGCGCTGCAGCTCACGCGCGCCGCCGACGGCAAGCAGATGAACGCGCTGATCCGCATGCCCGGCAAGATCGACCGCTTCATCCGCCTGCCGGCGGATGGCACGGTGCGCCTGATCTCGCTGGAGCAGGCCACCGCCCTGTTCATCAACCGCCTGTTCCCCGGCTACAATCTGCACGGCCAAGGCGCCTTCCGGATCATCCGCGACTCCGAGCTCGAAATCGAGGAGGAGGCCGAAGATCTCGTCCGCCTGTTCGAGACCGCGCTGAAGCGCCGCCGCCGCGGATCGGTGATCCGGCTCGAGATCGACGCCAAGATGCCGGAGCAGCTGCGCAGCTTCGTGCAGCACGCGCTCTCCGCCGCCGACGACGAGATCTTCCTGGTCGACGGCGTGCAGGCGATGAACGAGCTCTCGCAGCTCACCCGCCTCGACCGGCCCGACCTCGAATTCACCCCTTACGTGCCGCGCCACCCCGAACGCGTGCGCGAGCATGGCGGCGACATCTTCGCCGCGATCCGGCAGAAGGACCTGATCGTCCACCATCCCTACGAGTCGTTCGACGTGGTGGTGCAATTCCTGCAGCAGGCCACGCGCGACCCCGACGTCGTTGCGATCAAGCAGACGCTCTACCGCACCTCCAACAATTCACCGATCGTGCGCGCCCTGGCCGAAGCGGCCGAAGCCGGCAAATCAGTCACCGCGCTGATCGAGCTGAAAGCGCGGTTCGACGAAGAAGCCAACATCCGCTGGGCACGCGATCTCGAACGCGCCGGCGTGCAGGTCGTCTACGGCTTCCTCGAATTGAAGACGCACGCGAAGCTCTCGATGGTGGTGCGCCGCGAGGGCGGCAGCCTGACGACCTACGTCCATACCGGCACCGGCAATTATCACCCGGTCACCGCGCGCATCTACACCGATCTCTCCTACTTCACCTCGGACCCGACGATCGGCCGCGATGCCGCGCGCGTGTTCAATTTCATCACCGGCTATGCCGCGCCGAGCGATCTGGAAAAAATGGCGGTGTCGCCGCTGACCTTGCGCAAGCGCATCATCGAGCACATCCAGGGCGAGACCGCACATGCGCGGCATGGCCGTCCCGGCGCGGTCTGGATGAAGATGAACGCGCTGGTCGATCCCGACATCATCGACGCGCTCTACGAGGCCTCGCAGGCCGGTGTCCAGGTCGAGCTCGTGGTGCGCGGCATCTGCTGCCTCAGGCCCGGCATTCCCGGTCTGTCGGAGAACATCCGCGTCAAGTCGATCATCGGCCGCTTCCTGGAACATGGCCGAATCTACTGCTTCGGCATGGGCCAGGGACTGCCGAGCGCGAAAGCGGCTGTGTATATCTCGTCCGCCGACATGATGCCGCGCAACCTCGACCGCCGCGTCGAGGTGCTGTGTCCGCTGCAAAATCCGACGGTGCATCAGCAGGTTCTCGAACAGATCATGGTCGCGAACCTGAAGGACAATGAGCAGAGCTGGCAGTTGTTGCCGGATGGGTCTTCAACGCGTATGAAGACCGCGAAGGGCGAGGAGCCTTTCAACGTCCACAACTACTTCATGACGAATCCGAGTCTGTCTGGCCGTGGAAAGTCGCTCAAGGAATCCTCGCCGCGTCGTCTCACGCGCCGGAACGAACGTCATCAATCCTGATCGGGGATTTGCGACGTGAAGCGGCCGCGCAAGCGCGGCTCGAGCGTCGCGGTTATCGACATAGGCTCCAACTCGGTCCGCCTCGTCGTCTACGAGGCGCTGGCGCGCAGCCTGATCCCGATCTTCAACGAGAAGACGCTGTGCGGCCTCGGGCGCGAGGTGCAGAGCACGGGCCTGCTCGCGCCCGACGCCATCGACAAGGCGCTGACCTCGCTGAAACGGTTTCGCGCGCTGTGCCGGGTGATGAAGGTCGGACGCGTGTTCGCGATCGCGACCGCCGCATGCCGCGACGCCTCCAACGGCCCCGATTTCATCGCCAGGGCCGAGCGGATCTGCGCGGTGAAGATCGAGATCCTGTCGGGCTCGCGCGAAGCACGACTGTCCGCGCTCGGCGTGATCTCCGGCATCCACCATCCAGACGGCATCGTCGGCGACCTCGGCGGCGGCTCGCTCGAGCTGATCGACGTGCGCAGGAACGCCGTACGCAGCGGCGTGACGCTGCCGCTCGGCGGCCTCGCACTGCAGGACCTCGCCCACAAATCGCTCAAGCGCGCCGACCGCATCGTGCGCGACGAGATCGACGGGGTCCACTTACTCACTGCCGGCCGCGGTCGCACCTTCTATGCCGTCGGCGGCACCTGGCGCGCGCTCGCGCGCATCCACATCATCCAGAGCGGCTATCCGCTTCAGGTGATGCACGGCTATTCCATTCCGGCTGCCGAGGCGCTCGACTTCTCGCGCCGCCTGCGGCGCCTCGCCGCCGCCGACATGCTTGCCGACATCGAGATCGTCGCCGATGCGCGGCGCCCTCTCCTCACCTATGCGGCGCTGGTGCTCGAGCACATCATCCGCGTCGCGAAGCCAAAGAACATCGTGTTCTCCACCTTCGGCGTGCGCGAGGGCCTGCTGCACGAGAAGCTGCCCGAGACCGAACGCAACAAGGACGGGCTGATCTGCGCGGCGGAGGAGCTGAACCAGCTGCTGTCGCGTTCGGCCAGGCACGCGCGCGAGCTGATTGCCTGGACCGACCGCCTGGTGCGCGTCGTCAAGCTGCGCGAGACGGAAGTGGACCGCCGCCTCCGCCACACCGCGTGCCTGCTCTCCGACATCGGCTGGCGCGTGCATCCCGATCATCGCGGCGAGCAGACGCTCAGCCTCGTCGTCAACGGCAATTTCGGCGCGATCACCCACACCGAACGCGCCTTCGTCGGCCTGTCGGTGTTCTATCGCTATGCCGGCCTCAGCGAGGAAAACCAGCCGCCGGTCACCATGCAGGAGCTGCTGACGCCGGCCCAGCTCGAACGCGCGCGCCTCCTGGGCGCTGCGTTCCGCGTCGCGCATCTGATCTCGGCCGCACGTCCCGGCGTCCTGCCAGCCACGCATTTCCGCAGCCAGGGCCGCAAATTGATGCTGGTGTTCGAGCACCGGCTCGGCGACCTCGTCGCCGACCGCGTCGGCAGCCGCTTCCGTCAGCTCGCCCGCCTGGTTGGCCGCGCCGGTTCAATCGTCAGGCGCTGACCTCTCAGCCGGGCCTCATCCTCCCGGGCCGTCTCTTGAGCCACATCATCGCGCCGCTGACGAAGAGGACGAGCGGTGCGAAGCCGGCCGCGAACACCAGCAGGCGTCCTGCGAATCCGAACGACGCGCCATTGTGGAGCCAGAGCTGCTCGGCGAGATAGCGGTCCCCCATCGACATGGTGCCCGGCGTGCGGTCGTGCACCACAGCGCCGCTCCACGGATCGAGCCAGATCGCTCCACGCGACCGCACCGCGGGATCAGCTCCATCAGGACGGAATTGCACCCGCCAGGTGTTGCGCGTTGCGGTCGGCGGATTGAGCATGGCGACCGTCGCACCGGGCTTGACCTCTTGCGCGCGTCGCATGATCGCGTCAGGTGAGAGCACCGGCGTCCCTGCCGGAGGCGGCATTTCGACTCGCGGCGAGCGATCAGGCGTCGGCTGCGACACGAGGCCGACGATGGGCCGCACCAGGTCGGGAAAAACGATGCCGACGCCGGTGATCGAGATCAACAAGAGCACGGACAGCGCCCAAAAGCCTGCCGCACCGTGAAGGTCCAGAACAAATCGAAGCAGCGAGACGTTCTTGCGCACCGAGATCGATCGCCAAAATCGCCCCGGCTTCGGCCACCAAAGGAAGAGACCCGAGACCGCCAAGCCGAGCAGCACGAACCCGGCCACGCCGACCAGTTCCTTGCCCCAGAACTCGTAGAGCAGCAGCGTGAAATGGAGACGGTAAACCTTGAGCGCGAACGCGTTGGCGTAGTCACGCCGCCCGAGCACCTTGCCGTTGGAAGGATCGACCATAGTCGTCCACCGGTTCGGGTAGCTGCCTGGCGTGGTCTCGTGCGAATGGATCACGATCCAGACTGGCCAGGTCCGGTCTGGCGCCAGGATCGTCGCGATCGGCGCGGGATCCGCTGCCGCGGCGGCGTGCATCACCTCCGCTAACGTGACGCTCTGCTCCGGACCGGCGGGCGCATAGAGCGCCGGATTCAGGGCGACATCGATCTCCCGGTAGAAGACGATGAAGCTTCCAGTCAGGCCGATCAGCACCACGACGATGCCGCCGATCAATCCGAACCAACGGTGCGCCCACAGCAGCGCGTGCTGCACGCGTCCGGGCATCATCCTGGATCGGGCGGGCGCCGAGCCGCCTCGACGTGGTGCCCTGATTGTTTGGTCCATTCAGAGCACCCGTCGTCTGCGCCCGATCCAGCTCCGCAGCCGGCCCGAGGAGGCCAAAGCTCAGAAGTCGGTCGACATCGACAAGAGCAGGGTTCGGGGCGAGCCTTGCGCTAGCGCAGAGAAGCTCGCGACGCCAGCCCAGTAGTTGGTGTCGAACACATTCTGGACCAGGGCCCGAACCGTCACTGGCCGGTTGTTGATGCGCGTGGTGTAGCGCGCGCCCAGATCGAGCCTCGTCCAGGCCGGAACAACCTGCGTGTTTGCCCCATTCAGATATTGGTGCCCGGTATAGATGGTGTTGGCGACCAATGTCAGCCCCGGTGCGAACGGGGTGTCCCATTCGGCGGACAGATTGGCCTGCACCTCGGGCACTCCGATCGGCGTCTTGCCGAGATTGGCCAGCGTGTTCGTCTTCGTCAGCTCCGCGTCGATCAACGTCACGCCGCCAAGAACGCGAATGCCCGGTTGCACTTCTCCGAACACCGTGAATTCCACGCCGCGATTGCGCTGCTCCTGATCAGCCCGGAAGACGTCGCCGGCACCCGTCTGCCCCGACGGCTTGGTGATCTCGAACAGGCTGATCGTGGTCGCGAGCGTGCCGAAATCGACCTTGACGCCTGCTTCCTTCTGCTTGCTCAGATACGGCGCAAGGACCTCGCCTTGATTCGCCGCCGTCGTCGGTGCGGTATCGCCCTTGCTGAGCCCTTCGATATAGTTGGCGTAGAGCGAAACGTTGCTCCAGGGCTTGACGACCACGCCGACCATCGGTGTGAACGCCGTCTGGTCATAGGCCGAGCTCACGGCGCCCGTGGTGGTGTTGTAGTTGTTCGACCTAACGCCCTGCTGCCTGACGCCGACCGTCAGCTGAAGCCGCTCCTGGAGAACCGACATGGTGTCCGCCAGCGCAATGCCGGTCAGCTCGGTGTCCGACAGCCGCGGCACGGTCGCGGGAGCCGCAACGAACTGCTGGGGACGGGCGATCGGCGCATAGATGTTGGACGACACCGCCGTGCCGTTCACCGAGCCCCGCGAGATCTCATCCCCGTAGTAGCTCCCCTGCAAGCTCACGGCATGACTGATCGCGCCAGTCTCGATTCGGGCCCGCACGCCGACGTCGGCCACGTTCCTGTCGATGTCGAACTTGAATCGTCCCGGTGTCGACGTGGTGTTGCCAGCCGCGTTCAGGATCGTCGGCGTCCCGAACAGACGGTCGACCTGGGTCCTGCCGCCGCCGACATTGGCGAACACCGTCACTGCGTCAGTCACGTCGTATTCGGCGCGCGCCAGAAGCGAGTTGTCGTGAACCTTGGCAAATTCCCAGGATTGCGTGACGTTGCGCCGTCCGACCGGCGCGGTCGGAACGGCGACGCCGGTTGCGACCAGGAACGGTCTCGTCGGCGCGTCGAACTTTTCCTCCTGATCGATGAAATCGAGCGAGGCCCTGAACTTCTCGCCGCGATAATCGAACGCTGCGGAGCCGACATGCGCCTCGCGGGACTGATTGTCCAACGGCGTATCGCCGTTGTGATAGCTGCCATTGACGCGAATGCCGAATTCGCGGTTCTCGCCGAACCGCCGGCTGACGTCGAGATGCGTGCCGAGCTGGGTGTTTGACGCGTAGTCAGTCGTGACCCGCGTGAGATCGACATCCCCGGCACGCTTCGGAACGATGTTGATGGTGCCGCCGACACTGCTGTTCGGCGCCATCCCGTAGAGCAGCGCGGTCGGGCCTTTGACGATCTCGATGCGCTCGACGTAATCGGTGAACACGCGGTAGTTCGGTGCAACGCCATAGACGCCGTGGAAGGCGATTTCCCCGACATTGCCTTCCCCGATCGGAAAGCCGCGGATGAAGAAGGAATCGAGAATGCCGCCGGTCTGGCCGGTGAAACGGACCGAGGGATCGTTGGTGACGACATCGGCGACGGTGACCGCCTGTTGATCTTCGATCTTCTTCGCCGTGAAGCTCGTGATGTTGAACGGCGTATCCATGAAATCCTTGTTGCCGAGCAAGCCGACCTGGCCTCCACGTGCCACCTGCCCGCCTGCGTAGGTCCGCGGCAGTGCACCGGGCCTCGCAGCCGTCGGGGTGCCTTCCGCCTGCAATTTGGCCCGCTCGTTCGCAGGCGCGCCGCGGCCCGCCCTCCTGACTGGATTGGCTCGTGGACGCGCGCGCGGCTTCGGCGCGTCTGCGGTGACGGTCACCGCCGGCAACGTGCTTCCCCCCGCGGCCTGGGGCGCAGCGCTCTGCGCGCTGCTGGCGTGCAGGACGCCGTCGCTGCACAAGGCAATGGAGACCACGGAAACCGTGAAGGCTCTCGGGCTGGCGCACGTCAGAAGCGTCTTGATGCGAGCGGCAAGAACGGCAACAGGACGAGAAAACACTTTCGACGACATCGCACCTTCCGATTTCATGAACATGAACGTCGGGGCGAGGTGCCGTGGGAACCCTCGTCGAGTCAACGAAAGCACCCTTGAATCTTAGTAGTTTATAATAAGACAAGGTCTAAATCGCGTGAGGGTTGCGAACGACCACTCTCCACGCAACGCCCGCGCGCACGCGCGCGCGACGCGAGCTTTCGCGAAGCGTGATGCGCGCCGGTCATACGAATGCAATGATGGGAGGATTCGGCCGAACCCGTGGCCGGTGATCGCTCGCGTCCTGCCAACGCGGGAAGCGCCTCAGTGATGTGGACGCCTCTCATCGCTGGAGGGGCGGCCGCACCGATCAGCGCTTCAACGTCACTCCGTGGAGGCCTTGGCGTGCCGTTCGGAGGATTCGAGGGCAGCCGCGGTGAGACTGCGCCGGCGCCAGATGGTGCCGACCACCAGCACGACGACGACTCCGATCACAGCACAGAAATACTCGCCGCCGGCCCCGCCATGGCCGAATTGCGGCGGGATGCGCGAGACCCCGAGCATGGCGTCGAGCGAGGCGCCGAACGGCCCCTCGAACAGCGCGTGCAGCCGCGGCGTGACCCCGGGATCGGTCGCCATCACCTCGCCCGCGATCCAGCCGAGCAGCGCCGCACCGGCCCAGACCAGCACCGGGAGCTTTGTGAGCAGTGCCATGATCAGCGCGGCGCCGGCGACGATCAGCGGCACGCTGATGGTAAGGCCGAGGATCAGCAGCGGCACGCTGCCATTGGCCGCGGCAGCGACAGCAATGACGTTATCGAGACTCATGACGATGTCGGCCACCACGACGATCTGGATGGCGTGCCACAGATGCGCGGCAGCGTCGACGTCGTTCTCGTCCTCGTTCTCCGGCACCAGGAGCTTTGCCGCGATCACGATCAGCGCAAGGCCGCCGAGCAGCTTGAGGTACGGCAGCTCCATCAGGGTAGCGACGACGCCGGTGAAGATGATCCGGAGCATCACCGCTGCGCCGGCGCCGAAGATCATGCCCCAGAGCCGATGCCGCGGCGACAGACCGCGGCACGCGAGCGCAATCACCAGCGCGTTGTCGCCGGAGAGCAGGATGTTGATCCAGATGATCTTGCCGACCGCGATCCAGAAAGTCGGTGCGGCCATCTCGTTGCGGAACTGGGTAAAGAAGCTCCCGATCGTAGCGGGATCGAAGATCTGCCAGAGCCAGTCCACAATGAGTCCCTTCGCCCGTCGCCTCTAGTCTGCCGACTGGATCAGCCGACGATCTCGTTACCCGAGAAGAACTGCGCGATCTCGATCGCGGCGGTCTCCGGCGCATCCGAACCGTGCACCGAGTTCTCGCCGATCGACTTGGCGTAGAGCTTGCGCACGGTGCCCTCGGCGGCCTTGGACGGATCGGTCGCGCCCATCACCTCGCGGTACTTGGCGATCGCGCCCTCGCCTTCCAGGACCTGAACCACGACCGGGCCGGAGGTCATGAATTCGACGAGCTCGCCGAAGAAGGGGCGCGCCTTGTGGACGGCATAGAAGGTCTCGGCCTGCTCCTTGGTCATGCGGATGCGCTTCTGCGCGACGATGCGCAGGCCCGCCTTCTCGATCACGGCGTTGACTGCGCCGGTCAGATTACGCTCGGTCGCGTCGGGCTTGATGATCGAGAAAGTGCGTTCGATGGCCATGATCTTGTCCTTGGGGAGAAAGCGGGGGTTCGGGGTTGCGGGGCTTATATCGGCGCCTTTGCCGGACGGCAAGCGACCGCGGAACAGCCTCATAGGCGGTTTCCGCGAGGGGATGGCTCCCGATCCGCTGGATGACGACAATTTCACCCAGATGAACCCAATCTGAAACCGCTGTCAGGATCCGGTTCAGCTTCCCCGGCGTAAGGTTGGGCCCATCGAAACCGAAGCCTGACCTCAGGCGGACCGTTTCGGCGGCCTTTCCATCGGCGCGATAGCCCCGCGCTGGCAGTCTTCAGGAGATAACCATGTTGAGGAAACTTTCGCTTGCCGCTGTCGCCGCAGCCGCGCTGGGAGCTGCGCTGGCGCCGACCTCGGCCTCCGCTCATTGGCAAGGCGGCGGGCATGGCGGTGGCCGGCACCACGGGCACGCGCACCATCACCACGGCCATCACCACGGCCATGGCTGGGGCGGACCGCGCTTCTACGCCGGCGGTCCCGTCTCCTACGGTTATGGCGGCTGCTATGTGCGCCGGCTGGTCCCGACCCCCTGGGGACCCCGCTGGCGGCTGATCAACCGCTGCTACTGAATCCGTCAGCACCTTCCGAAGGCTACCTAAGCCCCCCAGGTACCTTCCAAGAGAAGCCCCGGCGCCCCCCTCGCCGGGGCTTTGCCTTGAGCGTACAAAGCGCCGCTCATACAATTTTTACGAGAATACCCGGCTTTCCCCAAAGCCAGCGAAACCATTTCGCCGGCAATGACTTGGTACCGTGTCTTTACTTCGAGAACACGGAACCTTGCGATGGCTGGGCTTTTTGCCAATGACAGCGAACAGATCGACCGGCGCACCAGCCGCTCGATTTGCGATGCCGTGGGCGAACGGCTGCAGCAGAGCCTCCGGCCCGAGCCGCGCCTTCCGACCCATCTCGAGCAGCTCCTGAACGAGCTGCAGCGGCGCGAACGCGAGACGCACTAACGCAAAAACGAGTTGCGTTCGCCGCGCCTTGCGGTGACAAGGCCGCATGCTCGCCATCACCGACCTCTCCATCCGCCTCGCCGGACGCCTTCTGATCGACCAGAGTTCCGTGCAGATCACGCCCGGATCGCGCGTCGGCCTGGTCGGACGCAACGGCACCGGCAAGTCGACGCTGTTCAAGGTGATCCGCGGCGAGCTCGCGGCCGAGCACGGCTCGGTGACCCTGCCGCCGCGCTGGCGCATCGGCAGCCTCGCGCAGGAAGCGCCGAACGGCCCCGAAAGCCTGATCTCGGTCGTGCTCAAGGCCGACCTCGAGCGCGACGCGCTGCTGAACGAAGCCGAGCACGCCACCGACCCGCACCGCATCGCGGAGATCCAGACCCGCCTCGTCGACATCGACGCCCATTCGGCGCCGAGCCGCGCGGCTGCGATTCTCTCCGGCCTCGGCTTCTCCGCCGCTGATCAGCTCCGCCCCTGCGCCGAGTTCTCCGGTGGCTGGCGCATGCGCGTTGCGCTCGCGGCAACGCTGTTCGCGGCGCCCGACCTGCTGCTGCTCGACGAGCCCACCAATTATCTCGACCTCGAAGGCACGCTATGGCTGGAGGATCACCTTGCGCATTATCCGCGCACGGTGATCGTGATCAGCCACGACCGCGACCTCCTGGAAAGCTCGGTCGACCAGATCCTGCACCTCGAGCGCGGCAAGCTCACGCTCTACAAGGGCAGCTACTCCTCTTTCGAGGAGCAGCGCGCCGCGCGCGAGCTGCTCGACGCCAAGGCGGTCAAGCGCCAGGAGGCCGAGCGCGCTCGCCTGCAGTCCTTCGTCGATCGTTTCAAGGCCAAGGCCTCGAAAGCCCGGCAGGCACAGTCGCGCGTCAAGATGCTGGAGCGGCTGAAGCCGATCACGGCGCTGGTCACCGAGGACGTGCGCGAGATCAGCTTCCCGGCGCCGGAAAAGATTCTGTCGCCGCCGATCATCGCCGTCGACAACGCCTCGGTCGGCTACGACCCGGCGAGCCCGGTGCTGGGCCGCGTCACCTTGCGCATCGACAACGACGACCGCATCGCGCTGCTCGGCGCCAACGGCAACGGCAAGTCGACGCTTGTAAAACTGCTCGCGGGACGGCTCGCGCCGTTCTCGGGCAAGGTGACGCGCGCCGACAAGCTGTCGATCGCCTATTTCGCGCAGCACCAGCTCGACGAGCTCAACGAGGACGCCTCCGCCTACGACCACGTCCGCAAGCTGATGGGCGATGCGCCCGAAGCCAAGGTGCGCGCCCGCGCCGGCGCGATCGGCTTCTCCGGCAAGGCGGCCGACACCAAGGCCGGCAAATTGTCAGGCGGCGAGAAGGCGCGCCTGCTGCTGGGGCTTGCGACTTTCTTCGGCCCCAACATGATCATCCTGGACGAGCCGACCAACCATCTCGACATCGACAGCCGCGGCGCGCTCGCGGAAGCGATCAACGAGTTTCCCGGCGCGGTGATCATGGTCTCGCACGACCGCTATCTGATCGAGGCCTGCGCCGATCGGCTCTGGATCGTCGCCGACCGCACCGTGACCAATTACGACGGCGATCTCGACGAGTATCGCCGCCTGGTGCTGTCCACGCGCAACGCGGAAGCCCCGCGCGAGCGCAGTGCGCCGCCTGAGAAGCCGCAGCGGCCGAAAGCGGACAATCGCGGCTCGCTGAAGAAGCGCATCGCCGAAGCCGAGGCCGAGATCGCCCGCGTCAGCGAGATCATCGCCAAGATCGACACGGCACTCGCTTTGCCCGACATCTTTACGCGCGATCCCAAGCAGGCGGCGCAGCTGTCCAAGGCGCGTGCCAATGCCGCCGACGCGCTGGCACGCGCCGAGGAGCAATGGCTCGAGGCGAGCGCGCAGTTCGACGAGGCGGCGGGCTAACGTCTCCACCGCACTCCAACCAAACGTGCAAAACAACCCCATGCACAGTACCGGCACTATGGCACCGGCAAGCGAGCCTTTGAACAAGCTGCTTTTTGCCCGCTCGGCCTTCAAGCCCGGCGGGACGCAATAGCTCAATCCGCGTATTGCCCGGCGGCCTTGATGATCGGCGCCCAGCGGTCGATCTCGCTGGTCAGCATCGCGCCCAACGCCTCCGGTGTCGCCTTGTCCTGCGGGACCGGCTCGGTGTTGATGTCGTTGAACCGGGCGATCAGCGCGGGATCCTTGAGCGCGGTCTGCAGCGCCGCCGTCAGCTTCTGAACGACCGCCGGCGGCGTGCCCTTGGGCGCATAGATGCCGTGCCAGACACCGAGCTCGAAACCCTTCAGGCCGGCCTCGTCGGCCGTCGGCAGATCGGGCAGGCTCTTCAGCCGCTCCTTGGTGGTGATCGCGTAGGCCTTGACCTGCTTGGCCGTGATCGGCCCGGTCGTGTTCGTCGCCTGGTCGCAGGTGAGATCGATCTGCTTGCCGAGCAGGTCGTTCATGATCGGGCCGTTGCCCTTGTAGGGCACCGTGGTGAGCTGCTTCTGGATCGCGGTCATGAACAGCATGCCGCACAGATGGGAGGCCGCACCCAGGCCGGCGTTGGCGTAGGTCAGCTTGTCGCCCTGCTGCTGGGCGTAGGCGACGAGCTCCTTGAGCGTGTTGGCCGGGAAATCGGGCCGCGCAATGATGGTCATCGGCGCGTTGGTCACGAGCCCGATCGGCGCAAAGGCCGTCTTGGTGTCGTAGCTGAGGTTGCGGTAGAGCGTCGCCGCGGTCGAGATGCCGACGTGATGGATCAGCAGCGTGTAGCCGTCCGGCTGGGCGCGCGCAGCGCGGGTCGTGCCGATGGTGCCGCCGGCACCGGTCGCGTTCTCGACGATGACCTGCTGTCCCAGCGATTTCGCCATGCCGGCCGCGGTCAGGCGCGCGATGGTGTCGGTCGGCCCGCCCGCCGCGAATGGAACCAGCATGGTGATGGGCCGGGTCGGATAGTCCTGGGCGAATGCCGCACCGAGCGGCAAAAGCAGCGCCGATACGAGGGCTATGAACCGCATTAGTTTCCTCCGGATTGTTGTTTGCGCCATCAAAGCGCATTCCGGGGCGCGCGGCCATCACGAAAGCGACGTCAGCAGGAGTGTTGCGATCACGATTATGGTCGGGCCACCAACGCAGACGGATATCTGAGCGACTGCGACCGGGCCCGTGGCAAGCAGCCGGCAATTGATCAGGCGGTGCGCTAATGCGCGACGAGATCCTGAGCTGTCACGCTTTTGGCTGTTCGCTGCGCATGAACTCTCCGGAAAACCGCTTCGCCCTTTTTCCGCATCATGCTTTAAGTTGTCAGTTGTGGGATCACGACAATCTGGTCCACCACTCGACATGCGATTTCAGCGGCATTTGCATCTATTGGCTGCGGCTCTACTTGCGGCGTTCGCTGCGACCATTGCGTTCGTCATCCCATCTTTCATGCAGATCGAAGAGACGATCAATATCGTCGTGATCACGCAAGGCCTGAACCTGACCATGACGACGTTCATGGTCGCAACGGCGCACGCAGTGCTGCTCGGTCTTCCCCTCTATCTTCTCATCAGCCGCAAGCGATCGCACGTCGGGATTGCGGCCTGCGCTCTCGGAGGTTTCGCCGTCGGGGCAATGCCATTCGGAGTCCTAGCATTGATTTCCATGATCGGTGGCGGCACGCCGACAACGATCAATTGGTTCAACGGCGCACCACCCCCGTTTGGTTGGATCGAGTACGTCAGCACCTTAGGACTCCTGGGTTCGTTGGGCCTTGTTGGCGGCCTCACCTTTTGGGCCGCCATACGAATATCCGGGTCTGATGAACGATCATGGCGTGTCGTTTCTGCAGCCGTCCTTCTGACATGCGGCGTCTTCGTCCTGCCGGTCGTCGTAAGAGACAAAAGCTGCCACAATCTCTTCCGGGACAGCCGCACGCCCGTCCGACTACAAGTCCATGCAAATCTAAGGGTGCCGCCCGAAGAATGGAAAAAACTCGAGCAAACCTTCGCCGACTTCGGTCAAGCGCAAGCGCTATCAATTCGGCGCGACGTACACAGCCAGGATGGAAACGTCATATGGCGGAGCGTAAGCCTGTGCAACGATGCCGGAATCAGCATCAGCGTGGACGACGAGCCGTGGCTCGCTCGTATCCATCCTACTCGTGCGGATGAAGGCATGACCCTCAGCATCTATTCTCTAAGGTCGGGTTGGGACTGGAAGCCGCTCACCCGCCATCTGCTCGGCGAGCTCGAGAAAATTTGGCCCGAGAAAACTACATTCAGGGGACTGAGCGGTCAGATCCTGTTGTTCGAAGATGCAATGAAGGGACGGCCGTAGCCGTTACCTTACGTCTGCTTCCTCTTCGGACTTGGCTGCCCTCGGCATCGGCTGCTGGTCCGGATTGCCTTCGATGGAGGACATGCGACCTGCACACGGCCTCGCCATCGCCCACCTCACGTCTGCGCCTCGGCTTCGCTCTCGAGCTTCGTCCGCAGTGCCGCGACGATGCGATGAACCGTTTGCAGATCCTTGACCGCAAGCCCTTCGGAAAGGCTGTTGACCCACGGCATCTGCAAAGCCATGGCGGCGTCGAAAGCGCGCCGCCCCTTGTCGGTGAGGACGACGAGCTGTGCGCGGCGGTGATGCGGATTGGCCTCGAAGGCAACGAGGCCTTCCGCATGGAGGTCGTTGACGATCCGCTGCACGTTCTGGCGGTTGCCGCCGAGATCGCGGGCGAGCCAGGCTACCGGCTGCGGTCGCTCTGCCTGCACGATGGCGCCGAGAATCTGCCAGCGGGCGCTGGTGAGCCCGAGCGGGGCCACCAAACGGTCCCCTGCGGTCAGGAGCAGGCTGTTCAGCCGGAACAAGTCAAGCATGAGGTTCGTCAGGGCATCGCCGGCCGGCGTCCGTTGGGATTTCCGCATCCGTCACCATAGACAGTTATTGACATCATGATGTCAAATTACTAGATTGCATATAGTACCATATTGACATCATAAAACCATCTCGACGGAGTTCGTCATGGCACGCTTACGCCCACTGGACCCTGACTTTCCCATCGAGCGTCAGCTCGGCATCGACACCGGCCCTTTGGTGCTGGTGAATCTGTTCACGCTCGACAAGGCCGACGAACAAAGCTTTCTCCAGGTCTGGCAGGACGATGCCGCCTTCATGAAGCGGCAGCCCGGCTTCATCTCCACCCAACTTCATCGGGCGATCGGCGAAAGCCCCACGTATCTGAACTACGCAGTTTGGCAGACGAATGCCGACTTCCGGGCTGCGTTCACGCACCCCGAGTTCAGGTCGAAGATCTCGGCTTACCCTGCATCCGCGGTCGCCTCCCCGCACCTGTTCCAGAAAGTCGCGGTGCCCGGCATCTGCGTCGCGTAGCTCGCTTCGAAAACGGCAGACCCATGACCAAGATCATCCACCCAGTCGCGGGAGCGGTCGCACTGATCACCATTGCGACTTTCTGGCTTTCCACGGCTCTCACCGAGCTGTTTGCGTCACACGAGACCATAGCCATGGTGAAGACCGCCATACCGTGGGGCTTCCTGCTGCTCATTCCGATGCTTGCGGCGACGGGAGGCTCGGGATTCGTCCTGGCAAAGCAGCGGCGCGCCGGCCTGATCGGTGCGAAGATCAAACGCATGCCGTTCATTGCCGGCAACGGCATCCTGATTCTGATTCCCGCCGCGTTGTTTCTTGCCTCCAAGGCGAAGGCCGCGGAGTTCGACACCACGTTCTACGCCGTGCAGGCTCTCGAGCTGGCCGCCGGAGCAGCGAACATCGTTCTGCTCGGTCTCAACATGCGTGACGGCCTCAAGATGAAGGGCCGTTTCCGCGTTCGCGAGCCTGATCGCTTGAGCACCAAGCCGATCCGCGAAGATTCTTTCACTGCTGCGGAAGTGATCCCCGCCTATGCCTGCTTCTTCTTCCCCTTGGCCGCCCTCGGCACCGGCTGCGGGTCCGGATTGCCTTCGATCGAGGACAGACGTCCGGCGGTGAACGTGTAGATGCCGGCGCGCGGACCAGTGGTCCAAGTGACGACGGCGACGCGGCGGCCGCCAGCGTCGTTGGACAGGTTGACGGTCGAGGGCGCGCCGATGCCGCGCACCACGTCGCATTCGGTGTGGCCGAGCGCGACCGTGCCGCCGATCGGCGCGGGCGTCGTCGAGGCATTGGCATCGGCCGGTCCGGGCGGCGGCGCCATGCCGGGACAGGCGCCGTCGGCGCTGACGAGATCCTCAGCCCGCACCGGCTTGTCGGGGGTCAGCGGCGGCGATTCGATCGAGATGTTCTTGATGAAGAGGCGGCCGGGTTTCTGGAACCATTCGGCATCCTTCGACAGCAAATCGGCCCCGCCCGCGCAGCCCGCGACCAGCGGTGCTACGGCAGCCAACGCAATCAAGAGCGAGCCGGGAAGCTTTTGATGTCGCACGATAAACGAATTCCCCACGTGAAGGACCAGCCCTAAGCGATTGTCCCAACATCCCTTTGCGGCATGAAGGTGGCCGAAGCCAGCATCGCCCGAAAAGTGCAAATTATCATTAATTGCGGCTAACTGCGCTTCTGCCACCGGCCGCGGTCGTCGGCCTGCCAATAGGTGACATCAAATCCCCGCGCCTTGCAATCCGTCCAGGCGGTGCGGGCGAGCGCAAGCGCGTCGGGATCGTCGCCGTTGAACAGCAGCACCATGCGCTCATAGCCCTGCGCGTCCTCCGGCAGCGCGGCGTTGTCGACCAGGAAGCGGACATTGGCCCCGTTGGGATTGCCGCCCTCGATCGCCAGCACGATCGGCTGGTCGGCCACATCGTTCACCCGCCATGTCGCGTGCGGCAGGAATGAATCGTCGCGATAGGTCCACAAGTGCGAGTCGAGCGCATCGGCGCGTTCCTCCGAGGTCGACTGCACCACGACGCGCCAGCCGCGCTCGAGCGATTTCTCGAGAAGCGGCGGCAACACATTCTCCACCGTCATGTTTTGCAGATGGTAAAACAGCACTTCAGTCATGTCGGGTCATTTGCGCTCGTAATGGTCGGCGACCAGGCGGTCCAGCAGGCGAACGCCGTAGCCGCTGCCCCAGCTCTGGTTGATGTCGGTCTTCGGCGCGCCCATGGCGGTGCCGGCGATGTCGAGATGGGCCCAGGGCACGCCGTCGACGAAGCGCTGCAAGAACTGCGCGGCGGTGATCGAGCCGCCATGGCGGCCGCCGGTGTTCTTCATGTCGGCGAACTGGGAATCGATCAGCTTGTCGTATTCCGGGCCGAGCGGCATGCGCCAGACCTTCTCCCCGCTCTCGATGCCTGCCGTGAGCAGCCGGTCGGCCAGTTCGTCGTTGTTGGAGAACATGCCGGCATGCTCGGTGCCGAGCGCCACCATGATGGCGCCGGTCAGCGTCGCAAGGTCCACCATGAATTTCGGTTTCACCTTCTTGGCGACGTACCAAAGCACGTCGGCGAGCACGAGGCGGCCCTCGGCGTCGGTGTTGATGATCTCGATGGTCTGGCCGGACATCGAGGTGACGATGTCGCCCGGCCGCTGCGCGTTGCCGTCGGGCATGTTCTCGACGAGGCCGATGGCGCCGACCGCGTTGACCTTCGCCTTGCGCGCGGCGAGCGCATGCATCAGGCCGACGACGCAGGCCGCGCCGCCCATGTCGCCCTTCATGTCCTCCATGCTGCCGGCCGGCTTGATCGAGATGCCGCCGGTGTCGAAGCAGACGCCCTTGCCGACGAAGGCGATGGGGGCCTCGCCCTTCTTGGCCCCGTCCCAACGCATGATCACGGTGCGGCTCGGCCGCGCCGAGCCCTGGCCGACACCGAGCAGCGCGCCCATGCCGAGCTTCTGCATCGCCTTGACGTCGAGCACCTCGACCTTGACGCCGAGCTTGCGGAGCTGACCCGCTCTGCGGGCGAACTCCTCCGGGAAAAGCACGTTCGGCGGCTCGTTGACGAAGTCGCGTGCGATGATCACACCGTCGACGACATGGCCGGCCGCGGCGAACGCTTTCTTCGCCGCACCGGCATCGCCGACCGCAAGCGAGACGTCGGCGCGCGCGCCGCCCTCCTCACCGTCCTTCTTCTTGGTTTTGTAGCGATCGAACTTGTAAGCGCGTAAGCGCAGGCCCGAGGCGATCGCAACCGCCTGCTCGCTGGTCAGGGCGCCACCCGGCAGCTCCGCCAGGATGGTCATGGCGCTGGTGCCGGCGGGCAGCTTGCTGGCCGCCACCCCGCCGAACTTGAGGAAATCGTTGGCCTTGAGGCCGGTCGCCTTGCCGGCGCCGATCACGATCAGCCGGGTCGCCTTCACCCCCTCCGGCGCCAGAATGTCCAGCGCAGCACCACTCTTGCCCTTGAAGGCGGCCGCAGCCGCCGCGCGCTTCACAATCTCGGCAGCGCCGCCGAGGGCCTTGACCGTCGCCGGACCGAGCTTCAGGCCGTCGTCGCAGAACACGACCAGGATGCCACGAGGGGCGGCAGACAGCGGGACAAAGCCGACCTTGATGGCATCGGACATGGATAACTCCTCCAAAAGATGGGGCTTTTCGTCGTTCGGGCGTTCCAGCCACAACCGCAGCTGAACGGCGATTCACTGAGGCGTCCCCCACTATGGGCCACCCGCCCGGCAGATGCCAAGCTCCGCCGTGGCCCCCACGCCACAACAGCGAAATATTAACCATATGATGAGGGTGCCACGGGGCAGCCATTTTGTTGACGGATCAAAGGGATGGTAGTGAGAGGATGAACTGGCGGAAGAGCTGTTGGCCGACCTTGGGGATCCCCTGATCGGGGATTGGTTGGGCAGCCGGAATTCCGATCGGAATTGGGGCTTGGTGGGAATTCGTGCGGTAGCGCATGGGGTCGATCGATAGGTATATCTTCCGCACGACGCTGGCGTCGTTTGCGTTGGTCCTGGTCAGCCTAACCGGCGTGATCTGGATTACGCAGGCGTTGCGCGGCATCGACCTGATGACGAGCCAGGGTCAGACCATCCTCACCTTCCTCGGCATCACCAGCCTCGTGATCCCGGCCCTGGTCCTGATCATCTCGCCGATCGCGCTGATGATCGCGATCTCGCACACACTGAACAAGCTCGCGACCGATTCCGAGATCATCGTGATGAATGCCGCCGGCTTCTCGCCGATCCGGCTGTTCGTTCCGTTCTTCTATGCCACCTGCGTGGTGGCGCTGCTGGTCGCCTTCATCGCGGCCTATCTCGCCCCAGACGGGATGCGGCGCATCAAGCAGTGGGATGCCGAGATCACCGCGGACGTGCTCACCAACATCCTGCAGCCCGGCCGCTTCGCCCGGCTCGACGAGAACCTCACGATCCGGATTCGCGAACGCCAACCGGGCGGCATCCTCGCCGGCATCTTCATCGACGACCGCCGCGATCCGAACGAGCGCGTCTCGATCGTCGCCGAGCACGGCGAGGTCGTGAAGAACGAGACCGGCTCGTTCCTGGTGCTGGAAACCGGCAATCTCCAGCGCTTCGAGGCGGGCAAGCGCGATCCGGCGCTCGTGGCCTTCGGCCGCTACGGCTTCGACATGTCGAAATTCGCCAAGGGCCGCGACGTCACCCTCGGCATCCGTGAGCGCTATCTCTGGGAGCTGTTCTCGCCATCCGACAACGATCCCGTCTACAAGCAGATTCCAGGGCAGTTCCGCGCGGCCCTGCATGACAGCCTGCTCGCGCCGATGTATCCGTTCGCCTTTGCGGTGCTGACCTTTGCCTTTCTCGGAGCGCCGCGCACCACTCGCCAGAGCCGCAACTTCTCCATCGCCTCCTCGATCGTGGCGGTGTTCGGCCTGCGCATGGCCGGTTTCGCCTGCTCGGTGATGACGGTGAAGTCGCCGGGCGCGGTGCTGGCTCAATATGCGATGGTTTTCGGCGCCATCGGCGTCGGGCTGTGGATGATCATCCGCGGTGTCGTGGTCGAGCCGCCTCCCGGCCTGATGGAGGCCATCAACCGGTCGAACGCACGGATCGCACGGCTGTTCGGACGTCCGGCCACCGCATGAGCATGCTCACCAACACACTGGGGCGCTATTTCGCCGGCCGCTTCGTGGTCGCGGCGCTCGGCGTCTTCGGCGGCATTTTCCTGCTGCTGGTGCTGGTCGACTACATCGAGATGGTGCGCAAGACCTCGGGCCTTGCATCCGCCTCCGCGATCATGGTGGCCGAGACCTCGCTGTTCCGGGTGCCGCAGCTCCTGGAGAAGCTGACGCCGTTCTGCATGCTGATCGGCGCCATGACCTGCTATCTCGCCCTCTCCCGCCGGCTCGAGCTCGTGGTGGCGCGCGCCGCGGGCATCTCCGCCTGGCAGTTCATCGCGCCCGCGCTCGGCAGCGCGCTCCTGATCGGCGTGATCGCCACCGTCGCCTACAATCCGATGTCGGCCAATTTGCGCGAGCTGTCCAAGCGCATGGAGGCCGAGCTGTTCGGCTCCGCACCCGGCGGCGGCATCCAGGACGCCTCCGGCTTCTGGCTCAACCAGATGACCAGCGACGGGCAGACCATCATCAATGCGGCGCGCAGCGAGCAGCAGGGCATCCGGCTGACCGGGCTGACGCTGTTCCGGTTCGACCAGGACCAGCACTTCAAGGAGCGGGTCGAGGCGCGCGAGGCGACGCTGGATGCCGGCCGCTGGCTGTTCAAGGGCGTCCGCCGCTTCTCGCTGGACGGACCGCCGATCGACCAGGCCACCCTGGAGATTCCGACCACGCTGACCGAGGCGCAGGTCCGCAACAGCTTTTCCACCCCCGAGACTGTGTCCTTTTGGCAACTACCGAGCTACATCCGCTCCTCCGAAAGCTCGGGCTTCGCGACAGCGGGATACCGACTCCAGTATCAGAAGCTTCTGGCGCAGCCGTTTTTGCTCGCAGCCATGGTGATGCTCGCGGCCTCCGTGTCGTTGCGCTTCTTCCGGATGGGCGGCGTGCAGAAGATGGTTTTGAGTGGCGTGGGCGCAGGCTTTCTGCTCTACGTTCTGTCGAAAGTAACTGAGGACTTGAGCAAGGCTGAGTTGATGCATCCGATCGCTGCGGCGTGGTTGCCCGTTGTGGTGGGCGGCCTCACCGGCTTTTTGGCCTTGCTCTATCAGGAGGACGGATAGTGACTGCCGTCCGCCGAGGGCACGTGTCTCGTTTGACGCGGCGCACATGGGTGCGCGCGAACGGGCGCGACTTGTCCGTCCGCAGGCTCCTGATTGCCGCCGTCGCGGCTGCCTCGCTCGGCGGCTTGATCGACGCTGCCGCCGTGGCGCCGGCGAAGGCCCAGAGCTTCACCTACAATCCGCTGCCGCCGCGTGCGAAGCCGCCAAAGGCCCCCAACGACAACCAGATGCTGGTTCAGGCCACCGAGGTGAACTACGACTACAACAACTCGCGCGTCTCCGCGGTCGGTAACGTGCAGCTGTTCTACAACGGCACCAGCGTCGAGGCCGACCGGGTCATCTACGACCAGAAGACCAAGCGGCTGCATGCCGAGGGCAACATCCGCATGACGGATGCCGACGGCAAGATCACCTATGCCGAGATCCTGGATCTCTCCGACGATTACCGCGACGGTTTCGTCGATTCGCTGCGCGTGGACACGGCGGACCAGACCCGCATGGCCGCGAGCCGCGCCGACCGCTCCAGCGGCAATTACACGGTGTTCGAGAACGGCGTCTACACGGCCTGCGCGCCGTGTAAGGACGATCCGAAGAAGCCGCCGCTGTGGCAGGTCAAGGGTGCCCGCATCATCCACGACCAGCAGGAGAAGATGCTGTATTTCGAGACGGCACAGATCGAGTTCTTCGGCGTGCCGCTCGCCTACATGCCCTATTTCTCGACGCCCGACCCGACCGTGAAGCGTAAATCCGGCTTCCTGATGCCGGGTTATATTTCCGGCACGGACAGAACGGGCTATGGCGTCGAGGTTCCCTATTACTGGGCGATTGCGCCCGACATGGACGCGACCATCACCCCGCGCTTCTTGTCGCGGCAAGGCGCGCTGGTGCAGGGCGAATTCCGCCAGCGCCTGATCGACGGCGCCTACCAGATCCGTGCCTACGGCATCTACCAGCTCGATCCCGGAGCATTCGCGGGGCTGCCCGGCGACCGCGAGTTCCGCGGCGCCATCGACACCAAGGGTCAGTTCGCCCTCAACGACAAATGGGTCTGGGGCTGGGACGGCGTGCTGATGTCCGACTACTACTTCTTCTCGGACTACCGGCTCTATCAGTACCGCGATCCGCTCGGCTCGTTCCTGTTGCTGCCGACGGAAGCGCTGTCGCAGCTCTATCTGACCGGCGTCGGCAACCGCAGCTTCTTCGATGCGCGCACGATGTACTGGCTGAGCTATTCGGGCAACCAGAGCCAGGTGCCGATCGTCTACCCGGTGATCGACTATTCCAACGTGCTCAACTATCCCGTCTTCGGCGGCGAGGTCAGCTACAAGACCAATTTCGTGAACCTGTCGCGCGACGATGCGGTGTTCGACCCGATCACGACGCTCGCCAACACCAACAGCCTGTGCACCACGGCATCGGCCGATCCGCTGGCGCGGATGCCCTCGCAGTGCCTGCTGCGCGGCTTCCCCGGCACCTACACCCGCCTCACCGCGGAAGCGCAGTGGCGCAAGTCCTTCACCGACCCGTTCGGCCAGATCTGGACGCCGTTCGCGAGTCTGCGTGCCGACGCGATCAGGTCCTCGGTCTCCAACCAGCCCGGCGTGTCGAACTACCTGCCCGTCGGCGACACCGAGGCGTTCCGCCTGATGCCGACCGTGGGCCTGGAGTACCGCTATCCATTCATCAACGTTCAGCCCTGGGGCTCGACCACCCTCGAGCCGATCGCGCAGATCATCATCCGGCCGAACGAGACCTATGCCGGCAGGCTGCCGAACGAGGACGCCCAGAGCCTGGTGTTCGACGCCTCGAACCTGTTCAGCGTCGACAAGTTCTCCGGCTACGACCGCGTCGAGGGCGGCGGCCGCGCCAATGTCGGCGTGCAGTCCACCACGCAGTTCGACAGGGGCGGCGCCGTCAAGGTGCTGTTCGGCCAGTCCTACCACCTCTTCGGCCTGAACTCCTTCACGGTGCAGGATGCCATCAATACCGGCCTGAACTCCGGCCTCGACAAGCCGCGGTCGGATTACGTTGCGAGCGCCAACTACTCGCCGAACAGCACCTACACGTTCAGCGTCCGCTCCCGCATGGACGAGCAGACCTGGAACGTGCAGCGCTTCGAGGCGGAAGGCCGCGCCAACTTCAATCGCTGGTCGGTCAGCGTGTTGTACGGCAATTACGCAGAGCAGCCGGAGCTGGGCTATCTGACCCGCCGCGAGGGCATCCTGACCACGGGCTCGCTGAAGGTTGCGACCAACTGGGTGGTGTCGGGCTCGGCGCGCTGGGACCTCGAGGCCAACAAGATCAACCAATATGTGCTCGGTGCCGGCTATGTCGACGATTGCTTCGTGCTGGCGGCGAATTACGTAACTTCGTATAGCTATTCGGCGGGCACCGCACCGCCCACGCTGAGCCACGCGTTCATGTTCCAAATCGGCCTGCGCACGCTGGCGAACTCATCGACGACCAGCGGTTCCACCGGCCTCCAGTAAATAGTTTGAAGTGCCGGCCGCGTTTGCCCTATCTCAACGCGGCCGACATGCGAGCGACATCATGACGACGCCATTGCCTGTCTTCCGCCTCCTTCTCGCCATCGGTGCCGGGCTGATCTTGGCCGCCCTGCCCTCGCCGTCGCGCGCGCAGAACATCGCCGTGATGGTCAACGGCGATCCCATCACCGATTTCGACATCGAGCAGCGCATCAAGCTCGACCAGCTGTCGACACAGAAGACCCCCAGCCGGCAGGAGGTCATCAACGTGCTGATCGACGACAAGGTCAAGATCAAGGAAGGCAAGAAATACGGTGTCGATCCCAGCGTGTCCGACATCAACCAGTCCTATGACGGCATGGCGCAGCGCATGCGCATCACGCCGGATCAGCTCACCAAGTCGCTCGAATCCAAGGGCGTCCGCCCGGAGACGCTGAAGAGCCGCATGAGGGCCGAGATGGTCTGGGGCAGCCTCGTGCGCGGCCGCTTCAAGGAGAAGCTGCTGGTCGGCGAGCGCGACGTCGCGCAGGCCGTGCAGGCGCAGACCGGCGAAAAGCTTCAGATCGAGGGCACCGAGTACAAGATGCAGCCGATCGTGCTGATCGTGCCGCGCGGCTCGTCGGCGGCGTTCCTGGAAACCCGGAAGAAAGAAGCCGAGTCCTATCGGGCCCGCGTCGGGAGCTGCGAGGAGGCCAATTCGCTGTTCCGCTCGACCCCGAACGCGACCATCCGCGACACCGTCACCAAGACCACCGCGGAGCTGCCGGAGCCGCTGCGCAAGGTGCTCGACGACACCCCGATCGGCCGCCTGACCGCGCCCGAGATGACCAAGAACGGCATCGAGATGGTGGTGCTGTGCTCGCGCAAGCCGACCATGATCGACACGCCGAAGAAGCGTGAGGTCCGCGAGAAGATGTATCAGGAGAAGTACGAGAAGACGCAGAAGGCCTATCTCGACGAGCTGCGCAAGGCGGCGATGATCGAATATCGCAACCGCTGATGGCCAAGCCCTTCTCAGAGCCCTCCACCGAGTCCGCAGCCAAGCCTCTTGCAACCAAGCCCCTTGCAGCCAAGCCCCTTGCCCTCACCCTGGGAGAGCCCGCCGGCATCGGCCCCGACATCACGATCGCGGCCTGGCTCAGGCGGGGCGAGCTGAACCTGCCCGCCTTCTATCTGCTCGGCGACGAGGCCCTGATCGCGCGCCGCGCCAAGGCGCTCGGCGCCGATATCAGGATCGCCGCGGTGGGCCCCAGTGAAGCGGGTTCCGCGTTCACGGACGCCTTGCCCGTGGTCGCGACCGGCGAGCGCGCCACCGCCGAGCCCGGCAAGCCCGATTCATCCAGCGCGCCGGCCGCGCTCGCCTCGATCCGGCAGGCGGTCCTCGACGTGCGCGCGGGCCGTGCCGGCGCCGTCGTCACCAACCCGATCGCCAAGAGCGTGCTCTACCGCGCCGGCTTCCGTCATCCCGGCCATACCGAATTCCTCGCCGAGCTCGCCGCGGAGAACGGCCGCGTGCCGCAGCCGGTGATGATGCTGTGGTCGCCCCAGCTCGCCGTCGTGCCCGTGACCATCCACGTCTCGCTGCGCGATGCGCTGGGCGAGCTCACCAGCGAGCTGATCGTCTCGACCGTCCGCATCGTCGCCACCGAGCTGAAGTCCCGCTTCGGCATCGCAAGGCCGCGCATCGCGGTCTCCGGGCTCAATCCCCATGCCGGCGAGGACGGCTCGCTCGGCCACGAGGAGCAGACCGTCATCGTCCCGGCGCTGAAAGCGCTGCGCAACGACGGCATCGAGGCCAGAGGGCCGCTGCCCGCCGACACCATGTTCCACGAGGCGGCGCGACGGACCTATGATTGCGCGGTCTGCATGTATCACGACCAGGCGCTGATCCCGATCAAGACCGTCGCCTTTGACGACGCCGTCAACGTCACGCTCGGACTGCCCTTCATCCGCACATCGCCCGATCACGGCACCGCCTTCGACATCGCCGGCACGGGCAAGGCCAATCCGGCGAGCCTGATCGCCGCGCTGCGGCTCGCCAGCCGCATGGCGGCTGCGACAAGCTGATGAGCGCGATCGACGACCTCCCGCCGCTGCGCGAGGTCATTCGCCAGCACGCGCTGTCGGCGCGCAAATCGCTCGGCCAGAACTTCCTGCTGGACCTCAATCTCACCGCGCGCATCGCGCGTGCGGCGGCGCCGCTCGAGGATTCCACCATCGTCGAGATCGGCCCCGGCCCGGGCGGGTTGACGCGGGCGCTGCTCGCGCTCGGCGCCCGCCGCGTCATCGCCATCGAGCACGACGAGCGCGCGATCCCCGCCTTGCAGGATATTTCCGCGCGCTACCCGGGCAGACTCGAGATCGTGCATGGCGATGCCATGACCTTCGATCCACGCCCGCTGCTCGCGGGCGAACGCGCCAAGATCGTCGCCAACTTGCCCTACAACATTGCGACCCAGCTTCTCATCAACTGGCTCATTACCGAGCCCTGGCCGCCCTGGTACGAGATGATGGTGCTGATGTTCCAGCGCGAGGTCGGCGAGCGCATCGTCGCGCGCGAGGACGAGGAGGCCTATGGCCGGCTCGGCGTGCTCGCCAATTGGCGCTGCGAGACCAAGATCCTGTTCGACATTGCGCCATCCGCCTTCGTGCCGCCGCCGAAGGTCACCTCCTCGGTCGTGCGCCTCAAGCCGCGCGCAGAGCCGCTTGCCTGCGATCGCAGGATGCTCGAACAGGTCGCCGCCGCCGCCTTCGGCCAGCGCCGGAAAATGCTGCGGCAAAGCTTGAAATCACTGAATGTCGATCCGGCGCGGCTTGCACATGCCGCCGGCGTCGATGCGACGCGGCGCGCCGAGACCATTCCCATCTCCGGCTTTGTTGCCATGGCGCGTGAATTGGCGGATATACGCAGCGAAACCGAGTAACCAAGAATTCCGGAGGAAAGAAAATGGCGTTGATGCGTCGGCAGTCCCTGGTCAAGTTCGATGCGCCGCTGTGCGAGACCATCGTCGAGACGCCCAAGCCGCAGGGCCGTGAGGTCTTGGTCCGCATCGAGCGCTGCGGTCTCTGCCATTCCGATCTCCACATCCAGGACGGCTATGCCGATCTCGGCGGCGGCAAGAAGCTCGACACCACGCGCGGCATGACGCTGCCCTTCACGCTCGGCCACGAGATCGCGGGCGTCGTCGACGAGGTCGGCCCCGACGTTCCGGCCAGCCTCGTCGGCACCAAGAAGGCGGTGTTTCCGTGGATCGGCTGCGGCCAGTGCCGCGACTGCGCCAATGGCGACGAGAACCTTTGTGTGAAGCAACGCTTCCTTGGCGTCTCCATCGACGGCGGCTTCGCCACCCACGTGCTGGTCCCCGACGCCAAATATCTGCTCGACTACGATCCCCTGCCCGTCAACCAGGCCGCCACCCTGATGTGCTCCGGCGTCACCGCCTATGGCGCGCTCAAGCGCCTGGTCGACCGTCCGCGCCAGCGCAATCTGTTGCTGATCGGCCTCGGCGGCGTCGGCATGATGGGCCTGTCGTTCGCGCAGGCGATGTTCAAGCAGCCGATCACGGTCGCCGACCTCTCGCCGGCCGCGCGCGAGACCGCCCTCAAGAACGGTGCGGCGGCGGCCTATGATCCGGCCGAGCCCGACGTGATCAAGCGCATCCTGAAGGAGACCGAGGGCGGCTTCGACGAGATCGTCGATTTCGCCGGCAACGAGAAGTCGATGGCCTTTGCCGTCGCCGTTGCCGCGCGCGGCGGCAAGATCGTGGTCTCCGGCCTGATGGGCGGCCAGTTCACGCTGCCGACGGTGCAATGGGTCTACAAGCGCATGACCATCGAAGGTTTCATGGTCGGCACGCTCGCGGAGGCTCACGAGCTGATGGCGCTCGCCCGCGCCGGCAAGATCAAGCCGACGCCGATGCGCGAGGAGCCGATGGGCGACGTGCAGAAGTGGATCGACGAATTGCGTGCCGGCAAGGTCGTCGGCCGCATCGTCCTGAAGAACTGACCGCGGCGCGGTGGGTCCGATGCAAGTCTCGCCCGCCGCACGGAACGCCTGCGGCCGCGCCGCGTTGGCTGCGCATGTCGATCCGTTGCACCGTCGAAAGCGCATTCTTCATCGCCTGGAGCTGCCTCGAGAAGAGCGGCGAGCTCGGGCCGCCGGACGCGAGCGCGAACTTCCTGCTCGACGCCATCGAGGCCCAGCTTCGAACCGGTGAGCGCCGGCAATTGATGCTCGCCAACCGGGCGATCGACGCTTACCGCGCCGCTGCGGCACAGGGCCGACTGACGGGAGATCGCGAAGCCCGCTGCGGCTGACGATCCTCGCTGCCGTCCAGCCCGCTGAAGCCCGCGACGTCGTGCTCCAGTTTTCGACGCCCAAAAGTCCGTTGTGTGCACTTTGGAACCGTCGGTTCCGCCGCGGAAACGTAGGTTTGCCGCTGGCGCCGATTCCCGGCCCGCCCAAGAGAACGCAATGTGACCGGTCGGCCCCAGAACGATCTGCTCCGGCAGCTCAATCATCAGGATTTCGAACTGCTCGCGCCTCACCTCCAGCCGATCGACGTCGGGGCGAGTCAGGTCCTGCATCACGCCGGCGACGACATTGCCGCGGTGCATTTTCCATACGGTCCCGCGCTGGTGTCGTTCGCCGTGCCGGTCGAGGACGATCGCGAGGTCGAAAGCCTGCTGGTCGGGCGCGAGGGCGCGGTCGGCATCGCCGCCGGCCCCAGCCCTTCGCTCGCCTATTCGCGCATGGTCGTGAAGTTTGGCGGCACCCTGGTGCGGCTGCCGTTGCGCGCGCTCGAGCAGGCGCAGCAGAGATCGGCGACGCTCCAGGAGGCCTTCGCGCGCTATGCCGACTGCCAGTTCGCGCAGCTCTTGCAGACTGCGGCTTGCAACGCTGCGCATTCGATCGAGCAGCGGGCCGCCAAGTGGATCATGTCCGCGCAGGAACATATCGGCGGAGCCGAGATTCCTCTCACCCACGAGCAGCTCGCCGGCATGCTGGGCGTCTCCCGCAGCTATGCCAGCCGCGTCATCCAGATGTTCAAGGCGCGGCGCATCCTCGCGACCCGCCGCGGCGCCATCCTGATCCTCGACGCAGCAGCGCTCGAAGCGAGAGCCTGCTGCTGTAACGATTGGGTGAAGAAGCATTTCCACGAGGTGCGCGGTGGAGCGGCACCCGCGGAGGGTTGATGCCTCCGCCTCACGCATGCGGCGGCGACTGCCGCTTCAGATGCAGATAGGTCGGACTGAAATCGCCGAGCCGCTGCAGCTCGCGCCATTTCAGCACGACCAGCTCGCCATCACGAAGATCCATCGCGCCGCTGCGCCTGAGATCGGCGAGCGTCCGGTTCACCGTCGCGATCGCCATGCCGAGCGTCTCGCCGAGTTGCGTGAGACTGATCGGCATGCGGCAACGATTGCCGCGCACCAGCTGCGCAGCGCGGGCGCGGTAGAACAGCTCGCAAAACAAGTGCGCCATGCGCGTCTGCATCGGCCGGGCGCTGTTGTTGGTGATGGCCTCGCGAAAGATCGCGGCATCGAGCAGCGTCTCGCGCCAGACCGCGAGGGCGAAGGTCGGCCGCCGCCGGAACGCGATGAACAGTTCGCGGTGCGGGATGAACGCCACCGACGCCGGCCCGAGCGCACTGAGCCCGTGATCCATCTGGTCGATGAACAACCCCTGCGCATCCGGAAGATCGCCGGTGAGATGGAACGCCAGATATTGCCGCCGCCCGCTGCCGAGCAGGTGATAGCGGGCAACCATGCCGGAGACGACCAAAGCGGAATGCTCGGGCTCATCGCCTTGACGGATGAAATCCTCATTGGTTGCGAAATCGCGCAGCATGAAGGTCAACGCGCGAATTTCGCCAATATCCTCCTCTGCGAGCGCGGTGTGCTCGCCGAGGTTCCGTATCAGCACGTCGTGAGCCTTTTCCATGGAGCCGCCAAAAATCGCGCCGGTTCTATCAAATGATACGTCCGGCTTGCGTTCAGCGGACTAGAACGCAGATCGGAAGCACAGGTTGCTAACCGGCTTGCGACGCATCGATCGCAGCCACCCCATTCCCCCCATTCGGACCAGCCGGCCTTAACATGAAAAGCACCACTCTCCTGGAGCGCATCCGGCGCCTGTTCGCATCCGATGCCGGCGAGCATCTGGACAGCATCAGCGACGCCTTGCTGAAGGGAACGCTGAGGGAGCCGGTCCGGCCGATGTCGGATCAGGAGCTCGCTCGCGCCATCCGCGAGTTCCGCTCCGTGCCGGTTTCCGACTGGACGCTTGCGAAACTGTCGCGTCGCCTGGCCGAGGCGTCCGTGCCGCGGGACGGCTGAAGCTGCACGCGAGGCCCATGCCACATCCGAAATTCATCGTCCGTCTGCAGACGATCGAAGGCCTGTCCGACAACGAGCGCCGCCAGATCGCGGGCTTGCCGTCCACGCTGCGCCAGGTCGCGGATGGCGAGATCGTGCTGCGCCAAGGCGAGGCCGCGAGCCGCTGCGTCTTCGTCGTCAGCGGCTTCCTCTACCAGTCGCGCATCGTCGGCGATCGCAGCCAGACCCTCGCCTTCCATGTTCCCGGCGACATGCCATGCCTGCACACGCTGCTGGTCTCGCCGATGGACGCGGATCTCGTGGGGCTCGGCCCGACCATCGTCGGCACCGTCGCCCACAGCCAGCTCCGCCAGCTGCTCGACAGCTCGATCCACCTGACCCGCGCCTTCTGGCGCGAGACGCTGATCGACGCGGCCATCTCGCGGCAATGGATCGCCCGCCTCGGCGCGCAGGCGGCGCTGCCCAAGGTCGCGCACCTCATCTGCGAGCTCGCGGCAAGGCTGGAGATCGTCGGCCTCGTCAAGCGCAACTGCTTCCAGATGCCGATGACGCAGCGTCACGTCGCGGACGCCTGCGGACTGTCGATCGTCCACGTCAACCGCACCATCCAGGAGCTGAGGCATCGCGGGTTGATCGCCTGGGACGGCAGCGAGATCGAACTGCTCCAGCCCGACGAGCTGCGCAGACTTGCGGATTTCTCGCCTGATTATCTAAGCTGAGCGGACCGCCACGCGGCGAGCAGCGGTCCGCCGCTCCCCAGCACGGGATCCGTCTTCGGCTTGCGGACCTTGGCGATGCGCTTGACCGCGTCGGGACGCTGGCGTGTGTCGGTGCACTCGTCATAGGTGCCGTCCTGCGGGTAGGCGCCGACGACCATAAAGTCCCGGCTGGATTCGATCAGCCGGTGGCCGGTGCCCGCGGGCAGGACCAGCACGTCCCCGGCTTTCAGTTTCAGGATGCGGCCCTTGATCCCGCCGCACTCGATCCTCGCCGTGCCGCGCGCCACGCCCATCACTTCATGGATCTGCGAATGATAGTGGACGAAGTCGTACACGGTGTCGCGCCACGACCGGCCCCAGCCATGGGTGTCGAACAGCGTGTCGATGACGACCTCGGGCGGAAAGCGCCGACCGTTCAGCTTCACCGCGCCGCGATAGAGCAGCGCCGGGAAGCGCGGATGGTTCGGCACGATGCCGTCATCGCGAAAGTGCATGGCCGTGGGCTTGCGGGCCCGTACCAGCCCCCGCAGCGTCGCCGCATCGGGCTGCTCCTCTACCAGCTTCTTGGCGAAGTTCTTGATCTGATCCTTGACCGGCATGACGTCTCCTCAGCCGCGAAATAACGGCTGCGGAGGTGAGAAGTTTCCGGGCCCGATCGGAGCAAGGCCCGACAGGGCCTCTCCTCGTCATGACGCGGCGTCGGAAGGAAGGGCGTCAACGCTTGGCGGCAATCAGTTCGGCAAACTGCCGCAGATAGAGCGGCCAACCCTGATCGCTGTCAACGCCGCTGCGGACGCCTTCCCAGCCCTCGCCATGCCGATCGAGGTGACGGTGCTCCAGCTCCAAGCGGGTCCGGCTTGGTGTCTCCGCAATGAACCGGACCTCCCATTCACTCGTCTTGGCGGGATCGGTCTCGATTTGCCAGCGCGGGCTGATGTCCCAGCTCAAGAGGACTCGATTGGGTGGTTCGAACGCCAACACGCGCGCCCAGCGGCATTCGCTGCCGTCGATCCCCCGATCATAAATGCTTCCACCCACCCGAGGTTCGAATACGGTCTCTGCGATGGGAACGGCGAGCAGATTGTGCTCGCGCGGCTTGAAGCTGCCGAAGTCTTCGGTGAAGACCTTGAACGCGCGCTCGATCGGCGCCTCGACGACGATGGAATGTTTGACGGGCGCAATCGATACACGTGTGTTCATCTGGATCCCTCCGATGGTTTTTCGACGGCTAGTTTGTAAGCGGCCAACGTGTCGCTCCAGAACCGGTCGAGCCAGGCTCGCATCTGGCCGAGTCCCGCCGGATCGACGTAATAGACGTTGCTGGCGCCCTTCGGCTCTGCACGAACCAAGCGGGATTCGCGCAGCACCTTGAGATGCTGTGAGACGGCCGACTGGGACACGGGCAGCTGTCGCGTGATCTCGGCGACCGTGCGTGGCCGTGCACCGACAAGCTCGAAGATCCGCCTGCGGGTGGGATCGCCGAGTGCGGCCAGTTGTGCGCTGTCCTTAGCCATAGACACTCCCCGCCCCATGCCACGCTTGTTCGACCTGTCATAAGTTACTAATAATGATTAGTACTGACTTATGATCGTGTCAACCGGCTCAGGTCGTGGCGTGGAACTCTGATCGTGACGTTCGGAGAGTCTCATCCGGGGGCGGAACGAACGTCGCGCAGGCCCGATTCAAGCCACATCCTCTCCGGATTTGCGGCTCATTGCCACCCAAGTCTTTGACGAGAAGGGGCTCGTTGAGAGTTGCGTCATGCGTAACCGGGAGACCAGGATGGGCAACCGCGCCGCAAAGTTCATTTCGACCCTCGTCGCCAGCATCCTCGCGGGCGCGCCATTGGCCGCGGTATCGCAGAACGCGCCGACGCCATCGAGCACGGCCGCCGCGGCGCCCGACTGCCTGGCTTCGCCGAAGGATGCCACGCCGCAGGGCCAGCACTGGTACTACCGCCTCGATCGCACGACGAAGCGCAAGTGCTGGTATCTGCGCGCCGCAGGCGGCAAAGCCGCACAGACCGCGCAGGCGACGACCGATACATCCGAGCCGGATGCAGCACCGCCGCAGGCCGTGCAGAACGCGCGCGCGGAATATATCGCGCCGCAGACGAGTGCCGCAGCGGGCACGCCGAACATGGCCGCGCCCGCGCCGGCTGCAGCGAATGCACCCGCGGTCGCGCCGCAGCCGCCGAGCAGCGTCGCCGAAACCAACGCGCAGCAGCCGGCCGTGACCGCGCGCTGGCCCGAGGCCTCCACAGCGTCCACCGCGCCAGCGCATCAGCCGGCGGAAACCACGGTTGCAGCAGCCGCGCAGCCAAACGCGAAGCTGTCAAAATCCCCTGCTCCGCTCCCGCCCGCGGCCGATGGCACGACTGACAAGTCCGGCGGTTCGCTGCAGATGCTGATGCTTGTGATCGGCGGTGCGCTGGCGCTCGCCGGCATCCTCGCCAGCGTCATCTACCGCTTCGCCGGCGGACGCGTCCGCGCCAGGGCCGCCGACCGCCGCGGGCATTGGGACGATTGGGCGCCGCAGGACCATGACGGAAGCCACGCGCCCTGGCGCGATTCACCGCCGGCCGCCGCCCAGCCGCCCCGCCCGATCGACTTCGATGCGGCACGTCCGCAACCGACAAGACAAGTGACGAAACTCGCCGCGATCGGCCGCGAGATCGAGCTGATCGACGCGCGCAGGCAACGTGCCGTCGCTCCGGCCGCAAAACCGGTCGAGTCCAGAAGCGACAAGGTCGAGATCAAGTTGTTCGATCGGGCTGCTGCACCCAAGCTTGCCGCCAACGAAATTGAGGCGGATCGCGATGACGCGCCGGCAGGTCGGGATACCGATGCCGTCGATGTCGACGCGATCACGACTATGCTGGAGCAGCTGGCGAAGGAAGGGCCGCGCCTGTCGCGGCCTAACCTTGAAGCTGACCTTGCAAACTTCGCACGAAGCCTACGAGGCCAATCCGCCGCTCGCGCTTGAGGCGCTCGGCCTTCAGGATCGACTGCACCTCGGCGAAGGCTTCGTCGACCGCGTGGTTGATCACGATGTAGTCGTACTCGGCCCAGTGACTCATCTCGTCGCTGGCGCGGCTCATGCGCTTGCGGATCACCTCGTCGGAATCCTGCGCGCGCGAATGCAGGCGCTTCTCGAGGTCGGCCGCCGAGGGCGGCAGGATGAAGACGCTGACGACGTCGGCGCGCGCCTTCTGCTTCAATTGCTGGGTGCCCTGCCAGTCGATGTCGAACAGCACGTCCTGGCCGGCCGACAACGCCGCATCCACGGGACCGCGCGGCGTACCATAGTTGTTGTCGAACACCGTCGCCCATTCCAGCAGTTCGTCGGCCTTCACCATGGCATCGAACGTCGCCTTGTCGACAAACGTATAGTCCTTGCCGTTGACCTCGCCCGGCCGCATCGCGCGCGTGGTCGCAGACACCGACATTTTCAAGCCCGGCATCCGGTCGATCAGCATGCGCGACAGCGTCGTCTTGCCCGCGCCTGATGGCGAGGACAGCACGAACATCAATCCGCGCCGCTCGACACCGTCAGTTCCGTGACCGCCCGTCGTCATCGATCACTCCAGATTCTGTACCTGCTCGCGGAACTGCTCGACCACGTTCTTCATGGCGAGGCCCGTGTTGGTCAACTCGATGTCGTTCGACTTCGAGCAGCAGGTGTTGACCTCGCGGTGAAACTCCTGCGCCAGGAAATCCAGCTTGCGCCCGATCGGGCCGCCCTTGCCGATCAGCTCGCGCGCCTGCGCGATGTGGGAGGCGATGCGGTCGAGCTCCTCGCGGATGTCGGCCTTGGTCGCGATCAGGATCGCCTCCTGCATCAGGCGGTCGGAGTCGAAACGGTCGGAGGTGTCGAGCAGCGCTGCGATCTGCTCAGCGAGCTTCGCCTTGATCGCCTCCGGCTTGCGGCCGGGCGCGGCCTCCGCTCTCTTCGCCAGCTGCTCGATCTCGTCGACGCGCTGGGTCAGGATCTGCCCAAGCGAAGTGCCCTCGCGCTTGCGCATCGCAACGAGCTCGTCGAGCGCCTTGTCGAAGGCCTCGGCGGCAGCAGTGCGCGCTGCCTTGTCCTCCTCCTCGTCGCCCTCGGGCTCGGCGACCTCGACGACGCCCTTGATGGCGAGCAGGCCGTCGATGCTCGGCGCCACCGCGTCGACCTTCCCCGAGATCAGCGCGGCGGCCTTCAGCACCGCGTTGAGCACGTCCTCGTTGATGCGGACGGTGGCGGCGGCATTGGTGCGCTTGACGGTGAGATTGGCATAGACGGTGCCGCGCGAGAGCAGCTCGCCCGCGCGCTTCTTGGCATGGGCCTCGAGCTCATCAAACCCCTGCGGCAGCCGCACGCGCAAGTCGAAGCCCTTGGCATTGACCGACTTCAACTCCCATTCGAACGTATACGGCCCGCTTGCGCCGTGGCATCTCGCAAAGCCGGTCATGGACGACAGCGCCATCAGTTCAAATTCTCCAGGAACACGGGATTCGCGAGGCTATCAAGCCACGCGAATCTTAAGACTATTTTGCCGGAAAGTGGAATCGGCAATGTCCGCAAGCCGGTCTGCGCGCAAGGCTCAGCGCTGAACCACCGGCGGCGAGCCCTGCACCGCGCCCTGCCGGGCCGGTGGGGGATTGGCTGGAGCAGCCGGGCGCGCTGCCGGCGGCCTCTTCTGCTGATTGGGCCGTGCCGGCGTGGCCGCGGTCGGCGCGTCGGCAGCGCCAGGCGCGGCAACGGCCGGCGGCTGCGCGTCCTCGGGCGGCTCGACCGTGTCGTTCTGGATCTGCTTCTCCATCGCGCGGAGCTTGGCGACGTTCTTCTGGTGCGCGTCGTAGGTTTCGGTAAAGGCATGCCCGCCGGTGCCGTCGGCGACGAAATAGAGGTCGCGGGTGCGGGCCGGGTTGGCGGCAGCTTCGAGCGAGGCGCGGCCCGGATTGGAGATCGGGCCCGGCGGCAGGCCGTCGATCACATAGGTGTTGTAGGGCGAGGGCTGCGTGATCTCGCTGCGTTTGATCGGCCGGCCCAGCGTTCCCTTGCCGCCGACGAGGCCGTAGATGATGGTCGGATCGGACTGCAGCTTGATCCGCTGCTTCAGCCGGTTGACGAACACCGCGGCGACGCGGCTGCGCTCGTCCGCCTTGCCGGTTTCCTTCTCGATGATGGACGCCAGCGTGACCAGCTGCTCCGGCGTCTTGACCGGAATGTCCTGATTGCGGCGCTCCCAGATCTCCGACAGCACACGCTTGTGCGCCTGCTGCATGCGCTGGACCACCTGCTCGCGCGGGGTGCCGCGCGGGAATTTGTAGGTCTCCGGGAGCAGCGTGCCTTCGCGCGGCAGCTCGCGCACGCTGCCGGTGAAGATGTCGTTGTCGGACAGCCGCGCCACGATCTGCTCGGAGGTCAGGCCTTCGGGAATCGTCACGGCGTGCTGCACCACCTTGCCCTCGACGATGGTGCCGATGACGTCGCGCAGCGAGGCGTTCTTCTGGAAGGAATACTCACCCGGCTTGAGGTCCGAGCTCGCCTTCAACGCGGCGACGCTGGCGATGAACACCCAGGGATTGACGTCAGTCACGCCTTCCCGGTTCAGCGTCTCGGCGATGTCGCGCTTGCCCGCACGCTGCGGGATGTTGACGATCTTGTCCTCCTTCAGCGGTCCGGGCGCCTCGAGCACCTGGCGGCCGTAATAATAGACGCCGCCGGCGCCGAGCATGGCGATCAGCAGAAGCGTGATGATGGCGTTGCCGACGACGACGAACGGATTGCGCGCGCGGTCCGACCGCTTGGGCGGCGGCGGAAGTTGCTCGGGCTCGAGCGCGGCCCGCGGACTCCGGGGTGAAATGGGCGGCCTTTCACTCATCGAAACAACCTGAATCCTGCCGGTTCAATAGCGGCCCGACAATCGCTTGCCCTGCCAAAAACGCACGCGCCCACGTCCATGACTATCGCCGAATACGGCAAAACGGTGGATTCGTCTCAAACACAAACTAACTGACTAGGCGCCGGACGATCACCGACGCATTGGTACCGCCAAAACCAAAAGAGTTCGACAACGCGACGTTGACCTCACGCTGCTTCGACTTGTGCGGCACGAGATCGATCGCGGTCTCGACCGACGGATTGTCGAGATTGATCGTCGGCGGCACGACATTATCGCGAATCGCCAGAATCGCGAAAATCGCTTCGATCGCACCGGCCGCGCCGAGCAGATGGCCGGTCGACGACTTGGTCGAGGACATCGCGACCTTGGAGGCGGCGTTGCCGAGCAGACGCTCGACCGCGCCGAGCTCGATCTCGTCGCCGAGCGGCGTCGAGGTCCCGTGCGCGTTGATGTAATCGAGATCGGACGGCGTCAGCCCGGCACGCTTGAGCGCGGCCGACATGCTGCGGAAGCCGCCATCGCCGTCGGGCGACGGCGAGGTGATGTGATAGGCATCACCCGACAGACCATAGCCGATCACCTCGGCATAGATCTTCGCGCCGCGCCGCCTGGCGTGCTCCAGCTCCTCCAGCACGAGGACGCCGGCGCCCTCGCCCATCACGAAGCCGTCGCGGTCCTTATCGTAGGGACGCGAGGCCTTTTCGGGAGTCTCGTTGAAACCGGTCGACAGCGCGCGCGCGGCGTTGAAGCCGGCAATGCCGATGCGGCTGATCGGCGACTCGGCGCCGCCCGCGACCATCACGTCGGCATCGCCCAGCGCGATCAGGCGGGCGGCATCGCCAACCGCATGCGCGCCGGTCGAGCATGCCGTGACCACCGAATGGTTCGGCCCCTTCAGCCCGTGCGCGATCGAGACGTAGCCGGAGGCGAGATTGATCAAGCGGCCGGGAATGAAGAACGGCGACACCCGGCGCGGCCCGCGCTCCTTCAGCAGGATCGCGGTGTCGGCGATGCCGTTGAGGCCGCCGATGCCGGAGCCGATCATGGTGCCGGTCGCGCATTTGTCCTCTTCGGTCTCGGGATGCCAGTTGGCGTCGTCGAGCGCCTGACCGGCCGCGGCCATGCCGAAGATGATGAAGTCGTCGACCTTGCGCTGGTCCTTCGGCTCCATCCACTTGTCCGGATTGAAGCTGTCGTTCGAGCCGTCGCCGCGCACGACCGTGCAGGCGATCTTGGTCTGCAGATCGGAGACATCGAAGCTCTCGATCCTGCGCGCACCGCTTTCGCCGTTGAGGATGCGCTTCCAGGTCGGCTCGACGCCACAGCCGAGTGGCGAGACCATGCCGAGACCCGTGACGACAACCCGCCTCATATCCGAAAACTCCGCATCGAAAGATTCACGGCCAATAACAAGAAACCGGCTGACCGCTGCGAAGCGGCCCGTCCGGTTTCAATGTTGTCCCCGCGAAATTGAAGAGCCTTAGCTCTTCGCGTTCTTCTCGAGAAACTTCGTAGCGTCGCCGACGGTGAGAATCGTTTCCGCAGCGTCGTCCGGAATCTCGCAACCGAATTCCTCTTCGAACGCCATCACCAGCTCGACGGTATCCAGACTGTCGGCGCCGAGGTCGTCGATGAAGCTCGCGTTGTCGACAACCTTCTCGGGTTCAACACCAAGGTGTTCGACCACGATCTTCTTAACCCGCTCGCCAATGTCACTCATTGCTTAACCTCGTGTTGTTCCCTGTAGACCCGACCCCCCGGGACGATACGAGCCGTCGTGGTCGTTTGACTGCCTTCGCTTACGAACTTTGATTTGGCCCATCCTAACCGATGGAGGCCCCGGCGAACGACGGCCAAAGGCTCCGCATCGCCAATATACAGGGTTTCAAAAACCTGCAATGGCGTTCTTTGCCCATCCGTTGGAGGTCCGGTTATCATACTTCAATTGCCTTGACTACAAGCCTCATTTCGCTCCGGAAACGGCCGTTTGCCGCATGCCGCACCGCCGTGACAGGCGACGCGGCACGAGATGTCAGATCATGGCCATGCCGCCGTTGACGTGGATGGTCTGCCCGGTGACGTAGGCTGCTTCGTTCGAGCTCAGATAGACGGCGGCCGCTGCGATGTCCTCGGGCGTCCCCAGGCGGGCGGCCGGAACCTTGGTGAGAATCGTTTCGCGCTGCTTGTCGTTGAGCGCATCGGTCATCGGCGTCTTGATGAAGCCCGGCGCGATGCAGTTCGCGGTCACGCCACGCTTGGCGTATTCGGCCCCTAACGTCTTGATCATGCCGATCAGGCCGGCTTTCGACGCCGTATAATTGCCCTGCCCGGGATTGCCGGTGACGCCGACCACCGAGGTGATGGCGACGATGCGGCCGAAGCGCTTGCGCATCATCAGCTTGGTCGCGGCGCGCGCCAGGCGGAAGGTCGCGGTCAGATTGACGTTGATAACCTCGTCCCAGTCCTCGTCGCGAAGCTGCACGAAGAGATTGTCGCGCGTGATGCCGGCATTGGCGATGAGAATGTCGACCTGGCCCATCGCCGCTTCCGCAGCGGGCACCAGCGCCTCGACCTCATCGGCCTTGGAGAGATTGCAGGGCAGCACGTGGGCGCGCTCGCCGAGCTTGCCGGCAAGCTCGTCCAGCACCTCCTTGCGCGTCCCTGAAATGGCGACGGTGGCGCCCTGCGCGTGCAGCGCCTGCGCGATCGCGCCGCCAATGCCGCCGGTCGCGCCGGTGACGAGCGCCTTTCGGCCAGTCAGATCGAACATTGATGGACTCCTTTAAGCCTGCTTCGCAGCGGCCAATGCATCCTTGGCGGCGGCAATATCGTTCGGGCCGCCGACCGCAATGCCGACGGCACCGTCCGCGATACGCTTGACGAGACCGGTCAGCACCTTGCCGGCGCCGATCTCGAAGAAGCGGGTGACGCCCTGCCCGGCCATGTAAGCCACCGACTCGCGCCAGCGCACCGTGCCGGTGACCTGCTCGACCAGGCGGCGGCGGATCTCGTCGGGATCGGTGATGGCGCTCGCCAGCACGTTCGACACCAGCGGGGCGGCCGGCGCCTTGATCGTGACCTTCGACAGCGCTTCCGCCATGGCATCCGCAGCCGGCTGCATCAACTTGCAATGGAACGGGGCGGACACCGGCAGCAGCATCGCGCGCTTGGCGCCCTTGGCCTTGGCGATCTCGACGGCGCGATCGACCGCAGCCTTGTCGCCGGAGACGACGACCTGGCCGCCGCCATTGTCGTTGGCGGCCTGGCAGACCTGCCCCTGCGCCGCCTCGCCCGCGACCTCCATGGCGGCCTCGTAGTCGAGACCGAGCAGCGCGGCCATCGCGCCGGCGCCGACCGGGACCGCCTTTTGCATTGCGAGACCGCGGGTGCGAAGCAGACGCGCGGTATCCGAAACCGTCAGGCTGCCGGCCGCCGCGAGCGCCGAATATTCACCGAGCGAGTGGCCGGCGACGAAGGCCGCGTCTCGTCCCACGGAAAAACCAGCCTCGGCCTCGAGCACGCGCAAGGTCGCGATAGACACGGCCATCAGCGCCGGCTGGGCGTTCTCGGTGAGTTGGAGAGTTTCGGCCGGACCTTCCCAGATGATGGCCGTCAGCTTCTCCCCGAGCGCGGCATCGACCTCGTCGAATACGGCGCGCGCCACCGGAAAGGCGTCGGCCAGGGCCTTGCCCATGCCGACAGCCTGGGAACCCTGCCCAGGAAATGTGAATGCAGCCGTCATCGGCGCTCCCTGCTGTCAGGCATGATCCCTGTTCTGAACCGGCAGCCGATTTACGCCCGGCCTTAGGCCGTGGTTCCTTGGGCCATGGTTCCGGATCATGCTCCAAAGGGGGCCGTAGACACCGTCCGGGGCCGCACTGTCAAGCCGAGACGGGAACTTGGAGCAGCATTCAACGGGGAATAAGCCCCTCAAAACCCGCCGGCGGTCTGGTTGGCATCGACGTCCGCTCCTGCCCGCGCTCGGCGCGCACTGTTCACCAGTTGCCCCGGCCGATCCTCGCGGTTCGGCTTTGCCGTGGCCAGCCGCAGCACCGAAGCGTAGTTCGGCTGCACTTCCATGCGATCGGCGTACCGGCTCGCACTCAGCAGCCGGTGCACCTTCGGCAGATTGTAGCAGGGCACGTAGAACAACAGATGATGCTCAAGGTGATAGTTCACGTAATACGGCGCGATGAACAGGCGCTCGAGAAAATTGGCATGCGTCGTGCGCGTGTTGCGCAAGGGGTCGCTGCTATCGGGGACGACGGCGTGCTCGGCGATATTGCGGATGCGGGTGATGACCATCATCCACGTCAAGAGCGGCACCAGCCAGAGCAGCGGATAGGCCCACCACACGCCGGCCGCGGCGAGCGCGGCAAACATGATCCCGTTGACCACACATTGCGGGCCGAGCATCTCCCAGAAATGCGCTGCGCGCTGCCGCCATGACCAGTCCTTTGGCCCGAGCGCGTTGAGCAACTGCGCCTTGCGCTGCTGGTAGCCGGTCTGCCCGGTGACGTCGCGGATGAACTTGCGGCGATAGCTCAACTTGGTGATCGGAAACGGCGCCGACAGCACGAGGTCGGGGTCGTCCTCCTGCTGGGTGCGCGCATGGTGCTGAAGGTGATAGCGCCGGTAGCTGCGCGTCTCCGCAAACAGCGGATAGGCGCAGAACCACTGGCTCAGCGTCAGGTTGGTTTTCTCGTCGGCGGACAGGCAACCATGTGCGCCGTCATGCATCAGGATCGCAAGGCCGAGCTGGCGCGAGCCGATGATGGCGACGGCGAAGATATAGGTGAGCGGATTGGGCCACCACGCGACCAGCGCGATGGCTGCAATGATCAGCGTCCAGGCGTGCGCGATCAGCGCAGCGCCTTTCCACGTCGCGCGCTGGCGCACCTCGGCCAATTGATCGTCGGTCAGGAAATCGCGGGCACGCATGCGAAGCGCGGTCATGGCCTAACCCTTTCCATTCGAATTGTCGGATGCCTCGCGCACCTCGACGAGACGCAGGCGGGCGGTGTCTTCAGTGGATTTCGCCTGCTCGCCCAGCACGCGCAGCATCTCGGCGCAGAGCGCCTCGGGCGAGCGGCCCATCGCGTAGCCCTCGAGAATGACGCCGATGGCGACGGCCCAGAACCGCCGCGAGCTTTCGTCGGGCGCGCGCAGCGAGCGCCAGCCGTGCCGCGCGACCTGCCCTGCATAAGCGCGCGTACCCTCGCTGTGCAGGCGCTCGATGGTACGCTCCACCAGTGGCGCGAGATCCTGGCGACGCCGCGTCAGCGTCAGCGCCTCGGCGAAGAAGGCGACCGAATCGCTCGCCGTCACGGTCTCGGCCAGCGCATGGGTGTATTCCCCGGGAGTCCGCGCCTTCAGCGCCGCCTGCTCGGTGGCCCGCGCCAGATACAACAGATCGCGGCAGGCGCATTCGACAAACAGCGCCTCCTTGGTGCGGAAGTAATAGGTGATCTGGCTCGGGAACGCGTCCGCGGCGGCCGCGATGTCGGTAATCGACGTGCCTGACAGCCCCCGCTCCCGAAACAGCGGGCTCGCAGCATCCAGGAGCAGTGACCGCATCTTGCGGCCGGCCGAGCGCGTCGCGCGCGCGGCGTGCTTGGGGTCGCCTGCCGCTTCGAGCGGCGCATCGGCCGACGCTTCTGCCATGGGATCCTCTTCGTCGATTTATTTGTATGTTATACAAACAAACAGATCAAGCCGAATCTTGATATTGGAGGATGGGGTTCTTGTTCCCGTTGGACGGCTTGAAAATGCCCCTCCGCCTTGCAAAGCCGGCCAAAATCCGTATAAGGCGCCCATCCGCAGACCCCGGCCGGGAGCTGAACGGACGGTCTCAGCAAATCATTCGTGATTTTGGTGTGGCAGGGCCAGTCGGCCCGTCGTCCCGTGTTTCCGCCTTCTGAGCTTGATCCCAGAGTCCTTTCCGAAGGCCTCTTAAGGGTTTGACGCCGGGCGATGCGCCAACATGAGGAAAGGACGACCATGCCTCTTTACGAGCATGTTTTTCTCGCGCGTCAGGACGCGAGCCCGCAGCAGGTCGAAGAGCTGACTGCGCAGATGACCGGTATCGTCGAAGGTCTCGGCGGCAAGATCACCAAGACCGAGAATTGGGGCGTGCGCTCCCTCACCTACCGGATGAACAAGAACCGCAAGGCGCACTTCGTGCTGCTCAACATCGACGCGCCGTCCGCGGCGATCGCCGAGATCGAGCGCCAGGAGCGCATCAGCGAGGACGTGATCCGCTATCTCAGCGTCCGCGTCGAGGAGCTCGAGGAAGGCCCGTCCGCGATGATGCGCAAGGCCGACCGTGATCGCGAGCGTGACGATCGCGGCGGTGGCTTCCGCGGCGAGCGCGAAGGCGGCTTCCGTGGCGACCGCGAGGGCGGTTTCCGCGGTGATCGCGGTCCGCGCCGTCCGCGCGATGAAGCTGAAACCACGGATGGGGAGTAAGAATCATGGCTGAAGCTGGTGCACGCCGCCCGTTTTTCCGTCGTCGCAAGAGCTGCCCGTTCACGGGCGCCAATGCTCCGAAGATCGACTACAAGGACTCCAAGCTGCTGATGCGTTACGTCTCCGAGCGCGGCAAGATCGTGCCGAGCCGCATCACCGCGGTGTCCGCGAAGAAGCAGCGTGAGCTCGCCCGCGCCATCAAGCGCGCGCGCTTCCTGGGCCTCCTGCCCTACGTCATTCGCTGATACGACCAATTCGACCGGCGGCGGCTAGCGCCGCCGGTCGCGACTTTTCGAACTCATAAGGCTTCCGGGTCGTCCGGTCGCCGATGGTTGGGGCAAGCGACGCCTCTAACCGCTCGTTTGAGCAACAAGAAATTTCCCTAATAAAATCAATGTACCCGCTGCCGGATGTTCACGGTAGGTATCGGGTTTTTTAGCCCGTTTCTGCTACGAAACCGCTACGGTCGAAGCTATCCGCTCCCTTGGCGGCCCTGACGCTCAGGCTGTCGTGAGATTGTGGGCCACACTTGTGGGCTCCCGGGGTTCTCCACGCTGTTCTGTGCGCCCTCCCCCGCAGGAAGGCACGATCCCGATTAGATCTTCAGGTTGCAGGTTTACCCCGCGCAATTGCCGCGAGCGATTGGGCTGCTACAGTGGCCCATGAAGAGGGACAAGCATGCAGTGTCGATCGATGAGGTATGCCGCCTGCTCATACGGAGCGATGATTCGGCTGTTGAAAGGGTCGAACGCTCCCGCAGCAACGTTGCCTGAGGCGACGCTGCGACGTTGAGCAATGTCCGCAGTTGCACGAAGGATGACCGCGACTGTTGATGACGCCGGACGGCTCGATGATCTGAGAGTTCGTGCAGACGCATTTTTGGTCATGTTATTCGAATGGGGTGCTCTATGGGAATCATCGGGTGGTCGCGGTACTGATTGCGGTGCGATCCATCATTCTGCCAGTCCCGTCGTGCTCAGGCCGTAGCCCATCTCAAGACCCTCCTTCTTGACCAATCACCGCAACCCATCGTCCATGCTCTGGCACTCACATTCCACTCCGGACAATCGGATGCCTCCAAGCAAATCCAAAACAGTTGAGTTGCCGCCATGGCGATGATCGCACCCGAACGCCAGCTTGAAGAGGCGCTCGTCACGAAGCTTCGGGATCTCAAGTACGAATATCGCGACGACATCCGCGATCGAAACGAACTTGAAGCAAACTTCAGGGCGAAGTTCGAGGCCCTGAATCGTGTGGCACTCACTGACGGTGAGTTCCAGCGCCTCCTGGATGAGATCGTTACACCGGACGTGTACCGAGCCGCCCGGTCCCTCCGGAACAGGGAAGCTTTCATCCGCGATGACGGCACACCGCTTAACTACACTCTCGTCAACATCAAGGATTGGTGCAAGAACGCCTTCGAGATCGTCAATCAGCTCCGCATCAATACCGACAACAGCCATCACCGCTACGACGTCATACTCCTGATAAACGGCGTCCCCGTCGTTCAGATCGAGCTAAAGACGCTCGGGATCAGCCCTCGGCGGGCGATGGAGCAGATCGTCGACTACAAGAACGACCCTGGTAACGGATACACGAAGACGCTGCTCTGCTTCGTCCAGCTCTTCATCGTCAGCAACCGCGCTGAGACCTGGTACTTCGCCAACAACAACGCACGGCATTTCGCCTTCGACGCAGACGAGCGGTTCCTTCCAATCTACCAGTTCGCGGCCGAGGACAACGCGAAGATCACTCACCTCGACGACTTTGCTGATCGGTTCCTCGCCAAGTGCACGCTGGGCCAGATGATCAGCAAGTATATGGTCCTCATCGCGAGCGAGCAGAAGCTCCTGATGATGCGCGCGTACCAGATCTACGCCGTCAAGGCCATCGTCGACTGCATCGATCAGAACTGCGGCAATGGATATATCTGGCACACGACCGGCTCGGGCAAGACGCTCACTTCTTTCAAGGCCTCGACACTTCTCAAGACCAACGAAAGCATCCACAAGTGCCTCTTCGTCGTTGACCGCAAGGATCTCGACCGCCAGACGCGTGAGGAGTTCAATCGGTTTCAGGAGAACTGCGTCGAGGAAAACACCAACACCGCGGCGCTCGTCCGGCGCCTAGAGTCCGACGACTATGCGGACAAGGTTATCGTCACCACGATCCAGAAGCTCGGGCTTGCCCTCGACGAGAACAGTAAGCACAACAAGCAGAGCATCGCGCAGGGGCGATCAACGTTCAAGCAGCGGCTCGAGCAGATCCGAGACAAGCGGATGGTCTTCATCTTTGACGAGTGCCATCGGTCGCAGTTCGGCGAGAACCACAAGGCCATTAAGGAGTTCTTCCCGAACTCCCAGCTCTTCGGCTTCACTGGCACTCCGATCTTCGAGGACAACGCCACCATTAAGCAGATCGAGGGAGACGCCGCGACCCTTCGAACCACCAAGGACCTCTTTCAGAAGGAGCTTCACGCCTACACCATCACTCACGCAATCGAGGATCGGAACGTCCTCCGCTTCCACGTCGATTACTACAAGCCCAAGGACGCTCCCGCCCTCACGCCCGGCCAGACGCTCGCGAAGCAGGCGGTCGTCCAGGCCATCCTCGACAAGCACGATGCCGCAACCGGAGGCCGGCGCTTCAACGCACTGCTGGCTACCGCCTCGATCAACGACGCCATCGAGTACTACGAGATCTTCAAAAAACTCCAGGCCGAGCGCCAAAGCGTCGACGCAGAATGCGTCCCTCTCAAGATTGCCGCCGTCTTCTCTCCGCCCGCCGAGGGCAATAAGGACGTACAGCAAATCCAAGAGGACCTCCCCCAGGAAAAGGAGGACAACCGGCACGATCCCGAGGGAAAGAAGGCCGCGCTCAAGGCCATCATCGCCGAGTACAATCGGCAGTATGATACGAACCATGACATCAACAACTTCGACCTCTACTACCAGGACGTCCAGCAGCGCATCAAGGATCAGCAGTTCCCCAACCGCGACTTGGCCCGCAAGGGCCAGGAAAAGATCGACATAACCATCGTCGTTGACATGCTCCTCACCGGCTTCGACGCCAAGTTCCTAAACACCCTCTACGTCGATAAAAACCTCAAGCACCACGGCCTGATCCAGGCCTTCTCCCGCACTAACCGCGTTCTCAACGCTACCAAGCCCTACGGCCACATCCTCGACTTCCGCAACCAGCAGGACAGCGTCGACGCGGCCATCGCTCTCTTCTCCGGTGCGCATGGCGACCGGGCTCGCGAGATCTGGCTGGTCGACAAGGCTCCCGTCGTCATCGGAAATTTCAAGCAGGCGGTCGACGACCTCGGCAAGTTCATGCAGTCGCAGGGCCTCGACGCCACGCCCGATCAAGTGACCAACCTCATGGGCGACGACGCCCGTGCCCAGTTCATCAAGCGGTTCAAGGAAGTCCAACGCCTCCAGACTCAGCTCGACCAGTACACCGACCTCACCGAAGAGCAGCGGGAGCAGATCGAGCAGGCTCTCCCCAATGATGACCTTCGTGCTTTCCGCGGCGTCTATCTTGAAACCGCTCAGCGTCTCAAGGAACAGCAGCGCACCCCCGCTCAGGGTGGCGAGCCGGATAACCCGGAGGTCGACCAGCTCGACTTTGAGTTTGTCCTCTTCGCCTCTGCCGTTATTGACTACGACTACATCATGAAGCTGATCGCCAAGTACTCGGGTCAGGACCCGAGGAAGCTCACGATCAGCCGCGAGCAGCTCATCGGCCTGATCCAGTCCGACGCCAAGTTCCTCGGCGAGCGGGAGGAAATCACCGAGTACGTTCGCTCACTCAAGGAGGGCGAAGGCCTCGACGAGGCAGCCGTCCGCGCCGGTTACGAGCACTTCAAGGCCGTGAAGCAGGTGAAGGAAATCGAACTCCTCGCTCAGGTCCACGGTCTGACGGCCGCGTCGCTCGCGGCCTTCATCGATACCATTCTCCAGCGCATGATCTTCAACGGCGAGCAGCTCACTGACTTAATGGAGCCGCTTGGCCTCGGTTGGCGTGAACGCCGGGAGCGAGAACTCGCGCTCATGAACGACCTTATCCCTCTGCTGAATAAGAGGGCCCACGGCAGAGAAATCTCGGGCCTCAACGCATACGAGCATGGGGCGGCACGATGACTGCCGAAAAGCCATCGCCGCTGGTACCGAAACTGCGGTTTCCGGAGTTTCGAGAGGATCCAACCTGGGTGGCCCCGCAGCTCGGTGAACTGTATGCCTTCAAACGCACCAACAACCTGTCGAGAGACAAGCTAAACTACACAACCGGAACGATTAGGAACATTCACTATGGCGACATTCACACGAAGTTCAAACCTCTGTTCCGGGTGGGTAACGAGCGTGTGCCGTTTGTTAGTCCGGATGCCCTAGCAAATGGATTCGATGATGGCGCACTTTGTGAGGAAGGCGACATCGTCCTTGCCGATGCGTCTGAAGATATCGACGATGTTGGGAAAGCGATCGAAGTTGTTTCACTCGACGGAGAACGAGTCGTCGCCGGGACGCACACCATTCTAGCTACTCGGCGAGGTCGGCTTCCGATCGTTGGCTTCGGCGGTCAGCTATTCCAGTCCCCTGCTGTTCGCGCTGGCATCAAAAAGGAAGCTCAGGGTGCGAAAGTCTACGGCATATCGGCGAACCGCATTTCGGCCGTACTGGTCCCAGTACCACCAACGCCGGCCGAGCAGCAGAAGATCGTCGACTGCCTCGGTTCGCTCGACGACTTGATCGCGGCGGAGGGCCGGAAGCTTGAAGCGCTCCGACTGCACAAAAAAGGGCTGAAACAGCAACTGTTTCCCCAGCACGGAGAAACCGTGCCTCGTCTCCGCTTCCCCGAGTTCCGCAACAAGGGGGAATGGGAGGAGCGCAAAGCGGGAAGTCTGTTCGCAAACCGCGTCAGCAAGGGTGAGGAGGGAATGCCGATCTACTCCGTCACCATGCACGATGGGATGGTGCGACGCGATTCCTTGGATCGAAACTACGACGACATCGAAGAGGCGGCGGGAAACAAGAAGGCGTGCAAGAACGATATTGCCTACAACATGATGCGAATGTGGCAAGGCGCACTAGGGGTCGCTCCCGAAGACTGCTTGGTGAGCCCAGCGTACATCGTCTTGGCGCCCAAGAAGCATGTAGTTTCTCGATTCTTCGAATACCTGTTCAAGCTCCCGGCGTCTATGTTGCTGCTGACGTCTTACTCTCACGGGCTTACCAAGGATCGATTGCGCCTCTACTACGATGATTTCGCGCGCATCCCTCTACGCTGCCCCAGCGAGCCTGAGCAGCAGCGAATCGCTGACTGCCTGTTCTCGCTCGACGCCCGAATTTCCGCACAAACTGAAAGGCTGGACGCACTCTGTTTACATAAGCAGGGTTTGCTGCAGCAGATCTTTCCCTCAATAGAGGGGGAATGAGCAATGAGTGGTACGACAAAGATCTTTCAGTACAAGAATTTGACGTCTCTAGCGCAACGGCTCCGCAGCGACGTTAAAGATCTTCACTGTGTCTTGCTGTACGCGTACAACCGAACAGGGAAGACCCGTTTGTCGATGGAGTTCAAGGATCAAGGGAAGCGCAAAGGCGAAGGGGCCCCAGATACTCTCTACTTCAATGCGTATACCGAGGACCTCTTTGTCTGGCACAACGATCTTGAAGGCGATACGGATCGACACCTGACGATCAACGCGCGCTCCTCGTTCTTTAGCGGCCTCAGAGAACTTGCATTGGATGAGGCCATCGCGGGTTATTTGGCTCGCTACGCCGACTTCGATTTTGATATCGATTACGAGAAGTGGGTCGTGACCTTTCGCAAGGGCGATAACGATCGGATCAAGATTTCCCGAGGCGAGGAGAAAATCTTCATTTGGTGCATATTCATGGCGATCTGCGAGCGGGTCATTGATCGACACCCCTCCTATGGGTGGGTCAAGCACCTGTACATCGATGATCCCATCTCGTCGCTTGACGATAACAATGCCATCGCTCTTGCCTGTGATCTGGCGGCACTTCTCCGCAAAGCCGCGACTCGCCTAGGCGCGAACGGTGATCGAGATCCGCTCAGAACCGTTTTCTCCTCTCACCACGCCTTGTTCTTCAACATCATGTGCAATGAGCTCGGAAGGACGAAGGAAGGCCAAGAGAAAGTAAGTACTAAGCGGTACTTTCTGCACCGACCGGACTCCGAGGGAGCGTTCACGCTGCGAGCCACTGGAGATACGCCGTTCTTTCACCATGTGGCCATTCTCGCTGAGCTTCGAAAGTGTTCGGAGGCAGGAACCCTCTATACGTATCATTTTAATGCCCTCCGCAGCATCTTAGAGAAGACGGCGAGTTTCTTCGGCCACGAAGACCTTAGGGTCTGCTTGGCGGGGCTGGAGGACGAAGCGCTCTACAACCGCGCACTCAACCTGCTTAGCCACGGAAGATACGCCATCACGGAGCCCGTCGAGATGGTGGACGACAACAAAGCGCTGTTTCGCAGAATCCTCGATGATGTTCTTGTCCGTTTCCAATTTGCAGTTCCCGAGCTTGATCCCGAAGCTGCCCCGTAGAGAAGCAACTCATGACTAACCAAGATCAGAAGCAGCTCGGTAAAACGCTCTGGGCCATCGCCGATCAGCTCCGTGGCGCGATGAACGCGGACGACTTTCGCGACTACATGCTCGCGTTTCTGTTTCTCCGCTACCTCTCGGACAACTACCAGCAGGCAGCGAAGAAGGAACTCGGGCGAGACTACCCAGATCCGAACGCGATCGGCAATGGTGGACGGTCATCACTTTCTGTCTGGTACGAGCAGAATCCCGACGATGTGTCGGCGTTCGAGAAGCAGATGCGACTCAAGGCGCACTACATCATCCCTCCCAAGTACCTCTGGGCCAGCATCACGCACATGGCCCGCACTCAGAATGGCGACCTTCTCAAGACGCTTCAGGCCGGCTTCAAGCATATTGAGAACGAATCATTCCAGAGCACGTTCTCGGGGCTTTTCTCGGAAATCAATCTCAGTTCTGATAAGCTCGGGAAGACCTACGAAGATCGAAACGCGAAGCTCTGCAAGATCATCACCGAAATCGCCAAGGGCCTCGCGGAGTTCTCGACGGATAGCGACACCCTCGGCGACGCCTATGAATATCTGATCGGCCAGTTCGCCGCGGGCTCGGGCAAAAAGGCGGGCGAGTTCTACACGCCGCAGCGGATCTCGGACATTCTCTCCGCGATCGTTACGCTCGACAGCCAGGAGCCGAAGACCGGCAAGCGGAATCGCCTCGCCAACGTGATGGACCTCGCCTGCGGCTCGGGCTCACTGTTGCTCAATGTGCGCAAGCGCATGGGGCCGCACGGCATCGGGAAGATCTTCGGGCAAGAGAAGAACATCACCACGTACAACCTGGCGCGGATGAACATGCTGCTGCACGGGGTAAAGGACACGGAGTTCGAGATCTACCACGGTGACACGCTTACGAACGACTGGGACATGCTCCGCGAGACGAACCCGGCGAAGAAGCCGTACTTCGACGCCGTGGTCGCTAACCCGCCGTTTAGCTACCGCTGGGATCCCAACGAGGCGTTGGGCGAAGACGTGCGCTTCAAGAATTACGGACTGGCCCCGAAGTCGGCGGCGGACTTCGCATTCCTGCTGCACGGGTTTCACTACCTCAAAGAAGACGGTGTGATGTCGATCATCCTCCCGCACGGCGTGTTGTTTCGCGGTGGCGCCGAGGCCAAGATCCGCCGCAAGCTCCTTGACGATGGGCACATCGACACCGTCATCGGTCTGCCGGCGAACCTATTCTATTCGACCGGCATCCCGGTCTGCATCCTCGTCTTGAAGAAGTGCAAGAAGCCTGATGATGTCCTGTTCATCAACGCATCTGAACATTTCGAGAAGGGCAAGCGACAGAACTACATTTCCGACGAGCATATCGAGAAGATCATAAAAACCTACCAGTTGCGTCCGAAGATCGTCGAGCGGTACGCCAGACGCGTGGAGATGGACGAGATCGAAGCCAACGACTTCAACCTGAACATCTCGCGCTATGTCAGCACAGCCGAGCAGGAGGTCGCGATCGATCTGTCGGCGACTCATAGAAAGTTGGTCGCGATCGAGAATCAAATTCAAGACTCAACGGCGAAGCACAACGCCTTTTTGAAGGAACTTGGACTATCTCCATTGCCGTCATCAGATGAATGATCGAGAGGGTTTTCGGCGAGACCGCCATTGCGACCTACCAGCCACCTGCCGAGGTGCGCGCTTCGCACCGATGGACTTCCAGCCGCGCGACCTGGTACGGACCGCCCAGCATGCCGACGAATAGCGCGGCGAACGCGTCGCCGTGTCGATAGTCTGGGATTACCCGGACGGGACCGGCCACGACATCAACGTCGGCATCGCAGCGACGACGGGATCAAGCACCGGCACGGCTACACGGACGGCTTCTCCTATGACGACCTGCAGCTGGTGCGGTGATGGATGATTCGATCAGCGCGGAGCGCTCGCTACTCATGCCCCAGCCGATCTGCACCGCCGAACAGCCGGCCCCGAAGGGCGAGCCCATCTTCCCAAGCGCCCGGTACGCGCATATTGCCCGTCCGGATTTGGAGCACCCCGACGTCGAGACGAGCGTCAGCGTGACCAGGGCGGCGTCTTTGCGGAGCCACCGATCGAGGGTGCCTTCCGACCGCTCGAGCACCGACGGTGCAAGCACTGCGGCGGAATCTGTAGATCGGCGCGAAGCCCTCGCTACGCTCGCCGCCGTGGCCGGTCATTGGCAGATTGCGTAGACGTTCACCAATCCGACCTTGGCGGTGGTCCTACAGGCCCACTGATTAGTGCCAGAAGGAAAGTTTGCCGAGAAGCCAACTTTCTCGGAGCTGGTGTAGCATCCGCCTCCAGTGACCACCGTTCCAAAATCGCAGGTTACGAGGCAATACCCGGAGAACCCTCCCGGCGAGTAGCAAGTGTTCTGTTTGATTGTGAATGCCTCAGCGTCCACTGAGAGCGAGCAGATTGCCAAGCACACCATAGCCAGAATTTTGTTTCGCAAGACCAATCCCCCCTTTGTTCTCGACTTCCGTATCGTAGCATATGGAGCGGGACTGCTGGGGCCGCCCGAATATCGACTGGCGCTACCCACGCCCGCCGTCGAGCTTCTCCTGGTCGCGGCGTGCCGGCCAGGACAGGCTGTCGGCGAGGTCGTCGGTATCCCTCAGCCCCGAGACCGGAGAGGGCCACGTTGTCTCGGCATTCCACCTGCCCGGGCATAGCGTCGATAACTGACCAGCCAAAGGCGGCGCGCCGGATGGTATAGCAGGCATGCTTGGGGTCGCAGCTCATGGTGCATTCTACAGCGCGGAGCGCTCGCCGGCCATGCCCGAACTGTTCAGGCATTTGCACGCCGCGGGTCGACCAGTATGCTTCCTCCGCGTTGGGGAATGCTCGGTGGTTGACGTTGATCTTGCTGTGCCTGGTAAGTCAGGCGCGAGCGGCCAAGGGTGTGCTCGTGATCAGGGCCGGCCAGCGTTCCTGCGGCCAGTTCATCGCCGCGGTCGGACAGACGCCGGCCGGGCAGATGCTGATAGTCGAACGCCCAAACGGCAAGCTCTAAGGCGAGCTGATCCGCTGGCACGAATGGATGGAGGGGTCGTCCTCAGGCTACAACCCGGGCTTACAGTCGAGTCTCGACGACCAGATCAGGATCGACTTTTCGTCCATGGACCTGTGGATGCGGAACTGGGTGCAACGCTCATCCAACGAAAACGATCGCCGAGGCCGGGGTTGCTCTCGCGGGCGACCTTGCTCCGCGGCGCTGAAGCACAGATCAGCGCGGAGCGCTCGCCACCCCGGACCCGGATGTGGCAGCTAGGCCACATTTGCTCATTTCGGGCGCTTCTCACGACCCGCTTAAAAAGCGGGCTTCTAGATGTTCGTAACTCTACGGGTGCCTACGCTGTTCGTTGCGTCGTGGAGGCGCCCGGGTGTTTGATGATTGCGGTGAGGCCCGGGCTGATTCGTCAGCGAGGAGCATCACTGAGGGGGCAGGAAGCCGGCCCATTGGCACGGGATAGAACCCGGCCCCTGACCCCTCTGGAGCTACACCCGCAGGTGACGGTTCGGTCCGCACGATCGAGCCGTCACCATCCTGGTGTGTCGAATCAAGGGTAGTCCTACTCAGGAGTTTGTAAAGGGCCACAGGGCAACACTCGACGGTTCATCACGGCGAAGCGCTCGCCCTACAGTGGCCGGCCAAGCTGGTCCCACTCTTCCATCTGGAGATCGCTGATTTCCTCGCGCACCCACCGCTCGACCTCCTCGCGGCTCGGCGCCTCGACATTGATGGCGCAGTCAACCTGCTCGCACATCTCGGCGGCGAACTCCGCGGCTAGTGTCGGCGTGCTCTGGTCCTCAAGCTTCAGGTCATGCTGCTTGATGAACCAGGTCGCGAATTGAATTACGAGCCCCCGCTCCCAGTCATTGGCCAGTTTCAAATGAACCTCCGTCCGCTCGCCCCGCTGACTCAATCTATAGCGCGGAGCGCTCGCCGGCCACGAGGAACGGTAACCAAGGGCCTGCATTGGTTCCTGATGGATGACAGGATCTGGATCGCCGTCATGGTCGCCTCGATGCTGCTTCTGGTCGGCGTGGCCGCGCTGCTGGTGCATCAGCCCGAGCTAATCGACCCCGCGATCGCGGTGAAGAGTCCATAGCGGGAAGCGCTCGCTACCCATAGCGAGGCTTTGCCGACGGCACGATGATGAGCGACACGACTGCGGAGTTGGCCAGGTTGATGAAGGTGGCTGAGGTGATCGTCGCCGAACTGGAGCGGCAGGGCGTGGCCGAGGCGGTCGCCGGGCGGCGACGTGGTGCCCTTCCCTAGCCCACGAGAGTAATCGGCAAACAAACCGGCAATCGGAGGCGCGCGGGGCGCGGGGGACCTGGTTATCTCAGGGCGAAGCCCTTGCCGGCCATGCGGCAAAAAGATCGGCCAATCTCAGGGGCGGGGCCCTCGCTACTTCCTGTTCTGCCTTCGTTGCGGAAGATCTCGCAAACGGTCTCGCGCTTGAACGGCTCGGCCCACGGCGATGCCCTGGGCCGCCCCGTAGGACCAATACTGCGGGTAGTTGGCCTTCAGCTGGTCCTGGACCGGGATGAGGTCGGCGTGATGCACGTCGTAGGTCACCGTGGGGAAGCCCTCGGCGAGGCAGAGGAAGCCGGCGCGCTCAAAGGCCTCCCGCATGTTGCCGGACAGGGTCGCCAGCCGCTCGGGGGTCTCACCCTCGGCCGAGGCGGCGATCGAGGACGAGGAACGCGAGCGCAATCTTCATGGGTGGAAACTGCTGGCGGCAAAGGTCTGGCAATATCAGCGCGGAGCGCTCGCTACAATCGGCCTCCGGCCATGCCTCAATGAGGGACCACAGGCGGCATGAGTGCGGCATACAGCAGCACGAGGATGATCAGCCATCCGAGCTTCGTCTTGAACAGGAAAAGTAAGCTGCCCTTGATCAGGGCCATCACCAAAACCACCGCCAGTATCGCAAGCACCACGTAAAGCATCTCAGCCCCCTCTTCCTCAGCCGTCCATCATCTACGGAGCAACGGCCTGCGGCGCAAATGGCCTTTTAGGCGGTCGGAGCGCGGAATGGGGCCTCACGGTGGGGGTCTTTCGAGGGCCACCCCCTCCATGCAAACGGCCAGGGAAGGCTCAGGAGCGGCCTGCCAGTCCAGGGCATTTGATGGCGCGCCCCAGGGTGGACCGCGGGACGGCTTACAAGCCTAAGGGTGGATCATTTTTTCCTTGCAATCTTATTTTCGACACAATGTTTACGTACTCTATTTGTTCTATTTCTCCCCGCCCTCTGGAGCCCTTCCTTGAACGACAATGCTCGCCCGCAAATCCACCTACGCATTACCGCCGCCGAAGCCCGTCAACTCGACGACGCCCGCGCCTCTCTCCGTCTCAGCCGTAGTGATTTGATCCGGCTCGCCCTCGATGACCTGTATCGCGGTCCGCGCCTCACGGGCCGACCGACCTGCACGTTCTCGGCAGCCGCCGCCTAGCCGCCTAGCACGCAAAGTAAAACCCCGCAGCGCTCGCAACGCTACGGGGTTGGATCAGTAGAACAGCAAGATCAGCATGCCACAGAAGACCGGAAAAAACAACAAACCCGCCAACGACAATACCCGTGTCATCAAGACGCCCGAAGGCGTCGAGATTCAGATCACCGCCGGCCGCAAGCTACAGCAGATCAGGGCATTCGCACGCGACCCCGACATCTCGGACGCGCAATTCCGCGCGCTTGTTTGCATCGTCGATCGTCTGAACGAAGGCAAGGAAGGAACAGACCAGTCCCTTTGGGGCAGCGCCTACCCGTCCCCAGAGACGCTCGCGGCGGACATGGCCAAGGACGAACGCGCAGCCAGGCGCATCGTAAAAGAACTGAGGGACGGTCAGCGCGAGACCCGCTCCAAGAGCGGAGTGAGGAGCTTCGTCCCCTGCAAGGCGGTCCTGAGCGTAGAGAACCGCAAAACCGCGGACGGCCACGACGACTTCAACCTCATCCGGCTCAGGACTTGGGAAGCATTCGCCATTCGCAATCAGAAGGACGTCGATCAGTCAGGGGGCGGTCACCTGTCGAGCGGGGGGCGGTCACCTGTCGAGCAGAGGGCGGTCACCGCCCCCGACTCTTCTCACTTACTCTCCTCACCTAACCTCCTCAGTTCTTTGCACACGCCCTCTCCCGAGGGCGCGGAAAGCTCTAAGGATGTTCAGGGGGGTCGCCCTGCGGGCGCGCCCGCCGGTGACGATCTGAATGCCATCGTCGAGAAGTTGGAAAAGGACCTGCCGGCACACGCTCCGTATGACGATCACAAGCCGGTCGTGCCCGAGCGCTCGCGCCGGGGGGCCATCTATGGACTGAAGGAACTCCTCAGGATCGGTTGGACCGTCCCGGAGATTGAGAGCTATCTTGAAGCCTACAGAGAAGATTTCAGTAACACCTTGAAGCGAGCGTCGAGCAGCTTCCACCCCTGCGGCAAGACCATTGCCAGCCACCTCTGGCACCTCGTCACCCAGTGTGGCCCCGACCGAAACGACGACACCGGAGAACTCCTTCCTGGCTGGAAGATACCGGCCCATCTTCTGGCTGACCCCGAACTCATTGCTGAGGGTAACCAACCGCCCCGGAACGATGAACCCGACCAGCCCACGCCTGCGAACGAGAACGAGGAAGAGAGCAAGCTCCCGCCCGTTCGGTATGGCACACATGGAGGCGAGAGCGATCCCGACGATCCGTTCTGACCAGGCCGGTGATCATCCCCTCACGCGCTGCCTGAGCGCCGCAGAGCCGGGTGCCTTCGATAGAGGGCACACACAAGTGCCCCCGCGTCTGACCTGCCCCTGCGGCCACCCAAAGGGCTCTCTGAGCCTCCAAGGTTCTGGACATACACGACCTGGGGCCGAGCACCAGGGAGTTATGTGTTGTAGGGGCGAACCTCGCCCGGCTGCATGCCTTCGACCTCGGACTTGCTGAGGTTCTGGACCAGGGTCACAATCTTCTCTTCCACCGCCTCTCTGACCGCCGCCGTGGCCTCATCAACGTCGGCAAGGCGTGCGGCAATGTAGCGAGCAAACGGGTCGCCTTTGTGGTTCTCGACCTTGAAGAGCCAGCCGGGCGGTGGGGTGTCAGACAGGTCTGTCATGGGGACAAATATGGGTTGCCGACCCTGAACCCACGCACGCCTTAAAAGATGCATTTCTGCATAACAGCCATGCGCATATTTCGGGCTCAATCTCTTGACAATGGCTACCCCACTGTGGCAGACGTTGTTGCAGGATGCCCGTCAATGACTTAGAATGACAGGGCAGATTGCTGGGGACCGAGAGGTCCCTTCTTCATGTCTACACCCAAGCCCGTTGCTGCCTGACATGGCTGCAGCGGGCTTTTCTTTTGGAGCCCTTATGAAACCCAAGTTCGATGCCTCGGACTTGCTCACCAGTCCGATGACCCACGTCACCATGCTACTTCCCCGGGTTTTGCTTGATCGCATCGACGAAGCCGCCAAGCTCGATGACCCCTCCTGCCCCAATCGCTCAAGCTGGTGCAGGCGCGCCCTGATTGCGGCCCTGCGTCGGGAGGCAGCTTAGATGAGCACCGCGATTGAAGACGCGATTGTCGCGGCGGCGCGAGCTGGAGGCTTCCAGATTAACAGCGCCGTAATGCAAACCGTGGCGATTGATCTGGCGGGCTCATCACTCGACGGCGCCATGATCGCGATCCCGAACAAGGGGACGCTGTCCATCAAGGACTATATCGCAGACCTGCGCACCAGGGCACCGAGCGGGTTCAGCAAGGTGCAGCCTGACAAGGCGGACGCGGAACGCACGATCGGGGAAATGCGCCGCAAGCGCCCCCTGGACGCCGCTTGGCACGCGCGCCGGGCCAGGGCAACCGGCCTGACGAAAGCCTTCATGGACGAGATTTCAAGGAACCGCGCATGACCTATCGACGACTACGAAGTGCGATCTCAACCCGGGTCGCCATTGAGGCCATCCAACCCCAAGCCAGAGAGCTACGGGCACAGCATCTCATTGCTCGCGAGCGAGGTCAGCGTTTGGAGGCTACTCAGGCGGAAGTCGCAGCTGCCACCGAAGCGCATGAACTCGCGGTGGCCAGCGTGCCGGCTGCTGAAGCAGCTCTAGCAGCCGCCAGAGCCCGGCTTGCGGAGGTCGAAGCGGAGATCAGCGCTGTAACGCTGGCAGCCTGACGATCAGGCCACTAGATTGAGCGGGCGAGTAGCGGCCTCACTCCCGGGGGCTCGCCCGTTCTTGGAGGCGCGGTGGATGATCGATGCTCGGACCCTGCTTACGGTGCTCGCGGCTCTCTCCATCGCGTCTCCCGCCCTCGCCGAGTCGCCCTATCCAAAACCGACGCGCGATGGACGGGAGCGTATTCAACGCACCGGCACCTGCCCGACAGGATTCATCGGTAAGGGCGCATTTTGTGAAGCGCTGCACCAGGACACGCCGCACGCCTTCCCGGTGATCGCGGGCAAGGCTTGTCCATCTGGAACATTCCGCAGCGGGGATGCGTGCAAGGCGTTCCGGTGATTGATCAGGCCGCCTTCTGATCCTTCATGCGCTTGACGATCTTCGCGATCGTCGCCCGGCCGCATCCAGTCGCTTTCTGGATATCGCCCCAGGACATTTTGGAGTTCAGCATGCCCTCGATGCCGGCGTTGCGATCCACGTTCTCAGGCCGCCCCTTGAACTTCCCATCGGTCTTGGCCTTGGCAATCCCCTGTGCCTGACGGCGGCGCCTGTCGTCGTAATCCTTCCGTGCGGTCGCGGCCAGGATGTCTAGCACCATGCCGTTCACAGCCGCCAGGACGCGGCCAGTGAAGCTATCCGCGTTAGACCCTATGAACTGGTGCGACGTTGGCAGATCAAGAGCGACGATGCGGACACCCTTAGCATCGATCATTGCTCGAAGCTTCTTCCAATCGGACTCGTCCAGCCGGCTCAACCGATCAACTTGCTCAATCAAGAGCACGTCGCCGTCCTGAGCGTCGGACAGCAGCTTGAACAACTCCGGCCGATCCAGCTTCGTGCCAGACTCGTTCTCGCGATACCAAGCGGCGATTTTGAGTCCGTGATCCTTCGCGAAGGCTTTCAATTGGCCCTCCGCCCGGTTCGCATCCTGATCCAGAGTGCTGGCCCGAAGATATGCACGAACGAACATTGGCAATCCCTTAGTTCCGTTTGAGTGGTTCTCTTATACGAGTTCTGTTTGAGTGGTTCAAGAACTATTTTCCAGAACCTTTGTGCCGGTGCTGCTGGGATATACTCAAAGTGAACCACCTGAGCTTCCGTGAGGCTCTGCCCTCCCCGCGGCCATGGCACCGCGGGGTCGAGGTGTCACGGGAACAGTTGACGACGCTCGGTCGAAGGGTCTCCCCGGCCGCTGGTGCCTAGTTCAGGCGGCGGAGCTTCCTGATGATCGCCCGCAAGTCATCCGCGTACTCTTCGATCATCCGCAACACCTCTTCCGAGGGCCGGGGCTCGGTCTTCGGCAGTGCCTTGGTCTGGAGCGGTGATGGTTGGTGTCCGTCAGCCATGCTTCGTGACCTAGCTCAATGAAGCAGGATGGCAGCGGCAGCGTCACACCCCCACCGGTTGGCATCTTCACCCTCTGGGCACCGAAGGTTTGCCGGCCCTTGCGAGTCCGGGAGGCAGAAGACGTGATTTTTTTAGGCCCATACCCGCCGCCATCGCCCAGCTGATTTTCCGAAATTAGGCCTAAAAGACCATTTTCCTGAGGGGGGATGCCGTCGGAATCAGGCGGCACTCTTTCGATCAGCCGGTCGTGCCGCGTCCCAAAAAGGGCCTTTTATACACCAGCGTCCAGCGTGGTCGCCAACAACCAAGAAAGACAAATGACCGACAACAATCTCGACGTCAGGGCTCGTCTAACCGCCGTCAACGAACTGAGCCCGGTGCTCAGGCGGGTCCTCAACGATATCCAGAAGTTTGAGGGCGTCGCCAAGCGCGTCAACGTTCAGCTGTCCGGCATGGGTCGTGCCGGCATGTCAGCATTCGATGGTTTCAATCGTTCCGCGAAAGCAGCAACAGATCAGCTGCGGGGGATGACCAACCTCGCCCGGTCCGCTGCCCGCGACTACGCGGCTGACTGGAGTCGAGCCAACACCCAGCGCTTGAATGAAGCACGGCGGACCCATGCAGCGCTTGAGCGACTCGAGGTCGGACATCAGCGCCAGCTTGCGCGCCGTGCTGCCCTGGAAAGCAGGGCCGGTGCCTTGGATCGTGGTCGCCCTGGACGTGGCTCACTCCCCCGTGGCACGTCGCCCACGACCGCCCTCATTGCCGGAGGTATTTCGTTCTCTGCCGCTGCATCCGCGTTCAAGCGTCGCATGGAGGTCAATGTTGCGGAGACCAAGGCCCAGCTATTCGGCGGCCTGTCGCCAGCCGAAGTGAAGAAACTCCGGGGCGACTGGTCCGACCAGATCGCGATCAAGTTTGGCGAGTCCGCCTCCGTCGTCATCGACTCGTTCACCGAGAGCCTGAAGCAGGGTTTCGGCCAGGACGCTGCAAAGCGGATCACCGAGGGCGCAATGGAGTCGGCCGCCGCTCTGGAATTAAACATTGCCGATCTGATGAAGTTGGCCGGCAAGACGGCAACCGGCCTCTATGGCAACGTCAAAAACGCCGACCCAGCCAGCGTGGTCAAGATGATGAACTCGGTGGCCGTTGCTGCGGCTGCCACTGCCGCAGACCCCGATGAAGTCATTGAAGCGAACAAGCGGGCGTTGTCCGCCTTGAGCACAACCAAGATGCGGGAGACCGACCTGAGCGCGTTCACCTCGGTCGGCATTTCCGCAGGATTGCAGGCAAATAAGGCAGGTACCGCGCTGAGCTATCTGACCTCGGAAATCGCGAATGCTGGAAACGCCAGAGGGCAGCGCGCGACGGATCTGAACCAGGCCTCGCAAATGCTCGGCTATGGCACCCGGCAACAAATGGCTCAGCGCATGGCGTCCGCACCGACCGAGTTCATGCTCGACATGTTCACCAAGATGCAGAGCATGTCTGAGCAGAACCGGGCGAAGTTCGCGAACCTTGCTGGCATGCGGGAATGGCGTGACGAGCTGGTGCAGATGGCCAAGGCCGCTGACCAAATCCGGGAGACCCTCAAAGAGATCGACCTAAAGGGCGACTCAGTGTCCGCGTTCTCGGCAACGAAACTGAAGTCGTTGCAAAAGCGCTGGGACCGGATCAAGGTCATGTTCAGCCTCGCCTGGGAGCGTTTAGGTTCCGGAATCGAAAACACCTTCGTAGAAATCTCCAACTGGTTTGACAAACACTCGAGTCTGTTCACCTCCGGTCGCATCGCGGAGAAGTCCCGCGAGTTCGTCGAGAAGCTGAAGAAGGCGTTCGGCATCGGCAGCACCGATGAAGCGCTGAGCAAGATCGTCGAGAAGTTATCGAGCATCGACGTAGACCGGATTATCGGTTTCGCCTCCGGCTTCGTCGGAGGTCTGGTCTCGGTCGCGAACTCGATGACCGCCATGCTGAAGAGCGCTGCCAACATCATGGGCAGAGATGGCAATGACGCAGAAGTCCTGGGCAAGCTGTCGGGCCAGATCGTAGGCCTGTCCGTGGCGCTCGGGTTGCTCGCCCCGGTGCTGACCGTGCTCGCTGGCTTCGCGGGCCTCATCAGCCGTATCGCAGGCTCGCTCGGTGGCCGTGCGCTGATCGGCGCTGGTGCTCGCCTCGGACTTGGCCCTGTCCTTGGCCCAGCTGTCGGGCTTGCTCTCGGGAATGAGATCGGCGTTGCCGACTCCGCGATCAAGCGGCCGGGCGAGACCACCACCCAGTGGCGCGAGCGCCAACGGAAGTTGCGGGAACTGCGCAACTACCAGACGCCATCGGATGCTGATCCCCTATTCCAGCCGTCGAGCTACACCGGCTCAACGGACTTCTCGGGCCGGCGCCGGTCCAAGATTGATGACCTTGCAGAGCAGTTGAACAAGTTCGGGGCCAACGTCCAGCGTGCTGCATTTATCAACAGCGCTCCTGGAAGCGGTTTGCAGTATGCGGCTTTGGGAGGGGCCGGCAGGGGTCTCTCCGGCTCAGTACGCAGCGGCGGCGGACTTGGTTCAGGCCTGATCGGAAACGTCCCGGACATGCTAAGGAGCAAGCCCGGGTCTCTCTTCTCGCCCGACGCCAACCTCGGCAGCATCATCCGACGCGACAAGATTCCGTCGTTCGGCGGGACTGGCGGGTCCGGCGAGCTGAGTCGATCTGGCTTCGACAAGGTGTTCCGCGGAACGCCGCTCGCCGGCAAGTATGAGCAGATCGTCGCCGCGGCAAAGGCCAATGGCGTGCCTCCGTCTCTGCTGGCGAGCGTCATGGCCCAGGAAACTGGCCGTGGCAAATTCCTGTCTGGTAACAACCCGGGCGGCATCATGGACCCGGCCACCGGCTGGTCAAAGAAGATGCGGTTCGCCGATCTCGACGCTGGCATTGCAAAGACCGGTTCGGTCCTCGGCAAGAACTACGCCAAGGCTGGGGGCGACCTCAGCAAGTTGGCTGACCGGTATGCTCGGAACGGAGCGGCCAACGACCCGGGCGGGCTCAACAAGAATTGGCTACCCGGAGTCAACAGCTTCATGGGCCAGATGGGCGGCGGCAACGGCGGCGGCTCCGCTGGCACTGGCGACGCTCTCGGATGGGCAAGCAAGTTTAAGGGCATGAACGAGTACACCGACACCAAGATGCTGGCAGCAGCGCTCGGCGGTGATGTTCGTGGCAAGTCCAACGCTTGGTGCGCTCGCTTCGTCAACAAGGCGCTGGAAAGCGCTGGTGGCAAGGGCACGGGCAGCGCGGTCGCCAACAGCTTCCAGCGATGGGGCAGCGCGGTCGATCCCTCGTCCGTGTCTCGCAATGACGTGCTGCTCCAGACCGGTGGCAAGAGTTACATGCAGACAGGCGGCCACGTGGGTCTTGCGACTGGCGAGACTCGGATGAACAACGGACGTGTTCAGGTCAAGATGCTTGCCGGTAACGACAACGACTCGGTGCGCGAGCACTGGATCGATGCCGACAAGAACCTGATGGTCCGCCGCGGCAACTCTGGCGTCGGTGTCAACGTGCCGCAAGGCATCACCTCTCAGGTGCCTCCGGCGAGCGCCATCCAGAACGTTCCCACGCGGTCCTCGGTTACCCCGGGTGTTGGCGCTGGCGACATCCGTTCGAGTGGTGGTCCTGTTGCGATTCACATCAACGGCAACTCGCACGATCCGGAAGCACTGGCAACGCTGGTCCAGCGTCGTATCGACGAGTCCATGAACTGGCGAACCCACGATACGGCCTCCGAGTACACCTGAGCCCGCACAACGATCCCGGACCCCGTATCAGGTCCGGGATTCTACCGGGAAAATGCAAACCAGGGCCTAACCTACTGATTGCATCGCGATATACTGCACGGTGTGCATGAATGCACGCAAATGCAAATATGCAAACAAAAACAATAACTTGATACCGATACAAAAATCAGATCAGGTGGAGCCGGATCAGATCATTTGATCCAACACCAGGGGCTAGAAATGCGCATTACCTACAGAAACTATCTCATCTCCACACACGATGACGGCCGTTATGTCGCGCTCGACCCGAACGAGCCGAAGGCCTTCAAGATGTTCTCTGCGGACCTACGTCGGATTTACAACGCGATCGACGGCCTGTGGTCGGCTCTGGCAGATGCTGCCGCGCCGCCGTCGTGGATGCTCGACCAGGGCGAAGTTGATCTTGATGCAGTCGGTGCTCACTGATGCATCCGACCGAACAGGAAATCTGGAATCTCCTCCGATTGCTCTCGAAGATCGACGATGGAGAGGCCGCAGCCTTCGCCAACGCCGCAGCAGACAATCTACGCAGCCTAGTCGGGACCGGCATCTTCGGTTCTCTGACCGGCCCATCGCAGGCACTCATGGAGGTCATCGCGAACGATCCAGCGATCAAGGAATCAGATCGCGAGGTCGCCAAGGTGCTGCTTGCTGCATGCGATCCCGTGCACGGCTACGCCAACCTATCGAAGCAGCAGATCAGTATCCGAACAAGCTTCAGCGTGACCAAGGTTCGGACCGCGCTGAGGCGGCTCGTCGAGGCCGGGTATTTCATTGCGATTCCCCCGACCAAAAAGGAACAGGACGATGGGGACTCCGCAATCAAGCACCGGCCCAAGTTCGAAGTGGTGAAGGCCGCCAACTAGCTCCTCAAACCAACCGCAAAAAACTCAACCTGACGAAGCCTCGGCACCTGCCGGGGCTTTTTTCTTATGGAGAGAACACAATGGGAATGCCCTACAATCCCGACACCGAACGACCCTATGTCGGATTTCACATGCCGCGCGATCTGCTCGCGGATCTCGACGCCGCGCGGCTGCACATGCGTGTCAGCCGATCCGAATTTCTCCGGCAAGCTGTTCGAGCCCTAGTTCAAAACTTTGCACTCAGGGACATGGCTCATGACTGAGATGGCCAAAGACCTTCCGACATACACGCCGATCAACTCTGATGTGGGCATCATCACCGCGAACACGCCCCTACGATTGGATGTGGCCGCACGACTAGCTTTTCCAGATGGGTCGATGTCAGTATCCGCCCTAAGGAGACTCGTCGTTGCAGGCAAGATCACCCATGAGTTCATATCGGGTAAGTACTTCGTCACCCTGGAAGCAATTGAGGAATTTCGAGCATCATGCCGCGTCGTAGCAAAGGCCCCCGACTTGAACTCCAGACCGGAGCCGGCCGCACCCCAAAGTGGATCATTCGCGATGGCGCCAAAAACGTCAGCACTCGATGCGATGAATGCGACCGCGAACAGGCTGAGGCAAAGCTTGCAGAGTACATCCTCGCCAAGCACGACCCAGCCAAGGCGATCCGGTCAGGTAACCCCAATGAGGTCAAGATAGCCGACATCCTCGCGGTCGAGATGACGCGAATTGCTGCGAAGCCGAACCTGGACGGTCACAGGAAGAAAGAACTCATCGCCGTCTGCCAGAACATGGGCAACTGGTTCGGCCATCGCATCGTCGGTGACCTCAACGGCGAGTTACAGGAGCGTTACGCGGCTGAGCGGACGCGCCACGTCATCAAGATGGTCGAGGGCGTCCGGACGAACGTGGACACCGGAGAGCATGCACCGGTTGCGGCCTATCGTGACCTGAAGTTTCTTGCCGCTGCCATCAACCGGTACTTCAAGCACAAGGTTGGTGGCGTCGTCACCCAGTTCAGCCCGGTCCTGCCCGACGCTCCCGAGTCCCGTGTCCGATGGCTGACGCGATCCGAGGCTGCAAAGCTGCTCTGGGCGGCGTGGCGGGGACGGAAGGAAACGAAGCTGCCAGGTAGCAAGGGGCGCCACACCTCGCGCCACATCGCCCGGTACATCCTGGTCGGCCTCTACACCGGCTCGCGCAACGGTGACATCTGCGGGGCCGCGACCATTCCGACGATCGGGCGCGGCTATGTTGACCTGGAGAAGGGCATCTTCAGGCGCAAGCCCGACGACAAGAAAGAGACCTCCAAGAGGCAGCCCACCGTTCCCATCCCGCCCCGGCTGCTGGCCCATATGCGGCGCTGGCAGCGGTTGGGCATCTCGCAACGGGCCGTCATCGAGTTCAACGGCAAGCCCGTCGTGACGATCCGGGAGGGCTGGGAGAGTGTGGTGGAGCGGGCCGGGCTCGCGACTGAGGACAAGCAGCAAAAGGTCCTCCGCCATACCCTGCGCCACACGGCGATCACCTGGTACCTGGACCAGGGCGTCGATATCGAGAAGGTCAGCCTCTACTGCGGCGTGTCCGTGGCAACCATCCGCAAGACCTACCGCCACGTCATGCCCGGAACCTTCGACGACCTGCTGAACGCCGCCCATCAGATTGGGCGTTGAATATCAGGTCGAGATTGGCTAGAAGGCCGGCAACTGGTTTGCGGCTCCCTCGGGGGCCGCATTCGTTTTGGAGTTGGGCGAGCTGAGGTTTCTGCTACGGTTTCTGCTACAAAGCACAAGCCGATTGCCGTAAATCTCTGATAACACTAGCGATTTCGCTGGTCTCGCTCTAACCGCTCGAAGGGAGCGGGACAGCTGATGATGGCCTTTGGACTGATAGCCCTGATCGCCGGCGCTGCGTCGGCCCTGATGTTCGCCTCGATCATCTCGGGGGCGCTGATCGCGCTTGTCCTGTTCTATCTCGCTCCGCTCCCCCTGATGGTCGCCGCGATCGGCTGGGGCCCGCTTTGCGCGAGCATTGGTGGCATCGCCGCCGCGATCGGCCTCGGCGCCCTGTTCGGCCTGCCCTACTGCATCGCCTTCGCCGTCACCGTCGCGTTGCCGGCGTGGTGGCTCGGCCATCTCGTCCTGCTCGGACGTCAGGTGGGAAGCGCCGCGCCTGCCACCGGCACAGCGCCCTCCGCGGAGCCGGACGTCGAGTGGTACCCGGTCGGCCGCATCCTGCTCTGGATTGCAGGCTTCGCGACGCTGACCACGATGGCCGCGTTGCTCACTCTCGGGACCGACGCGGAGACCATCACCGGCACGTTGCGCCGTGGCCTGACGCGCCTCCTGCGCGCCACCGACCCGCAAACTTCGGGCGAAGCCAGCCAGTTCGTCGACGCGCTGGTGCGCATCGCACCCGCCGCCGCCACGATTGCCGCGACGATGACGCTCACTCTCAACCTCTGGCTCAGCGCCAAGGTGACCGCGACGTCGGGCCGGCTGCGCCGTCCCTGGCCGGACCTCAAGACCACCGAGCTGCCGCAGATGACGCTGGTGGTGCTGTGCATCTCCCTCGCCTTCTGCTTCACCGGGGGGCTGCTTGGCATCGTGGCGCAGATCGCCACCGCCGCGCTGATGATGAGTTATGCGCTGGCCGGTTTCGCCGTATTGCATACGCTGACGCTCGCGCTGAACGGCCGCACGTTCTGGCTCGGCTCGACCTACGCCGCCGTGGTCGTGTTCGGATGGCCCGTGGTCGCGATGGTAATCCTTGGGCTTGCGGATGCCTTGTTTGGCTTGCGCGAACGCTTCCTGCGCAGCCGGCAGCCGCCGCCACTGCCTACACCTTGAGTTCAACCCCGAAACTGAAACCTTCGAGAGCACTTCAAAAGGAGAACGAATATGGAAGTCATTTTGCTGGAACGCGTCAACAAGCTCGGCCAGATGGGCGAAGTCGTGAAGGTTCGCGACGGCTACGCTCGCAATTTCCTGCTCAAGCGCGGCAAGGCGCTGCGCGCCACCGCCGACAACCGGGCCAAGTATGACGGCATGAAGGCCGAGCTCGAAGCGCGCAACCTCGCCTCGAAGGCCGAGGCGTCCAAGGTCGCCGAGAAGATCGAGGGCAAGAACATCATCGTGATCCGCCAGGCCTCGGAAGCCGGCCAGCTGTTCGGCTCGGTCAACGTGCGTGACATCGTGCTCGCGTTCGAAGCCGACGGCGTTTCGCTCGCCCGTCCGCAGATCCAGCTCGACGCGCCGATCAAGACCATCGGCAAGCACTCGATCACCGTTGCCGTTCATCCCGAAGTCGAGGTCGAGATCACCGTCACGGTTGCCCGCAGCCAGGACGAGGCCGAGCGCATCAACCGCGGCGAGGACATCTCGACCCGCAACGAGGATCGCGATGCGGCCGCCGAGGCGATCGCCGCCGCCGGCGAGTTCTTCGATCCGGAAGCCCAGCACGACGAGGTCGCGCCGGCGCCGGCTGCGGAAGAGAAGTAAGCAGCTGAACTCGTCATTCCGGGATGGTCCGAAGGACCAGACCCGGATGACGATCCCGATCAAAGCCCGGCTGCCTCACGCGGCCGGGCTTTTCGTTTTCGCAGCGACGTCCTCGCTCAACATCGCGATCGAGGCCAGCGCGGTGGCCGTATGCTTCTCGACGCCGTCGCTGACGCAGAACACGTCGGCGGCAACCACCGCGACCTGGCGGCCCGGCTTGATCACCCGGGCGCGGCAGATCAGCTTCTCGCCGACCGCGGGCGACAACAGATTGAGCTTGTATTCCGCCGTCAGCGCCGGCTGGCCGCGCGACGTGGCGGCTGCGATCGTGGTGGCGTTGTCGACCAGGAAGGCGGTGACGCCGCCATGGAAGAAGCCGTGCTGCTGTAACAGCTCCGGCCGGCGCTCCACGGCGATGGTGCAGGTGCCGCGCGACAATTCGGAGAGCTCGGCGCCGACCAGGTTCATGAAACCCTGCCGGCCGATATTGGCGTGGATGCGCTCGGCAATCGGCGCAAATTCCGGATCAGCTTCGGCCCGCATGCGATCTCCCCTTATTGCTTGTTGATGCGATCGAACGGCCTCAGCGCACGATTGGCGCAGGCGATCAGCGTGTCCGCCTCGATGCGCGGATCGGTTCGCTCGCGACCCGACAGGAAGGCGCGGCAGAAGATCTGCGCCGGACCGATCAGCTGGCTGACGAACATCACCGGCGTCATCGGCAGAAGTTCGCCGCTTGCCACCAGCGGCGCGCGCCAGCGCTCAATGCCTTCGGCAAGCCGCGCATTCTGCGCCCGCTGGGCGTCGCGCACGTCTTCGCCCCACTCGCTGCGCGAGATCTCGAAGAGGTAGCGCGCCTCGCGCCGGCTGGTGACGACCCAGTCGAGATGCGCCCGGATCAGGCGATCGATGCCCCGCTCGGCGTCGGGGCCGGGATCGAGCGCGGCCAGTATCGCGGCGTGATAGTGCCGCAAGACCTCCAGAAACAACGCACCGGCAAGTTCTTTCTTCGAACCGAAAACGTGGAAGAAGCTGCCGTTGGAAGCCCGCGCGCGGGTGCGGATCGCAGCCACCGTGGCGGCTTCGAAGCCGACGCGGTCGAACACGGCAAGGCCGGCCGCCAACAGATCGTCTCGTACGCTCGCCGTCATAGGCGCCTCCTAGAGCAATACTCTAGAGTACTACTCTAATGACGGTCAAGACGATGCGAAGGCCGCGGATGGGCGCGGCCTTCGCATCGTCGATCGAAAGATCCGGGTGACTTAGCGCGAGATCGGCGGCACCGGCGGACCGGAGGACGCAGGCGGCGCCGGCGGCGGCGGGGCTGCAGCGGTCGCGGGCGGCGCCTGTTCCTGCGGCTTGGCCGCGGGGGCCGGCTCGGCAGGTTTCGGAGCAGCCTCTTCCACCGGCTTGGGCGCGGCCGGCTCAGCGGGCTTGGCGGCGGCTGGAGCGGCCGGCGTCACCTGCGGGACCAGATCGGGCCGCAGCGCCGGCGTCTCGCTGCGCGGCTCGACCTTGGCGCTGTCAGGCTTGACGGGCTCCGGCTTCGGCTCGGTCTTCTTCTCGTCGGTCGCCGGCGCCGCGGCATCGACCTTCGGGGCTTCCTCCGTGCCGGGCTTGGCGCGCCGCTTGCCTTTGCGTGCCTCGGGCGCAGCCTCTCCCTCCGGCTTGGCACCCTCCTCGGCCGGCCGCGCCGCACGCTTCTGGCGCGTACCCTCGGCGGCAGGAGCAGCGCCCTCGCCCTCCGGCCTCGCGGCATCCTGCGCGCGCTGGCGTCGACCCTGTTGTTCAGGCGCGGCGCCGTCCTTCTTGGCGTCCTTGGCCTGATAGCGGGTGTCGGTGGCACCGTTCGAGATCAGATAGGCGGAGAGGACGCCCGCCATATCCGAACTCGTCGTGTAGTGCTGGCGCAGGAATCCCGGCAGCGAGCCGGGCGACACGGACTTCAGCAGCCCGCGCGGGCTCTTGTGGCAGACATTGCAGGTCTGCGAGAACAGCTGCGACGGGGTCTTGCCAGCCTCGAGGTTCGTCGCCTGCGCAAGAACGGAATTAGCCGCACCGAAGCCAATCAGAAGCAACACCGTCGCGAGGCTGAGCGCTCGGCTCGACATTCCCATCATCTCCGTTGAATTTCCGCAAATGCAGCCGGCATCCGGCGCGGCGGCGGTCACCTTTTAACCGATTGAGCCGCGAATGGAAGCAGGTCCGCGCGCAAGGATGTGATTAAGCGGTTTTCGAATATCTACTTTGAACACAGTGCAACTAGCGCAGCCGGAACCGGCTCGCTAGATTTGAATGCAAACGCATAGGAACCGCTGCGGCGCCTGGGCGTCAGTTATAAAGGCCGGGTAGTCGCATCTTTCGGGTTCGCTCGAGAGGATTGCCGATGGACCGTTTGTTGCGTCGATTTCTGTCCCAATTCATCCGCCGCGGGTCGTTGACGGTGACCAGCGCGAGCGGGTCGAAGTTCACCGTCGGCGACGGCTCCGGCGAGCCGGTCGCAGTCCGCTTCGTCACTGCGGACTCCGAGCGGAGGGTCCTCGTCAATCCCGAGCTGGGGCTGGGCGAGGCCTACATGAACGGCGAGTTCGTGGTCGAGCGCGGCACCATAGCTGATGCCCTCGCGATCCTGCTCGATCAACCCGACCCATTGCCGCAGTGGGCAAAGCCGTGGTGGCACCTGCGCTACCTGACGCGGCACCTCAAGCAGTTCAATCCCCGCCCGCGCTCCCGTCAAAACGTCGCTCATCATTACGATCTCGACGGCCGGCTCTATTCGCTGTTTCTCGATGCCGACAAGCAATATAGCTGCGCCTATTTCGAGACGCCCGAGATGTCGCTGGACGACGCGCAGCTTGCCAAGAAGCGGCATATCGCGGCGAAGCTTCTCGTCAGCAATGGCCAGCGCGTGCTCGACATCGGCTCCGGCTGGGGTGGCCTCGGGCTCTATCTCGCCGAGATCGCGAGCGCCGACGTCACCGGCATCACGCTGTCGACCGAGCAGCTGGAGGTCGCCAATGCGCGCGCCGCCGAAAAGGGCCTGACGGGCTCGGCCAGATTCCAGCTCCAGGATTATCGCGACGTCGAAGGTACGTTCGACCGCATCGTCTCCGTCGGCATGTTCGAACATGTCGGGGCGAGGTTCTACGACGCCTACTTCCAGCGCTGCGCCGAGCTGCTGAAGGAAGACGGCGTCATGCTGCTGCATTCGATCGGCCGTTCGCAGGGCCCGGATTCGACCAATCCGTGGATCGCCAAATACATCTTCCCCGGCGGCTACATTCCCGCGCTCTCGGAGGTGCTGCCGGCGATCGAGCGCGCGGGCCTGCTGGTCTGCGACATCGAGATTCTGCGCCTGCACTACGCCGAGACGCTGAAGGCCTGGCGCGAGCGGTTCATGGCGCGGCGCGAGGAAGCCGTGCAGCTCTACGACGAGCGCTTCGCCTTGATGTGGGAATTTTACCTCGCGGCCTGCGAGATGACGTTCCGCAAGCAAGCCATGATGAACTTCCAGATCCAGATCACCCGTCGCCAGGGCGTGGTGCCGATGACCCGCGACTATATCCCGCAGGAAGAAGCCCGGCTGCGGGCCCGGGAGGGCGCGGCCATGCCGAAGCTCAAGCTGGCTGGTGAATAGGTCCGGATCCTAGTGACGCAGGGTCGAAATCCCGGACGTCCGGAAAGACGCCGTTAACGCCAATTGCGCCCGCAATTCCAGCAGGATTTCGGGGGCGACCGGCTGGCGACGTACCTCGGGCCGCTCCGCGTGCTTCATAGCCGCGATCAGCCCCGACAGCCAAAGCCGGCTGCCTGCCTCGCTTCGCCAGTTCTGGTGCTGCCGTTCTGGCTGCATCGCTCGCCTCGTATCCCTCGTTGGCGGGGAATGAGATAATCCCCTGCCCATCCGCCTGTTCCGACATGACACCCGAAAGAATCCGGGGAGATGTGATCTGGTTCACAGAAGTCTGGTCGGGCCTGGCTTAGACCGTCGCCATGAGCAAAGAGACCCAAACCTCATTCGACGTGCAGGACGACCTCCGCACCGATTACGCCCTGATCGTCACCGGCGTTGGGGCGGCTCTGGTTGCGCTGGTCTACCTCCTGCTGGTCTGAAGCCGAGCCGAATCGGTCAGCGTGCGTCATTTTGCGCGCCTCTCGGTAGGTCTGCGCGTCAGCCCCCAGGGTTCACGGGTTTCAGGATTTTTCCGCGGCGCGATCACAGCCCTCTGCGCCGAGCGAGCTCCGCCAAAATCCAGTCAAGCGCGGCCCGTGCTGCGACTGCTAATCATCCACCATTTTAACTGAGCGGTTGATAGCGGTCAGCTTTTGCTTCCGCTTTGACCTGCGGCGGCGCTTTATCCCGGCCCCGCATCCGCCCAAGAAAATTGCTAAGCACGTCCGACCATGGCACTGACTGATTCGAACGTTCTCAAACTCGCGCCCGATGCCGGAACTCCCGCCTATCGGAGCGCACCGCACAATATCGAGGCGGAACAGAGCCTTCTGGGCGCAATCCTGGTCAACAACGACGCCTTCTACCGCGTCTCCGACTTCCTGGAGGCCAAGCACTTCTTCGAGCCGCTGCACCAGACCATCTTCGAGACCGCCGGCAGCCTGATCCGGATGGGCAAGATCGCCACCCCGGTCACGCTGAAGACGTTCCTGCCGGCCGATACCGATGTCGGCGGCATGACCATCGGACAATACCTGGCGCGGCTTGCGGCCGAAGCTACCACCATCATCAACGCCCAGGACTATGGCCGCACCATCTACGATCTGTCGTTGCGCCGCGACCTGATCGGCATCGGCGAGGACATGGTCAACGTCGCCTATGACGCCCCGGTCGACTTCCAACCGCGGGCGCAGATCGAGGATGCCGAGCGAAAGCTGTACGAGCTCGCCGAGTCCGGCCGTTATGACGGAGGCTTCCAGAAATTCTCGCAGGCCCTCACCGTCGCGGTCGATCTCGCGGCCAAGGCATTCCAGCGCGACGGCAAGCTGTCGGGCATTTCGACGGGCCTGCGCGACCTCGACACCAAGATGGGCGGCCTGCAGCATTCCGACCTCATCATCGTCGCGGGACGCCCCGGCATGGGCAAGACGTCGCTGGCGACCAACATCGCCTACAACGTCGCGCAGGCCTACGTGCCGGAGCTTCAGGCCGACGGCACCATGAAGGCCGCCAATGGCGGCGTGATCGGCTTCTTCTCCTGCGAAATGTCGGCCGACCAGCTCGCCACGCGTATCGTGGCCGAGCGCACCGGCATTCCCTCCTCCCACATCCGCCGCGGCGGCATCACGGAGGCCGATTTCGAGAAGATCCGGCAGGTCTCGATCGAGCTGCAGTCGCTGCCGTTCTACGTCGACGCCACCGGCGGCCTGTCGATCGCGCAGCTGATGGCGCGCGCGCGCCGGCTCAAGCGCCAGAAGGGCCTCGATCTCCTGGTGATCGACTACATCCAGCTGCTGTCGGGCTCGGGCAAGCGCGCCAGCGACAGTCGCGTGCAGGAAATCACGGAGATCACGACCAGCCTGAAGGCGCTGGCCAAGGAGCTCAACGTTCCCGTGATCGCGCTGTCGCAGCTCTCGCGTCAGGTGGAATCGCGCGACGACAAGCGGCCGCAGCTGTCGGACTTGCGTGAATCCGGCTCGATCGAGCAGGATGCCGACGTCGTGCTGTTCGTGTTCCGCGAGGAATATTACCTCGCCATGAAGGAGCCGCGCCCCGGCACCGAAGAGCATGCCAAATGGCAGGCCGACATGGAACGCACCGTGGGCCGCGCCGAAGTCATCATCGGCAAGCAGCGCCACGGTCCGACCGGCACCGTCGAGCTGCACTTCGATGCCTCGGTCACGCGCTTCGGCGACCTCGCGCATGACGGCCAGCTGCCGGACCGCAGCGACTACTAGATTGTTCCCCGGGTTGAACGGGGCCGGTCTCTTGCGTAAAACGACGCCATGACAATGGCGTCCGCCCCGAAATCAATCCCGCAATCCGGCCCACTCTCCCCGGAGGCCGACCAGGCTGCCGCGCTCGCCGCCTTCGGCGGCGTGCTGACCGTCGATCTCGATGCGATCATCGCCAATTGGCGCAAGCTCGAGAAGACCGCGGTGCCGGCCGAATGTTCGGCGGTGATCAAGGCCGACGCCTATGGCTGCGGCGCCGAGCAGGTGTCGCGCGCCCTGAGCAAGGCCGGTTGCAAGACCTTCTTCGTCGCCACCATCGAGGAAGCGCGCAAGGTGCGCGCCGCCGTTCCGGAGCCCACGATCTACGTGCTCGGCGGCTATTTCCAGAACACCGGCGAGCACTACGCCAAGATCAATTGCCGTCCGGTGATCGGCGATCTCAACGAGCTCGCCGAATGGGACGTGTTCTGCCGCCGCACCGGCTGGAACGGGGGCGCCGCTGTTCACATCGACACCGGCATGAACCGGCTCGGGCTGACGCTGTCGGAGGCGCAGGCCATCATCCCCCGCATCAACGCCGGCGATCACGGCATCACGCTGGTGATGAGCCATCTGGTCTCGGCCGAGCAGCTCAACAGCCCGATCAATGCCAGACAGCTCGCGACCTTCCGCAGCATCGCCAGTGAGTTCACAGGCGTGCCGGCGGCGCTCGCCAACTCCTCCGGCATCTTCCTCGGCGCGCCCTTCCAGTTCGACCTGGTGCGCCCGGGAGCTGCGCTCTACGGCGTCAACCCGACGCCGGAGGCCGACAATCCCATGCAGCAGGTGGTCGACCTCAAGGCGCGCATCGTGCAGATCCGCAGCATCGAGCGCGGCGAGACCGTCGGCTATGGCGGCACCTGGACCGCGCGGCGGCCGACGAAACTGGCGATCATCGCGGTCGGCTATGCCGACGGCTATTTCCGCGCCGCCAGCTCCAATGACGGCACCCGCGGCGCCGATGTCATCGTGGCGGGCAAGCGCTGCCCTGTCGCGGGCCGCATCTCCATGGACCTGATCGCGATCGACATCACCGATCTGCCGCCGAACGCGGTGCGGCGCGGCCACATGGTGACGCTGCTCGGCGAAGGCATCACCGTCGACGAGCTCGCGCACCATTTCGGCACGATCGGCTATGAGGTGCTGACCAGCCTCGGCCGCCGCTATGCCCGCGTCTACAAGGATGGCAATGTCGAGGAGCCGCTGACGAAGCCGGAGCCCGCCTCGAACGCGGGGCAGCCGCCTTCCCCACCGTCGATCGAACAGCCGTCGGCGTTGCCGCCGCTGCCAAGTTAAACCATCCGCACCTACTTCTTCTTTCTGCTGTCCAGCGCCGTCTTGCAGGTGGCGCTGAGCTGGTCGCGCTTGGCGTTGAGGCAGGCGACGATGCCGCCGCCCGGCGCGATGCCGGCGCAGAATTTGTCGTAGTCCGCCTTGCACGCGCCGCGCGTTTCGGCTGACTGTGCCGTGGCCCCGGAGAACGCGACGATGAAGGCGGTAGCGGCAAAGCTCAGTTTGGACATTGTATCTCCGGGGACGAAAGGCAGAGCCGGTAGCTCTAGATGAAGATCGCGACATTCAACATCAACAACATCAACCGCCGTCTGCCCAATCTGTTGGCATGGCTGCGAATGGCGAGGCCCGATGTCGTCGCGCTCCAGGAGTTGAAGGCAAGTGATGGCGAATTTCCGGCAGCCGCCATCGAAAGGGCCGGCTATGGCGCGGTGTGGCGTGGACAAAAGACCTGGAACGGCGTCGCCATCCTCGCCCGCAATGCCGAGCCCGTGCTGACGCGCGACCGTTTGCCGGGAAAGCCTGCCGATCTCGAAGCGCGCTACATCGAGGCCGCCGTGCGTGGCGTCATCGTCACCAGCATCTATCTGCCCAACGGCAATCCGCAGCCGGGACCGAAATTCGACTACAAGCTCGACTGGTTCGCGCGGCTGCGGCGCCACGCCAACACCTTCATCAAGCAGGACCTGCCGGTGGTGCTCGCCGGCGACTACAATGTTGCGCCCACCGAGATCGACATCTATCCGACGCGCTCATGGGACAAGGATGCGCTGATCCAGCCGAAGAGCCGCGCAGCCTTTGCCGCGCTGGTCGAGCAAGGCTGGTGCGACGCGATCCGCGAGCTGCATCCGGACGAGCGCATCTACACGTTCTGGGACTACAAGCGGAACCGCTGGCCGCGCGATGCGGGCCTGCGGCTCGACCATCTCCTGCTCAGCCCTGCCCTCGCCCCGCGCCTCGCCAAAGCCGGCGTCGACAAGAAGATCCGCGGCGAGGACGGCGCGAGCGATCACGCGCCGGCGTGGGTGGTGTTGCGGTGATCGCGGCCCGACAAAAACCTGAAAAACAACCCCATGCACAGTAGCTGGCCCCAGTCCGCTCAATGACTTACGGGTAAACCGAAATCAAAGTTGATCCGTCGGGCAAAACACTGGCATGATGTCACCATCGAAGGCGTTCACGGGGCGCCGAGGGCTCTTCAGATCGCCCCTTCATCGGGAATGTTGAGGACGGTGCCGCAAGCCTTGCAATGCACCGCGTCGGCATCGTGCCTCTGGAGCCCGCACGTCGGGCATGGAAACCGCACCTTGTGGGGGCTGAGGAGCGCGCGGGCGAGATTGAAGAACAGCGTCACGCCGAAAATCATGATCACGACGGTGATCAGACGACCGAACGTACCCGCCAGCGTGATGTCGCCGAAGCCGGTCGTCGTCAGCGCCGTGACGGTGAAATACAGGGCATCGGCATAGTTCCGGATCTCGTCGTTGCGAAACTTCTGGGTCTCGTAAACGATCCCGGTCATCACGAAGATGAAAACGGCGAGGTTCGTGACGGCGAAGATGACCTCTTCGTTGCGACGAAAGAACGGGGAATCGATGCGCAGCCTCACCAGCATCTGGTAGTCGCGAAGCAGGCCCAGCGTTCGCAGGATCCGGAGAAAACCGCCCGCCTCGCCGGCAAGCGGCGCCAGGAAGGATACGATCGCAACCATGTCTGCCCACGTCGCGAGCTGGGTGAATTTTTGAAACGGATGCCGATCGACCAGGAGCCGGGCGGAGAAGTCGGCCAGCAGAATAACGCCGAACAGGACGTCGAGCGTCTCGACGATGTCACTGGGCGGCAGGAACGAGGTCGCAATAATGAACAGCACCGTCACGATATCGAAGATGAGCAGCGCATAACGGAAGCGCACGCCGTCCGGCGTTGCGCCCTCGTAAAGGAGTCGGACGTTGCTTTTGAGAGACGTGAGGGTCACTGCACCATGATCGCGGTTTGCACGGATGTTGGCAACTCGGAGCGTGTGCCGCAACCGACGACGTCTGTATACCTAGAGTGGCCCTCGCGATTAGGAACCCGGACCGCGACGCGGTGTTCAGCTCTCTTTGGGGGCTGAATGCTCAAACCCGACGATTGTCGCAAGCTTGCGGAGCAATATCGAGCGCGCGCGAATGATGCCACATCGGCGAAGCGCCTCGCCAATGTGCTTCTGAGCGTTTCCAACGCCTATCTCGCTCTGGCGAGCCAACTGGAGCTCCTTGCGTCCGTCGAACATCAGGAGCACGCGAGGAGAGCCGGTCCGAACGTTCAAGGCTGAGCCGTCAGACGAAAGATGCAAAGCGAGCCGACGGCGGCGCCATGAAGCCTCATCATTGCGGTGCCCCGCGATCGAGTTCGCCCCGCTGATCCCTTGGAGCGAAGCCTCTTGACCTCCGCGGCCTGGTAAGCATACTGGTCTGACCACAATCAGACCAAGAGACGGGGATGGAGTTCAAGCGAGCCGCCGACGGCGAAAAGGGGTTCGAGAAGGTGTTTGCCTTCCTGCGCGAGCGCCTGCTTACCGGCTCGCTCAGGCCGGGCGACCGCCTGATTTCGGAGCGCGAGCTCGCCACCCTGCTCGGCGTCAGCCGGCCAATCGTCCGCGAGGCGCTGCGCGCCCTCACCGTCCTCGGGATCGTCGAGATCCGCGACCGCATCGGCACCGTCGTGACGCGGCCAGATGTCTCGGTGCTGAACGACTTCTTCACCTTCGCCCTCGCCCAGCAGGCCGACATGCTCGAGGACGTCATGCAGGCGCGTGTCGCGATCGAATGCCAGGCGATCCGGCTCGCCTGCGAGCGCGCCAACATCGCCGATTTCGAACGGCTGCAGCGCGCGCTGACGAAGATCGGCGAGACCATCGACGAAGCCGATGCCGGCGGCATGGCGGATTTCGACTTCCACCGCGCGATCGTCGTCGCCTCACATTCGGAGACGCTGAGCGTGCTGCACGCCTCCATGGCGGGCCTGTTGACACATTCGCATCGCAGCCGCCGCGAGCTGGTGCAGGCCTTCCCGTCGATGAAGACCTACCTTGTCGACGATCACCGCCGCATCTTCGAAGCCCTCATTGCGCGCGATCCCGAGCGCGCGGATGCGACGCTGCGCAAGCATTTCGCCATCGGCGACGAATACCGCAGACGCGCCGTCGTCGGCGACATCGACAAGACCAGTGCCTCGGGCTGATCGCGCACAGCCCTTCAATCAAGACGCCAATTAAACAAGAAACGGACTGACGACATGGGACGGAACGACAAGGGCAAGGTCGGCTTCATCGGCATCGGCACGATGGGGCGGGAGATGGTGCGCAACCTGCAGGCGGCGGGCCACGCGGTCCGCGTCTTCGATCTGAACGAAGCCGCGCTGGCCGACAGCGTCAAGGAAGGCGCGACGCGTGCCAAAAGCCCTGCCGATGCCGCGCAAGGCACCGATATCGTCATCACCATGCTGCCCGACACGCCGCACGTCGAGGCGACGATCTACGGCGAGCAGGGCCTGCTGAATTCCCCGCCGCCGGGCAAGCTGATCGTCGACATGAGCACGATCTCGCCGGTCGCCGTCCGCCGCATCCATTCGGACCTGCAGAAGACAGGCGTCGGCTTCATCGACGCGCCGGTCTCCGGCGGGCCGGTGGGCGCCAGGAACGCCGCGCTCTCGATCATGGCCGGCGGCGATGCGGACACGTTCGCCAAGGCCGAGCCGTTCTTCCGCGCGATGGGCACGACCATCACCCATGTCGGCGCATCCGGCGCCGGCCAGACCGTCAAGCTCTGCAATCAGCTGATCTGCGGCATCAACATCCAGGCGATCTGCGAGGCGCTCGCGCTCGGCCGCGCTTCGGGCCTCGATCTCAACGTCCTGCGCCGGGTGCTGCTCGGCGGCTCCGCCGCTTCCTGGATGCTGGACAAGCTCGGCCCCGCGATGATCGCCGGCGACGTCTCCGCGGGCTTCCGGATCGATCTGCAGCTCAAAGACCTTCGCCTCGTGCAGGAGCACGCACAGGCCCTGAACGTGCCCCTGCCCGGCACCGCGCTCGTCACCAGCCAATACGTCGATGCGCGCGCCCATGGCGAAGGCAGCAACGGCAACCAGGCGCTGTTCCGCGTCTATGACCGCATGACCAACCAGACCACCGGCTGACCCTGGAACGATGAGCCTCCAACTCGACTTTCCCGCGGTGCTGGAGCGTTGGCCGAGCTTTCTGGCCGGCGCCGTCCTCACGCTTGAGTTGGCATTCTTCGCGACCGTGCTAGGCGCTTTGCTCGGCACGCTCGCGGCGGTCGGACGCGGCACGCACAATTCGCTGATTGCAGGTGCCTGCAAAGTCTATGTCGAGACCATCCGCAACACCCCGCTGCTGGTGCAGATCTTCCTGGTCTATTTCGGCCTCGCCAGCCTCGGCCTGAAATACTCCGCCTTCACGGTGGCGGTGGCGGCGCTGACCATCAATGTCGGCGCCTATACTGCTGAGATCATGCGGGCCGGCTTCGAGGCGATTCCGCGCGGACAGATCGAGGCCGCCGAGGGGCTGGCGCTGTCGCGCTTCCAGATCTACTGGCACATCATCCTGCTGCCGGCGGTCGAGAAGGTCTATCCTGCGCTCACCAGCCAGTTCGTGCTCCTGATGCTGGCCTCCTCGGTCTGCTCGCAGATCTCGGCCGAGGAGCTCACCGCGATCGCCAACTACATCCAGTCGGACACCTATCGCGCGTTCGAGACCTACATCATCGTCGCCGTGCTCTACGTCATCCTGTCGCTGGTGATGCGTGCCGGCTTCTGGGGCCTCGGCCTCCTCCTGTTTCCGCGCCGGCGCAGGCTCGGCACGCCGTTGTGAGATGACCATGGGCGGACATCTCAACATCAATCACCTGATGTTCCTCGGCCAGGGCGCGCTGTGGACCATTGGTCTGTCGCTGATCGCGCTGATCGGCGGCGGCATCGTCGGCTTCGTGATCGCACTGGCACGCATCTCGCCGCTGAAATCGGTGCGGCTCGCCAGTGCGATCTATGTCCAGTTGATCCAGGGCACGCCGCTGCTCGTCATCCTGTTCCTCGGCTATTTCGGTCTTGCCGCGATCGGCCTGAAGGTCTCGCCGCTGGTCGCGGCCGGTGCCTCGCTGACGCTCTACGTCGCGGCCTATCTCGGCGAGATCTGGCGCGGCTGCATCCAGTCTGTGCCGAAGCCGCAATGGGAAGCCGCCGAAGGCCTGGCGCTGAGCCGCACCCAGCGCATGGTCAAGGTGATCCTGCCGCAGGCGATCCGCATCGCGACGCCGCCGACCGTCGGCTTCATGGTGCAGATCATCAAGAACACCTCGCTCGCGTCCGTGGTCGGCTTCGTCGAGCTGATGCGCTCGGGCCAGATCGTCAACAATTCGCTGTTCGAACCGTTCGCCATCTACGCCATCATCGCCGTCACCTACTTCGCCATGTGCTATCCCCTGTCGCTGTTCAGCCAGAGGCTGGAACGGCGGATGGGACGTGGCAGGTCCAACCTCGCGCCAGCCTGACATGCAGCAAAACGCCCCCTCCTCCGAACCGATCGTGTCGCTCCACAACGTGCAGAAGAGCTTTGGCGCGCTCCGCGTGCTCGACGGCGTCTCCTTTGCCGTTGCACGTGGCGAGGTGCTCGCCCTGATCGGCCGCTCCGGCTCCGGCAAGAGCACGGCGCTGCGCTGCATCGACCGCTTCGAGAAGGTCGACGGCGGCCAGATCGTGGTCTGCGGGCATCGCGTCGACCGTCCCGACGTGAACTTGCGTGCGCTACGCCAGGACGTCGGCATCGTGTTCCAGAGCTACAATCTGTTTCCGCACCTCACCATCGAGCAGAACATCACGCTCGCGCCCTGCGCGGTGAAGGGCATGGCGACGTCGCAGGCCAAGGATCTCGCACGAAAAGTTCTGGCGCAGGTCGGGCTGGATGAAAAGCTGCACGCCTATCCCGAGCAGCTCTCGGGCGGCCAGCAGCAGCGCGCCGCAATCGCCCGCTCGCTCGCCATGCAGCCGAAGGTGATGCTGTTCGACGAGGTCACCTCCGCGCTCGATCCCGAACTCACCGGCGAAGTGCTGAAGGTGATCGAACAGCTCGCGGCTGACGGCATGACCATGGTGATGGTTACCCACGAAATGGGCTTCGCCAAGGGCATCGCCGACCGGATCGTGTTCATGCATCGAGGCAAGGTCCACGAGACCGGACCTGCCTCGATCCTGACGTCGCCGACCACGCCCGAACTCACGCAATTCGTGGGGACGGGGAACCTAAAATCATAACAGGGAGAGGAGAACCAAGGGATGACCAACAGAATGGTGCTGGGGACTGCCGCCGCGTTGTGCGGCCTCATCATGATGGCGGCAACGCCCGCGTCGGCCGATCTGCTCGACGACATCATGAAGGCGAAGAAGATCCGCATATCGACCGACCTCGCCATCCCGCCCTCGGGCATGATGGATTCCACCATGAAGCCGACGGGCTCCGATGTCGAAGTGGCGCAGATGCTCGCCAAGGATTGGGGCCTCGAGCTGGAATTCATCCAGACCACCGGTGCGACCCGCATCCCGAACGTCCTGACCGGCAAGGCCGACATCATCATCTCGACCCTGTCGGTGACGGCCGAGCGTGCCAAGGTGATCGACTTCACCAAGCGCTATGCGACGCTGCAATCCGACGTCGGCTGCCTGAAATCGTCGACCGTGAAGGACTGGCCGGACCTGAAGGACAAGCCGATCGGCGTCTCGCGCGGCACCACGCAGGACACGACCTTGTCCAACATGAAGGACAAGGACCTCAAGATCGCACGCTATGACGACGATGCCACCATGGTGACGGCGGCGGTGTCGGGCCAGGTCGACTGCGTCGGCTCGTCCGCGACAATCATCAACCAGATCGGCGTGAAGAATCCCTCGCGCGTGTTCGAGTCCCGGATTCCGCTGGCGACCTTCGACCTCGCGATCGGCCTGAAGAAGGGTGAGCAGCCGCTGATGGACAAGCTCAACGCCTGGATCACCGACAACGTCAAGAACGGCAAGCTCAACGCCATCTACAAGAAATTCCACGGCGTCGATCTGCCGGCGGACATGCGCAGCTGAACCACGGGGAAAGACATCGTGACAGCCGCGCGCGGCTGTCACGATCAATGCAAAGATCAAGAAGGACAAAGAATGCGTCTCGTCATCGGATCCGACCACGCCGGCTGGCCGCTCAAACAGACCGTCATCGACCACATCCGCAAGCTCGGCCACGAGGTCATCGACGTCGGCTCCTATGACGACAAGCCGGTGGATTTCCCCGACATCGCCCGCGCCGTGGCGGCGAAGGTGACGTCGGGCGAAGCCGCGCGCGGCATCATGGTGTGCGGCACCGGCGTTGGCGCCTCGATCGCCGCCAACAAGATGAAGGGCATCCGCGCCGCGGTCTGCCACGACGTCCACTCCGCGCATCAGAGCGTCGAGCATGACGACGTCAACGTCATGTGCATCGGCGCGCAGATCGTCGGCGCCTGGCTCGCTGTCGATCTCGTGTCGTCGTACCTGTCCGCCGAATTCTCCACCGACGAGGATTTCCGCCGCCGCGTCGAGAAGCTGCGCGTCATGGACGAGGAAGGCTGAGGGCTCTCCGCCATGATCCTGGTGTTCGGATCGCTCAACATCGATCTGGTCGCGCAGGTCCCGGTGATTCCAGGTCCCGGCCGAACGGTGCTGGCGCCGTCCTACCGGACGCATTTCGGCGGCAAGGGTGCCAATCAGGCCGTTGCCGCCGCGCGGATCGCCGGGCCTGGACGCGTGAGCATGGCTGGCCGCGTCGGCCGGGACGGATTTGGCGACAGCGCGATCGAGAACCTCAGAGCCAACGGCGTCGACGCCGACCGCGTCATCAGAGCCGACGAGCCGACCGGCTGCGCTTTCATCACCGTCGATCAGGCCGGCGAGAACGCAATCACGGTGGCGAGCGGCGCCAACATGACGGCGCGTGCCGGCGATCTTGCGAGCGAGCTGTTCAATTTGGACACCGTGCTAGTGCTTCAGATGGAGGTGCCCTTTGCGCACGCGCTGGAAGCTGCCCGAAGAACCGCCGCGGCCTCCGGCACCGTCATCTGGAACCTTGCACCCGTTCCGGAGCAGATGACGCGTGAGATGGTCACCGAGCTTCTCGCCGTCACCGACTATCTCCTCGTCAACGAGCACGAGGCGCGCGACGCCGCCACCGCCATCGGCCTGGCGTCCGCCGACTACGAAGCCGCAAGCGCCGGACTCGCGAAGTCCGGCAACCTCACCTGCATTGTCACCGCCGGCGCACAAGGCGCGCTCGCCGTGACGGCGGAAGGCACCCGCCTGCGGGCGCCCGCCCAGCGCATCACGCCGGTGGACACGACCGGCGCCGGCGACACCTTCGTCGGCGCCTTTGCGGCGATGATCAGCGAAGGCGTGTCGCTGCAACGCGCGCTCGAAGTGAGTTGCGAAGCGGCGGCTTTGAAATGCCTCAAGGCCGGCGCCCAGACCGGCATGCCCATGCGCAGCGCGATGGGCTCCCTCGCGTAGGACTGATCGCCCGCATCGCTGCCCGCGGCTAAACTCTCCCGATTCCTGGAGGCTGTTTTGGCCTTTCTCTTCGTCCTCGCCGTCGGCCTCGTCGCCGGCACCATCTCCGGCATCGTCGGCACCGGCTCGTCGATCATGCTGATGCCGGTGCTGGTGTATGCCTATGGGCCGAAGGAGGCCGTGCCGATCATGGCGGTGGCCTCCGTCATGGCGAATTTTTCGCGGATCCTGGCCTGGTGGCGCGAGGTCGATTGGCGGGCCTGCGCGGCCTATTCGGTCACAGGCATCCCGGCGGCGGCGCTCGGCGCGCGGACGCTGCTGGCACTGCCCTCGCATGCCGTCGATCTCACCATCGGCCTCTTCCTGATCGCGATGGTGCCGGTGCGGCACTTTCTGGCGCGGCACGAGCTCAAGGCCAATCTCTGGCATCTCGCCATCGGCGGCGCGCTGATCGGCTATCTCACCGGCATCGTGGTCTCGACCGGGCCGCTCAGCGTGCCGTTGTTCCTGTTCTATGGCCTGTCCAAGGGCGCGTTCCTCGCCACCGAAGCGGCCTCCTCGCTCGGGCTCTATTTCGCGAAGTCGGTGACTTTCGAGCGTTTCGGCGCCCTGACCGGGGAGGTCTTCATCAAGGGTCTGATCGCGGGCGCCTCACTGATGTCGGGCGCCTTCATCGCCAAACGCTTCGTGCTGCATCTGAGGCCGGAAACCTTCCGCCTGCTGATGGACGCGATCATGATCGCGGCGGGGCTCTCGATGCTCTGGACCGCAACGCAGCCATGACCCAGCCGCTACTCAGACGGCGAATTCGGGGGTGATCGATGGGCCGTCAGCGACGACGCGGCTCACCACGGCCGGCTGCCCGTCGAGCCATTGCAGCACGGCCCCGAGCGGCTGCGGCCGCTGATAGAGGAAACCCTGCCCGAGCCTCACGCCCATCTCACGCATGGCCTCGGCCTGCTCGGCGCGCTCGATGCCTTCGGCGACCAGGGTCAGCCCCAGCGTGGCGGCAAGCGATGCGATGACGCCGACGATGGCCTTGTCCTCGGCGCTGTCGGGGATCTCGCTGATGAACGCCTTGTCGATCTTCACCTTGTCGAGCGGAAACCGGCGCAGATGGGCGAGCGAAGAGTAGCCCGTGCCGAAATCGTCGAGCGCGATCGTGGCCCCCAGGCGCCGCAGGCGATGCAGCGTTTCGGAGGCGCTGGCGATGTTGTTGATCAGCGACCCTTCCGTGATCTCGAGCTCGAGCATCGATGCCGCGACACCGAAGCGCGCACAGGTCGCGTGCAGCTCGGCGGCGAGCGAGTGGTCGGCAAGCTCGGACGGCGGCAGATTGATCGCGATGCGCAGCTGCGGCCTGCCCGCAGCGGCCAATTGCTGCAAGGCCCGGCAGGCATCGGTCAGCACGTAGCGGGTCAGCCGCGCATTGTTGCCGCTGCGCTCGATCAGCGGCAGGAATTCGCCGGGGCCGATCACGCCGTGCTCGGGATGGCGCCAGCGGATCAGCGCTTCCAGACCGACGACCTCATGGCTATCGAGATCGACCTGGCTCTGGTACCAGATCTCGAATTGGCCCTCGGCGAAGCCGGTGGGAATTGCGAGCTCGAGATCCCTGCGGCGGCGATAGTCGCGCTGAAGCGCTTCGTCCAGCACGGCGACCGTGCCGGGCGCCTTGCTCTTGGCGTGATAAAGCGCGATGTCGGCGAGCGTCGGCAGATGCGACAGTTCCGGATCGTCGGCGTGGCGCACGGCAAGGCCGATGCTGGCGCGCGGCACCACCTGCTTGTCATGGAGGCGGATCGGCTCGGAAATGGCATCGAGCACGCGTTGAGCGAATGCGTGCGCGGCCTGCTCGTCGCTCACCTCGGGGCGAATGACGACGAACTCGTCGCCGCCGAGCCGGGCGACCCAATCCTCGGCTTCGACCGCGCGACGAAGGCGCTGCGAAATCTGGACCAGGAACGCATCGCCGGCCTCGTGACCGAAGGTGTCGTTGATGCCCTTGAAGTCGTCGAGATCGATGAAGCAGAACGCGACCAGCGTATCCGGCGCGCCTCCATTCTGGCTCGTCACGGCGAGGCGCTCGGTCAGGGAGCGCCGGTTCGGCAGCCCGGTGAGCGGATCGTGCGTCGCCATGTGCCCGAGCCGGTCCAGCGCGCCCGACGTCGTGTGCTGCATGGCGTTGAAAGCGCGCGCGAGCTGCCCGAATTCGTTCGAGGACGTGACATCGGCCGGATAGGCCCGGCCGTCCTGCTTGCTGCGCTGGATCGCCGACATCATGGCCGCGAGCGGCCGGCCGATGAAGATGTTGGCGGAGATGCGCATAGCGATCAGGGTCGCGAACGTTGCGAGCAGCCCGACGACGAGCAGCAGCATCAGGCGGCTGCCCGCATCCGCGTACAGCGTCGCACGCGAATACGCGATGGCGATGCGGCCGGCCTGAACGGCCATATTGCCGTTGCTGTAGTGGATCGGGTGCGAGACTTCGGCGACCGACTGGCCTTGGGGGCGTGCGACCACGCGGGCGATCGCAGCGCCGGTATCGTCATAGACGGCCGCCGCCGCAATGGTCTCGTCGTGCATGATCTCGTTGAGCACGCCCGTGACCTGGTCGTAGCGCATCTTCCAGAGCGGCTCGGCGATCAGCTCGGCCCGGCTCTCGGCGACGCGGGCCATGCGGGCGTCGAGTTGCCTGAGCTGCGACCAGAAGCTCGATGCCTCGACGCCGGCGGAGGCGAGCAATTGCACCAGCAGCAGAACGGGCACGGTGGCCCAGATCATCGCGTGGACGACCGAGCGCAAGCGCGGCGGCGCTGCCTGCTCGTTGCGATCCGGCTCGGTCATCGCCTCATCCTTGCGCATCAGTCGGCAACGCCTTCGGCGACCGGCAGCGACGAGATGAGCGCATCGAGGGAAAAGTCATATTGGCCGCAGCGCCCGGCCTTCGCCCGGAACCGCGCGAAGTCGATCCGGTCGAACGCACGGGTCTTGATGAGGTCGCCGACCGAAGCGAGATTGTCGCGCGTGATCGCCGACGTCTTGACCTCGACGCGGGGCGAGACGGCTGCAAAATCGCAGCCATCGGCATAATCGCGCAGGAGAATGACGGACCAGCCGCCGAGCAGGAAATGCCCGCCATCGGTCAGGAGCATGCGGCCCGCCTTGATCTCGCGCAGCGCATCCTCCGACCAGTTGAGGCCGACCACCTGGATGTTCTCGCCGGGCACGAGGCCGGCGGCGATCGTCGCGCGCAGCGCGCCGAGCGCCATCGGATCGTTTCCGGCCCAGATCCCGGCGGGCCGGATCTGCTTGCGCGCGGCCCAGCTCAGGTAGTTTGCCGTGACCCGCTCGGCCTCGGACTTCGTCCAGTTGGCGAACAGCATGCGGTCCACCACGACGTCGGACGCAGCATCCACCGCGAGCGTGAGGCCGGCGTTGCGGGCGATTGAGGCAGGCGTGGTCTCGTCGCCACCGATGCCGAGAATGTGGATCTTGCCGTCCGCGCTCTGCCATTTCTCGGCACGCGCCGCGGTGATCAGCGCATTGGCCATCCGCGCGCCCGCGGTCTGAAGATCGGTCGTGATGTCGCCGAGCCAGGTCTTGAGCTTTTGCCTGGGCGGTCCAAGGCGCACCGCGTCCTCGCCGATCAGCGTGTTCGAAAGCAGCAGCGTCTTGACGCCCGCGGCTTCGGCCGCCTCGAGGATGGGAACGGCGGCGGACTCCTCGTTCGACAGGATGAGGAAATCGGGCTTGTCGGGACGGGCCACCACGCCGAAGCCGAGCTCCTGCATGGTGCGGTGGTTCCGCTCGCTGGTCAGCACCTCGACATGCGCGTCGAGCTTGCGGCCGGCGGCCTGCATGGTCTGCGCGACCATGTCCCAATAGACCTCGCCGGACTTGCCGGGATTGACGAAGACGATGTTGAGCGGCTTGGCGATGCTACCGCCAACGGACCCGAAGACGCCGCAGGCCATGCCCGCCGCGAGCAATATTTGCAGGAATCTCGTCAATTTCGCCGCCCCCATTGGTTCCGAGATTGGACCCACGTCCGCTAAGAATTGGCAAAATCGCACCGGGCACAGCGGCGCAGGGCTAACGAAAGGTATATCTCCTCTGCCGAATTGAGATATTCGAAGCGCCGGCGATCGGCCTGCCAATCCGTGCTATCAACACATCTGAAACCCGCGACTCGCGCTTCCCATGGCCAAATCCACCCTCTCCTTCGTCTGCCAGAACTGCGGCGCGGCCTATAACCGCTGGCAGGGCAAGTGCGAGTCCTGCGGCGAGTGGAATACGCTCGCGGAAGAAGACACCAGCGGCAGCGTGCCGGTGTCGATCCGCTCCAAGCGCAAAGGAAGGACCTTCGCGCTGGAGAGTCTCGCCGGCAAGAGCCCGGATGCGCCGCGCCTGTCCTCGGGGATGACCGAACTCGACCGCGTCACCGGCGGCGGCTTCGTGCGCGGCTCGGTGCTGCTGGTCGGCGGCGATCCCGGCATCGGCAAGTCGACGCTGCTGACGCAGGCGACCAGCCTGCTCGCGCGCGCCGGCCACCGCGTCGTCTACATCTCCGGCGAAGAGGCGGTCGCCCAGGTGCGCCTGCGCGCCGAGCGGCTCGGGCTGTCGGACGCGCCGGTGCAGCTCGCGGCCGAGACCTCGGTCGAGGACATCGTCTCGACGCTGTCGGAGGGCGCGGTGCCCCGGCTGATCGTGATCGACTCGATCCAGACCATGTGGACCGACACGGTGGAATCGGCGCCCGGCACGGTGACGCAGGTGCGCGCCTCGGCGCAGGCGCTGATCCGCTTCGCCAAGAAGACCGGCGCCGCCATCATCCTGGTCGGCCACGTCACCAAGGACGGCCAGATCGCCGGCCCCCGCGTGGTCGAGCACATGGTCGATGCGGTGATGTCGTTCGAGGGCGAAGGCTCGCAGCAATTCCGCATCCTGCGCGCGGTGAAGAACCGCTTCGGGCCGACCGACGAGATCGGCGTGTTCGAGATGACCGGTCTCGGCCTGCGCGAGGTCACCAACCCCTCCGAGCTGTTCCTGTCGGAGCGCGACCTCGGCACGCCCGGCACCGCGGTCTTTGCCGGCATCGAGGGCACGAGGCCCGTGCTGGTCGAATTGCAGGCACTGGTGGCCCCGACCTCGCTCGGCACCCCGCGCCGGGCCGTGGTCGGCTGGGATCCGAGCCGGCTCTCAATGGTGCTGGCGGTGCTGGAGGCCCACTGCGGGGTCAAGCTGTCCGGCCACGACGTCTATCTGAACGTTGCTGGCGGCCTGCGCATCCACGAGCCGGCGGCGGACCTCGCCGCCGCCGCGGCCCTGGTGTCATCGCTGGTTAATGCACAGTTACCCACCGATGCCGTCTATTTCGGCGAAATCTCGCTGTCGGGCGTGGTGCGCCCGGTGGCGCAGACCCCGGCCCGGCTGAAGGAAGCGGCAAAGCTCGGCTTCCAGCGCGCCGTGCTGCCCGAATCGGCACGGGGCGAAGCGGGCGGCGACGCCGGACTGTCCCTGAACGCGGTGAACAGCCTGACGACACTGGTCGCCGAAATCGCAGCGCGGGGCTCCCGCCGGGGCGAATCCAGCGCACAGCCAGAGAAAAATGCCACACCGGCCAGATTCCGCCGTGGAGAGGGTTAGGTGGAGGTGACGCCGGAGGCCTCCGCCGCTATACAGCCGTCACAAAAGCAGCATGGGATTGCGTGGTTGCGGCCTTGCCGGGAACGCCGTCTGCCCTTCTTTTAGGGCAGCGGCCAAGCACCGATTCGCTAGAGCACCTTTGAAGTACGAGCGGACCAGACCAGCCGATGCCAGTAACCATCCTCGACCTGATCCTGCTCGGTGTGATGCTGATCTCGGGCCTGCTCGCGATGGTTCGCGGCTTCATGCGCGAAATCCTGTCGATCGCGGCCTGGGGTGCCGCGGCGATCGTGACGCTGTATTCGTTCTCGAAGCTGCTGCCGACCGCCAAGACCTATTTCAACAACGACACGGTGGCGAGCGTCGTCGTGGTGGCCGGCGTGTTCATCGGCACCCTGGTCGTGGTCTCCGTCATCACGGTCCGGATCTCCGACATGATCCTGGATTCGCGGATCGGCGCGCTGGATCGGACCCTCGGCTTCCTGTTTGGGCTGGCTCGCGGGCTTTTGATCGTCGTGGTCGCGTTCCTGTTCTTCACCTGGCTGGTGCCGGACAAGCAGCGCCCCGACTGGGTCAGCGGGGCCAAGTCCCGCGTCGTGCTGCAGGGAACCGGCGATTGGCTGATGGCCCTCTTGCCTGACGACCCCGAGAACACCATCTTGAAGAGATTCAAGAAAAACAAACCAGATGATGATCAAGCTGAATCCGAGCAGCAGCCTTCGGGCAGTGGCGACGGGTACAGTAAGTCGGCTCGTGACGGCATGAAAAAGCTGATCGAGAAACCTGCGGCGCGTTGATAGGGCCCCAAAAGAGAGGCGAGAACGAGATGCGACACCCTGACCAGGACGCCCTGCTTGATCTCGATCCAAACGCCGGTCCAGGCCCGGCGGCGCTTGAGCTTCAGGACGATCTGGAAGGCGATACGCTGCGCGAGGAATGCGGCGTCTTCGGCATCTACGGCCACCCTGATGCGGCCGCCATCACCGCGCTCGGCCTTCACGCGCTCCAGCACCGCGGCCAGGAGGCCGCCGGCATCGTCTCCTACGACGGCAGCCGCTTCCACTCCGAACGCCGCCTCGGCCTCGTCGGCGACACCTTCTCCCGCCGCGAGGTGATCGACCGCCTGCCCGGCAATGTCGCGGTCGGGCATGTCCGCTACGCCACGACCGGCGCGACCATCCTGCGCAACGTGCAGCCGCTGTTCGCCGAGCTCAATGCCGGCGGTCTCGCGGTCGCTCACAACGGCAACCTCTCCAACGGCCTGACGTTGCGCCGCGAGCTCGTCAAGAACGGCGCGATGATGCAATCGACCTCCGACACCGAGGTGATCCTGCACCTGGTGGCGCGCTCCAAGCGCGTCCGCTTCATCGAGCGCTACATCGACGCGCTGCGCGAGATCGAGGGCGCCTATGCGCTGGTCTCGCTGACCAACAAGAAGCTGGTCGGCGCCCGCGATCCGCGCGGCATCCGCCCGCTGGTGCTCGGCGAGCTCGACGGCTGCCCGATCCTGACTTCCGAGACCTGTGCGCTCGACATCATCGGCGCGCGCTTCGTGCGCGACATCGAGCCCGGCGAAGTCATCGTGTTCGACGAGAACGGCCAGGACATCCACAAGCCGTTCCCGCCGATGGCGCCGCGCCCCTGCATCTTCGAATACATCTACTTCTCGCGGCCGGATTCCATCGTGCACGGCCGTTCGGTCTACGAGGTGCGCAAGAATTTCGGCGCGCAGCTCGCGCGCGAGAGCCACGTTCCGGTCGACGTCGTCGTGCCGGTGCCGGATTCCGGCGTGCCGGCCGCGGTCGGCTACAGCCAGTATTCCGGCGTGCCGTTCGAGCTCGGCATCATCCGTAACCATTATGTCGGCCGCACCTTCATTCAGCCGACGCAGGCGATCCGCGAATCCGGCGTGCGCATGAAGCACTCGGCCAACCGCGCCGCGATCGAAGGCAAGCGCATCATCCTGATCGACGACTCCCTGGTGCGCGGCACCACCTCCAAGAAGATCGTGCGCATGATGCGCGATGCCGGTGCCAAGGAAGTGCACTTCCGCCTCGCTTCGCCCCCCATCCTCTATCCCGATTATTACGGCATCGACCTGCCCGACCGCGGCGGCCTCCTGGCGGCGACGCATTCGCTGGAGGAGATGCGCGAGCTCATCGGCGCCGACTCGCTCGCCTTCCTGTCGATCGACGGCATGTACCGCGCCATGGGCGAGCCAGGCCGCGACCCCGCTAATCCGAAGTTTGCGGATCACTGCTTCACCGGCGTCTATCCGACCCACCTCACCGACCAGACCCAGACCGAGCCGCAGCCGCGGCAATTGTCGCTGCTGGCCGAGGCGAGCTGACGCAAGGGCGCGCCGATGCAGCTGACCATCGCAATTCTCTGCGGAGTAATGTTGGTCGGCTTTGTTGTGTTCGCCTTCAGACAAGGCATGAAGGTCACCCCCGACGGCTCGGGAAACGGAACCAACAGCGACAATATTCAATCGGGCGGCGGTAGCTAAAGCTTGAGGGCCAAATTCCGTCGTGGCTGGGCTTGTCCCGGCCGTCCACGGCTGTAAAACCCCGCCATGACAAAGCCTCTCGCCAACCGTATCGCTCTCGTCACCGGCGCCTCGCGCGGCATCGGTTTCGCCACGGCAATCGCACTGGCGAAAGCCGGCGCGCATATTGTGGCCACCGCACGCACGCAAGGAGGGCTGGAAGAGCTCGACGACGAGATCCGCAAAGACGGCGGCAGCGCCACCCTGGTGCCGCTCAACCTCACCGATTCCGACGGAATCGCCCGTCTCGGCGCCGGCCTGCACGAACGCTATGGCAAGCTCGACATCCTCGTCGGCAATGCTGGCGTGCTCGGTCCCTCCTCGCCGATCGGCCATATCGAGCTGAAGACCTTCAACGACGTGATCGCGGTGAACGTCTCCGCGAACTTCCAGCTGATCCGCTGCATGGAACCGCTGCTCAGGCAATCCGATGCCGGCCGCGCCGTGTTCATCACCTCGGGCGCCGCCAACAAGGCCACCGCTTACGTCAGCCCCTACGCGGCCTCCAAGGCCGCACTGGAGACGCTGGCACGTGCCTGGGCGCAGGAAACCGCAAACACGAAGCTGCGCGTCAACCTGTTCAATCCGGGCCCGGTGCGCACCCGCATGCGGGCCACCCTGATGCCCGGCGAGGATCCGGCGACGCTCGACACGCCCGAGCAGGTCGCAGAATTCATCGTGCCGCTGTGCGCGCCCGACTGGACCGAGACCGGCAAATTCTACGATTACAAGAGCCGCACCCTGATGAGCTTCCGCGCGCCGGCCTGATTGCCCTCCGACGCCTTGGACGTCATGCCGGCGGTAATGTCCGTACCGCCGAGTTCGATACCGGAAAGCACATTTAGAATTTCAAGCCGACATCGAACGCGCTGAAATAGCGTCTCAACGCATTTTGCCCAAAAGTTAACCGATGGATGACGCTACGACGCAGCGTCATCCGGCTTTAGGTGCATTGCCGTCGGCCATGGGACACGGTAGAGCGTCAATTGGAATAAGGCTCCCGAAGAGAGCCGTCCGCATATTTGACAATGGAGGAAGCCTTTATGACGATGCCCGCACGCCGCGCCGCGGCTCTTCTGGCCTGTGCCGCTTTCGGCTTTGCCACATCCGCCTTCGCGCAAGACAAGACCATCAAGATCGGCGTGCTCAACGACATGTCGAGCCTCTATGCCGACATCGGCGGCCCGAACTCGGTGGCGGCAGTGAAGATGGCGGTCGAGGATTCCGGCCTGAAGGCCAAGGGCTGGACCATCGAGGTGCTCTCCGGCGATCACCAGAACAAGCCCGACATCGGCGTCAACATCGCCCGGCAATGGATCGACGCCGACAAGGTCGACGCCATCGCCGACACGCCGAGCTCCGGCGTCGCGCTCGCGGTGAGCAACCTCGTCAAGGAAAAGAATGCGGTGCTGCTCAATTCGGGTGCGGCCACCGCCGACCTCACCGGCAAGGCCTGCACGCCCAACACCGTGTCCTTCACCTACGACACCTACATGCTCGCCAACGGCACCGGCAAGGCGCTGACCAAGGCGGGCGGCGACAGCTGGTTCTTCCTCACCGCGGATTATGCCTTCGGCCATGCGCTGGAGCGTGATACCGGCGCGGTCGTCACGGCGACCGGCGGCAAGGTGCTCGGCGGCGTCAAGCATCCGCTGAACACGGCCGACTTCTCCTCCTTCCTGCTGCAAGCGCAGTCCTCCAAGGCCAAGATCATCGGCCTTGCCAATGCGGGCGGCGACACCACCAACGCGATCAAGCAGGCCGCCGAGTTCGGCATCGTCCAGGGCGGCCAGAAGCTCGCCGCGCTGCTGCTGTTCATCAACGACGTGCACTCGCTCGGCCTGAAGACCGCGCAGGGCCTGACCTTCACCGAGTCGTTCTACTGGGACCTCAACGACCAGACCCGCGAATGGTCGAAGCGTTTCCAGAAGGTCTCGCCCAAGGGCTCGATGCCCTCGATGACGGTTGCGGGCCTCTACGCCGAGATCCTGCATTACCTGAAGGCGATGGAAGCGCTCGGCAGCAATCCGCGTGACGGCGCCAAGGTCGTCGCCAAGATGAAGGAGCTACCGACCGACGATCCGCTGTTCGGCAAGGGCCCGCTGCGCCAGGACGGCCGCCGCCTCATCCCCGCCTATCTGTTCGAGGTGAAGAAGCCCGAGGAGTCGAAGGGGCCGTGGGACTATTACAAGCTGGTCGCCACCATCGCGCCGGAAGATGCGGCCAAGCCGCTCAAGGACAGCGACTGCCCGCTGGTGAAGAAGTAGGATCGTAGGGTGGGTTAGCATGCGGCTGCGCAAAGCGCAGTCCGCTGGCGTAACCCACCTCTTCCGCCTCCGCGGAAATGAAAGAGGTGGGTTACGCCTCGCGGTTTGCGCTTCGCGCGAACCGCGAGGCTAACCCACCCTACGAGACTGTCCTGGTCGCACCCAGCGACCGCACCGCGATCGCCACGCACACCACCATCAGCACCGCGGCGAACAGGAGCGGGGCGCCGGGCAGATGCAGCGGCGCGCTGGCGCCGATGAAATAGGAAAATGTCAGCGTGAACAGGAACGGGCCGACGAGCTGCGACACGCTCTGCACGCGGGGTTGCGCCCTGCAGCTGGCCCTGCTGATCCGGCGCGACGAGCCGCGTCGTCAGCGCTTGCGAGGCGGCACCAGAGATGCCCCACAGCGCCAGAATGGGAATCCCGAGCCACGATAGCGGTCCGGTCGGCGCAGCGCCGAGGACCACGAATCCGATCGCGCCACAGCAGAGGCCGAGCAGGAGCGCGTTGCGCTCGCCGAGCGCATGCACGATGGGGCCGATCGCAAAGCCCTGCACCACCATGGCGCAGATGCCGACCATGGCGAGCGTCAAGCCCACCGTCTTGGCATCCCAGCCGTAGCGATAGGTCGCGTAGAGCACGAAGGTCGAGGGCAGCACGACATGGGCGACCTGCGCGATGAAGTTGACGATCGACAGCGCGGCCAGCAGCGCGTCGGAGCGCAGCAGATGCAGCGCCCCGAGCGGATTGGCGCTGCGCCAGCGCAGCGGCGCGCGCTTGTCGGGCGCAAGCGACTCCGGCAGCACGAACAGGCCATAGAGCGCGTTGGCGAAGCTCAGGGCCGCCGCGGCCCAAAACGGCAGGCGCGGATCGATGTCGCCGAGCAGGCCGCCGAGCGCTGGCCCCAAAATGAAGCCGGCGCCGAAGGCCGCGCCGATCCGGCCGAAGACCGCCGCACGCCGTTCCGGCGGCGTGATGTCGGCGATATAGGCGAAGGCGGTCGAGATGCTCGCCGAGGTGATGCCGGAGATCACGCGGCCGATGAACAGCCACACAAGCGACGGCGCCAGCGCCATCAAGACGTAATCGGCTGCGAGCCCGAAATTCGACAGCAGCACCACCGGCCGGCGTCCGAAACGATCGGACAGCGCACCAAGCACCGGCGAGAACACGAACTGCATCAAGGCCCAGGCGGTGCCGAACAGGCCGAAGATGCGCGCGGCATGTGCGGTGTCGTTGTCGACGAAGCTTTCGATCAGCTTCGGCAGGACCGGCATGATCACGCCGAGCGCGACCATGTCGAGCAGGATCGTGACAAAGATGAAGGCGACCGCGCCGCGCGGGGCCGGCGCTGCGTCCTGCACCACCGCCTCGCCGGCACCGTCGCTCACGATGGCCGCTTGCGCTTGCGCGCGAAGGGATTGGCCTTCTCGCGCAGCGTGATGCGCACCGGCGTGCCCGGCAGCTCGAAGGTCTCGCGCATGGAATTGGTGAGATAGCGCAAGTAGGATTGCGGCACGGCGTCCGCGCGCGAGCAGAACAGCACGAAGCTCGGCGGCCGGGCCTTGGTCTGCGTGATGTAGTTCAGCTTCAGCCTGCGGCCGGAGACCGCCGGCGGCGGGTTGGCCTGGATCGCCTGCTCGAACCAGCGATTGAGCGCCGAGGTCGGCACGCGCCTGTTCCAGATCGCATAGGCGTCCTGGATCGCCTGCATCAGGCGATCGATGCCCTCGCCCATCAAGCCCGAGACGGCGACGATGGGCACGCCCTTGAGCTGCGGCAGCCAATGATCGGCATCGCGGCGCAGGCCGGAGATCGCGCCGCCGCCCTTGGTCTCCATCAGATCCCATTTGTTGACGGCGAGCACGACCGCCCGTCCCTCGCGCTCGATCAGGTCGGCGATGCGCAGATCCTGCTCCTCGAAGCGGTTCTGCGAATCCATCATCAGCACGACCACCTCGGCAAAGCGCACCGCGCGCAGTGCGTCCGCAACCGAGAGCTTTTCCAGCTTCTCCTCGATGCGCGAGCGCCGGCGCAGGCCCGCGGTGTCGAAGACGCGGAAATCGCGGCCCTTCCAGTTGATCTCGACTGCGATGGAATCGCGCGTGGTGCCGGCCTCGGGGCTGGTCAGCAGCCGCTCCTCGCCGAGCAGATGGTTGATCAGCGTCGACTTGCCGGCATTGGGCCGGCCGACGATCGCGACCCGGATCGGGCGCGTCGCGGCCTCTTCCTCGGAAAGCTCCGCATCATCCTCGTCCTCATCCTCGTCGACGGGTTCGGGCATTAGCCTCGCGAGCGCGTCGTAAAGCTCGCCCATGCCCTCGCCATGCTCGGCCGAGATCTGGATGGGATCGCCGAGGCCGAGCGCAAACGCTTCCATTGCGCCGGCATCGCCGTGCTTGCCCTCGCTCTTGTTGGCGATGAGCAGCACCGGCTTGTCGGCCTTGCGGGCGAAATCGGCGAAGGCGCGATCGGTCGGCGTCAGGCCGATGCGGGCGTCGACCACGAAGAACAGCGCGTCGGCCTGCGCGATCGCGGTCTCGGTCTGCTCCTGCATGCGCGCGGTCAGCGAGCCCTTGGCGCCCTCGTCGAGGCCGGCGGTATCGATGATGGTGAAGCGGAGATCACCGAGCCTGGCCTCGCCTTCGCGGCGGTCGCGGGTGACGCCCGGCAGGTCATCGACCAGCGCGAGCTTCTGCCCAACCAGGCGGTTGAACAGCGTCGACTTGCCGACATTGGGCCGGCCGATGATGGCGATCGTGAAGGACATCGGTCATTCGTGCGCTGCCGGGGCTGCGCCTGTCAATGCAACGGGAAATATTGTTTGAGCATGATCTTTTCGGAAAACCGCTTCACACTTTGCGCTAACGCGGCCCTCCGGGTCCGGATCATGCTCTAGCGCGAGAAGCTGCCGCTCGGCAGCGGTGCCGGGAAGGCGCTCTGCGATTGCTGCTGCGGGGGCTTGGTCGGCTGCGCCTGCTGGGTCGGCTGCGCCTGCTGGGCCGGCTGATCTGGCGGCGGCGCGGTGGTGCGCCTGCGGACGATCTTGTGCTTGGGCGGCGGAGCGGACGTCGCCGGCGCTGCCTCCGGCTGCGCCTCGCCGTCGAACTCGCCAGCGGGTGCTTCGGCTGGCGCAGCGGCCGTGGCGGGCTGCCTGGTCTGCTTTGCCTTGGCCCCCTTCGCCGGCTTGGCCGGCTCCGGCTCGGCAGGCAATGCCGCGACCGCAGGTGCATTGGGATCGGGCTGCTGCTGCTGTGCGCCTTTGTAGAGATCCCTCGGCACGCCCTGCTCGAGCCCCGGCACGCCCTCGGGGAAGACCGGCTTGCGGTCGCCCGGCAGCTTCTTCTTGGTGTCGAGGAAGTCGAGCAGATCGCTCGGATCGAAGCTGGAGCAGCCGCCCAGGGCGCCGGTGAAGGCGATCAGGAAGGCGGCTGCGATCAAGCGTGGCGTGCGGCGCATCTTGGTGTCTCGTTACGTCAGAGAACCGTCGTCAGCTTTTGGCGACGGGTGGCAACAAAGCCTGGAGCGCCTCGGCGCGAGAGCGCAGGCCGGGCGGCGTTTCGCCGTCTCCGTCAATCGCCTCGAGCCATTTGCGGGCTGCAGTCATGTCGTTGTTACGCCAGGCCGACAGCGCCAGCATCTCGCGGGCGGTGTGGCGGAAGGTCGATTTCGGCGCGGCGGAAGCTTCCAGCCGCTGCTGGATGTCGGCATAGCCGGCGCTGTCGAGCAGGAGCCCCGCGGCGCGGATCTTGGCCAGATCCTGCCACTCGCCGCCAATGCTGCGGTCGGCGGCGATGTCGTCATACATCTTCGCGGCCGCCTTGGGATCGCGGCTCGCGGCCTCGGCCGCAGCACGCAGCCGCGCCAGGGTGCGATAGCCGGACGGCGCCTTGGCGGCGAGCTCGGTGAAGGCTTTCTCGGCGTCCTCGTGCTTGCCCTGCTCGGACAGCTCGGCGGCCTTCTCGAAAGCGGCGCCGGCCGCGGCGGCCTTCTGGGCCTCCAGATACCTATAACCCTGCCAGCCACCGGCGCCGGCGACGATCAGCACCATCAGCGCGATGAAGTAGATCGAATACTTGTCCCACAGCTTCTTGAACTGTTCGCGACGTACTTCCTCGTTGACTTCGTCAAATAATTCAGACACTTATGCCAATCCCATGCCCGTCCGGGTGCGCGCGCCAAAGCGTTCGCGTCAGGAATCCCGTCCCCGTGTGGCGGCGAGGTAGCCTAACGATATGGCGGTGGCAAGGCAAAGCGAGCCCGATCAAGGCGTTAACCACCCGGGACATCCCGGATGCCCCTGCCCGGCTCAAGCTCCCAGCAGCTCCCGCAGCTGGCGCTTCAGCACCTTGCCGTTGGCGTTGCGCGGCAGCGGGTCTGCCGTGATCGCCATGGTTTCGGGAACCTTGTAGTCGGACAGGCGCTCGGCGCACCAGGCGCGCAGGTCCGTATCGGTTACCGGCTGTCGCGTCACCACCACGGCGTGGACGCGCTCGCCCAGCACCGGGCAAGGCCTGGCAATGATCGCGCTCTCGACCACGGCGGGATGGCCGGCCAGCACGGATTCGACCTCGGCCGAATAGATCTTCAGGCCGCCGCGATTGATCATGTCCTTCTGCCGGTCGAACACGCGAACGAAGCCTTCCGCATCGACCGAGCCGAGATCACCTGAATGCCAGAATCCGCCCGTAAAGCTTTCGGCGGTGGCCTTCGGGTTATTCCAGTAGCCCTTGATCACGGAGGCGCTCTGGATCCAGAGCTCGCCGATCTCGCCGGGAGGCAGCTCGCGCCCGTCCGGGCCCATCACAGCGATACGCGCGCCGGGACACGGCAGGCCGACGCTGTCGATATGGCGCTCGGTCAGCTCGCCCGGCATGATGGTCGAGGGCGAGGTCGTCTCGGTCGCGCCGTAGCAGTTCATCAGCTTCAGGCCCGGAATCTTCGCCTTGAGCTTCTCGATGGTGGCGACCGGCATCGGCGCGCCGCCGAAACCGCCGATGCGCCAGCTCGAGAGATCATAGCCATCGAAATCGGGCTGGAGCAGGCAGAGATTGTACATCGCCGGCACCATCACCGTGTAGGTGACGCGCTCGCGCGAGGCGAGCTTGAGGTAATCGGCGGCCTTGAACTCGGGCATGATGATCAGCGTCCCGCCGCAGCGGATCATCGTCGTGATGTTGGCGACGACTCCGGTGACATGGCCGAGCGGCACAGCTGCGATCGAGCGATCGGCTTCCGTCAATTGCAGGCAGGATACGAACACCATCGAGGAATGGACGATGTTGCAATGGGCCAGCATCGCGCCCTTCGGCTTGCCCGTGGTGCCGGAGGTGTAGAGGATCATCGCGGTGTCCTCTTCGCTCACCTCGATCGGTGCCGATGCCGGAGCGTTTTCGGCGAGCGAAGAGAAGCTCGACCGCGCGGCATCGTCATCGATGGCAATGCGACGGATCACATCGGGCACGTCCTTTGCGTCGGGCAGTCGCTCGGCGATCGAGGCCTCGTGGATCAGGATCTTCGCGCCGCAATCGGCGAGCACATAGGCGATCTCCGGCTTCTGCTGGCGCGTGCTGAGCAGCACGGTCACCAGCCCCTCATGTGCCGCGGCAAACAGCAGCAGCGGAAACTCGATGCGGTTGCCGAGCAGGATGGCGACGCGATCGCCACGCTGCAATCCGAGCTTACGCAATCCCGCAGCGATCCGTGCCGCCTGCTCCGCTGCCTGCCGCCAGCTCAGACGGACATTGCCGCAGATCAAGGCTTCGCCATCGGCATTGCGGCCGCGCGCCTCCGCGATCATCGCCCAGAGGCTCGATGGCCGATCGCAAAATGCCGGCACCACCCGCTCGCCAAAACGCGACTCGAGCCGCATCGGCGGGATCTGAGATTGCGACCAGTCCATGGGATGCCCTCGGCTTGTTGCTCTCGTTATCTTCCCCGCACGGTCAGGCGAGCCCCGTCTTGCGCCGATCGGCTAGACCCCGATCACGGGCACACCGATCACCACCGGATGGAAGGCGAAGGCCAGGGCCAGATAGGCGACCACGCCCACCGCGACCGCGATCAGATCGTTGGTGGGGCCGCCGACCGGAATCGGCGGGGCACCGGCGTCGGTGCGAGCTTTCAGCGAGATGCGGTCATAGACCGCCCAGGCGAGGAACGAGCCGAACAGGACGATGGAGCCGAGATCGCCATTGGCGAGCAGATGCGCCGCCGCCCACAGCTTGATGCCGGCCAGCATCGGATGCTTCAACGTCGCATAGATGCGGCCACGCATGTAGGACGCCACCACGAGGATGACTGCAGGCAGCATCAAGGCCAACGCGATGTGCTTCATCGCCTTCGGCGGATACCAGACGTCGATCCAGCCGGAGCTGCGGTAGTGGGCATAGCCCCAGATGATCAGCGCCAGCCCCGCGAGTGAGACCGCCGAATAGAGGAGCTTGTAAGTCCCCTCGCCCAGCCTCGCGATCGCCTGCGCGCGGGCCTTCCGTCTGGTTGTGAAAATATGGGATGCAAAAAACAGCACCAGCCCCAGGATCATGACCAGCAGACCCACGACATCCTCCCCGCAAAGCAGCCCCCGCCACTGAAGTATCATCGATCGGCCGATGCTCGCAACTCGCGCGCTATTTGCCGAGCTCCCGATTGTCGACATAACGGATCGCGATGGGCCGCCCGGCCAACGCCCCGCCGAGCCCGCTGGTCAATTTCAGCGGCAGACAGGCCTTCAGCGATGCATTGATGGCGTTCAGATAGGTCGTCCGGGTGTCCGCCGGCACGCCCGCAGTCGCGTATGTGAGGCGCGGCGGGCCGATCAGGCCGCCGGTCTTGTTGAAGCTGAAGCGTACCGACATCTGCATGCCTGCGCGCGCATGGTCCGATGGCGGCGACCAGCAGCTGCGCAGCGCGGCGAAGAGGTCGCCGATCGTGTCGAGATCGTGATCGGGCTTCCGGTATTTGGCGCGGTCGGCCTCGGCAGGCACGCTCTCGATCGTGAGCTGGAGGTTCTGGCCGTAAGGGTAGTCGATCTCGGGAATACAGGGGCCGGGCTCGAGCGGGCTGCAATAGGATGGCGTGCAGGGCTCGCCGTCGAGCACGCTGCAAGGCTCGTGCGCGAACGGAATCGGATTGATCTGGCGTCGCTGCGCGTCGGCGGCGATCGAGGTCATTGCCAGCAAGGCAAGAACAAGAATGCAGCGCCACATGTACCGGGACCGCAATGGCATTTGCAACAGGTGGCGACGGCTATGAAAGCTTCAAGGCTGGCCGCGATGGTTCGCTTCACTCGACAATCTGATCCGCTTGCGCCACCAGCGTGGGCGGTAAATTCAGCCCCAACGCATTGGCTGTCTTGAGATTGAGCAGGAACTGGAATTCATTCGGTTGTTGGACTGGCAAGTCTGCGGGACGGGTTCCTCTCAAGACGCGGTCGACATAATCCGCCGAGCGACCGACGAGCTGCGTGATCGAGACTCCGTAAGACATCAGCCCGCCGTCCGTGACGAAGGACGGGAACGGATACATCGCCGGCAGACGATGCGCGGCCGCCAAGTTCAGAATCAATTGCCGATGAACGAGTGGAAATGCGTCGGGAAAGATCAGCAGCCCGCCGTCTGGCTGCTCTGCAAAGCGGGAGATCGCCTGTTCGAGCTCGGCGGCGTTGTGCGCCGGCGCCGGAACGAGCTGGAGCTGGACTGCCGGAATGGCCGCCTTCACGGACGGCATCAAGATCATGGGCGCCGTTCGCGGATTGAAGATTGCGGCAACCCTCCGTATCGCGGGTGCCGCCTGCTTGAGCAATTGCAGCCACTTGCCCGCCATTTCAGGCTCGAAGGTCGTGAACCCCGTGATATTTCCGCCCGGCTTGCCCAGACTTTGGACGAAACTGGCACCCACGGGATCGGCAACGACCGTGAAGATGATCGGCAAGGTCGGCGCGCGTCGCCTCAGGGCTTCCACAGAGGGAGTGCCGATTGCCAGAAGCACATCCGGCCCCCACTTCACGAGCTCCGCCGCCTGGGCATCGGCGACATTCGGATCGCCGGCCCACCAGCGATACTCGATATGGATGTTGCGCTCCTGTTCCCAACCGAGCTCGCCCAGACGCTGTCTCAGTTTCTGGTAGCCGGCCTGGCTCTCCGGATCGCTCGACCTGCCTCCCGCCAACACACCGATCCGCCGCACATTCCCCTGCGCGGATGTGCTCAGCGGATAGGCCGCCGCGCCTGCAACGAGCATGATGAATTCGCGCCGCCTCATGACCGTCGACCTCGCTGTCCTGCTTCACGGAAAAGGTCTGGGAAACATTACCCCTTCTTCTTGACATCCTTGACGTTGCTGAACTCGATGCCCTCGGCACGCTCCCGGGTGTAGCCGAGGTAGAACTCGTTCCGGGCGAGATAGACGGGATCGCCATCGACATCGTCGGCAATGCTCGAATTGTTCGCGGCGATGAAGCTGTCGAGCTTCTTGCGGTCCTCCGAGGAGACCCAGCGCGCCAGCTGGAACTCGCTGACCTCGAACTCGACCGGCAGCGAATATTCCGCCTCGAGCCGGGCCTTGAGCACGTCGAGCTGCAGCGCGCCGACCACGCCGACCAGCGCCGGGGCGCCGTCGCGGGGGCGGAACACCTGCACCACGCCCTCTTCCGACATCTGCTGCAGCGCTTCCTTCAGCTTCTTCGCCTTCATCGCGTCGGTGAGACGGACACGGCGGACGATTTCCGGCGCGAAGCTCGGCACGCCGACGAAGTTGAAATCCTCGCCCTCGGTCAGCGTATCGCCGATGCGCAGCGTGCCGTGGTTGGGAATGCCGACGACGTCGCCGGCGAAGGCTTCGTCCGCGACCGAGCGGTCCTGCGCGAAGAAGAATTGCGGGCTCGACAGCGGCATGCTCTTGCCGGTGCGCACGAGCTTGGCCTTCATGCCGCGGCTGAGCTTGCCCGAGCACAGGCGCGCAAACGCGATGCGGTCGCGGTGGTTGGGATCCATGTTGGCCTGGATCTTGAACACGAAGGCGCTCATGCGCGGATCGGTGGCCTCGACCTTGCGCTGGTCGCTGTCCTGCGCGCGCGGCTCGGGCGCAAACTTGCCGAGGCCCTCCAGGAGGTCTCCGACGCCGAAATTACGCAGCGCGCTGCCGAAATAGACCGGCGTCAGATGTCCCTCGCGGAACGCGTCCAGCTCGAACGGCTTCGACGCCTCGGTGACGAGCTCGAGCTCGTCCTTCACGGCGGAGACATCGAGATTGGCGTTGAGCTTGGCGAGCTCTTCGATCTCGATCTCGAGCGCCGCGCCGGTCTTGGCGCCACCGCCTTCGAGCAGGCGCACGCCGCCATTGACGACGTCATAGGTGCCGAGGAAGTCGCGGCCGCGGCCGACCGGCCAGGTCATCGGCGTGGTGTCGAGCGCCAGCGTCTTCTCGATCTCGTCGAGCAGCTCGAACACGTCGCGGCTCTCGCGGTCCATCTTGTTGATGAAGGTGATGATCGGGATGTCGCGCAGACGGCACACCTCGAACAGCTTTCGGGTGCGCGCCTCGATACCCTTGGCCGCGTCGATCACCATCACGGCGGAATCGACCGCCGTCAGCGTGCGATAGGTATCTTCCGAAAAGTCCTCGTGGCCCGGCGTGTCCAGCAGGTTGAAGACGAGGCCTTCGAACTCGAAGGTCATCACCGAGGTCACCACCGAGATGCCGCGTTCGCGCTCGATCTTCATCCAGTCCGAACGCGTGTTGCGCCGCTCGCCCTTGGCCTTGACCTGGCCGGCGAGGTTGATGGCGCCGCCGAACAGCAGCAGCTTTTCGGTCAGCGTGGTCTTGCCGGCGTCGGGATGGGAGATGATCGCAAAGGTCCGCCGCCTCGCCACCTCGGCGGCAAGCGGGGAACGGGCCGGCGATTCGGCTGTGGTGGCGGCGATGTCGGACATGGCGGGAGCGTGTGGCAGGGAAAACGGGCCTGATCAAGCCTCATTTGGTGATTGCGAAGGTTTCCGGCCAGCCCCATATCCCCCTTTTGGGAGGACGACCTCCCTGCCCATCAGCACACCAGCCGCGGGGACGACCCTGCCTTGAATGGAGGGTCGTCATGGCCTGGAGCATCCTGTTCGTCGCCGGTCTCCTCGAGATCACCTGGGCCATCGGCCTGAAATACACCGAGGGCTTTAGCAAGCTTGTCCCGTCCGCGGTCACGCTCGCGGCCATGGCCGGCAGCGTCATCCTGCTCGGATTTGCGCTCAAATCCCTGCCCGTCGGAACCGCCTATGCGGTCTGGACCGGCATCGGCGCGGTCGGCACCGCGACGCTCGGCATGGTTCTGTTCGGCGAGCCGGCGACGGCCTTCCGCCTCGCCAGCATCGGCCTGATCGTCGCCGGCATCATCGGACTGAAGCTCGTCACTTGACGAGCTGGACCACCCACCAGGTCAGCGCGGCCACGATGCCTGAGGCCGGGATCGTGATCACCCAGGCATAGACGATGGAGCTTGCGACGTTCCAGCGCACGGCCGAGACGCGGCGGGCGGCGCCGACGCCGACGATGGCGCCGGTGATGGTGTGGGTGGTCGAGACAGGAACCCCGAGGTAGGTCGCCATGAACAGAGTCACCGCGCCCCCGGTCTCGGCGCAAAAGCCCTGCATCGGGGTCAATTTCGTGATGCGCAGGCCCATGGTGCGGACGATGCGCCAGCCGCCCATCAGCGTGCCCAGCGCCATCGCCGCCTGGCACGACAGCACCACCCAGAACGGCACCGAGAACTCGCTGCCGAGATGGCCCTGCGAATAGAGCAACACCGCGATGATGCCCATGGTCTTCTGCGCGTCGTTGCCGCCATGGCCGAGCGAATAGAGCGAAGCGGAGACGAATTGCAGGATGCGGAAGGCGCGGTCGACCGCGAACGGCGTCGAGCGCACCGAGGCCCAGGACACGATCGCAACCAGCGCCATTGCGAGCAGGAAGCCAACCAGCGGCGACAGCACGATCGCCAGCACGGTCTTGGACAGGCCGCTCCACACCGCGGCCGAAATACCGGCCTTGGCCAAGCCGCCGCCGACGAGCCCGCCGATCAGCGCGTGCGACGACGACGATGGAATGCCGAGCGCCCAGGTCACGAGGTTCCAGACGATGGCGCCGACGAGGGCTGCGAAGATCACCTGGGCGTCGACGACCGCAGGATCGATGATGCCGGTGCCGATGGTCTGGGCGACGTGCAGCCCGAACACCAGGAAGGCGATGAAATTGAAGAACGCGGCCCAGAACACCGCGAATTGCGGTCGCAGCACGCGGGTCGAAACGATGGTCGCGATCGAATTGGCGGCGTCGTGCAGGCCGTTCAGGAAATCGAACAGCAGCGCGACGGCGATCAGGCCGACCAGGACGGGAAAAGCCAACGCAGCATCCACGGCGGCCCTGCCCTACACTTGCTCGATGACGATGCTGTTGATCTCGTTGGCGACGTCGTCGAAGCGGTCGGCGACCTTCTCGAGATGGTCGTAAATCTCGACGCCTACGATGAAGTCCATCGCATTGCCGTCGCGATGCTTGAGGAACAGCTCCTTCAGGCCGATGTCGTGGAGATCGTCGACACGGCCCTCGAGCTTGCCGAGCTCCTCGGTGATCGCGGTCAGCATGGCGACGTTCTTGCCGATCTCCTGCATCAGCGGCAGCGCACGGCCGACCAGATTGGCGCATTCGATCAAGAGTCCGCCGATCTCGCGCATCGGCGGCTCGAAACTGCGCACCTCGAACAGCATCACGGCCTTGGCCGTCTGCTGCATCTGGTCGATGGCATCGTCCAGCGACGTGATCAGGTTCTTGATGTCGCCGCGGTCGAACGGGGTGATGAAGGTGCGGCGCACCGCCGTCAGCACCTCGCGGGTGATATTGTCGGCGTCGTTCTCGAACTGGTTGACGCGCTGGCAATAGACCGGCGTCTCCTCGCCCCCGTTGAGCATGCCCTGGAGCGCGACCGCGCCCTGGATCACGGTCTGGGCATGGCGGTCGAACAGGTCGAAGAACCGCTCTTCCCTGGGCAGGAACGCACGAAACCATCGCATCATGGGGACAAACTACCGGTTGGAAAATGGTCAGGCCCGCAAGGGCTGTCACAAAACTGTCATAGACCATTTTCGATCCGCGCGCGTGTCGCCTCACGCCCGCGGAGCCGGATCATCCACCGCTTTCATGCATCAATGAAACTGATGCAATACCAGTTACTTAGAGCGATCGCCGGAAGTAATGCGCGATTTCGCCGACGACGCCGCGGCGGAAGGTGAGCACGCAGACCACGAAGATCGCGCCTTGGATCACCGTCACCCACTGGCCGAAGCCGGCCAGATATTGCTGCATGGCGATGATCACGAAGGCGCCGACCACGGGACCGAAAACGGTGCCGAGCCCGCCGACCAGCGTCATCAGCACGACCTCGCCCGACATCGTCCAGTGCACGTCGGTGAGCGAAGCGTTCTGCGCCACGAACACCTTCAGCGCACCGGCAAGTCCGGCGAGCGTCCCCGACAGCACGAAGGCCAGGAACTTGTATTGGTCGGTGCGGTAGCCGAGCGAGATCGCGCGCTGCTCGTTCTCGCGGATCGATTTCAGCACCTCGCCGAACGGCGAGTTGATGATGCGGAAGATCAGGAGGAAGCCGGCGAGGAAGCCGACCAGCACGACATAGTACAGCACCGTCGGCTTGGACAGATCGAGCACGCCGAACATGCGTCCCTGCGGGATGCCCTGGATGCCGTCCTCACCATGGGTGAACGGGGCCTGGAGATAGATGAAGTACAGGAGCTGCGACAGCGCCAGCGTGATCATCGAGAAATAGATGCCCTGGCGTCGGATCGAGATGTAGCCGGTGACGATCGAGAGCACGAACGCCGCGGCGACGCCGACGAGAATGCCGAGCTCGGGCGGCAGCGCCCAGACCTTCAGCGCATGCGCGCTGCAATAGCCGGCCGTGCCCAGAAACATCGCGTGGCCGAACGACAGCAAGCCGCCATAGCCGACCAGCAGATTGAAGGCGCAGGCGAGCAGCGCAAAGCACAGCGCCTGCATCACGAAGAACGGATAGACGCCCGTGAACGGCACCGCTGCGAGCAGCAGCGCCATCACTGCGAATACAATCATCTCGTCGCGCATTGCGCGCGGGGTCACAGGAAGCGTGTCGTCCGTCAGGGTTGTCATCTCAGGCCGCCCTTCCCGTCAATCCCGTCGGCTTCACCAGCAGCACCAGCACCATCAGCACGAACACGACGGTGTTGGAGGCCTCGGGGTAGAAATACTTGGTCAGGCCCTCGATCACGCCGAGCGCAAAGCCGGTGATGATGGAGCCCATGATCGAGCCCATGCCGCCGATCACCACCACCGCGAACACGACGATGATGAGGTCGGCACCCATCAGCGGCCGCACCTGGTTGATCGGCGCCGAGAGCACGCCGGCAAGCGCGGCAAGGCCGACGCCGAGACCGTAAGTGAGCGTGATCATGCGCGGCACGTTGATGCCGAAGGCACGCACCAGCGTCGGATTTTCAGTGGCGGCGCGCAGGTAGGCGCCGAGCTGCGTCTTCTCGATGAGAAACCAGGTCGCAAGGCACACCGCCAGCGAGAACACGACGACCCAGCCGCGGTAGATCGGCAGGAACATGAAGCCGAGATTCATGCCGCCCCTGAGCTGCTCGGGAATGGCGTAAGGCAGGCCCGAGGAGCCGAAATAGTTCTGGAACACGCCCTGCACGATCAGCGCGATGCCGAAGGTCAGGAGCAGGCCGTAGAGATGATCGAGCCCGGTTAGCCATTGCAGCATGGTCCGTTCCAGGATCATGCCGAAGATGCCGACGATGATCGGCGCCAGCAGCAGCGCCCACCAATAATTGATGCCACCAAGGTTCAACAGGAAATAGGCGACGAAGGCGCCCATCATGTAGAGCGCGCCGTGGGCGAAATTGATGATGTTGAGCATGCCGAAGATGACGGCAAGCCCGAGACTGAGCAGCGCGTAGAACGAGCCGTTGATCAGTCCCACCAGTAGCTGAGCGTAGAGAGCCTGCATCGATCCCGCACCCGGTCCCTTCTATTCCTCAAAGACAGGCCGGCGCCGTTGCGCGCCGGCCCGCATCGTTCACCGTTACTTCTTCACCAGCGGACAGGCGCTTTCCGACAGCGGCCGGAAGGCCAGGTCGCCGGGGGTCGTGCCGATCAGCTTGTAATAGTCCCAGGGGCCCTTGGATTCCTCGGGCTTCTTGACCTCGAACAGATAGGCCGGATGCAGCTTGCGACCGTCCGCACGGATCGTTCCCTTGCCGAACAACGCATCGTCGGTCGGCATCTCCTTCATCTTGGCGACCACCTTGGCCCCGTCATGCGGATTGCCGCCCATCGCCTCCAGCGCCTTGAAGTAGTGCAGCAGGCCCGAATAGACGCCGGCCTGCACCATCGAGGGCATCGCCTTGTTCTTCATCCGCTCGGAAAAGCGTTTGGAGAAGGCGCGCGTGCCGTCGTTCATGTCCCAATAGAAGGTCTCGGTGAAATTCAAGCCCTGCGCCACCTTCAGACCGAGCGAGTGCACGTCGGTGATGAAGAGCAGCAGACCCGCAAGCTTCTGGCCGCCCGAGACGATGCCGAACTCGGACGCCTGCTTGATGGTGTTGGTGGTGTCGCCGCCGGCATTCGCCATGCCGATGATCTTGGCTTTGGAGGCCTGCGCCTGAAGCAGGAAGGACGAGAAGTCAGCGGTATTCAGGGGATGCTTGACGTTGCCGATCACCTTGCCGCCCGACTTCACCACCACCGCGGCGGTGTCGCGCTCGAGGGCATGGCCAAAGGCGTAGTCCGCGGTGAGAAAATACCAGGTGTCGCCGCCCGCCTTCACCAGCGCCTGCCCGGTACTGTTGGCCAGCATATAGGTATCATAGACCCAGTGGACCGTATTCGGCGAGCATTGCGCGTTGGTGAGATCCGACGTCGCCGCACCTGTGTTGATCAGGATGGAATTCTTCTCTTTGACGATATTGTTCACCGCCAGCGCAACGCCGGAGTTCAGGACATCCATGAAGATGTCGACCTTCTCGACGTCGATCCATTGCCGAGCAATCGTGGAGCCGATGTCGGGCTTGTTCTGATGGTCGGCGGAGATCAGGTCGAGCTTCCAGCCCTTGGCAGCGAGCCCGGAATCCTCGATCGCCATCTGTGCGGCGACGGTCGAGCCGGCGCCACCGAGATCGGCATAAAGTCCTGAATTGTCGGTCAGCACGCCGATCTTGATGTTCTTGTCCTGCGCGACCGCGCCGCCTGCCGCGCCGAGCGCCAGGGCCGTCCCGAGCAACATTGCCGAAATGCTGTGCTTCATAATCCGACCTCCCAATATTCCTTTGATAGTTACTCTCGATCGTCCGGCCTGCTCGGCTACACACCGAGATAGGTGTGGAGCTTGTCCATGTTGGCGGCAAGCTCCGAATTGGAAAACCCGTCAATGATCTTGCCGTGCTCGACTACGTAATAGCGGTCGGCGACGGTGGAAGCGAAGCGGAAGTTCTGCTCGACCAGGAGGATCGTGAAGCCCTCCTTCTTGAGCCGCGCAATGGTATGGCCGATCTGCTGGATGATGACGGGTGCAAGACCCTCGGTCGGCTCGTCCAGCATCAGGAAGCTCGCGCCGGTGCGTAGGATGCGCGCGATCGCCAGCATCTGCTGCTCGCCGCCCGACAGCTTGGTGCCCTGGCTGTTCAGCCGCTCCTTCAGGTTCGGGAACAGCTCGAAGATCTGGTCGAGCGGCAAACCGCCTTCGCGGACAACCGGCGGCAGCATCAAATTCTCGCGGACGTCGAGGCTGGAGAATATGCCCCGCTCTTCCGGACAGAAGGCGACGCCCATGCGCGCGATCTTGTCGGAGGTCGCGCGGATGATCTCCTGGTTGTTGAACTTCACCGAGCCGGTGCGCTTGCCGATGATGCCCATGATCGACTTCAGCGTCGTCGTCTTGCCGGCGCCGTTGCGCCCGAGCAGGGTGACGACCTCGCCCGCGTTCACGTCGAAGTTGATCCCGTGCAGGATGTGAGACTCGCCGTACCAGGCTTCCAAGTTGCGGACTTGCAGGATGTTCCCGCCAGTCGCAGCCCTGGCCGGAGCCTCGGCGATCGCTGTATCAGGCATGACCGGCTCCCAGGTAAGCTTCCTTGACGCGCTCGTCCTTGGTGAGCTCGGAGTAGTGGCCTTGCGCGAGCACCTGCCCGCGCGTCAGCACGGTGATGATATCGGAGAGGTTGGCCACGACGCTTAAGTTATGCTCGACCATCAGGATGGTGTATTTCGCGGAGATGCGCTTGATCAGCGCCGCGATCTTGTCGATGTCCTCGTGGCCCATGCCGGCCATCGGCTCGTCGAGCAGCATCATCTCCGGGTCGAGCGCCAGCGTGGTCGCAATCTCAAGTGCACGCTTGCGCCCATAGGGCATCTCGACTGCCGGCGTGTTGGCAAACTCGTTGAGGCCGACATCGTTCAACAGCTCGCGCGCGCGGTCGTTGAAGCGGTTGAGCACCGACTTGGAGCGCCAGAAATCGAACGAAGAGCCATGCTGGCGCTGCAGCGCGACACGGACGTTCTCGAGCGCGGTGAGATGGGGAAACACCGCCGAAATCTGGAACGAACGGACCAGCCCCATGCGGGCCACATCCGCCGGCGCCATCGCGGTGATGTCCTGCCCTTTGTACAGGATTTTCCCGGCCGACGGCTTGAGGAACTTGGTCAGAAGATTGAAGCAGGTCGTCTTGCCGGCCCCGTTCGGGCCGATCAACGCATGAATGCTCCCACGGCGAACCTTGAGCGCAACGTCGCGGACGGCGAAGAAGCCCGCGAACTCCTTGGTCAAGCCTTCCGTTTCGAGAATGAACTCATCGGCCAAACAGTTTTCCCCCTGCCCGCGCGCGGCGCGTGGCTGTCCTTGTTGCTTCGGCTGTCCGGAGGACTTGCAGCCCACCGGGGCGCCGCCTCCGGGCGCGGAATATGCCGGAGGTGACGGGGGTTAGGCAAGGCGGAAAGCTGAGCAGGTCAGGCCTCCGGCCGGGGTACAAATGCTCCCTTAGTCGCAGAGGTCGATGTCGTGCCTGCCCGGCCTTTCCGGTTCGCAAGGCACCGGCCATCAAGCCGTCGTTAACGGTCTTTCGTCTCCCGCGCCAGCCTTCATCGAAAATTTTCCCGCAAGCCCGATCATCCCAGGGTTTTCACGCGCGGAGAATATTGTCTTGGATTTTGCAAGCGCCGCTCCCTCCGTCGTCAAGTCGATCCGCCAGCGTGATCTCCTCAACACGTGGCTGCGACTTTATGCGCGCCAGCAGATCGCTCCCGCGATCTGGGAGTATCAGCCCGCGCGGCTCGAGGAGGAGCTGTCGGATCTCATCTATTATACGGTGGAGCTTTCGACGCCGACGCCGCGTCTGGTCATCCAGAGCGAAGGCACGCGCATCTCGCGCGCCTATGGGCATACCGGCAAGGGCGTTTCGCTCGATGATTACGTCGGGCCGCGGCTCGCACCATACGTGATGCCGATCTATCATGAATGCGTCGCGCGCGGCCTTCCGATCTACAGCGTTGCCGACGTCGACGACGCCTATGGCCGAATCGTCGCGTATGAGCGGCTGCTGCTGCCGTTCCTGACCGACGGCAGGGTCAGCCACGTCATCGCGTCAGTAAAGACCTTCTGCGAGGACGGCGGCTTCGAGATCAAGAATCTGATGCGCGGAAATGACGCGCTGCCGCGCCCGAAGCTGCGGGCCGTGATCGATCGCGAGCTGTTTCATCGCGCCCCCGGCCGCATCGCACCCGCCGATCCGGTCGAGTTCTCGGACCAGCCGGGCCGCGCCATCTCCAACGAGATCATTGAGCTGAACTAGCCGTCAGCGCGCCTTGCCGCCGACCTCCTTGGCATAGATATCCGGCTTGAAGCCGACCAACAGCTTGCCGCCGATTTCGAGCACCGGCCGCTTGATCATCGATGGTTGCGCTAGCATCAAGGCCAGCGCCTTCTTCTCGGTGAGGCCTTCCTTGTCGGAGTCGGGCAGCTTCTTGAAGGTCGTCCCGGCGCGATTGAGCAGGGTCTCCCAACCGACCTTGTCGCTCCACTGCTTCAGCCTGTCCTTCTCGACACCCGCCGCCTTGTAGTCGTGAAACGCGTAAGCCACGCCATGGCCATTGAGCCAGGCGCGGGCCTTCTTCATGGTGTCGCAGTTCTTGATGCCGTAGATGATGGTGGGCAAGACGGTCCTCGCGCATGGCGTAGCGGTGATGTGCGTGGCGTTGTACGAAACTCCGCGTCGCGCGACAATGTCGCGAGACGCGTCACCCCACCGAACGGACATCCCATGCACGTCACCCACGATCCCGCAGCGGCGGCCGCACCGACCATCGACTTCGACACATTCCTCGCGGTCGACGTCCGTGTCGGCACCATCGTCGACGCCAAACCGTTTCCGGAAGCGCGCAAGCCAGCCTGGCGGCTGTGGATCGATTTCGGCCCCGCCATCGGCGTGCGCAAGAGCTCGGCCCAGATCATCGACAACCACCCGCTCGAAAGTCTCGTGGGCCAACAGGTCGCGGCCGTCGTCAATTTCCCACCGCGCCAGATCGGCCCGGTCGTCTCCGAGGTGCTGACGCTCGGCTTCCCCGATGCCGACGGCAAGGTGGTGCTGGTGCAGCCGAGCAAGCCGGTGCCGAACGGCGGACGGCTGTTCTAGCCTCAGGGCCTTGTCAGGGCCTTGCCGGAATGTTCAATCCGCGCTGCACCGCGGGACGCGCGAGGCCGCGTTCGAGCCAGGCGCCGACCGCCTTAAACTGGGCGAATTCGACGAGATCGCCGGCACCATAAAAGCCGATGAGATTGCGCACCCAGCCGAGCATGGAGATGTCTGCAATGGTGTAGTCGTCATCCATGAACCATTGCCGGCCGGCCAGATGCGTATCCATCACGCCGAGCAGGCGCTTGGCTTCGGCGACGTAGCGGTCACGAGGCCGCTTGTCCTCGTAATCCTTGCCGGCGAATTTGTGGAAGAAGCCGACCTGACCGAACATCGGCCCGACGCTGCCCATCTGGAAGTGCAGCCATTGCAGCGTCTGATAACGCCGCGCGGCATCCTGCGGCAGCAGCTTGCCGGTCTTCTCCGCGAGATATTGCAGGATCGCCCCGGACTCGAACAGCGCCAATGGTTTCCTGTCGCGGGGACCGTTGGGATCGAGGATCGCCGGAATCTTACCGTTGGGATTGAGCGAGAGGAATTCGGGCGTCTTCTGGTCGTCCTTGCCGAAGTCGACCAGATGCGCTTCGTAAGGAAGCTCGATCTCCTCCAGCATGATCGAAACCTTGACGCCGTTCGGCGTCGGCAGCGAATAGAGCTGAAGTAATTCCGGATGCTTGGGTGGCCAGCGCCTGGTGATCGGAAAGACTGACAGACGGTCCCAGTTGGGGACAGGAATGGAGGACATATCGGACATCGGGACTCTGGGTGCATGGACTGAGGCGTGCTCAATCTAGGCAAGGTACCGCACCGCGCAAGTCACTTCCGGCTGTGCTAGGGCGGCAGTGTCGCCATCGCCACGAACGGGGGCATTGCTTCATACTGCAGCCTCGACTCGATCTGCAGCCTCGACTCGATGAACCATTGACCCGTGATCAGCAGCAGGGCCGTAAAGGCAACCGCGAGCATCGCGGTCGCCAATTGGCACACGTCGTACATGGTGTTCTATATCCCTCGACAGCCTCTGGCGTAGAACGTCGGCTCAGGCGCCACGTTCCAGACGGCAACCAAATATTGCTACTTTTTCCCGATCCTGCTGCGACGGCATCGCTCTGTTCCGGCGGCTCTCAAAGGGACCAATGGCCCCCTCGCGCGTTGTCGCATAATGAACATCGAGAAACGCGCCCTGCTCGACCACGCCGAACGCTGTCGCCGCGTCGCGAACGATCTCACGCACAGCAAAGCGGCGCAGCGGTTGCGGGCGATGGCCGAGGAGTACGAAGCGAGAGCAACAAGACTGGACGACGAAGACGTCCGCTCGACTCCAAGCCGCAATAGTCGCTGCCGGCTGGAAGGTAAAGGCGAGCGGCAGGGCTGATCGCCTTCAGAAGTTGATCTCCATCCGTAGTCCGCGCGGATCGATCCTGCCGTCACCAACGGATTGCGTGCTGTCGCGCGCTGCGACAGCGCAGGCACAGGCGTCGATGAGATCGTCGCGACCGATCCCGGTGCCGTGGCGAAGCGTGAGCCATCTCTTGACCTCAGTGAAGCCGCGGCCTCTCAAAAGCGCGATACGCTGCTCGCGGCCCCGCGGCGAGGACTTCGGTTCGAGCCGCACGCGTCCTGCCAGATTCCAGAAGATCAATTCCGGATGCGCTTCGCCGATCGTCGCCTGCCGCGCCGGCGTCATGGCTTTGTCGACCTCCCTCATCTTGTCCCTGATATTCCAGAGCTGCGCCGACACGCCCCTGCCCTCGCCTTCGTGCTTCCAGTAATGGCGATTGGCCGCCGCCATGTCGTGGAACGCCCAGAGGTCGCGGCGCGCGCCGAGAAACACGGCTGGGCCGATCAGTTCGCGTGCGCGCAAATCGCAGGCGCGGTAGCCGCTCGCGTTCAGTCCGATCGGCATGTCGATCATCGCGCGGGCGTGCGGGATTGCGAGCAGACGCATCAGGCTTGGCGAATAATCGAAGCCTTGATCGCCGCGCTCGTCAATCCACGCTGCGACCCAGCCGAAGCGAAATCCGTCGAGCCCCAGATAGTTTTTGCAAGTCATGCGTCCGTCAATTTCAGTTTCCTCGCGCGTCTCGCTTGACATCCGCAAGTTGCGGGCGTATGTCCCGCGCCCTCGCAAGCACTTCCGTTTGCGACAGACACCATGAACCGAGCGATGTCGTACCGCTACGAAAGAATTATCCGCATACCGAATAGCCCAAAGCTGTTCGATTGCGCATGCCCGGCTCATGGGAGCGATCTTGCCTGACCGCAAGATCGACAGTCCGCTTCTCACGGACCCTCCCGAGCCTGCCGCTCCGGAGGGTTTTTTGTTGCCCGCCGCGCGGCCCCACCGAACATCCCGGCAATGGCCGGAACGAGAGACCCGGATCTCGGGGCTCGCGCTGGAGAGGCGCGTGCCCAAATGCGCGGGGCCTGCCGGAGGGAACGAGGCGATGAGCCGGACACCGATGGCAGAGCGAACCCAGTGGGTTCGCAATGTGCGGCGCGTCGACAGCGCCGCGATCGAATTTTTCTAACTCGGTTTGCCGTGAGGGATCGCGGCTCAACCGACGCTGGTGGTGAAGATGTCGGATACTTCTCCACACGGCACAGCGGGTATGCCTCCCGCCTTTGACACACGCACCGGGATGCGGCCTCCGAAAAGGCTTGCACGCGGCCCGGCGCAGGATCTATCCGTTGGGGACAGAGACTGTGTTGTTGTCACTGAAAGCCGATATCGCCCGTTCCCCAGCGTACCCATCAATGGCCGATGCGAAAGCACTGGCCTGGCGGTGGTGAAGATGTCTGTTACTTCGTGGTAAAGGCGGGAAAGCGCCGAGCAGGTTCGAACCCTGCGCGCCGAAAGGCGGATCGCCCGCAAGGGCAGCAACAGCATCGATCGTTCCCCGCCAACCCGTCACGATCCGTGGTGAAGATTTCTGTTACTTCGCCTGCAACGCGAGAGGTCGCGGGTTCGAATCCCGCCCGGTGTCCCATGCACCGGTAGCTCAGAGGATAGAGCGCTTTCCGGCGAGCTTCGGCTCGTCGGGTACAGCAATCGCCCGTTCCCGGATCGTGTCCCCTAGCCACCGCCGGTGGTGAGGAGCGCTGTTACTTCGGATCGCAATGTCGAAGGTTCGACTCCTTCCGGACGAAAGTCCGTAGCTCAGCGGTAGAGCATGTGACTTGCCCGCAAGGGCAGTACAGCCTCGCCTGTTCCGTTTCCATCCCCATCAACCCAAGAGGAGGCCATCATGGTCAGGCTCAACAAGATCGTTCGCGCCTTCACGCGGGAGGGCGCACGCGCAATTCGCTTCACGCCCGAGATGGAGCTGAAGCGCGCGCTGATGAACTGCCTCCTGTGGGAGGACCAGTTCTACGAGGATGGCGTCGCCATCGCCGACCGCATCAAGGCCCTCGTGCCCAAGGTCGCGCCCGCGCGCGTCGCGCAGCTTGCGATCGAGGCGCGCGAGGTGATGAAGCTGCGGCACGCACCGCTCCTCGTCATCCGCGAGATGGCGCGGAACGAGAAGCACCGCACCCTCGTTGCCGACACGCTCGCCCAGGTGATCCAGCGTCCCGACGAGATGACGGAGCTGCTCGCGATCTACTGGGCGGATGCGCTGGGGCCGATGCAGCAGCGCAAGCGCCAGCCGGTCTCGGCACAGGTGAAGAAGGGTCTTGCCCGCGCGCTGACCAAGTTCGACGCCTATCAGCTCGCCAAGTGGGACCGCGACGGCGCGGTGCGGATCAGGGACGTTCTGTTCCTGGTGCACGCCAAGCCGAAAGACGCCGATCAGGCGAAGGTGTGGAAGCAGCTCGTCGATGGCGAGCTCGCCTCCCCCGACACCTGGGAGGTTTCGCTCTCGGCCGGCAAGAACAAGCGCGAGACCTTCGAGCGGCTGATCGCCGAGCGAAAGCTCGGCGGCCTGGCGCTACTGCGCAATCTGCGCCTGATGCAGAACGCGCAGGTCCCGCGCGAGACCATCGCAGGCGCGATCGAGGCGATGCGGACGGATCGTATCCTGCCCTATCGCTTCATCACGGCGGCGCGCTATGCGCCGGACTTCGAGCCCGAGCTCGAGGCTGCGATGCTCAAGTCGATCAAGGACCATGTGCGGCTTCCGGGCCGCACCCGGCTCCTGATCGACGTGTCCGGCTCGATGTTCGCAACGCTCTCCGCGCAGTCGGAAATGACGCGCGCGGAGGTGGCGTGTGGCCTTGCCATTCTCGCCCGCGAGATCTGCGACGAGGTCGAGATCTTCACCTTCTCCAACGAGGTCGTGAAGGTCCCTCCCCGCCGCGGTTTCGCGCTGCGGGATGCGATCATCAACTCGCAGCCGCATGGCGGAACCTATCTCGGCAAGGCGGTGACGGAGATCGACTGCAAGGGCGATCGCCTCATCGTCTTCACCGACGAGCAGAGCCACGACCAGGTCCCCGAGCCGAGGGCGCGCGGCACCATGGTCAACGTGGCCTCGTATCAGCACGGCGTCGGTCACGGCGCCTGGACCCGCGTCAACGGCTTCTCCGAGGCCGTGGTCGCGTGGATCGCGGCGTCCGAGACGGCGTTGACCTGATGCGCAACAACAATGGCCCCGGACGCGAGATGCGCCCGGGCCAACGAAATCTCTGAAATGATCCGCCCGCCCCCGTTATGGTGCGCGCGGAATGACAAGGATCTACGACCATGCGACGACCCGATCCCTACATGGAACGCGCCCGCGAGCTCTGCCTCGCCGCCGGTGTCGATCCCGACTCGCGCGTCGGCGAAGGCCGCGGCCAGCCGGCCTGGTGCCTGTACAAGGACGCAGCGCGCAAGGAGCATCTTGCCCGCGAGGCCAATGCGACCGCGAGCTCGATCGCCGCGTTCCGGACGCAGGACGCCCGCTTCCAGAATGCGCCGCTGAAGGTGTTCGGCCCGCATGAGGAGGCGACGATCGCGCAGATGCGCAATTGCATGGCCATCGGCAATGTCGTCTCCGGCGTGATCTGCGCCGACGGCCATCTCGGCTATGCGCAGCCGGTCGGCGGGGTGATCGCCTATGAGAAGCAGATCAGCATCTCCGGCGTCGGCTTCGACATTGGCTGCGGCAACATGGCGGCTCGGCTCGACACGCGCTTCGACGACATCGCGGGGATCGCTCCCACGATCATCCGCGACGTCGCCAAGGTGATCTCGTTCGGCGTCGGACGTGCCAACGCGGAACGGGCCGAGCACGACCTGTTCGACGACGGCGAGGCCTGGCGCGAAAGCGACATGGAGGACTACCGTCAGAAGGCGGTGAAGCAGCTCGGCACGGTCGGATCGGGCAACCACTATGTCGACCTCATGCGCGACGAGGAAGGCTTCGTCTGGATCGGCGTCCACTTCGGCAGCCGCGGTCTCGGGCACACCTCCGCGACGCGCTACCTCAAGGCCGCCGGCGGCAAGGACGGCATGAACGTCCCGCCCGCCGTCGTCGACGAGGACAGCGAGCTCGGCCGCCGCTACATCGCGGCGATGCAGCTCGCCGGGCGCTATGCCTATGCGGGCCGCGAATGGGTCGTCGAGCGCGTCCGCCAGATCATCGGCGGCAGCGTGACCGAGAGCGTGCACAACCACCACAATTATGCCTGGCGTGAGACCCACGACGGCAAGGATTTGTGGGTGGTGCGCAAGGGCGCGACGCCGGCGTTTCCCGGCCAGAAGGGGTTCGTCGGCGGCTCGATGGGTGACGACGCCGTCATCCTCGAAGGCGTCGACAGCCCGGAGGCCAAGGCCTCGCTCTACTCGACCGTGCACGGCGCCGGCCGCCTGTTCGGACGGCGTGAGGCGAAGCGGCGCTTCTCGCGCGAGGAGATGGACCGCTGGCTGAACGAGCGCGGCGTCACCTTGATCGGTGCCGACCTCGACGAGAGCCCGATGGCCTATCGCCGCCTGCCGGACGTGCTGGCCCAGCACGCCGGCACCGTGCGCGTGCTGCACACGCTGCGGCCATTCGCCGTCGCCATGGCCGGCGAAGGCGAGTTCGATCCGTGGAAGGACTAAAGCGAAACCGTGGGCGGGAGGCGACGTCTCCCGCCCACGTCACTCCATTTTCTTTCTTTGAATCCGGTCGCCTCTCATCTCGTCAGATATTCGCGCATTAACGCGCGGGCGCGATGCAGCCGCGCCTTCACGGTCTGCCTGCTCGCGCCGAGCGCGGCGGCAATCTCTTCGATCGTCATCTCCTTGACGTCGCGCATCAGCGCGACATCGCGATAGTGCGGCGGCAGCGCCTCGAACGCCGCGGCGACGTCGAGCCGCAGATCGGCCTCAGGGCGCAACAGCAGTGCGGCCTCCGCCTCGGCGCCATCGACCGCCGGCACAACGCCGGCCCGGCGCGCGAGCCGCAGGCATTCGCGCCGGACCACGCTGAACAGCCAGGCCGACAACGCCAGCAGCGAACGGATCGTGCCGACGTGGCGGAACAGGATCCACAGCGCCTCCTGCGTCGCATCCTCGGCGTCCGCCGAGCTGCGGCAGGTCGCCCGCGCATAGCGACGGATGTCCGGCTGCGTCGTCTCGAGCAGACGCGCAATCGCCTCGGCATCGCCGAGCCGCGCGGCCTCGAACAGGTTTGGCGAGATCGCCGCCGCGCTCACGACACCCCTCCCTTGCCGATGCCCGCTATCGCGCACATCGGACAATAACCGACGAGACCGGTCAGCGCGAAGCCGGCGCCACCGAGCGCGACCAGCCATGCTGTCGCGCCGGCAAGATAAACGAACGCCGCAGCCGCCACCGCAATCCCCAGGACGACCCGCACCACCTGATGCAGTCCGCCGATGTTCTTCCTATAGAATCCCATCACATCCTCCGATATGGGCCGAGACCGATTGCCTCGACCAACAAGAGGACGCGACGGCCAAGAAGGATTCGCGCTGACGGAAGATTTTTTTGCGATCAGGCTCCGACCGCCTGATAGGCCAGGCGCTTGAACTCGAAGAAGAACGGATTCCAGAAGCCCATATAGCGCTGGGCCATCAGCACGCCCGCCGTATTGGCTTCCGGACAGATCCACCAATGGGTCCCGGCCAGGCCGCCCCATTGGAATTCACCGGTCGAGTTCGGGGGATCGAACGGTGTCGGCGCGAAGGTGACGGCGCCGCCGAGGCCAAAGCCCTTGCCGGGAATCGGGCCGAGATTGGCAAAGCGGATGGTCTGGCCTGCGGGCAGCTGGTTCGTCATCATCTGCCGCAGCGTTTCCGGCTTCAGCAACGCATCGGACCCGGGCAGCAGCGCACACACCAGCGCGAGCATGTCTGGCAAGGTCGAGACCAGACCGCCGCCGCCCGAGAGCCGCGGCAGCGGCCGCCGATAGGCTTGCGGGTAAGGCAGATGGTCGGCCCGCGTGAGGCCGGGCTTCATGGGGTCGAGCACGTCGGCGCCGTTGTAGAGCGCGACCAGCCTGCCCTGCTGGGCCTCGGGGATATAAAAGCCGGTGTCGGTCATGCCGAGGGAATCGAAGATGCGCGCCTTCAGGAAGGCGTCGAGCGGCTGGCCCGAGACGACCTCGACCACACGGCCGAGCACGTCGGTCGCCACGGAATATTCCCAGGCCGTGCCAGGGTGATAGGACAGCGGCAGGTCGGCGAGCCTGTCGATCATGTCGCTGAGCGGCGTCAGCGGATTGAGCACGCGCGCCTCGTTGTAACCCTTGAACAGCACCGTGCCGGGATCGAAGATACCGTAGCTGAGACCGGAGGTGTGGGTCAGGAGCTGGCGGATCGTGATCGGACTCTTCGCCGGCTCGACATCGGCAAGGCTCGAAGCGCCCTGCTTCAGCACCTTGCGATTGCCGAGCTGCGGCAGGAATTTTTCGACTGCGTCATCGAGCCCGATGCGGCCTTGCTCGACCAGCAGCATGATCGCGCAGGTGACGAAGATCTTGGTGTTGGAGAACGCCCGGAAGATATGATCGGGCCGCAGCGCAGTGTTGGCCTCTCGGTCGGCAAAGCCCACGCATTGCTGATCGACCACCTCGCGGCCGCGCAGCACGGCCCAGGATACGCCGGGAATGATCTCCTGATCGACGTAGCGCTGCATCGCCGTCCGTACGGCGGAAAAATCAGTCGTTCTGGCGTCCATGTGCTCGCCCCCCGATTTGTGGTTGGAATCGATATAGCGCGATTTCTCAGGATATGAAGCCCACGGTGCAGCTCATCCCTGCTTCATCAGCACGGTGACCTGCAGCCGGCGCCGAATCCGCATGCCCTGCCGCTGGTACAGCGCGATGGCAGACGTATTGCTCGCGAACACGTGCAGGAACGGAATTTCGCCGCGCGCCTCGATCTGGCGCGCGATGGCGGCGAGCAACGCCTGTGCGTAACCGCGACCGCGATGATCGGGATGCACGCAGACCGCCGTCATCTCGGTGAAATTGCCCGGCTTCATCCGCTCGCCGGCCATGGCGACCAGCTCGCCGCGTGCACGGATGCCGAGGAATGTGCCGAGCTCGTGCGTCCGCGCCGCAAACGGCCCGGGCTTGGTCAGCTCGGTCAGCGCCATCATGGCGGGAACGTCAGTCGCGCCGAGGCGGACGATCTCGGCATCGCGCAGCGAAGTGTCGGCGGGCGAGCCGATCAACTGCTCGCCGGGCTCCGCGAGCAGCACCTTGAAGCCGGCGGGAATTTCGACGGGCTCGGGCGTGAACAGCACCGCGACTTGCGAGCCCGACATGAGATCGCCGAGCGCCGCAAAACTTGCCGCGGACATGTCCGCCATATCGGCAAACGGCGTCATGTCCACGGGATAGCGCAGAGCCCGCGGGCCGCCCTCGGCCAGATGCTTCTGGCTCGTCGTCAACGCGCTCCAGATCGGGCGATCCAGCAGCGCCTCATCGCTCGCGGACATCGGCCTAATCCTTGTCGAAGCTGACGATGACGGCGGCATTGGCGATCAGGATGGGATCGTTGGCCACTTCCGTGGCCGAGGGGATCTCCAGCCCGCCCTTGACCGCGGTGACGGTCACGGTGCCGTAAGGCAGCTCCTTGGCGACGGCTTCCTTGTCGACGGTTTCTGGGTTCGGCACGCCGATCGTGACGTCCACGAACATGTCGTTCGCGGTCTTGCCGATCATCCGAAAGAAGCCGAGGCTGGAATGCCTGATGGCATCGGAGACCGCGCGCTTGGCCGCCTTGGTGGCGTCCCTGCCGTGGACGTCGACGCCCATGCCCATCTCGGTGACACAACGAACGCGAGGCATGCTTTATTCCTGTGGCTGGTTGGGTAGTGGAGAGTTTCGACGATCGGCACGCCCAACACAAGTGTGGTTGTCATGTTGAACCGAGACGTGCGCCACAGGCTCCGTCATTGCGAGCGCAGCGAAGCAATCCAGAATCTTTCCGCGGTGACAGTCTGGATTGCTTCGTCGCAAGGGCTCCTCGCAATGACGAACGGTGAGAGCGTCGCACAAAATTCACGCCTTCGCCTTCTCGTGCGCCCGCAACTCGTCGACCAGCACCCGCACGTTCTCCGAATAATCGATCGGGACCACGACCAGATGCACGCCGCCCTCCCTGAAGGCGGCATCGAGCGTCGTGCCGAAGCTGTCGATGCTTTCGATGCGATGACCCTTGGCGCCATAAGCCTTGGCGTATAGTGCAAAATCCGGATTGCCAAACGTCATGCCGTAATCGGCAAAGCGGTCGACGGCCTGCTTCCAGCGGATCATGCCGTAGGCCTTGTCCTCCAGCACCAGCACGACCAGGTTGAGCTTGAGGCGGACCGCCGTCTCTATCTCCTGGCTGTTCATCATGAAGCCGCCGTCGCCGGCAACCGCAAGCACGCGGCGGTCGGGATAGAGCATCGCGGCCATCATCGCCGACGGCAGGCCGGCGCCCATGGTCGCCAGCGCATTGTCGAGCAGCAGCGTGTTGGCGACGCGGGTGCGATAGTTGCGCGCAAACCAGATCTTGTACATGCCGTTGTCGAGGGCGACGATGCCGTTCTCCGGAATCACCTGGCGGATGTCGTGCACGATGCGCTGCGGCGTCGGCGGCCAGCGCGCTTCGATGGCGCGGTCGGCGATGTGCTTCAGTATCTCTTCGCGCAGCGGCAGCAGCGCCGCGGCCTGCGGCAGCTTGCCTTCGAGTCGATCCGCCAGCAGCTCCAGGCTCGGGCCGACGTCCCCTACGACCTCGGCATCGGGGAAATAGACCTGCTCGACGCTCGCCGGCGTGTAGCTGACGTGAATGACCTTTGGCCCTGACGGCCCCATGATGAAGGGCGGTTTCTCGATCGGGTCGTGACCGATCGCAACGATCAGGTCGGCAGCGTCAATGGCATCATGCACATAGTCGCGCTCGGACAAGGCGGCAGTGCCCATGTAGAGATTGGTGCCGCCGGGCACGGTCCCCTTGCCCATCTGCGTCGTGAAGAACGGCATGCCTGTCCGCCGCACGAAGCTTGCGATGCCGTGTGTCGACCGCGGCCGGCTGGTCGCCGCGCCCATCATCACCAGCGGGCGCTTGGCGGCCATGATCATCTCGGCGGCGCGGTCGAGCGCGGCGCGATGGGCGACCGGGATTTCTATCGGATGGACCGGGATCACGGGGACCGCAGGCACCTCGTCCCCGGCAACGTCCTCGGGCAGTTCGAGATGCACCGGCCCGGGCCGCTCCTCCATCGCGACGCGAAAGGCGTCGCGCACCACGGTCGGGATGCTGGAGGCGCTGACGATCTGCCGCGACAGCTTGGTCAGCGGCTTCATGGTCGCCACGACGTCCACGATCTGGAAGCGGGCCTGCCGGCTGCTCATGATCGGCTTCTGGCCGGTGATCAGGATCATCGGCATGGCACCGAGATGCGCATAGGCGGCGCCCGTCGACAGATTGAGAGCACCCGGGCCGAGCGTCGACAGACAAACGCCGGGCTTGCCGGTCAGCCGCCCGTGCGTTGCGGCCATGAAGGCCGCGGCCTGCTCGTGGCGGGTCAGGATCAGCTCGATCCTCGAAGCACGCAGCGATTCGACCAGATCGAGATTCTCTTCGCCGGGGATGCCGAAGATGCGGTCAACACCCTCATTCTCCAACGCCGCGACAAACAGGTCCGATCCCTTCGCTTTGCGTTCCATCCCGCCCAATGCCGCCTCCGCTCGTTGTGAATTCAGACTCCCCGAGCGGCCGCATGGTAACGGCTCCCGACACGGGAACAACTCACAAAGAGGCGCGCAACTGCAACTCGATCAGCTCTCGCACGATTGACAAGCCGCGATATCTGACTAAAGTCAGATATCATGCTCAATCCCGTCTCCCGCGTTCGCCGCTTCAACCGCGCCGTCACCTCTGCGGTCGGAGCACTCGATACGTCGTTTCTCGGGCGCGGCCGGCCGCTGGGTGCCGCGCGCGTGCTCAATGCGATCGGGCACGGGCGATCGGACGTGGCGGAGATCCGCGACTATCTCGGTCTCGATTCCGGGCTGATGAGCCGGCTGCTCCGCAGCCTCGAGGACGAAGGGCTGATCGAGACCGCCGCACGCGAGGACGATGCGCGGCGGCGCATGGCAACGCTCACACGGGCGGGCCGGCGCGAGTTCGCAGCCTACGAGGCGCTGTCCAACGCGCAGGCCGAAGGCCTCCTCGCGCAACATTCGCAACGCGAGGCGTTGCTGGCGGCGATGGACCTGATCGCCTCCGCGCTGACGCGCGAGCGCGTCGCGCTGGAGGAGACGGATCCGCGCTGCGAGCAAGCGCGCTACTGCCTCGGCGAGTACTATGCCGAGCTCGGCCGCCGCTTCAGCCAGGGCTTTGACGTCTCGCTGTCACGCGACCCCGACGCCAAGGACATGCGCCGGCCGCGCGGCACATTCCTCGTTGCGATGTCGGACACGCTGCCGATCGGCTGCGTCGGCTTGAAGGGCACCGATCACGGCTACGCCGAGATCAAGCGGCTGTGGGTCGCGCCCGCCGCGCGCGGGCTGCGGCTCGGCCGCCGCCTGATGGATGCGGCCGAGAGCGCCGCGCGCGAGCTCGGCATCGCACTGCTGCGGCTCGACACCAACAGCGCACTGCCCGAAGCCGGTCAGCTCTATCGCAGCACGGGCTGGCGCGAGATCCCGCGGTTCAACGACGATCCCTATCCGGACCTCTTCTTCGAAAAGCGCCTCTGACGCTGGACCGGTTCGCGGTCCTCGCGCGTTGGTCGAGGCCGTGGGAGCTTCGATAATGATGAGAGACGACCTCGCCGACATCTACCGCGCCTACATCGCTTGCCTGAATCGGCGGGATTGGCCGGCACTCGGACAATTCGTGCATGAGGAGGCCACCCACAACGCGCGGCCCCTTGGGCTTGCGGGCTATCGCGCGATGCTGGAACGGGATGTTCGGGAGATCCCCGATCTGCAGTTCCATATCGAGATGCTGATCTCCGATCCTCCCCGCATCGCCGCCCGATTGAAGTTTGACTGCACACCGGTCGGGACATTCGTTGGTCTTGCGGTCAACGGGCGGCGCGTGTCCTTCTGCGAAAACGTCTTCTACGAATTTCTCGACGGCAAGATCCGGCAGGTCTGGTCGGTGATCGACAAGGCCGCGATCGAGGCGCAGCTCTGACGCCACGCCTCGATCTCGAATTCACGCCGCCGCGGGCGCCACCTCGCCTTGCGGCTTTGCGAAGGGGCGGAACGTCATGGCCATCAGGAAGGCCCCTAAGCCCATCGCCCAGGAGGCGATGTAGAGCCAGGCATAGCTGGAGAAGGCATCGTAGATCAGGCCGCCGGCGAGCGGGCCGGTCGCCATGCCGAGGCTGCCTGCCATCGCCGTGCCGCCGATCACCGTGCCCATCATCTTGAGCGGGAAGTTCTCGCGGATCAGAACGGCATAGAGCGGCATGGTGCCGGCATAGATGAAGCCGAAGATCGCGCCGACCGCATAGAACGTCGTCAGCTGTTGCGCGAAGACATAGGCGAGCGCGCCGAAGGCCTGCAGCAGCAGGCCCGAGACCAGCACGCGCTTGGCGCCGAAGCGGTCGCCCATCAGCCCGAAGGCGATGCGCCCGCCGAGGCCGGCAAATCCCTCGATGCTGTAGATCGTCACCGCTGCGACCAGCGGGATGCCGCAACTCACGGCATAGCTGACGGTGTGGATGATCGGGCCGGAATGCGTCGCGCAGCAGAAGAAGTTGGTGGCGAGCAGGATCAGGAATTGCGGCGAGCGCAACGCCTCGCCCATCGACATCTCGTTTTGTCCGGCGGTTTCGCCGGCGGGCGCGGCCGGACCTTGCGCGAGCGCCGGCGGACGGCGCACCAGGAACGAGACCGGGATCATGATGGCGCCGACCACGAGCGCGATGATCTGCATCGAGGTGCGCCAGTCGTGGCCGGAGACGAGCCAGGCCGCCAGCGGCGACATCGTCATCGGCGCCATGCCCATGCCGGCGGAGACCAGCGACACGGCGAGGCCGCGATTGGTGTCGAACCAGCCCGTGACGGTCGCCATCATCGGCGCGAAGATCGCAGCGCAAGCGGCGCCGACCAGCAGGCCGAACACGATCTGGAACACGAGAAGCGAGGTGGCGTGGCTCGCCGCAAACAGGCTGAGCGTCTGCACGACCGATCCCGTCACCACCACCGGCAGCGGCCCGAACCGGTCGGACAGCGTGCCCCAAGCCATGCTGGTGAAGGCCATGGCCAGAAAGCCGATCGTCATCGCGCTGGAGATGCCGGTCACCGACCAGCCGGTGTCCTTGGTGATCGGCTGCAGGAACACCGGCAGCGAAAACATGCCGCCGATCGCGACGCAGCCAAGCACGCCGCCGGCGGCGACGATCACCCAGCGATAGTTGGACGAAGTCATTTCAGTCTCCCGTCAGGTCTGTCTCGCGTGAAAGACGAATGGGAACTGCGCCCGCCGACAGGCCGACGTCATTTTTGCCGCACGCTTTCGTGAGCGGCCAGCAAAACTCGCAAAACAACCCCATGCACAGTAGCCGGCGCCAGCGGGATCAATGACTTACCTACCAGGAACGACAGCTCAGCGGCTCCCTGTCCTCGCGCGACATCATCACAGATCGGTTTGACACGTCGGGCAAAACAGCCGCAGAATGACAGCATCCCACACATATTGATCTGGTCCGCGATGTTCATCGTGATGATGCTTCGCGCCGCCGGTCTGTTGGTGGATTGCAGGGAGTCCCACATGCCAAAGATCGACGTCGCCACCGTGCCGGCCCGCAAGGGCTCCGGCTATCCGGCGCCTTTCAATGCGCCTTGCGCCGAGCGCATTCGCAAGCGGCTCGGCGATGCCGGAGGCTTGTCGGATTTCGGCGTCAACCTGATGCGCCTGCCGCCGGGCACCTGGTCGAGCCAGCGGCACTGGCATTCGCACGAGGACGAGTTCGTCTACATTCTCGAAGGCGAAGTGACGCTGATCGAGGATGGCGGCGAAACCGTGCTGCACGCCGGCGATTGCGCCGCCTTCCCCAAGGCCAGCGGCAACGGCCATCACATGATCAACAGGTCGAGCGTGACGGCGGTTTATCTCGAGATCGGCTCACGCTCGCCAGCCGACCTCATCACCTGCTCCGACATCGACATGATGAGCCCGGCAGCGGACGGCCGCTTCCTGCACAAGGACGGCACGCCCTATCTGTAAGTGACATTGCGGCTCACAGGCCCGCACTACGGCGCCAGTCGCCGACCGTGAGCCAGACCGCCGAGACCAGGAAGTAGATCGCGCCGACCGCGGCATAGCCCGCGACATTCGCAATCGACGGCACCGCAGGCGTCGCGGCCTGGAAGATGAAGAAGCCGCCCGCCAGGGCCGACTGGCCACCGCTGAGCACCATGGCCCATTGCGCGCCGAGACGCTTCCAGCGCCGCACGGCCGTGCCGACCTGGAGCAGTCCGGACAGGATCGCCCAGGCTCCGAAGATTCCGAGCACCCAGTTCATGCTGACCTGCAAGGCCAGGATGACCGCAATGGTGGTGGCGAGGCTGACCAGCACGTTCAGGCCCTGCGTGCGGTTCTGGTTCAAGCCACCGCTCCAGAGCGCGTCGAGATAATTGGCGGCAGCGTCCCAGGCCGGATAGGCAACGAGCAACGTCGCTGCGATCACTGCCGATGACGGCGCGATCGCGAGGGCCGCAATGACCCAAGCGACGGAAAACGCGGCACGCATGAAGTAGTACTGCTTCAGCCATTGCGCCTGGTCGGCGCCCAAAGCCATCTCGCTGGTTCTCATTTTCTGCTCCTTACCTACTAGTTGGTAGTTTACATACGACGCCGAGCACCGCCCTGCCCGGCCTGTGCCGATCTCGTCAGTGCCTGGTGGAAAGCCGCTCCAGCAGCGGCCGGGTGATTGTCCCGAAGATTTTTGGATCGCCATAGGCCCGCGCCGACAGCATCGCGCCGTGAACGGTTGCCATGAATCCCTCCGCCTCGGCCCGCGCGGTGCCGGAGAGATGGAGCCGGCCTTGCCGCTTGCCGCGCTCCATCACCGAAGCCAGCCACGACGACACGGAGCGGAAATGCGCGCGGACTTCGAGCGCCACTTCCTCGGGCAGAATCGGAAGCTCACTGGCAAGGAGCGCGCAGACGCAGAAGGGAGCCGTCGCATCCTTGATGCACGCCTCCCAATAGGCGATGTAGCTTTTGAGCTGCTCGGCGGGGTCGGCGACATTGCGCTCGAGCGCCGACAGCCCTGCCTGGGCCTCCTCGCGATAGCGCGACACCAGGGTGCGGACCAGATCGATCTTGCTGGCAAAGTGGTGGTGGATGCTCGGCTTGCGGATGCCGACGACATCGGCGATGTCGGCGTAACTGAAGCCGTTGTAGCCGCCCGCGATGATCAGCGTACGGGCGCAGCCAAGAATGTCGTCGGCGGTCGAGGAAGCGGTGCTCATGGCGCTTAGCTACCTTCCAGTAGGTAGGCGGTCAAGCGAGGATGCTTCAATGATCCGTGAGTGAGTGGTAGGAGCCCTGCATGACCATCCGCCCGATCGTGCGCTATCCCGACCGCCGGCTTGCGCTGCCGGCCCGCGCCGTCACCGCGTTCGACGATTCCTTGCGCGAGCTCGCGCAGGATCTGCTCGACACAATGCGCGCCGCGCCCGGCATCGGCATCACCGCGCCGCATATCGGCGTGCCCTTGCGCGTCGTGGTGCTGGAGCTCGACGCGAAGGACGGCCCGCAGACCTACGTCAATCCGGAGATCACATGGGTCTCGCCGGAGATGATCATGCACCGCGAAGGCAGCGTCTCGATGCCGGGGATCAACGACGAGGTGCAGCGACACGCGCGGGTGCGGATCAGCTATCGGGATCTCGACGGCAACATGCACACCGAGGAGTCCGAAGCCCTGCGAGCTGTCTGCCATCAGCACGAGATCGACCAGCTCGACGGCATGTTCTGGATTCAGCGGCTGTCGCGGCTGAAGCGGGAGCGGCTGGTGAAGAAGTTCGAGAAGATGTCGCGGAATTCGTAGGGTGGATTAGCGCAGCGTAATCCACCTGAGTACGACAAAATGAGAGAGATGGTGGATTACGCCGCCCGCTGCGCTTCGCGGCGGCCTGCTAATCCACCCTACGCTACTGCCTGTGTGGGACACCCCGGATTACGCTGCGCTCCATCCAGGCTACGGAGCCCGATTACGCCCTCTTCCCTGTCCGCTTGATGATCGGCGCCTTGCGACGCTCGCGCTTGCCGCGCGCGATCTCGGTGGCGAGCGCGTCCAGCTTCGGCTCCCAGAAAATCCTGAACTGGCCGACCCAGGCATCGACCGCTTGCAGCCCGGCGGCGTCGACCGAATAGAGGCGCCTTTGCGCCTCCGCCCGGACGCTCGCAAAGCCGCTCTCGCGCAGCACCTTGAGGTGCTGCGAGACGGCCGCCTGGGTGATGCCGAACTCGGCCCCGATGACTTCGACGACCTCGCCGGACGCCATCTCCTTGAGGCCGAGCAGCTCGAGGATGCGGCGGCGCACGGGATCGGCGAGGACCTCGAAGGCGTGCATCAGCTTCCGGTGCCGGGATGAACGATGTCGGGCGGCATCTCGCCGCGATAGAATGCGATGGTGCGGTCCGAGCGCTGCTTCGCCTCGTCAGGATCGACCCCGCTTGCGACATGCGCCGCACGCCAATATTCGCCGCTCGTCGTCATGAAGTCCTTGCCCTCGGGCGAGACCATCCACGCCTCCGCCGTTTCATGATCGACCGATGCCCCGGTCGCAAGATATCGCTCAAGTCCCGCAAGCGCGAGGTCCCAACCGATACCGACCGCACCCGGACCGAACTGATTCCAATGATCCTCGATGATCGCGGTGTGCTCAAGCGTCAGGCGCGCCTGGCTCCGCTCGGCTTTCAGGCTGACGTCGATCCAGCTCGTGGCGCCGCCGAATTCCCAGGTCGCGGCGAAATGGGTGGGCGGCGTGCAGGACGTGATGGTGCCGCCGGCATTGCCCTTGACCTGGTAGCGTCCGCCGAGCCGGAGGTCGCCCTCGACCGGCGCAAACCAGCGCGGGATCCGCTCCCTGCTGGTCACGGCGTCCCAGAGATCGTCGACGCTGGTGTCGTAGAGCCGCGTTAGCGTCACCGCGCTAGCCGGCTTGCCGTCTCTCTCCAAGCTCCTCACCGAGCGCGTCACAAGCCCCAAGACCCTGGCGACGTCGATCTGCATTTTCGGTTCTCCCTGTGGTTCATCCGCCGAACAAATATCGATCGCGACTAATATAAGTCAATACTTATATTGCGCGACGTTCCGCTGTGTCAAACCGCCCGCGAGGCGGAACCAAACAACGGCCACGGCGTCTATCCGTGCCCTCCCCCAGCCCCACAAGACGGAATGACCTCATGAAAGTTCGCAAATTCGCCATCGCCGACGCCTCGCTCGAGCGCTCACCGGGACAGGACGGCGATATCTTCGTCGCCAACTTGGTCGACCAGCGCCACGGCGGACCTATCACGATCGGCTTCGGCCGCTACGCGCCGAACCAAAATCTCAAGGAGACGATGAAGGTCGACGATGTCATGATCGTCCTCGAAGGGAAGCTGTCGGTCACGAGCGACGGCAGCACCGTGACCGCGGGGCCCGGCGAGATCGTCCATATGCCGAAGGGCGAGACGGTCACGATCCGCTCGCACGAGCAAGGCGCCGTCACCGCCTATGTCACTTATCCGCATTGGCAGGAGGCGCATGAGTGAGGCACGAGCTGCGACGCACTACCCGCCGGGCATCAGCGCCTTCGCCAGCTCGTAGGGCGGATTAGCCGAAGGCGTAATCCGCCATTGCCGACACGGCGCGGCGAGAGATGGTGGATTACGCCGGCGGACTGCGCTTCGCGCAGCCGCAGGCTAATCCACCCTACGCACCGACCACTAGCGCTTTGGCTAGCGCCATGTAGGCCGGCAGCGTCACGGGATCGTTGGCGGCGTTGCCTGCCATGGGATGCGAGGCGTAGCGTGCGATCACCATTTCGGCCTTGGGATCGATGTAGATGCCCTGGCCGTAGACGCCGCGCGCCATGTAGGCGCCGTGCGCGTTGTGCGTCACCCACCATTGATTGCGGTAGGAGGCGCCCGGCAGCGTGGTGTAGCCGGCCGGCTTGAATTTTTCGGGATCGCCGCCGCGCGCGATGTCTTCGACCACCTGCGACGGCACGATCTGGCGGCCGTTGAAGCGGCCGTGGTTGCGCATGGTCTCGCCAAAGCGAGCGAGATCGCGCAATGTCGTGGAGAGACCGCCGCCGCCGCTCTCGGTGCCTATGCGGTCGACGTGATAATGCGCGTCCTCCTCAGCGCCCATCGGCTGCCAGATCCGCTCGGACAGGAGGTCGGACAGCGTCAGGCCGCTGGCGCGCCTGATGATCCACGCGAGCACGTCGGTGTTGACGGTCTTGTAGGCAAAGGCCTTGCCGTGCTCGCCCTGCTTCTTCTGCGCGATGAGGAAATCGAAGATGGTGGTGGGGCCGTCATAGCCCGGAGGGATCGGCGCCATGCCGTTGGCGCGCCTGAGGCCCCACACGTCCGAGTTCTTGTCGGTGTAGACCTCGGTGTAGGCGAGCCCCGTGGTCATATCCATGACCTCGTGCACACGCGCATCGCCGAACGCGCTTGGCTTCAGCTCCGGAACATAGTCGACGACGGGCGCCTGCGGATCGACCTTGCCCTCAGCGACCAGAATCCCCGCGAGCACGCCGGTGAACGACTTCGTCACCGACATCGCGATATGCGGCTTGTGCGGCTTCAACGCGCCGAAATAGCGCTCATAGATCAGCCTGCCCCGGTGCAGCACGGCGATGCCGTCAGTGTAGGTCTCCTCCAGCATCTTTTCGAACGTCATGGGTCGGCCGTCCATCGTGACCGAGGCAACCCGGCCGATGTCCTGCTCCGCCCGCGGCAACACCGACGCCGGCCCTGCCCCGCGCCAGACGTTCACGGTCGGCACGAGCTGGCGGATGTTGCTCCAGGCCCAGCGCAGCTCGGGGAAGCTGCGGAAGGAGCCGTCCTGGAAGGTAATGAGGCGGTCGGGGGATGGCGGGAAGCCGCGCATATAGCCGAGGGTTTCGGGGTCGGTTTCAGCGGCAGCAGGCTGCTGGCTGGCGGCAGTCGCGACGGACATTAAGCGGGCTCCTTGGAGACGATGCGGATGTCGTATCACGGGAGCAGAGGTCGGGCATCCGACGTTTGTGCCGGGGAGCTACGCACAGTCGGGATGACGTGGCCAAGCATGGCACGCGAGGGGCTCGCAGCGCCGCACTATGCCGAGAGGAGTGGCAGCCTGCCGATCCTGCCCGCTCCGGATTCCTCATCCCGCCTTGAGCAACCACCGGATCGGCAATGCGATCACGAAGAGCGTGGTGACACCTGCAGCCCACAGCGTCACGAACCATAGCAGCTGCTTCCAGGTCCGCGATGCGCGCAGCATCAGTGATACCCCTCGCCGTGCCGCACCTTGCCGCGGAAGATCCAATAGACGTAGCCGGTATAGACAAGGATCACCGGTACCAGCACCGCCGCGCCGACGAGCAGGAACAACTGGCTGCTGGGATGCGTGGCTGCCTGCCAGATCGTAATCGAGGGCGGCACGATCATCGGCCACATGCTAATGCCCAGCCCGGCATAAGAAAGCAGGAAAAAGCCGAGCGCGCACAGGAACGGCATCCCATCCTCGCCCTTCGCGAGCGCGCGGTGAAAGCGCCATGCCAGCAGGGCCAAGAGAACTGGCACAGGCGCTGCGTAAAGCATGTTCGGCAGCGTCAGCCATCGCTCCCGGAACGCAGGGCTTTGGATGACCATCATCAGTGATATGAGGGCGATGAAGCCGAGTGTCGCAAACCCGAGAACGCGTGCGTAGTTGCGGCAGCGTGCCTGAAGCGCGCCGTCGGTCTTCCATATCAGCCAGCACGCGCCGAGCAGGCCGTAGCCGACGACAAGGGCAACACCGGTCAAAACCGAGAAAGGTGTCAGCCAGTCCCACCACCCGCCGGCGTAAGCACGCCCCTCCACGCGGATGCCCTGCACGATGGCACCAAGGCAAACGCCCTGGAGCAATGCGGCCGCAAAGCTGCCCCACGAGAAGGCGCGGTCCCACCATATTTCACCAGCCGACGTCCGCGCTCGAAACCGCATTTCGAAGGCTACTCCGCGGAACACCAGCGCCAGCAGCATCAGAATGAGCGGCATGTACAGCGCAGGAAAAATCGTCGCGTAGGCCAGTGGAAACACGGCGAACAATCCGCCGCCACCGAGGACGAGCCAGGTTTCGTTGCCGTCCCAGACCGGTGCCACCGAGTTGACCATGACATCGCGATCGGGCCTCGCCACCTCGGCCGGAAACAGGATGCCGACGCCGAGGTCGAAGCCGTCCATCACAACGTAGAGCAGCACGGCCGTGGCGATCAGCAGCGCCCAAATCAATGTGAGGTCGATGCTCATGGCCGGATCCCCGCTTGTCGCGGCTCTGCTCTGTGCGTGTCTGACCCTGCTATCAAGGCTGGCGCCGGCGTGATGCCGGCCGTGCGGACCGGCTGGCCTTGTGGCGGTCCGTGCTCGCCGGCTTCAGGGGTCTGGCGGAAGAGGTGAAACAGATAAGCAATCCCCGCGCCGAACACGACAAAGTACACGACAACGAATGCCGCCAGAGACGCGGCCACGGCCGGCGCTGCGATCGGCGCCACGCTATCGGCGGTCCTCAGCAGTCCATAAACCGTGAATGGCTGGCGTCCCGCTTCCGTCACTGTCCATCCAGCTGTCACAGCAATCAGCCCCGACGGCCCCATGGCCACGGCAAAGCGATGCAGCCATGGCGTGTCGTACAGGGCGTCTCGCCAACGCAGAACGAGCGAGGCCATGCCGAGCACGATCATCAGAATCCCCAAGCCGACCATGATGCGGAACGCCCAGAAGACGAGCGGAATGTTGGTCGGCCAGGTGTCTTTCGGGAAAGCCTTGAGCCCCTTGACCTCTCCATCAAGGCTATGCGTGAGATAGAGGCTCGCAAAGCCAGGAATGGCAATTTGGCCGCGCGTCACCCCGGCTTCGGCGTCCGGCATTCCGAACAGGATGGAAGGCGCGCGGCGCTCGGTCTCGAAGTGACCCTCCATGGCGGCGACCTTGGTGGGCTGGTGGTGATACGAATTCACCCCATGCAGATCGCCGATCAGAAGCTGTAGCGGGGCCACGATCGCGGCCATCCACATCGCCATTGAGAACATGATGCGAGCGCGTTCGTTCATCCTGTTCCGCAGCAGGTGCCAGGCGCCCACGGCTCCCACGATCATCGCGGTCGTCAGGTAAGCCGCCGTCACCGTGTGGGCGAAGCGATAAGGGAACGACGGATTGAAGATGATCGCGAGCCAGCTCTCGGGGATGAATTGGCCGTCCGCTCCCATCGCGTGTCCTGCCGGCGTCTGCATCCAGGAATTTGCGGCTAGAATCCAGAAGGCCGAGAGCAAGGTGCCGCCCGCGACGAAACAGGTCGCGACGAAATGCAGGCGCGGGCCAACGCGTCCCAGGCCGAAGAGCATGACTCCAAGGAAGCCGGCCTCGAGAAAGAATGCCGTCAGCACCTCGTAGCCGAGGAGCGGCCCGAGCACCGGGGATGTCTTGTCGGCAAACACCGACCAGTTCGTGCCGAACTGGTATGACATGACCAAGCCCGACACCACGCCCATGGCGAAAGCGACAGCGAAAATCTTAAGCCAATAGCGGTAGGTATCTAGATAGGCGCCCCGGCCCGTCCACAGCCACAGCCCTTCGAGCACCGCAAGATAGCTCGCCAGCCCGATCGTGAAGGCCGGAAACAGGAAGTGCCAGACCACCGTGAAGGCAAACTGGAAGCGCGCAAGATCCAACGCGCTGGGTAATAAGTCGGACATAGCTCCGCCCCCGACATCAAGTGCGGCCCGCAGCTAACGCTTTCAACCTACGCTTGTTCCAACTGCCTCGAACATCCGATGTCGAGGGTTTTAAGCATTCTGCGGGCACTGTCCTTGAAGGCTATCCTCGGCACATTACCATCTCAATATGCCGGAATGTCCTACCCCGCGCACGGCCTGCAACGGACGAGTTGCGGTTGAGTTCGACGCGCAGAGGCCGTTCTGCCGGCTTCGAAGAGCCGGCGCAGAGCTTATTTGATCAATGCAAGTTGCTGACGCGCTGCCGTTGGGCAAGCCTCACAAGAGGCCATTGTCCTTGAGCAGTTGAACTTCATCACCCGTAATCCAGCCGAAAACCTTCAGCAGCCCATCATTCTGCTCAAGCAGATAGGCATTGGTAAAAGGCACGTCGATACGCCTGCCATCTTTCTCGAATTCGCTGCTCCAGCCCACGTGGACAAGGCAATGTGTTTCATCGATCGAATGCATCTCGATCTCGGAGACGGTGACCGCCTTGTTTCCGATCTGACGGTAGCGCTCGTATCCTTTTGAAATCCGCTCGACAAAACTGTGATCGTTGTCCCCTGCCATGACACCCTTTGGTCCTGCAGCGATATATTGGGTGGAAAAAAGCGAACGGAAAAACTCCTCATCAAGAGTACCGTCCAAGCCATCTCTGAAGGCTTGGGCATATCGTTCAAAGAACTGTTCCACTTCGCTTGTCGAGATGGTCATCGCAGCTCCTCCTTCGACCTCGAGAAAGTGTTGCCAGATCCGCCGCAAGCTGATGGTCCGCTACCTATCGATCTTGGCAAAGATGGACAGCGACGCGAGTCTTGCCGGCGCTCGCAAGCACCAGCTTGAAAACGAAGAAGCCCGCATCTCTGCGGGCGTTCCAGGGTTTCACCTTTCTGGTTCCGGGCCGTGCCAACCAACCAGATCACTCCCACTCGATCGTCCCCGGCGGCTTGCTGGTCACATCATATACCACGCGGTTCACGCCCTTCACCTCGTTGATGATCCGCGTCGCGGTCTCCCCTAAGAACTTCATGTCGAACTGGTAGAAGTCCGCGGTCATTCCGTCGGTCGAGGTCACGGCGCGCAGGCCAACGACGTAATCGTAAGTGCGGCCGTCGCCCATGACGCCGACGGTCTTCACGGGAAGCAGCACGGCGAACGCCTGCCAGATTTCGTCGTAGAGGCCGTGCTTGCGGATCTGGTCGATGTAGACGGCGTCGGCTTTGCGCAGGATGTCGAGCTTGTCCCTGGTGATGTCGCCGGGGCAGCGGATGGCAAGGCCCGGGCCCGGGAACGGATGGCGGCCGACGAAGATTTCGGGCAAGCCGAGCTCACGGCCGAGCTTGCGCACCTCGTCCTTGAACAGCTCGCGCAGGGGCTCGACGAGCTTCATGTTCATGCGCTCAGGAAGGCCGCCGACATTGTGGTGCGACTTGATGGTGACGGAAGGTCCGCCGGTGAAGGAGACGCTCTCGATCACATCAGGATAGAGCGTGCCTTGCGCCAGGAAATCGGCGCCGCCGATCTTCTTGGCCTCAGCCTCGAACACCTCGATGAAGAGGCGGCCGATGGTCTTGCGCTTGGCTTCGGGGTCGGTGACGCCCTCGAGCTCGCCGAGGAATTGCTTGGAAGCGTCCACGTGGACGAGCGGGATGTTGTAGTGGTGGCGGAAGAGGTCGACGACCTGCTCGGCCTCGTTGAGGCGCATCAAGCCGTGATCGACGAACACACACGTCAGCTGGTCGCCGATGGCCTCGTGGATCAGGACGGCCGCCACGGCCGAATCGACGCCTCCGGAGAGGCCGCAGATCACCCTGCCCTTGCCGACCTGTGCACGGATTTTTGCGATCTCCTCCTCGCGGAAGGCGCGCATGGTCCAGTCGCCGGTGAGGCCGGCGATCTTGCGCACGAAGTTGCGGATGAGCTTTGCGCCGTCGGGCGTGTGCACCACTTCGGGGTGGAACATCAGGCCGTAATATTTGCGCTTCTCGTCCTGGATGATTGCGAAGGGCGCATTCGGCGAGGTGCCGGCGACGGAGAAGCCCGGCGGCATCCTGGTGATGCGGTCGCCATGGCTCATCCAGACCTGGTTCTTGCTGCCTGACGACCAGACGTCTGCGAACAGCTGGCTCTCGGCCTTCACCTCGACATCGGCGCGGCCGAATTCGCGGTGATGGCCGCCCTCGACCTCGCCCCCTAACTGGGCCGCCATGGTCATCTGGCCGTAGCAGATGCCCATCACCGGCACGCCGGAATCGAAGATGAGTTGCGGGGCGCGGGGTGAGCCGGCTTCATGCACCGACTCGGGGCCGCCGGAGAGGATCACCGCTTTCGGCTTCATCTCCTCGAAGGCGGCTTCCGCCTTGTTGAACGGGACGATCTCGCAATAGACGCCGTCCTCGCGCACGCGACGCGCGATCAGCTGCGTCACCTGGCTGCCGAAGTCGACGATGAGAATCTTGTCGTGCGCCGAGGCCACCGAGGGCGTCGACGCGGAGCGGTCGTTCTGTGCTGCTGTCATGGCCAGCCAATACGCTGGCGGCGCGCGGGCCGCAACCGCGGTGGTGGAGCGCCCACATGCTTCTTTGGGCATGGACACGAGGCGCTTAGGTAAGTAATATTTACCTAATTTGGTCAACGCAAACGTCGTCGCAACGCTAACGAGCGCTCCAAGAAAAAGCGGCCACATCGGGGCGACGACTCGCGCCCGCAATGACGGAGGCAACAGCGTGCGCTAACAAAAGCGGCGCCGGCTCCGAGACAGGATCGCCCCCATGAAACTCCCCACCTCCCCCTTCACCGTCACCGACTGGAGCAAGGTTGAGCCGACCACGCATCCGGGCGAGAGCGGCGAGGCCACATGGCGCACGCTCAACATCGGCGAACTCCGCGTGCGGATGGTGGAGTACTCGCCGGGCTATCTCGCCGATCACTGGTGCGATCGCGGCCACGTGCTCTATGTGCTGAAGGGCGAGCTCGACTCTGAGTTGCGCGACGGGCGCAAATTCAAGCTCACGGCGGGGATGAGCTACCAGGTATCGGACTTAGGCGACGCCGCGCACCGGTCCTCGACGACGACGGGGGCGACGCTCTTCATCGTCGACTGAAGCGCGCCGACGGTTAATTTGCACCGCAAAATAGCAAAGTCGCGCGACGTTTCGGGTCGCGGGTGGTGCCTTGAAGTGGCCCCAAATTCTCGCTATATTGTGATCATCGATACTTGGCCGAACGACTGGGCCGCTTCGCTTCGTTGCTGACGGGCGCGCACGCTTCAGATGAATTCTCCAAACATCGACTCATCAGGGACTATGGGCGCAATGCTGCGTACCGGTCTGCGTGCGTACCTCTCTAACTTAACAAGGAAATTCCCATGGCTATGGGCACCGTGAAGTGGTTCAACACCCAAAAGGGTTATGGTTTCATCCAGCCGGATGACGGCCAGAAGGACGTGTTCGTTCACATCAGCGCCGTCGAGCGCGCTGGCCTCTCCTCCCTCAACGAGGGTCAGAAGGTCTCGTTCGACATCGTCGCCGACCGCCGCAGCGGCAAGTCGTCGGCTGACAATCTCCGCGTCGGCTAACGCCCTCGCACCGTTCTGACCGCGGACATACCGGCAGAACGTTGGAACTCGAAAGCCCCGCGACCGGGATCGGTCTGCGGGGCTTTTGTTTTTGATGTCATTTCGGGGCGCCCGCAGGGCGAACCCGGAATCCATGGACCCGCGGAGACCGCCGCACGATGGATTCCGGGCTCGCGCTACGCGCGCCCCGGAATGACAACGTCGATCAGCCGGTCTTTTTCAGCACCGACACGAAAAACCCATCCGTCCCGGTCCGGCGCGGCGTCATCAGCCAGCCCTCGGCTGACTGCAGCGCAGCCTCGCCAAAGGCTTCCGCCTTGTCCCAGAGCACGCTTGCAGTCTGCTCGGGCGGGACGACCGAGAACTCGCCATGTCGGCCGACGAACGCCCTCACCTGCTCGCCGTTCTCCTCCGCCAGCACCGAGCAGGTGATGTAGGCGATGCGGCCGCCCGGCTTGACCAGCGGAACCGCGCGCTCCAGCACCTCGGCCTGGTCGCGCAGACGGATCTCCAGCGCGCCGGGGCGCATGCGCCATTTGGCATCGGGGTTGCGGCGCCAGGTGCCGGTTCCGGTGCAGGGCGCGTCGATCACGACGAGGTCGGCGGTGCTGCGGATGTCGGCAAGCGAATCGGCCTCGCCCTTGGGCGTGCGGATTTCGGCGTTGTGGACGCCGGCGCGCGACAGCCGCTCATGGATCGGCGCGAGCTGGCGCTTGTCACGGTCGGTTGCGATCAGCCGACCCTTGCCCTGCATCAGGGCGGCCAGCGCCAGCGTCTTGCCGCCGGCGCCGGCGCAGAGATCGATCACCTGCTCGCCGGGTTTTGCCGCGGTGAACTGGGCCGCAAGCTGCGATCCCTCATCCTGCACTTCAATCGCGCCCTTGATGAAATCCTCTTCCGCCTGGATGCCGGGATTGCGCGCATCGGCCGAAAGCTCGATGCGCAGGCCGGTTGCGGACCAGGGCGTCGGTTTTGCATGAAGATGAGAAAGCGCCTTCAGCGCCTTGTCGCGGTTGGATTTTAGCGTGTTGACGCGCAGGTCCAGCGGCGCCCGGCTCGCCATGGCGGCCGCCTCCGCGGCGCGGTCCTCGCCGAACACCTTGGCAAGGTGCGGGTCGAGCCATTCCGGGTAGTCGCCGGCGACGGCGGCAGGTGCGTCCTGGAGGGAGCGCGAGGCGAGCGCAGCCTGCTCGGCCTCGGTCAGCGGCGCCGGCGCAAAGCGGCTGCCGTCGAACAAGGCGCCCATAGTCGCCGTGTCCATGTTGCGCTCGAGGCGGAGCATGCCGATCAGCCGGGCCCGCGCGGTATCGGAATCCATCAGCCAGGCGCTCGAGGCGTAGCGGCGCAGCACATCCCAGACGAGGCCGGCGATGGCCGCGCGGTCGCCGGAACCGGCGAAGCGGTGCGCGGTGCCCCACTCCTTCAGCGCCTTCGCCGCGGGCACGCGGTCCCTCTCGATGGTGTCGATCAGTTCGATGGCTGCGGACAGCCGGGCAGCAGGGGTCATTCGCGTTCTTTCAAGTGGTGCGCAGCGCCTAGATCAGCAGCAAAAGCTTCAGCGCGAAGTAAATCCACATCGCGAGCAGCACCAGCACGCCGGCGAGCCAGACCGTGGAGCGGCGGCCGAGATCGTTGGAGGAAACGAACACGCCGGCATGGGCAAAGCGCGTCACCACGAACACCCAGGACATCAGCACGATGAAGAGATCGGCGCGGCGCAAGGGCAATGCCAGCGCAATCAGGACATAGAACAGCACCGGCAGCTCGAACTGGTTGCGGTAGCAATTGGCGATTTGTGTGGCGCCCTTCGGCCAGTTCGGCTCGCCGAGCGCAATGTCACGGATCTTGGTCTCGCCGGAGACCAAGGTCTTGCGGCGCGCCAGGACCATGCCGATCAGCAGCGCGAAGGTGAGAGCGACCTGCACGAAGACCGGCAGCAGGACCATTTGAACGGACATCGGAACTTTCCCGGGAGGCGAAATGCCGCCGACGTCATTAGCCGCGACTTTTGGCGCTGACAATGAACGACTTGAACCGGCATTCCCGCTTCCCCGACCAACCCCAGATTGTTGAAGCGATTTCGGCCCCTTGGGCCCCGAGGCGAGCCAGCCATGAATTCCTTGTCCAGCTTGTTCAGCGAAGCCGCCGCGGGCCAGCTCGGGATCCTGATGTCGGCGCTGTCGGGGATCGCGGCAGCGCTCGCGGTCGCGCTGGCCATGACGGTCTACTTCCGCCTGAGTTACAGGACCTGGCGCGACGTCATCAGGCATGGCCTGGCGACCTTGGCCGCGCTCGCGCTGTTCGCCTTTGCCGCCTACGACATGCGCCATGCGGCGCTCGCCTATCTCGGCCTCAATCCCTCCAAGCCCGCCATCGAGTTCGAGATCCGCATGCCCCGGGAGATGCTGACGGCGGTGAACGACAGCCAGATCGAGCTGCACACCGACCGCAACCAGACATTGGCGCTGGTGGACGGCGTGCGCGACCTCTCGGACGGCCGGGCCGTGCTGCGCGGCGCAGTGGTGCTCAACCACCGCACGGCCGATCGCGTTCTGGTCGTGAACCTCTCAGGCAAGGGCGTCTTCGAGTTCCGCCTCCGCCTGCCGGCCGAGCCGCATCGCTCCGGCCAGTTCGGCCCCTGGCACCTCGCCGACCGCATCGCTTCCCCGCTCGCCGCTGCCGTCGCCCCGCAGGACGGCTACAGCATCCGCTATCGCGTGCTTTAAACTTTGTTCGCTGCGATCCATGCCCGCCCCGTCATCGTGCCGACGCGCGGCGACCGGTAGGATGATCGCATGTCCGAATTTCGTCTCACGCAGATTTCCGACACCCATCTTGGCCGGCGCTTTCCCGGCCTGATCGCCAACTTCGCGGCGATCAGCGAGCATATCGACGCCGGTAGGCCCGATCTCGTCGTCAACACCGGCGATGTCTCGTTCGACGGGCCGACCAGCCGCGACGACGTCGAATTCGCGAAGAGCCTGCACGACGCGCTGCCCGTCACCTGCCGCTATCTCCCCGGCAATCACGATATCGGGGACAATCCGACCGCGATCGGGCCGGCGCCGAAGCCGCCGGTCAGCGAGACGCACCGCCAGCAGTTCTGCGACATCATCGGCGAAGATCATTGGGCGTTTGACGCCGCGGGCTGGCGCTTCATCGGCCTCAATTCGCTGGTGATGAATTCGGGCCTCGCCTTCGAGGCCGAGCAGCTCGACTGGCTGTCTCAGGAAATCTCGCGCGTGAACGGCAGGCCGGTCGCACTGTTCCTGCACAAGCCGCTGTTCCTCAACCTGCCCGACGACGCCGAGACGCCGGAGACGTCGATCCGCTACGTGCCGCAGCCGGCGCGGGCGCGGCTGATCGAGATGTTCGGCAAGGTCGACCTGCGTCTCATCGCCAGCGGGCACGTGCACCAGCGCCGCGACTTCACCTTCCGCCACACCCGCCACGTCTGGGCGCCGTCAGCGGGCTTCGTCATCAACGATCAGCGCCAGGACCGGATCGCGATCAAGGAAGTCGGCCTGGTCGAATACCGCTTCCAGCCCGACAGTCTCGAGGTCCGCCACATCAGGGCGGCCGGCCAGGTCGATGTCGATATCGAGGAGCTGCTCATCCAGATGGGCGACGGGCACTGATAAAATCGGCTGCGTGCAGTAGGCGCGCTTGATGTCCGCCTGTCACTCAACACCTAGCGCAGAGCCGGACACGCGTGCTCCACATCCCGACCCCGTAAGCGAGGCCTGTCTAGTGGTTCTGGAGCTTCGGCTTGCGACCAACAGGAACATCGCTGGCTCCGCGCGCATTGAAGGACGATCAGACTACGTCGATGGAGGCCCCATGACCAGGACAACGCTGAATGAAGCGAGGCTGACCAATTTGGCCACGGCTTGCGCGGCCTTGGCACTCGTCCTCACGATGGTTCCGGCAACGGCGCAGGAGGCTGGGCGCTCGAGAGTCGGCACACTCACGTGCAACATATCGCCCGGAGTCGGCATGATTGTTGCGGGACAACGGCAGCTGAGCTGCATCTATGCATCGGCACGAGGCAGGGCGCGCGAGGCTTACGAAGGCACCGTCAGCACGCTTGGTCTGGACATAGGAGCCACGTCCGGCGGTCAGCTCGTTTGGACCGTGTTTGCGCCAACGACAGTTCGCCGGGCAGCCTTGGCCGGAACTTATGCGGGCGCGACCGCCGGCGGCACTGTCGGCGCCGGAGTTGGTGCCAACCTCCTGGTGGGCGGCTCGGATCGTACGATTGCCTTGCAGCCGGTGTCCGTCCAGGCGCAGACAGGTGTGAACGTCGCAGCAGGCATATCAAGAATGGAATTGCGGCCGGTTGCTGCGCCTGCACGCGGCAAGGCCCAGTGACGGCCGTCGCTGCCGATCTCAGGAGTTCGTCATTGAGTTGACGACCTCCACGATGGCGGCGGGGTCTGCGTACGTGACCATATGCCCGGCATTTGGAACAAGGTGAAGATCGGACCGAGGCAGTGCTTGATGTAAATCCTGCGCTTGTCTGAATTCGATCACTTGGTCCTCTGTTCCGTGGAATATCTGCACTCGCTCGCCGATGGCTGGATAATAAGCTTGGAATTGTGTTGCAGTTGGAATGAGGAGTGCACTTTCCTCCGCAGCCGCCCTCAACTGTGTGGGTCTGAGCACCAAAGACGCTGGAAATTCATTCCTGAACGTCTGCGGGACAGAACGGGGCGCAAAGATCTTGCGAAGAGCTCCTGGCAGGACGGCCCACGAAACGATCGGCGCGACAGTGTAACTGACCAGGTCGCCCAGGACCGGTATGGCTGGACCTGACATCAGCCACACGTCCAATCGGCCGGTCGGGAAATAGTACCCTGACGCAAGCACAAGACCCTGGGTCGGATAATCCTTTCGCACGGCGAGAGCGATAGCGACCAAGGCGCCCCAAGAATGGCCGAGCACAACCGGATTGCGGATTCCAAGTTGATTGAGCGCCTTCGCCAGCAGAGCGGCTTGAGCTGCCGCGGTCCATATTCGGAGCCGCGGCCGCTGACTATAGCCAAAGCCTGGGCGATCGAAGCACACCACGCGATTGGTGCGGGCAAGAAGATCGACCAGACCGCTGATCGTGAAGTCCTGGATCATGGATCCGTTGCCATGGAGCAGCACGACGCAAGGAGCGGCCGGATCCCCTCGATCGACATAGTGGAGCACTACGCCGTCGCATTCGAGGAACTTGCCGATTGGTGGATTCCTCCACTCGGCCAGTTTGGAGAAGCCGATGTTACCGACGACGAGAAGCGCCAATAACAAGGCAGCGATGAGCAACACGGTTTCAGCGGTGGTCATTACTGACCCTTGATGATCGAGGGTATGAACATGAGACCCGCGGTGCCAAGCAAGTGAACCAATCCATGGAGTAATTGGAAGTTGAAGCGCTCGTTCCTGCGCGCGATCGCGGAGGATTGATTAAAAATCACGTGCCCCGGAACGGTCCAGAAATGCCCACGTTGGCCGCTAAGGATCGCACCTGTGACGGAGAGGATCCGACGTCACCAACAATAACCAAGGAGCAACAGATGGCTAATCCACGCCAGGAGGAAAAGTCTACGCAAAGCCCTGAGGACACAATGCGCCGCGCCGCCGAAAGGACCGCTGAGCAAACCAGACGGATCGGCTTAGCTACCGCTGAGGCCAGCGAGGAGGTGGCCCAAGCCAGCAGTCACCTGCTGCAACAGAATGCCGAGATGTTGCAAAACAGTTGGCGCTTCGGCGTCGACATGGCCACTGTAATGTTGGGCCGGTCTGCTGATCAGCTTGGTCGCACGTTCGGTGTGACGGGCAATGAAACGGAGCAGGCAACAGAACGATCGGTCCGCAACGCTGAAGCAATCATGTACTCTACAACCGCGGTCGTCAAAGGAATGAACGGCGTCTCACGCGAGTACTTCGATTTCGTTCGACAGCAGATCGAGAGGACCATGGACCGTATGAATGAACTCTGGCGCTGCCGAACTCCGCAGGATTTGGCGGCTGTGCAGACCGATCTGATGCGCGATTCGATCAGAAGCGCCCTCGATACCAGCCGCCGGATGGCGGACATGTCTTTGAAGGTGGCTGACGATGCAGGAAACCATATTACTCAGAGTATCGAACGCATGCGGCACGCCGCCTAAAGCGCGACGCGATTAAGATGAATCGTCATCGCGCTTTGGGTTACTGTTTGAGCATGAGCTTTTCGGAAAACCGCTACCCACTTTTCCGAATCATGCTGTAGCGCGCTGTCACAGCCATGGCGCACATGTGCGGCTGAACCTCAGCCGCTCTTGTGTTGCGGCCTCGCGAAAGACTCAAGCCACGCTTTTGAGATCCTGCTGGATCGCGGCGAGCAGCGATTGCAGCGCGGCGCTGTTCACCGGCTTGGCCTCGGTGCTGGCTGGCTCGGCAGCGGGGCGCTGCGCAGCTTTCACGGGACGCTTCGGGAATAGCGGAGGCGCAGGCATTGCGGCCGGGGCGAATTCGCCCTCGTCCTCGGCGTGAACGAACTTGCCATGGATGACGTCGTCGCGACGGCCCATGATGAACATGGTCGCCCAATAGCCGACGGCCAGGAGGATGACGCAGAAAATACCAATCTCTAACATCGCAGCACCTAAAATATGCACGATGATTCAATGCCTTCGTCCGGCCGTCAATGAACAGGCGGTCACACCCGCGGCTTTTGCGGGCAGGTGTGACCATTTGGTGACTCTTTCTTAACTATCCCCACGCGGCGTGTGGCCGCGGGGCCACGTGAGTCCCAGTCCCTGTCACCTAAAGCGCGATGAATGCGCTCGCGCTTTAGGTTGTTGTTTGGGCATGATCTTTCCGGAAAACCGCTTCGCACTTTTCCGGAGCATGCCTAGGCCTTGTCCGGCCCGATCCGGACCAGCTGCTTGCCGAAATTGGCCCCCTTCAGCAGGCCTATGAAGGCGCCGGGGGCGCTTTCCAGGCCCTCGGTGACGAACTCCTTGTACTTGACCTTGCCGTCGCGAACCCAGCCGGACATGTCGCGCAGGAAGTCTCCGTGGCGGGCGGCGAAGTCGGAGACGATGAAGCCGCGGAAGGTCAGCCGCTTGGTCAGCGTCGCGCGCATCAGGCTGGCCGCCCATTTCGGCGGCTTGGCCTCGGTGTCGTTGTAATGGGCGATCAGGCCGCACACCGGCACGCGCGCAAACGGGTTGAGCAGCGGAAACACCGCCTCGAACACGGCACCGCCGACATTCTCGAAATAGACGTCGATGCCATCAGGGCAGGCGTCCTTCAGCTTGGCGGCGAGATCGGGATCGCGGTGATCGATGCAGGCATCGAAGCCGAGCTCCTTCACCACGTAGTCGCACTTGTCCTTGCCGCCGGCGATGCCGACCGCACGGGCGCCCTTGATCTTGGCGATCTGCCCCACTGCCGAGCCGACCGCGCCGGACGCACCGGCAACGACGACAGTCTCGCCCTGTTGCGGCTTGCCGATGTCGAGCAGGCCGGTATAGGCGGTCATGCCGGGCATGCCGAGCACGCCGATCGAGGTCGAGATCGGCCCGAGCTTGGGATCGACCTTGATCAGGCCCTTGCCGCTCGAGATCGCATGAGTCTGCCAGCCCGAGCGGATGCGCACGATGTCGCCGACCGCGAAATCGGGATTGTTGGACGCCGCGACCTCGCTGACCGCCTCGCCCTCCATCACGCCGCCGACCGGCACCGGAGCTGCGTAGGACGGCCCCTCGCTCATGCGCCCGCGCATATAGGGATCGAGCGACAGCCAGATCGTGCGCAGCAGGACTTCGCCCTGCCCTGGCGTCGGAACGGCGAATTCCTCCAAACGGAAATCAGACGGCTTGGGTTCGCCGACGGGACGCGCGGCGAGAACGATGCGTTTGGCTTGGGCCATGGCTTCCTCCTTTTGTCTTTCGATACGGACGGAAGCGGAGGCAGCGAGGCGCGTCAACACAAAAGCGGTGAGCGGTTGGCCCCTCGGAGCCGAGGGCGCGTCAGCGTCGATTCAAGGCCTATCGCCGATCAAGCCTGTTCAGATCCGTTGTCGCCGTTTCCAGCATTTTGTGCCGAGACAGCGTCCTTCATTCGGGTAGCCCGGCCATCCGCATGCCCTCCGAGGCGAGCGCGAAATCCTGCGGGCGGCGGACGAGCAGCCAATCCTCCAAAACGCTGACCCGTAAAGTCGGATCCAGCCTGCGGACGTGGGCCATCGCTTCACGGGCTTCGTCCATCCGCCCGGCTAGCGCGTGGCTCGCCGCCATGAAGGCGGCCACCCGCAGGACGTTCGGCATCTGCCGCGATGCCCGCTGCAGTGACGCCACCGCGTCGTCGAAGCGGCGGCAATACAGATGTCCCATCGCGATCCCGGTCTGCATCTGAAATATCTCGGGGTCGAGCGGGCTGAGCCGCATGGCGCGACTGAAATAGTCGATCGCGCTGTCGTGTTCGCCCATCGAGATTCGTTGATACCCGCCGAGATACCAGATCGTCGACGAATTCGGATTGAGCACCAGCGCGCGGTCTACATGGGCGACGCAGGTGTCCAGATCGCCGCCGAAATGGGGCCATGCGTGGCCGCCACGGCACAATGCAACTGCGTCGTTCTTGTTCAGCGTCACCGCGCGCTGGCACAACCGCGCCGCCTCGGCGCCATCGGCGGCGCGGTCTGCGAGCCAGCGATTCATCTTGCGCCAGTAAAAGCACCACGCCGCCATGCCATAAGCCGCAGCAAAGTCCGGATCGCGATCGATCGCCCCGTAGAACAGCGCTAATGCCCCATCGATTCCGTCGCGGGTCGCGGTGTGGAATTGCGCCAAGCCGCGGAGATAATAGTCGTAGGCATCGAGGCTTTCGGTCGGCTTGCGCTTGGCGCGTTCGATTTCGGCGAGCTCGAGCTGCGGCGCAATCGCGCCGACGACGCTGGCGGTGATCTGGTCCTGCAGCTTGAAGATGTCGTCCATCGCGCTCTCGAACCGCTCAGCCCACAGATGAGCGCCGGTAGAGGCGTCGATCAATTGTCCGGTGATGCGCACGCGGCCAGCGGAGCGGCGCACGCTGCCTTCCAGGACGTAGCGCACGCCCAGTTCGCGGCCGATTTGCTTCACATCGACCGCGCGGCCCTTGTACGTGAAGCTGGAATTGCGGGCGATCACGAACAGCCAGCGGATTCGCGACAGACCGAAGATGATGTCTTCGACGACGCCGTCGGCGAAGTAGTCCTGAGCGGGGTCCCCGCTCAGGTTCAGAAACGGCAGCACAGCGATCGAGGGCCGGTCGGGCAGGTCGAGCGCGGCAACCGGCTTCTCCGCCGACGGCACGATCGCGATGCGCTGATCGGCCGCTACGTGCACCTCGCCGACAAAGCGGAACCCCTTGCGCGGAACGGTTCGAATCAGCCGCTGCCCCTCTCCACTGTCTTCCAGCGCCTTGCGCACAGCGTTGATGTGGCTGGCCAGCGTCGATTCCGAGACGATCCGCCCGCCCCAGACCGTGTCGAACAGATCATTCTTGCTAACGACGTGGTCGCGGTTGCGCACCAGATACAGCAGCAGATCGAAAGCCTGCGGCGTGAGGCTGACAGCCCCGGAGTCCCGCCGCAACTCCCGCCGGTCCTCATCGAGGACATAGGCTTCGAAGGTGAACCGCACCACAAAGACCCTGATTGAAACCCGAGCGGCATCCCGCTCTCGGCGCACGACAGCCGAGGCTGCTGCGCCCTGTTTGGACGAAACTGCAAGCAGATTTCAAGCAAAAACCAAGGGCGCTGCACGTCCATACCAAGGTCTTGGGCCGGATTCCGGCGCATCCTGCCGCATCTGGAGCGAACGAGACGCGAGGGCACAATGAAGATCGTGGTGATCGGCGGCAGCGGCCTGATCGGAAGCAATGTGGTGCGCAGGCTTCAGGCCAAAGGCCACGAGGTGGTCGCGGCCTCGCCCTCCTCCGGCGTCAACACATTGACCCGCGAGGGCCTCGCCGAAGCAGTCGACGGTGCACAAGTCGTAATCGACGTCTCGAATTCGCCCGCCTTCGATGACAAGACCGCGATGGATTTTTTCCGGACCTCGGGCCGCAACCTGCTGGCGGCCGAAACCGCCGCCGAGGTGAAGCATCATCTCGCGCTGTCGGTGGTGGGCACCGACCGACTGCAGACGAGCGGCTATTTCCGCGCAAAGCTTGTGCAAGAGGAGCTCATCCAAGCATCAAGCCTTCCATACACCATCCTGCGCGCGACCCAGTTCTTCGAATTCATCGACGCGATCATCGCAGGCGGCGCCGAGGGCGACGTGATCCGGCTGTCGCCTGCGCATCTCCAGCCCGTCGCTGCCGACGACGTCGCGGCCACACTGACCGAATTGGCGCTTGGTCCGCCTCGCAACCGCATAGTCGAGATCGCTGGTCCCGAAAGGCGCGGCCTCGATGAGTTTGCACAGCAGGTTCTGGCCGCCAGGGGCGACACACGCCGAGTGATCCCCGATATCCGGGCGGACTATTTCGGCCTGCCCCTGAACGATCAGTCGCTGACGCCGGGCGACGAGCCGCAGCTCGGGCGGACCCGGCTCGCCGACTGGCTCCACAACTCTCTCCTCACCCCAAAGGACGCAAAACGATGAGCACGATCACCACTAGGGACGGCACCGAGATCTATTACAAGGACTGGGGCCAAGGCCCCGTCGTGACCTTCTCGCACGGCTGGCCGCTGAATGCAGACGCCTGGGACGGCCAGATGCTGTTCCTTGCCCAGCACGGCTTTCGCGTCGTCGCGCACGACCGGCGCGGGCATGGTCGCTCCAGCCAGGCCTCGGAGCACAACGACATGAACGGCTATGCCGACGATCTCGCCGCGGTGATCGAAGCGCTTGATTTACGGGACGCCACGCTGATCGGCCATTCCACCGGCGGTGGCGAGGTCGCGCGCTATATCGGCCGCCATGGTACCGGTCGCGTCGCCAAGGCGGTGCTGATCGCGGCGGTGCCGCCGATCATGCTGAAGACCGAAGCCAACCCGGAGGGACTTCCGGTCGAGGTGTTCGATGCCATTCGTGCAGGCGTCGCCGGCGACCGGTCGCAATACTACAAGGATCTGGCGATTGCCTTCTACGGCGCAAACCGGCCGGGTGCAAAAGTCTCGCCGGGCACGCTCGACCAGTTCTGGCTGTGGAGCATGCAGGCAGGCGCCAAGAGTGCCTATGAGAGCGTCAAAGCTTTCTCGGAAACTGATTTCACCGAGGACCTGAAGAAGTTCGACGTGCCGACCCTGGTCCTGCACGGCGAAGACGACCAGATCGTGCCGGTCAAGGACTCCGCGCGCAAATCGGCGAAGCTCATCAAAGGCGCCAAGGACGTCTACTACCCGGGAGCCCCCCACGGCCTGACCGCCACCCATCAGGATCAGATCAACGCCGAGCTGCTGAAATTCATCCGGAGCTAGCGATCTCGTTCACCTGAATTGCAGACCTCAACGAGAAAGACAGCAGCATGGACAAACCTGCCCACCGCACCCTCGCGGGCGTCGTCGTTCCCGACGCTCCCATAGTCGATGCCGCAATCGAACATGCGCGGCAGCACTGCGCGCCGTATCTGTTCAACCACGTCGTCCGCTCGTGGCTGTTCGCGGCAAGGCTCGGACAATTGCAGAACGTGGTGCACGATGAGGAGGTGCTCGCGGTCGGCACCCTGCTGCACGACATCACGCTGAATGAAAGCTTCGCCGGACCTCGCCGCTTCGAGGTCGAAGGCGCGGACCTGGCGCGGCACTTTGCCGCCGAGCGCGGCTTCGACCGGCGCCGCGCCCAGCTGATCTGGGACAGCGTCGCGCTGAACTCGACCCCGTCGATCGCTCTCTACAAAGAGAGCGAGGTTGCACTCGCCACAGCTGGCATCTGCTTCGACGTCATCGGGCTGCAATACGACGTCATTCCCGCCGCCGAAGTGTCGCGGATCATCGCCGAATTCCCGCGAATGCAGATCAAGCGGCAATTCCGCCGCTGCTTCTGCCATATCGCAAGCACCAGGCCGGAAACAAGCTACGACAATTTCATCCGAGATTTCGGCGAGCGCTTTGTCGAAGGATACAGCGCGCCTTCGGTGGTTGATCTGGTGGATGCAGCGCCATTCGCCGAGTAGGATTGCATCTCAACCTTACCTGAGCGACCGCGACGACGAGCTTATCCGAAATCCGGTCGCGGGCCGCTCCGGTCGAACCAAGCACGGCAGTATCTTATCGCGCGCAAAACGCGCGCGCGACCGAAGCGCCTAACCCCCGCCCGGATAGTTCGGGCTCTCGCGCGTGATGGTGACGTCGTGGACGTGGCTTTCGCGCAGGCCCGCGCCGGTGATGCGGACGAACTGGGCCTTGTCGTGCAGCTCCTTCATGTCGCGCGCGCCGACATAGCCCATTGCGGCGCGCAAGCCGCCGGCGAGCTGGTGCATGACGTTGCCGACCGGGCCCTTGTAGGGCACCTGGCCCTCGATGCCCTCAGGCACGAGCTTGAGCGTGTCCTTGATGTCCTGCTGGAAGTAGCGGTCGGCCGATCCCCGCGCCATCGCGCCGACCGAGCCCATGCCGCGATAGGCCTTGTAGGAACGGCCCTGCCACAAAAACACTTCGCCGGGCGTCTCGTCGGTGCCGGCGAGCAGCGAACCGACCATGGCAATGTCGGCGCCGGCCGCGAGCGCTTTCGCAAGGTCGCCGGAATATTTGATGCCACCGTCGGCGATGACGGGGATGTCGGCCTTCTTCGCCGCTTCGACCGCATCCATGATCGCGGTGAGCTGGGGCACGCCGACGCCGGCGACGATGCGCGTGGTGCAGATCGAGCCCGGGCCGATGCCGACCTTGATGCAATCCGCGCCCGCATCGATCAGCGCCTGCGCGCCTTCCGTGGTGGCAACGTTGCCGGCGACCACCTGCACCGAATTGGACAGGCGCTTGATGCGGTTCACCGCCTGCAGCACGTGACGGGAATGGCCGTGCGCGGTGTCGACGACGACAAGGTCGACGCCGGCATCGATCAGCCGCTCGGTGCGCTCGAATCCGGTATCGCCGACCGTGGTGGCGGCAGCGACGCGAAGACGCCCCTGCCCGTCCTTGCAGGCGAGCGGATGGGCAACCGCTTTCTCCATGTCCTTCACGGTGATGAGCCCGACGCAGCGATATTGATCGTCGACCACCAGCAGCTTCTCGATGCGGTGCTGGTGCAGCATCCGCCGCGCCTCATCCTGGTTGACATTCTCACGGACCGTGACGAGCCCTTCACGGGTCATCAGCTCGGAGACTTTTTGCCGGCGGTCGGTGGCAAAGCGCACGTCGCGGTTGGTGAGGATGCCGACCAGCTTGCCGGGCGTGTTCTTGCCGGCGCCGGTGACGACCGGAATGCCGGAGATGCCGTGGTCGCTCATCAGCTTGAGCGCGTCGTCGAGCGTGGCGTCGGGGCTGATGGTGAGCGGGTTCACCACCATGCCGGACTCGTAGCGCTTGACCTGCCGCACCTGGGCGGCCTGCCCTTCGGGATCGAAATTGCGGTGGATGACGCCAAGGCCGCCGGCCTGCGCCATGGCGATCGCCATGCGGGCCTCGGTGACGGTGTCCATGGCCGAGGCCATGATCGGGATGTTGAGCGGGATGGCGCGGGTGACGCGGGAGCGAATGTCGACCTCGCCCGGCATGACGTCGGACAGGCCCGGCTTCAACAGCACGTCGTCGAACGTAAAGGCTTCGCGGATGCCCTGAAGTTGCAACGTGGCCATCTGCCAACTCCTTCCTGCGGCCCTGCCGCAAATGCTAATGGATGAGCGCCGCCCTCGGCGTCCCTTGCGGCAACGCCTTGAGAATCGGAGCCCATCGGTGGGGTTGACGCGGGTCGATAGCACGGCCGCGTGACGAATCAAAGCGATTCGGGCCGCTGGCCAGCCATGCACAGGGGTTTTTTGGCCGATTCAGCGGGGTTGGGCTCGGTACGCCGTCCCTCCACCGGTCATTCCGGGGCGCGACGAAGTCGCGAGCCCGGAATCCATCGCGCAGCGGATGCTGCAGTCCGATGGATTCCGCGTTCGCGCCAAGTGGGCGCGCCCCGGAATGACGAAAGACGGTCACACCGTTGTTACGCGGGATTTAGGTACCATGCATGGATCCGCAATGGTCGGCGGCGGACGGCGGTGATAAGCCGCAACTCCACTCCTCCTTCCGATTTCATTGCCCTCATGGTCGACAAGCAACGCGTCATTCCGCTGATCGTGGCCACGGCTCTCTTTATGGAGAACATGGATTCGACCGTGATCGCCACCTCGCTGCCGGCGATCGCAGCCGACATCGGCACCAGCCCGCTGACGCTGAAGCTCGCGATCACCTCCTATCTGCTGTCGCTCGCGGTGTTCATTCCGGCGAGCGGCTGGACCGCCGACCGGTTTGGCGCGCGGATGGTGTTCGCGATCGCCGTCGGCGTGTTCATGGTCGGCTCGGTCGGCTGCGCGCTCTCGACCTCGGTCACCGACTTCGTGTTCGCGCGCATCCTGCAAGGCATGGGCGGCGCCATGATGACGCCGGTCGGGCGCCTCGTGCTGCTGCGTTCGGTCGATAAGAGCGCGCTGGTCAACGCCATGGCTTGGGTGACGGTCCCTGCCCTGATCGGTCCCGTGATCGGCCCGCCGCTCGGCGGCTTCATCACGACCTATGCGTCCTGGCACTGGATCTTCCTGATCAACATCCCGATCGGGCTGCTCGGGATCTTCATGGCGCTGAAGTACATCGACCCGATCAAGAGCGAGGAACGCGAGCCATTCGATCTCTACGGCATGGTGCTCTCTGGGCTGGGGCTCGCAGGCATCGCCTTCGGCCTTTCCGTTGCCGGGCTCAACCTGCTGCCATGGAGCACGGTGGCCGCGCTGGTCGTGGGCGGAGCGATCTCGATGACGCTCTACGTCATCCACGCGCGGCGGACCAGATCGCCGGTGCTGGACTTCTCGCTCCTGAAGCTGCCGACGCTGCGCGCAGCCGTGTTCGGCGGCTTCCTGTTCCGGCTCGGCATCGGCGCGCTGCCGTTCCTGCTGCCGCTCCTGATGCAGATCGGCTTCGGCCTGTCGCCGTTCCATTCCGGCCTCGTCACCTTTGCCTCCTCGCTCGGGGCGATGGGCATGAAGACGCTGGCGGCGCGCATCATCCGCACCTTCGGCTTCCGCAATTTGATGACGGTGAACGCGATCGTCAGCGCGTTCTTCCTCGGCGTCTGCGCGCTGTTCACGGTGACGACGCCGCTGCTCATCATCATGGTGATCCTGGTGGTCGGCGGCTTCTTCCGCTCGCTGCAGTTCACCGCGATCAACACGGTCGCCTATGCCGACGTCGAGACCGCGCAAATGAGCCGCGCCACAACCCTCGTCAGCGTCAACCAGCAGCTCGCGATCTCGGCCGGCGTCGCCGTCGGCGCGGCCTGTGTCGAGACGACGATGTGGTTCAGCCACGTCAGCGAGCTCAACGCCACGGTGTTCGCGCCCGCCTTCGTCGTGGTGGCGCTGACCTCGGCGGCCTCGAGCTGGTTCTTCTGGCAGATGCCCGCGGACGCAGGCCACGAGATTTCGGGGCGCAAGGCGGTGGAGATCGCGAGCCGCAAGGGCGCCGGCAAGGGCGCAGAGAAGGCCGCGGTCAAGGCGGCGTCCGAGGATACGCAGGACGTGCGGGATCAGCGGCTGGGGTAGTCTCCTCCCGTCATTGCGAGCGAAGCGAAGCAATCCAGAATCTCTCCGCAGAAGCACTCTGGATTGCTTCGTCGCAAGAGCTCCTCGCAATGACGGAGTACGTAGCTACGCCGCTCCGCCGCCGCGAAATCCCGTCGCCAGCACGTAGCGTTCGGACGAATCCTGCCGGCTCGCGGCCGGCTTGACGTGACGCACGGTGGCGAAGTCGCGCTTGAGCTGGGCCAGCAGCTCAGCGTCGGCGCCGCTCTGGAACGTTTTCGCCAGGAACGTGCCGCCGGGTTTGAGCACGTCGCAGGCAAAGGCCGCCGCCGTCTCGACCAGGCCGACGATGCGGAGCTGGTCGGTCTTGCGGTGGCCGGTGGTGTTGGCGGCCATGTCGGACATCACGACGTCGGCCTTGCCGCCCAGCATCGCGGTGAGCTTCTCGGGCGCGTCGTTGTCCATGAAGTCGAGCTGCGCGAAATCGACCCCGGGAATCTCCGGCATCTCCAACAGATCGATGGCGACGACCTTGCCCTTGCCTTCCAATGATCCGACGCGCTTTGCTGCGATCTGGCTCCACCCGCCGGGTGCCGCGCCGAGATCGACCACGGCCATGCCGGGCTTCAAGAGCCGGAACTTGTCGTCAATCTCCAAGAGCTTGAACGCGGCGCGCGAGCGATAGCCCGCCGCCTTGGCCTTGGCGACATAGGGATCGTTGAGCTGCCGCTCCAGCCACAGCTTCGACGACAATTTGCGCTTGCCGCCGGTCTTGACCTGAACGTGCAAGCGGCCGGTGGTGTCCTTGGCCATACTCACCAGCTCCTGAGCGCGCCGTCCTCGCGCATCATCTCGACCAGCATGCCCTCGCGCAAGCCGCGGTCGGCGACGCGCAGGCGCGGCAGCGGAAAGGCGCGGCGGATAGCGTCGAGGATGGCGCAGCCCGCCAGGACGAGATCGGCGCGCTCGACGCTGATGCAGCTGTTGGCGGCACGCTCCTCGTAGCTCATGCCGAGCAGCTTGTTGATGGTCGCGGTGATGTCGGCATCGTTCATCCAGATGCTGTCGATGCGGCGGCGGTCATAGCGCGCGAGGTTGAGATGGATGCCGGCCAGCGTCGTCACCGTGCCCGACGTGCCGAGCAGGTGCATGTCGGCGAGATCGCGGCCGTGCTCCTCGGCGAATGGCGCGACGTGGCTTGCGACCTCCTGCTCCATGGCGGCATAGATCTCTGGCGTGACGTCGCGTCCGCCGAACTGCTCAGCGAGCGTGACCACACCATAGGGAATCGACATCCAGGCTTTTATGCGCGGCTCCGGATTGGTGGCGTCGCGCTCGATCCGCACCAGCTCGGTGGAGCCGCCGCCGATGTCGAACAGGATCGCGCCCCGCCCCCTGGGGTCGACCAGCGGCGAGCAACCCAGCACGGCGAGCGCGGCCTCGGTCTCGCGGTCGATCACCTCGAGCTCGATGCCGGTCTCGGCCGCAACGCGGCTGCGGAAACCTTCCGCGTTCGAAGCCGCGCGGCAGGCTTCGGTCGCGATCAGCCGCAGCCGACGCGCCTTCCGCAGATTGATCTTGTCGCGGCAGATGCTGAGCGCGGCGATGGCGCGCTCGATCGCGGCGTCGCTAATGCACCCCGTCGCCGAGACGCCCTCCCCGAGCCGGATGATGCGCGAGAAGGAATCGACCACACGAAAGCCGTCCTGAGTCGGACAGGCGATCAGCAGCCTGCAATTGTTGGTGCCGAGGTCCAGCGCCGCATAGACGCCGGTTCCCGGCGCCTGCGCGCCGACGGCCGGATTGGTGGCCAATGCCACCGCCGCCATCGACCCCTCCAGCTCGCTATGCGGCGCATGGCCGTCGCGGAGCCGCGTGTGGTCATTCATACAAACTGTCTTTCCGCGGCCGGTCGGGCCGGTCTGGAATTGATTATTCGCCTGAAACATTAGCAGCGCGGCAGGCCTGCGCAACAACGCATCACATGGGACCATGTCCAATCGTGCGTTGTCGTGAACGGGGGTGGTGGGTTATTTGAGGGAGTCCGGTGCTCCGCTGCCGCGAAAATGCGCAAATGCCGGCTTTTCAGGTCAATTCCCATGCAAGAACACACCAAATCGTCGACGCTCGAGAACGCTATTGCACTGCAAAAGTATGGCGTCGGGCAACCGGTCCGCCGCAAGGAGGATGACACGCTGGTGCGCGGCAAGGGCCGCTACACCGACGATTTCAACCTGCCGAACCAGGCCCATGCCGTAGTCGTCCGCTCGACCCATGCCCATGGCATCATCCGCAGCATCGGCCTCGATGCCGCCAAGGCCATGCCGGGCGTGCTGGGGGCGTGGTCCGGGAAGGATCTTGATGCCGCCGGCTATGGCCCCTTCACCTGCGGCCTGCCGCTGAAGAGCCGCGACGGCTCGCCCCTGCTCCAGACCAACCGCCAGCCCCTGGCGACCGACAAGGTCCGCTTCGTCGGCGATCCCGTCGCCTTCGTGGTGGCCGAGACGCTGGCTCAGGCGCGCGACGCGGCCGAGGCGGTCGAGCTCGACATCGAGCCGCTGCCGGCGGTGACGGACCCGGAGCAAGCCGCCAAGCCCGGCGCGCCGCAGCTCTATGACCACATTCCTGGTAACGTCGCGCTCGACTACCACTATGGCGACATGGACAAGGTGAACGCCGCCTTCGCCAGCGCCGCTCATGTGACCAAGCTCGACATCGAGAACACCCGCGTTGCCGTGGTCTCGATGGAGCCGCGCGTGGGGCTTGCCTCCTACGACAAGAAGACCGAGCGCTACACGCTTCAGGTGCCGACGCAGGGCGTTGCCGGCAACCGCGCCAACCTCGCCAAGAACCTGAAGGTGCCGAACGAGAAGGTGCGCATTCTCACCGCCAATGTCGGCGGCTCCTTCGGCATGAAGAACATCAACTATCCCGAGTACATGTGCATTCTGTATGCGGCGAAGGCACTGGGACGCCCGGTGAAGTGGCTGGACGAGCGCTCCACCAGCTTCCTCTCCGACAGCCACGGCCGCGCCCAGAAGATCCACGCCGAGCTCGCGCTCGATGCCGAGGGGCAGTTCCTCGCGGCAAAGCTGTCCGGCTACGGCAATCTCGGCGCCTACATCACCGGCGTCGCGCCGGGGCCGCTTTCGCTCAATACCGGCAAGAACTTCTCCAGCGTCTATCGCACGCCGCTGATGGCGGTCGACATCAAGGTGGTGCTCACCAACACCACGCTGATGGGGGCCTATCGCGGCGCCGGCCGGCCCGAGGCGAACTATTACATGGAGCGGCTGATCGACCGCGCCGCCGACGAGATGGGCATCAACCGGCTGACCTTGCGCAAGCGCAACTTCATCAAGCCGAACCAGATCCCGTTCGCGGCGTCGTCCGGCGTCACATATGACAGCGGCGACTTCCAGGCCGTGTTCAACAAGGCGCTCGAAATCTCCGACCACGAGAACTTCGCCAAGCGCAAGAAGGAGAGCAAGAAGGCCGGCAAGCTGCGCGGCATCGCGGTCGGCTCCTATCTCGAAGTCACCGCGCCGCCGAGCCCCGAGCTCGGCAAGATCGTGTTCGATCGTGACGGCACCGTGCAGCTCATCACCGGCACGCTCGATTACGGCCAGGGCCATGCCACGCCGTTCGCGCAGGTGCTGTGCGAGCAGCTCGGCGTCCCCTTCGAGAGCGTCAAGCTCGTGCAGGGTGACAGCGATATCGTCCACACCGGCAACGGCACCGGCGGCTCACGCTCGATCACTGCGACCGGCCAGGCCATCGTGGGGGCCGCAAAACTCGTCATCGAGAAAGGCAAGCGCGCCGCCGCGCACATGCTGGAAGCATCCGAAGCCGACATCGAGTTTGCCGACGGCAGCTTTACGATCGCCGGCACCGATCGCAGCATCGACATCATGGAGCTCGCCAAGCGTCTGCATGACGGCAAGGTGCCGGAGGGCGTGCCTGATAGCCTCGATGTCGACCATACCAGCGAACCGGTCGCCTCGGCGTTCCCGAACGGCTGCCACGTCGCCGAGGTCGAGATCGACCCGGACACCGGTGTGGTGCAGATCGTGCGCTACAGCGCGGTCAACGATTTCGGCACGGTGATCAATCCGATGCTGGTCGCGGGCCAGCTCCATGGCGGCGTGGTCCAGGGCATCGGCCAGGCCCTGATGGAGCACATTCGCTACGACGACAATGGCCAGCCGATCACGGGCTCGCTGATGGACTACGCCCTGCCCCGCGCGGAGGACGTCCCCAACATGACGGTCGGCGACCACCCGGTGCCCGCCACCACCAATCCGCTCGGCAGCAAGGGCTGCGGCGAAGCGGGCTGCGCCGGCAGCCTGTCGACGGTGGTGAACGCGGTGCTCGACGCGCTGTCGGAGTACGGCATCAAGCACATCGACATGCCGCTGACCCCCGAGCGGGTGTGGCGCGCGATCCAGGAGGCGAAGGCCAAGGCGGCGTAAGGGGCACTGTCGTCGCCACAAACTCTACTGTCATCGCCCGGCTTGACCGGGCGATCCAGTACTCCGAGACGGCAGCGATTGACCGAGAAGCTGCGGCGTACTGGATTCCCCGCCTTCGCTGGGAATGACGACGTCCTTGATTGACGGGCGTGGGCTTTCCCAACTGTCCGCTACGCCGCCGCCTGCTCGCGCGGCTGGTAGATCGCGGTGTGCTGGCAATGCGCGAGCGGCGTCGTGCCGTTGGCGACGACCAGCGCGTCGAACTCGACGAAGCGGTGGCCCTTCTTCTCGTAATTCGCAGTGACCTTGGCCCGCGCCGTGATCTCGTCGCCGGCGCGCGCGGCGGACAGCAGCTGCATGCGGCTGCCCACGTGGATCCAGGGACCCAGGATGGTGTTGTCCACCAGGACGCGGTTCATGACGCGCTGGATCAGCCCGGGATGGCCGAGGCTCTCGCGGGCAAAAATCGGATCGGCCTCCCTGACGTCAGTGAGATAGTCGGCCGCATCCTGCCCGGCCCACCGGCGCGGCGTCGTGCCCAGCCATTTGCCCAGCTCGAATGTCGCAGGACTGACAGGCTTGCGCTCGGCGGCGGCGGGGACTTCGACATAGTCGCTCAACGACAATGCCGGCACCGCCGCCGGCAGCGACGCCTTTCCCGTGGCACACAGCTCGGTGCGACTGAACACCTCGATGGTCAGCAGGCCGTTGTGCTCGGTGGCATCGACATCGGCGGTCTCGCCGTCATAGACCGGCTTGATGAAGCGGGCCTCGACCAGCCCGCGCGACAGGAAGTCCCGCCCCCAGCGCGCGATCGGCACGTGCATCATGTAGGCGAAGACGTCGACGCCGGGGACCAGCCCGCCGGAAAAGCCGAAGCGGCGGGCCACATTGTCGTCGTGCATCTTGTTTTCGGATTGTTTGGCGGTGTTGTAGGCCGTGACGCGATAGGTTTCGAGCCGGTTCGGCATGACTGGCCTTTCCCTGTTCTTGTTGTTTCAGGAGCGATCGTAGGGCCTGAGGAACTGGGGTCAATCCCCTCGCCTTTGCGGCCCGAATGCGGTACCACGCGGCGGAATGACCGAGACCCCGACCCGCATCTTTGTCGACGCCGACGCCTGTCCGGTGAAGGACGAAATCTTTCGCGTCGCGATCCGGCACGGCGTGCCCGTGAGCGTGGTCGCCGGCAATTTCATCCGCGTGCCGCAGGACCCTCTGATCGAGCGCATCGCCGCGGGCAGCGGCATGGACGCCGCGGACGACTGGATCGCCGAGCGCGCCAGGCCCGGCGACGTGGTTGTGACCTCGGACATTCCGCTGGCGAGCCGCTGTGTGAAGGCGGGCGCCGACGTGATCGCGCCGAACGGCAAGCCGTTCACCGAAGAATCGATCGGGATGACGCTGGCGGTGCGCAATCTGATGACGGACCTGCGATCGGCCGGCGAAGTCACCGGCGGCCCGCGCTCGTTCTCGCCGCGAGACCGCTCCAGCTTCCTCTCGGCGCTCGACCAGACACTGCGCCGGATCCAGCGCCGCCGCGCAGATCAGGCCGCAACGAGCCAAAGTTAGCCATGGCCCCGCCGCTGATCCAACTCAAAGACATCAGGCTGACCTTCGGCGGCACGCCGCTGCTGTCGGGCGTCGAGCTCAACGTCGCGCCATCCGAACGGGTCTGCCTGATCGGCCGCAACGGCTCCGGCAAATCGACCCTGCTGAAGATCGCGGCCGGCCTGGTCGAGCCTGACGCCGGCACACGCTTCGTGCAGCCCGGCGCAACGGTGCGCTACCTGCCGCAGGAGCCGGATTTCGGCGCGCACAAGAGCACGCTCGCCTATGTCGAGTCCGGGCTCGCGCCGGGGGACGACCAGCACCAGGCGCGCTATCTCCTGGAGCAGCTCGGCCTCACCGGCGAGGAGAACCCGCACAACCTCTCCGGTGGCGAGGCGCGCCGCGCGGCGCTGGCCTTCGTGCTGGCGCCCTCGCCCGACATCCTGCTGCTGGACGAGCCGACCAACCATCTCGATCTCGCCACCATCGAATGGCTGGAGCAGGAGCTCGACTCCAGGCGCAGCGCGCTCGTCATCATCAGCCACGACCGTCGCTTCCTGACCAATCTCTCGCGCTCCACCGCTTGGCTCGATCGCGGCCGGATCAAGCAGATCGATCGCGGCTTTGCCTCGTTCGAGAGCTGGCGCGACGAGGTGCTGGCCGAGGAGGAGCGCGACCAGCACAAGCTCGACCGCAAGATCGTCGACGAGGAGCACTGGCTGCGCCACGGCGTCTCCGGCCGCCGCAAGCGCAACGTCAAGCGGCTCGCCAATCTGCATGCGCTGCGCGACCAGCGCCGCAACTATCGCGGCACAGCCGGCAGCGCCAACCTCGCGGCCAGCGAGGCCGAACAGTCCGGCAAGCTGGTGATCGAGGCCAAGGGCATCAGCAAAGCCTATGGCGAGCGCAAGATCGTCGACAATTTCTCAACGCGCATCCAGCGCGGCGACCGCCTCGGCATCATCGGGCCGAACGGCGCCGGCAAGACCACGTTGGTCAATCTGCTCACCGGCGGCATGCAGCCGGATTCCGGGACGATACGTTTCGGCGCCAACCTGGAGGTCGCGACGCTCGACCAGCATCGCGAAAGCCTCGATCCCAAATCGACGCTGGCGGAGGCCCTGACCGGCGGCCGCGGCGATCAGATCATGGTCGGCGGCAAGCCGAAGCACGTGGTCGGCTACATGAAGGACTTCCTGTTCGCGCAGGAGCAGCGCGGCACGCCGGTGGAGGTGCTCTCCGGCGGCGAGCGCGGCCGGCTGATGCTGGCGCGCGCACTGGCAAAGCCGTCGAACCTGCTGGTGCTGGACGAGCCGACCAACGACCTCGATCTCGAAACCCTCGACGTGCTCGAGGAGATGCTCGGCGATTACGAGGGCACGGTCATCCTGATCAGCCACGACCGCGACTTCCTCGACCGCGTCGTCACCTCCGTGATCGCACCCGAGGGCAACGGCAAGTGGATCGAATATGCCGGCGGCTACAGCGACATGCTGATCCAGCGCGGCGCCGACCTCAAGCGCGAGACGGCCAAGTCGCCGACGGCTGCCGAGAAGAAGGAAGAGCGCGCGGCGGCTCCGGCGTCCGCGCCCAAGCGTAAGCTCAGTTTCAACGAGAAGCACGCGCTGGAGACGCTTCCCAAGAAGATGGAAACGTTGCAGGCGGATATCGCCAGGCTGCAGCGCGTGCTCGACGATCCCAATCTCTACGCCAAGGATCGGAAAAAATTCGACGACACGTCGGCCGCGATCGCCAAGGCGCATGAAGAACTATCGGCCGCCGAAGAGCGCTGGCTCGAACTCGAAATGCTACGTGAAGAGATTGAACAGGCATAACTTATGACAACAACTCTCGCCGCCAAGATCGCCCGCGAATACGGCACGCCCTGCGCCGTCATCGACATGGACAGGGTCGAGCGCAACATCGCGCGGATCCAGAAGGCTTGCGACGACGCCGGGATCGCCAACCGGCCGCACATCAAGACGCACAAGAACCCGACGATCGCCAAGCTTCAGATCGCGGCGGGCGCCAAGGGCATCACCTGCCAGAAGCTCGGCGAAGCCGAGATCATGGCCAATGCCGGCATCGACGACATCCTGATCAGCTACAATCTGCTCGGCGAGGAGAAGATGGCGCGGCTCGGCGCGCTGCAGGCCAAGGCCAACATGACGGTGGCCGCCGACAATCCCACGGTCGTCGCGGGATTGCCCAAGGCGGCTGCGGCGTCAGGCCGCCCGCTCTCCGTCGTGGTCGAATGCGACACCGGGCGCAAGCGCGCGGGTGTCGAGACGCCGGCTGAGGCGATCGCGCTGGCGCGCGAGATCGCCTCGTCCGAGGGGCTCGAATTCGCCGGCTTCATGCTCTACCCGACCGAGACCGGCTGGGCGGACGCGCAAAAGTTCTACGACGAAGCGCTGGCCGGCGTACGCGCGCACGGGCTCGACGCCAAGATCGTCTCGACCGGCGGCACGCCGAACCTCGTCAACATCGGCAAGCTCAAGGGCGGCACCGAACATCGCTTCGGCACCTACATCTACAACGACCGCATGCAAGTCGCCGCAGGCTCGGCGACCTGGGACGATTGCGCCCTGCACATCTATTCGACGGTGGTGAGCCGCGCCGCGCCCGAGCGCGGCATCTTGGACGCCGGCTCGAAGACGCTGACCACGGATACCGGCGGGCTCGAGGGCCACGGCCTGATCCTGGAGCATCCCGAAGCCAGAATCGCCAAATTCGCCGAGGAACACGGCTTCCTCGATCTCTCCCGCAGCAATACCCGGCCCAATGTCGGCGATGTCGTGCGCATCGTGCCGAACCACGTCTGCGTCGTCGTCAACATGATGGACGAGGTGGTGATGGTGCGCGGCGAGGAGATCATCGGCACGCTGCCGGTGGCCGCGCGTGGGAAGCTGCGGTAGGTGTACGCGCGCCGTTGCCACGGCCGTCATTGCGAGGAGCTCTTGCGACGAAGCAATCCAGACTTCCGCGGAGGAGGGATTCTGGATTGCTTCGCTGCGCTCGCAATGACGGGGGTTAGCGTTTGAGCCACTCCAGCGCGCCCCTGCCCGCGGCAGCCCCAGTCGCGAAGGACGCCTGCAAGAGATAGCCGCCGGTCGGCGCCTCCCAATCCAGCATCTCGCCGGCGGCGAACACACCTTGCAATTTGCGCAGCATGAATTGCTCGTCGAGCTCGTCGAACATAATTCCACCCGCGGTCGAGATCGCGCGATCGATCGGCGCCACTCCGGTGAGCTGAACTGGAATGGCATTGATCAGCCCTGCGAGCTCCGCCGGCGAGAACGCGGCCAGCGGCCGGCCGGAGGCGAAGGCTGCCTCCTGCATCAATCCGGTGCCGACCGGCGACAATTGCGCGGCCTTGCGCAGGAAGTTCGCCAGCGATTGCTTGCCACGCACGCCTGACAGCCGCGTGGTCAGCACAGCGGCGTCGAGATCGGGCCGCAACCCGATCATCAGCGTCGCCTGTCCGAGATTCAGCACAGCCTCGCGCAGTTCCGCCGACAACGCGTAGATCGCGCCGCCTTCGATGCCGCTGCGGGTGATCATCGCCTCTCCGCGCACCGTGTGCGCACGAAGCGTCAGCGCCACGCCCTTGAGCGGCTGGCCTTCGAAACGGTCACGGAACACTTTGGACCATGCGACCGTGAAGCCGGAATTGGCCGGCCGCAGCTTCGAGACGGCAATGCCCTTTGCAGCGAGGATGTCGACCCAGCCGGCGTCCGAGCCGAGCCGCGGCCAGCTTGCGCCGCCGAGCGCGAGCAGCGTGGCGTTCGCTTCGATGGCGGAGACGCCTTTCGGCGTCTGAAAGATCAACCGACCCTCGCCGTCCCAGCCGATCCAGCGATGGCGAAAAGCAAAGCGGACACCGGCGGCATCGAGCCGCCGCAGCCAGGCGCGCAGCAAGGGCGAGGCCTTGAACGTTTTCGGAAACACGCGTCCGCTGCTGCCGACGAAGGTCGGCTCGCCCAGCGCCTCGCTCCAGGCACGCAGCGCATCGGGCGAAAATGCCTCGACCGCCGCCTGCAGCTTCGGTGCGGCCTCGCGGTAGCGCGCCATGAATTGCGGCAGCGGTTCGCTGTGAGTGAGGTTGAGTCCGCCGCGGCCGGCCATCAGGAATTTGCGTCCCGCCGACGGCATCGCGTCGTAGACAGTGACGCGGGCGCCGCCTGACGCCAGCACCTCCGCCGCCATCAGCCCGGCGGGACCTGCGCCGATGACGGCGACGTCGGTCAGAGCTTGATCCCCGCCCGCGCCGCGGCCTGGGCGACGTATTTCTGCGTCTGCTCGAACGCGCCCTGCAGCGCCCTGGCCTTCGACATGTCGCTGATCTCGGCGAAATGCGCGGCGATCGCATCCGGCGTCCACTCGCTCTCCGGCAGGTTGATACCTTCGCTCTCCAAAATCTTGATCACCGCAAACGAGCCGGCGCCCGCGCCCATGATGGTGCGGGTCGGTGCATCCTCGCTCAGCATGTACTCGACCGCAGGCGTGATCGCGTTCGGCTTCATCAGCTGCAGCGCCTGCGGCGGCAACAGCTCCTCGGTCATGCGGGTCGCCGCGGTCGGCGAGATGATGTTGACGCGAATGTCGTTCTTGCGGCCCTCCTCGGCGAGCACGTTCATCAAGCCGACCATGCCGGATTTCGCGGCGCCGTAATTGGCCTGGCCGAAATTGCCGTAGAGGCCCGAGGACGACGTCGTCAACACGATGCGGCCGTAATTGCGGTCGCGCATGCCGGCCCAGGCCGCCTTGCAGCAATAAAAGGTGCCGACGAGATGCACGTCGAGCACCTTCTGGAAATCGGCCACCTCCATCTTGCCGAATGACTTGTCGCGCAGGATGCCGGCATTGGCGCACAAGAGATCGACGCTGCCCCACTCCTTGGTAGCGCGCTCGACCATGGCGGTGACCTGCTCGAAATTGGAGACGTCGGCGCCGTCGGCCATCGCGGTGCCGCCGGCCTTGCGGATCTCCTCGACCACGGCCTCGGCCGGCGACAGCGAGCCGCCGGTGCCGTCGCGCGCGCCACCGAAATCGTTGACCACGACCTTGGCGCCGCGGCTCGCCAGCCCCAGCGCATGCGCGCGTCCGAGACCATTGCCCGCGCCGGTGACGATGGCGACGCGTCCGTCGAACCTGATTGGCATAGTGGGTTTCCTAGATGTTAGCCGTCATGGCCGGGTTTGACCCGGCCATCCATCAAAATCGACAGGCTTTTGAGCAGCGATGGGTTGCCGGGTCAAGCCCGGCAAGGACGGCACGGGCCTACTCGAAATAGATCAGGCCGAGCCAGTCGGCGACGAGCGCCGGTTTATCCTCGCCCTCGATCTCGACCGTGACGTTGGTGCGGGACTGGAGCTCGCCTGGCTTGCGGAGCTTGGCTTCCGCCAGCACGAAACGGCCACGCACGCGCTTACCTGAGCGCACCGGCGAGATGAAGCGCAGCCTGTCGAAGCCGTAATTCACGCCCATCGTGGTGCCCGCAATCACGGGCATCACCTCGTAGGACATGATCGACAGCAGCGACATCGTGAGAAAACCATGCGCAATGGTAGTGCCGAACGCGGTTTCCTTCTTCGCGCGTTCCGGATCGACGTGGATGAACTGGTGATCTTCGATCACGTCGGCATAGCTGTCGATGCGGGGCTGATCGATCAGGTGCCACGACGATACGCCGATCTCCTTGCCGATCATGGCCTGATAGGCCTCGAGCGTAACAGGCGGCTTCTTCCAGACTTCGTTCACTTAGGTCTCACTCCGTGTCTTCGCCAGCTCCGGAAAATCCTCCTCACGGAATTCCCGGCCGCGCAAGGGATCGCTGCGATCGTCGTCGCGTTCGAGCCGTCGTAGCTGGACGCGGCGGATCTTTCCAGAGATCGTCTTCGGCAGCTCGGTGACGATTTCGAGGCGGCGGATGCGCTTGAACGGGGCCAGACGCGCGTGCAGGTGCTTGAAGATCGATAGCGCGGTTTCCGGCGAGCGTTCTGCACCCGCGGTCAGCAGCACGAACGCCTTGGGGATCGCGAGCCGGATTGGATCCGGGCTCGGCACCACCGCAGCTTCCGCGACCAGCTCGTGCTCGAGCAGGACGCTCTCCAGTTCGAACGGGCTGATGCGATAATCGGAGGATTTGAAGACGTCGTCAGAGCGGCCGACGAAGGTCAAGTAGCCGTCCTCATCCGCGAATACGACGTCGCCACTGCGATAGAGCGCGCCTGCGGCGCCGGACAATTTGCCGTCGTCGCCCTGATAGCCCTGCATCAGGCCGGCGGGGCGGTCGGCGCCGAGCACCAGCGTCACCTCGCCCTCCTTTGCGGGATGGCCGTCGGCATCGCTGATCTGCACGCGATAGCCCGGCAACGGACGGCCCATCGAGCCGATCTTGATCGGCTGGCCCGGCGAATTGCCGGCGAACGCCGTGGTCTCGGTCTGGCCGTAGCCGTCGCGAATGGTGAGGCCCCAGGCCGCCTGCACCTGATCAATCACCTCGGGATTGAGCGGCTCGCCGGCGCCGCAGACCTCGCGAAGCGCCACCTTGAACGAGGCGAGGTTCTCCTGGATGAACAGCCGCCACACCGTCGGCGGCGCGCACAGCGTGGTGACGCCGCAGCGGCCGATGGTGGCAAGCAGCGACTTGGCATCAAAGCGCGGCTGGTTGACCACGAACACGGTCGCACCCGCATTCCACGGCGCGAAGAAGCAGCTCCAGGCATGCTTGGCCCAGCCGGGCGAGGAGATGTTGAGATGGACGTCGCCGGGCTTCAGCCCGATCCAGTACATCGTCGAGAGATGGCCGACGGAATAGCTGCGCTGACTGTGTCGCACCAATTTTGGTTTTGCTGTCGTACCCGAGGTGAAATACAGCAGCATCGGATCGTCGGCATTGGTCGGACCATCAGGCGCGAAGCTTTCGGAAGCTTTTGCTGCTTCGACATATGCCAGCCAACCGTCGGAGGCCGCGCCGACGACGATGCGAACGACATTCTCGGCGCCCAAGCTCGCGAATTTCGCCACCTGGTCCTGCGCGGCGACCACCGCCCTCGCCTTGCCGCGATCGAGCCGGTCGCGCAGCTCGTCGGCGGTCAGCAGCGTCGTGGCGGGAATGACGACCACGCCGAGCTTCATCGCGGCAAGCATCGTCTCCCACAGCGGAACCACGTTGCCGAGCAGCAGCAGGAGATGGTCGCCGCGCCGGAGGCCCTGCGCGCGGAGGAAGTTGGCGACCTGGTTGGAGCGGCGCGACAGCGCCGCGAAGGACAGCTTCGTCTGCTTGTCCTGGGCGGCATCGACGATCCAGAGCGCGGGCCGATCCTTGCTGTCCGCATTGGCCGCGAGCTCGGCGTCGAACCAGTCGAGCGCCCAGTTGAAAGGAACCGGATCAGGCCAGCGGAAGCCTTTGACCGCTGCCTCGTAATCCGTACGGTGTTGCAGAAGGAACGCGCGTGCTTCCTGGAATGTGGTCATCAAGCTTTCCCGGCTAAACTCCTAACGTGCTTGATAATTCCGGAAAAATCCACCCCGCCCTGGCCGGCTGCGTCGAAAGACTGATAGATCTCCTGCGCATGCTTGCCGAGCGGCGTGGCCGCGCCCGCGGCCTTGGCCGCCTCCTGCGCCAGGGTGAGGTCCTTCACCATCAGCGCCGAGGCAAAGCCCGGCTTGTAATCGTTGTTGGCCGGCGAGGTCGGCACCGGGCCCGGCACCGGGCAATAGGTCGTCAGCGACCAGCACTGGCCGGACGAGGTCGAGGCGACGTCGAACAGCGCCTGATGCGAGAGCCCGAGCTTCTCACCGAGCGCGAAGGCTTCGCTCACCGCGATCATGGAAATGCCGAGGATCATGTTGTTGCAGATTTTTGCGGCCTGCCCGGCGCCGGCACCGCCGCAATGCACGATCTTCTTGCCCATGTTCTCGAGCACGGGCTTGGCCGCGGCAAATGCCTTCTCCTCGCCGCCGCACATGAAGGTGAGCGTCGCACCCTTGGCACCGCCCGTGCCGCCGGAGACCGGCGCATCGACCGAGAGCACGCCGTGCTTGGCGGCGAGCGCATGCGCGGCCCGCGCGCTTTCAACATCGATGGTGGAGCTGTCGATGATGAGCGCACCCTTGGTCATGGCGGGCACGACCTCGTTCCAGACGCCGAGCACATGCTTGCCTGCGGGCAGCATGGTGACGACGACATCGGCGCCCTTCACCGCGGCCGGGGCGCTGTCGGCGATGCTGGCGCCATCGGTCTTGGCCTGATTGCGCGAGGCTTCGACAAGATCGAACGCCACCACCTTGTGGCCGGCCTTGACGAGGTTGGCCGCCATCGGGCCGCCCATGTTGCCGAGACCGATGAATGCGATCGTCGCCATTGTCGTTTCCTCCGCTACAGCGTTGTTAATTGAACTTCAATTCGTCCGCGCCGATCTCGGCGAAATAGGGCGCAAGCACCTCCGGCGTCACATCCTCGATCCGCGGCGGCGACCAGGTCGGGTTGCGGTCCTTGTCGATCACGGCGGCGCGCACGCCCTCGCGAAAATCATCGCTCCGAAACACCTCCAGCGCGGCGCGGTATTCGCGAACCAGGCACTCTTCCAGGCTCGATCCGCGCGCAAGGCGCAGTAGCTTCAGCGTGACCACCATGCCGCGCGGCGATTTTTCGTTCAGCGTCTTCAGCGTGGCCAGCGCGAACTCGGAACCATCGCGCTTCAGCGCAGCGACAATGTCCTCCATGCGGTCGAAGCCGAACAACGCATCGATGACCGGCTCCCTGGCGGCGACCGGCCCCGCAGTCTCGCCGGAGGCGAAGCCGTCGATGAGCTTGCTGACATCGGCTGCGGTCGCACCGGACCGCAGCTTGGTCAGCGCCTCGCGCAGCTCCGGCAATCTCACGGCCGGCACCACCCAATCGGCAAACTTCGCGTGGATCGCGTCCGGCCCGTTCATGGTCTGGCCGGTCAGCCCGAAATAGGTGCCGATCTCGCCCGGCGAATGCGACAGCAGATAGGTGCCGCCGACATCGGGGAAGAAGCCGAGTCCGACTTCGGGCATCGCGAGCTTGGTCCGATCGGTGACGATACGGTGGCTGGCATGGGCGGACAGACCGACACCGCCGCCCATCACGATGCCGTCCATGAAGGCGACATAGGGTTTTGGAAATTTCTTGATCCGGGCATTGAGGATGTACTCCTCGCGCCACAGGATCTTGCCGAGATCGCCACCCGCCTTCGAGCTTTCCCAGAGCGTGCGGATGTCGCCGCCGGCGCAGAGGCCGCGCTCGCCGGCGCCTTCCAGCAGGATCACGGCAATTGCAGGATCAGCTTCGAAACGATCGAGCGCCTTGTCGATGTCGCGAAACATCTCAAGCGTCACGGCGTTGATCGCCTTGGGACGATTGAGCCTGATGATGCCGGCCGCGCCTTCGACGCGCGCGACCAGATCGCCCTCTTCCACCCCACTCATCGCGCGCCCTCGATCAGTTTGCGCGCCACGATGAGCCGCATGATTTCATTGGTGCCTTCGAGGATCTGGTGCACGCGTAAGTCGCGCACGATCTTCTCGATGCCGTATTCGCTGAGGTAACCGTAGCCGCCGTGGAGTTGCAGCGCATGGTTGGCAACCTCGAACCCGACATCGGTGCCGAAGCGTTTCGCCATGGCGCAGAGCATGGTGGCGTCGGGGTCTTTGCGATCGAGCGCCGCGGCGGCGCGCCACAGGAAGGTGCGCGCGGCCTCCAACTCGATCGCCATGTCGGCGAGACGGAATTGCAGCGCCTGGAATTCGTCGAGCCGCTTCCCGAACGCCTTGCGCTCCTTCATGTAGGCGCGCGCCTTGTCGAGTGCTGCTTGCGCGCCGCCGAGCGAGCACGCCGTAATGTTGAGACGGCCGCCGTCGAGGCCGGCCATCGCGATCTTGAAGCCTGTGCCCTCCTCGCTCAGGCGATTGGCCACAGGCACGCGGGCGTTCTCGAATATCACCGCGCGGGTCGGCTGCGCGTTCCAGCCCATCTTGCGTTCATTGGCGCCGAAGGAGACACCCGGCGCCTTGCCGTCGATGACGAGGGTCGAGATGCCGCCGGGACCGTCGCCACCGGTACGTACCATCGCGACCAGAATATCCGTGCCGCCAGCGCCGGAGATGAATTGCTTCTGGCCGTTTAGGACGTAGTGGTCGCCGTCGCGCACGGCGCGCGTGCGCAGCGCCGCGGCGTCCGAGCCGGCACCCGGCTCGGTCAGGCAGTAGCTTGCGATCAGCTCCATGGTGCAGAGCTTCGGCAGCCATTGGTGGCGCTGGGTGTCGCTGCCGAAGGCATCGATCATCCAGCTCGCCATATTGTGGATGGAGATGAAGGCCGAGGTGGTCGGGCAGCCCGTCGCCAGCGCCTCGAAGATCAGCGCTGCGTCGAACCGCGTCATGGCGGAGCCGCCAACATCGTCGCGGATATAGATGCCGCCCATGCCGAGCTTGGCGGCTTCGCGCATCACCTCGACTGGAAAATACTTCTCCTCGTCCCAACGCAGCGCGTGCGGCGCGATCTTCTCGGCCGCAAACGCCAATGCCATGTCGCGAACCGCGATCTGATCCTCATTCAGAGCGAACTGCATGCCGGGCTGCTCTTTCTTTCGTCATTGCGAGCAAAGCGAAGCAATCCAGACCGTCTCCGCGGAAAGATACTGGATTGCTTCGTCGCTACGCTCCTCGCAATGACAGGCTGGGCTACAGCCTTACTTCATCAGCGGGATCGAGAACTCCGCACCTTCCTTGACGCCGGACGGCCAGCGCGAGGTCACCGTCTTGGTCTTGGTGTAGAAGCGGATCGAATCCGGGCCGTGCTGGTTGAGATCGCCGAAGCCCGACTTCTTCCAGCCGCCGAAGGTGTAATAAGCGATCGGCACCGGGATCGGCACGTTGATGCCGACCATGCCGACGTTGACTCTGGCCGCGAAGTCGCGCGCGGCATCGCCGTCGCGGGTGAAGATGGCAACGCCGTTGCCGTAATCGTGGTCGGAAGGCAGCGCCAGCGCCTCCTTGTAGTCGTGCGCGCGCACCACCGAGAGCACCGGGCCAAAGATCTCTTCCTTGTAGATCCGCATGTCCTTGGTGACGTTGTCGAACAGCGAACCGCCGAGATAGAAGCCGTTCTCGTAGCCCTGCATCTTGAAGCCGCGGCCGTCGACGGCGAGCGTCGCGCCTTCCTTGACGCCGATGTCGATGTAGCTCTTGACCTTCTCGACCGCCTCGCGGGTCACGAGCGGACCATAGTCGGCCGACGGATCGATCGAGGTGCCGATCTTGAGCGACTCGACGCGCGGGATCAGCTTTTCCATCAGGCGGTCGGCGGTGGACTTGCCGACGGGGACCGCGACGGAAACGGCCATGCAGCGCTCGCCGGCCGAGCCGTAGCCGGCGCCGATCAGCGCGTCGACGGCCTGGTCCATGTCCGCGTCCGGCATGACGATGGCGTGGTTCTTGGCGCCGCCGAAGCACTGGCAGCGCTTGCCGGTCTGCGCGGCGCGCTCGTAGATGTATTGCGCGATCGGCGTCGAGCCGACGAAGCCGATGGCCTTGATGTCGGGATCGTCGAGGATGGCGTCGACCGCCTCCTTGTCGCCGTTGACGACGTTGAGGATGCCGGCCGGCAGGCCCGCTTCTATCATGAGTTCAGCGAGCAGCATCGGCACGCCGGGGTCGCGCTCCGAGGGCTTGAGAATGAAAGCGTTGCCGCAGGCGATCGCCGGCGCAAACTTCCACATCGGGATCATCGCCGGGAAATTGAACGGCGTGATGCCTGCGACGACGCCGAGCGGCTGGCGCATCGAATAGATGTCGATGCCGGGGCCAGCGCCTTCGGTGTATTCGCCCTTCATCAGATGCGGAATGCCGCAAGCGAATTCCGCGACTTCTAGGCCGCGCTGGATGTCGCCCTTGGCGTCGGGGACGGTCTTGCCGTGCTCGCGCGCGAGCAGCTCGGCGAGCTTGTCGTAATCGCGCTGGACCAGCTCCACAAATTTCATCATGACGCGGGCGCGGCGCTGCGGATTGGTCGCGGCCCATTCGGGCTGTGCCGCGCGCGCGTTCTCGACAGCGGCGCGGACTTCGGCCTTGGACGCCAGCGCCACCTTGGCCTGGACGTCACCGGTCATCGGCTCGAAGACGTCGGCAGTGCGGCCCGAGGTGCCCTTGACCTCCTTGCCACCGATGAAATGTCCGATTGAACGCATGGAATGGTCTCCTTCAGGCGAGCGTGGTCGCTTTGACAAATCCTATTGACCTGCATTTTATAGGATTCAAGTCTGAGATAATGCACCATAGATGTGCGAAAATGCTGGATCAAGGCGCTATCGATTGGGACGACTTTCGCTTCGTGCTGGCCATCGTGCGGGGCGGCTCGGTGTCGGCTGCGGCAAAACAGCTGGGGGTCGACCATGCCACCGTGATCCGCCGCGTCGACCGGCTGGAGAAGCACCTCTCGGCCAAGCTGTTCGACCGGCGCAAGACCGGCTACCTCCTCACCGAGGCCGGCCAGCGCGTCGCCGACAGCGCCGAAGCCATGGAATCGACCATTGTTGCCAATCAGGAGCAGGTCGGCGGCTCCGTGGCGCGGCTGACCGGGACGGTGCGGATCGGCGCGCCTGATGGGTTCGGCACCGCCTTCCTGGCGCCGCGGCTGACGCCGTTCGCGGACCGCTATCCCGATCTCGACTTGCAACTTGTAGCAACCGCGCGGCTGTTCAGCCTCTCCAAGCGCGAGGCCGACATCGCCATCAGCCTGACCATGCCGAAGGAAGGTCGCATCGTCGGGCGCAAGCTGCTCGACTACCGCCTCGGGCTCTACGCAGCCCCCGCCTATCTCGACCGCTTCCCGAAAATCGCCTCGCGGCAGGATCTGACGCAGCACCGCTTCGTCGGCTACATCGAGGAACTCTTGTTCACGCCTGAGCTCGACTATCTGCCGCAGGTGTCGCCGCGGATCTCGGCGCGCTTCCGCAGCGCCAATCTGATCGCGCAGCTCAACGCCACCCTCTCCGGCTTCGGCATCGCGGTGCTGCCGCATTTCATGGCGAGCGACTATCCGCAGCTTGTCGCCGTGCTGCCCGAAGAGATCTCGATCACGCGGACGTTCTGGATGCTGATGCACGCCGACAGTAAGGACCTGGCGCGGATCAGGGCCGTGGCGGATTACATCTCGGAGATTGTCGAGCGCGAGCGGGCGTTGTTTGCTGGGCGGTGAACGGCGGTCTCGTAGGGTGGGTTAGCCGAAGGCGTAACCCACCTCTTCCGTCTCCGCGGACGAACACAGTGGTGGGTTACGCCAAGCGAATGCGCTTCGCGCAATCGCATGGCTAACCCACCCTACACGGCATTTCGCCTAGTTCTGTTTCGCCTTCTTCGCGGCCGCCACCTTCGACTCACGCTTCGCTCCCTCGAGCGCGTGGTCCCGGCCGGCCTTCAGCATCTCGTCGGACAATTCGCTCGAGCCGGCGATGCGCGCCAGCAGCATGGTTCCGGCCATCGTCGCGAGCGTCGCGATCGCCTGCTTGCGTGCCGCCTTGCGGGGCATGTTCGGGATGGTGTCGGTCAGGGCCTCGATCATCTCATCCAGCTTGCCGGCAAAGGCCTTGCGTGTCTTCGGACTCTCGCGGGCGATCTCGGCTCCCAGCGCGGGAATCGAGCAGCCGTGACCGGGATTGTCGCGATGCAGCGTGGACAAATAGCTTTCCGCGATCAGCGCCAGCCGCTTTTCCGGAGCGACCTCGCCGGTGAGCTTGCGCCAGTGTTCCATCGAACGGTCCATCGCGTAGGCAAAAGCCTCGATCACCAGCGCCTCGCGGGAATCGAAATGCGCGTAAAAGCCGCCGTGGGTCAGGCCGGCCTCCTTCATGAGGTCGGCGACGCCGATACCGTGGGCGCCCTTCTCCCGCAGCCGCACCGAGGCCTTCTTCACGATGCGATCGTGGGTTTCCTGCTTGTGTTCCCGGGAATAGCGCATGCGGATCTCATTGAATGTCGGAGATCATCTCATAACACGCAAATGCCGCGATGGGTGCATTAATTCATGTCAAGTTGCTTCCGATCATGGAGAACGTTGCAGTTGCGTGCACCGCGAGGGCCCCCTTCCCGTCGCGAACGAAACCCTCGGTATAGCTGGTCTGCCGCCCCAGCTTGATGATCTTGCCCTCGGCCGAGATCAGCCCCGAGCGAACCGACAGGGGGCGGAGAAACGTCAGCTTCAGATCGAGGGTCACCGAGCTTTGTCCGGCCTCGAGCCGGGTCGAGATGGCACATCCCATCGCGGTATCGAGCAGCGCCGCGGCGGTCGCGCCGTGGAGAAGACCGATGGTGTTTTCGAGATCCTCGCGCGGCTGCAGTTCCATGACGATACGGCCCGGCTCGACCACGGCCATGGTGAAACCTATCAGCTTGGCGAAGGGCGGCGGCGGCAGGCGGCCGTCACGGATGCCCAGCATGGCATCCATGCCCGACAGGCCCATCGCCGCCCGCGCCACCGGCGCAGGCACCTGCCAGTCCACTACGCGTTCCCGCCTCTGCGCGGGCGAAAACAGGTCGGGTTGATCGTCACCGGTCATGGCAGCCTCTTTAGATGATATTCGTCATACTATGCCACGGACTTCACGCTGGCAACCCGCCCTCCCCGCCGCTTGACAAGACGTACGTTTCGGCCCGGAAGTGATCCCGACCGGCGCGCCCCGCGCATGTCCACGAAACCTTTCGAGATCCCACGATGGAAATGCTCAACAATCATTGCGGCGTGACGCGCGATGCGCGCGGCGTCGTTCATGTCGCGATCTGCAACGCCGGCCCGCTCAACATCCTCGGCTCGCCCGTGACCGACGCCGTGCGCGAAGGCCTGCAGCAGTTCGCATCCGACCGCAGCATCCGCGTCGTGGTGCTGCGCGGACAGAGCGAGAAGAGCCTGATCGGCGGAGCCGACATCAAGGAGATGGCCGGGCTCGACCAGATATCCGCCGAGGCCTTCATCAGCCGCCTGCGCGATCTCTGCGAGGCGGTGCGCGCCTTCCCTGCCCCGATCATCGCACGCATGCCGGGCTGGTGCCTCGGCGGCGGGCTCGAAGTGGCGGCGGCCTGCGACTTCCGCGTCGCCGCGCATGATGCCCATTTCGGCATGCCCGAGGTGCGTGTCGGCATCCCCTCGGTGATCCATGCCGCGCTGTTGCCGCGCCTGATCGGTTGGGCCCGCGCGCGCTGGCTGGTGATGACGGCGGAGAACATCGATGCAGCCACGGCGCTGGCATGGGGCCTGGTCGACAAGGTCGCTGCGCCCGGCGAGCTCGATGCCGAGGTCGAGCATCTAGTGAAGGCCTTGCTCGAATGCGGCCCCGAGGCGCTGCGCTCGCAAAAGGCGCTGCTGCGGCAATGGGAGGAACTGCCGCTGACCGAGTCGGTGAATTTGAGCGTGAAAGTGTTCGGCGAGTCATTCCTGACGGACGAGCCGACGCGGCTGATGGGCGCGTTTGTCAACCGGAAGCGGTAGGATGCAGGTTGCCGTGCCCCGGACGCAGCGCAGCGCCCGCTTGGCGGTGCGCTGCTGAGCCGGGGCCCATGCACCGATGAGGTCGGCGCGATCTGGGTCCCGGCTCTGCGTCGCAACGTTGCACGTCGCGCCGCGTCCGGGACACGGACGAGGGAGTGACCAAATCTCATCCGACCCACGACATTTTCTCATCCCAACCGCGGTTGCATTTTTTGCGCCGCATCATATGATGGTCATCATCTTACACGTCATCGCCAGGGAGTTCTCGTCATGGCCGAAGCCGCCGATCCCGTCGTCATCGTCTCCGCCGCACGCACCCCGCTCGGCCGCTTCATGGGCGAGTTGTCGCCGCTCCCGGCCCACAAGCTCGGCTCACACGTAATCGGGGCGGTGCTCGAACGCGCCAAGCTCGCGCCCGAGAAGGTCGACGAGGTCTTCATGGGCTGCGTGCTGCCGGCAGGCCAAGGCCAGGCGCCGGCGCGCCAGGCCGCACGCAGCGCCGGTCTGCCTGATGCGACCGGTGCCACCACCGTCAACAAGGTCTGCGGTTCCGGCATGAAGGCGACCATGCTGGCGCACGACATCATCCGCGCCGGCTCGGCCGACATCGTCGTCTCCGGCGGCATGGAGAGCATGAGCAACGCGCCCTACCTGCTCGCCAAGGCGCGCGGCGGCTATCGCGTCGGCCACGACCGCATCATCGACCACATGATGATGGACGGCCTGGAGGACGCCTACGAGACCGGCCGTTCCATGGGCGATTTCGGCGAAGCCACGGCGGAAGCCTATCAATTCACCCGCAAGGATCAGGACGCCTATGCGATGGAGACGCTGAGCCGCGCCCGCAAGGCCGTCGAGGGCGGCGCGTTCAAGGCCGAGATTGCGCCGATCACGCTGACCGAAAAGGCCGGACCGCGCGTGATCGCCAATGACGAGCATCCGCTCAAGGTCGACCCCGCCAAGATCCCCGGATTGAAGCCGGCGTTCCGCGCCAACGGCACCATCACGCCGGCCGCCTCCTCCGCCAATGCCGACGGCGCCGCCGCGCTGGTGCTGACGAAGCGCGCGCTTGCCGACCGGGGCGGCCTGCCTGTTCTCGCCGAGATCAAGGGCCACGCCACCCATAGCCAGGAGCCGCAATGGTTCACCACGGCGCCGATCCCGGCGATCCGCAAGCTGCTGGACAAGGTCGGCTGGAGCGCGGGCAACGTCGACCTGTTCGAGATCAACGAGGCCTTTGCCGTGGTGGCGATGGCGGCGCAGCGCGACCTCGGCATTCCCCGCGACAAGCTGAACGTCAATGGCGGCGCCTGCGCGCTGGGCCACCCGATCGGCGCCACCGGCGCGCGGCTGATCGTGACGCTGCTGCATGCGCTGGAGGCCAACAACCTCAAGCGCGGCATCGCCGCACTCTGCATCGGCGGCGGTGAAGCCACGGCCATCGCGGTGGAACGCCGCTGACGCGGACGTCCGGAAACGAGGGAACTCTGTCATTTGCGACAGATACATCCCGTGTCATTCTCTAGACTGACGCAGGTCTGTCTCGGCCTGCCCATCAATGTTGAGGCCCAATGATCTCGAACTGGCTCGCGGCAGCACTGTCCCGCCGTAACATTCATTACGGTTGGGTGATGGTCGGCGTGACTTTCCTCACCGCGCTGATCAGCGCCGGCACGGTCGGCGCGCCCGGCGTGTTCATCGTTCCCCTGCAGAAGGAGTTCGGCTGGAGCACGGCGGAGATCTCGTCCGCGCTGTCGATCCGCTTCATCCTGTTCGGACTGATGGCGCCGTTCGCGGCCGCCCTGCTCAACCGCTATGGCCTGCGCAACGTCACGCTGGCCGCCCAGCTGATCGTGGTCTCGGCGCTCGTGCTCTCGCTCGGCATGACGGAGGTCTGGCAGCTCATTGCCCTCTGGGGCGTGGTGATCGGGATCGGCACCGGCATGACGGCCTTGGTGCTCGGCGCGACCATCGCCACGCGCTGGTTCGCGGCACGACGCGGCCTCGTCATCGGCATCATGACGGCGAGCGTTGCCACCGGCCAGCTCGTGTTCCTGCCGCTGCTGGCAAGCCTCACCGAGCGCTATGGCTGGCGCCTCGCGCTCGGTCTCGTCTGCATCATGCTCGGTGTTTCCGCGCTGGCCGTGCTGCTCGCGATGCGTGACCGCCCCAGCGACGTCGGCCTGAAGCCGTTCGGCGACGAAGGCACCGCACCCTTGCCCGCGCCGCCCGTCAGCCACGGCTCGATCACGGGCGTTGCACTCGGCACGCTGCGCGACGCCTCGACGTCGATGACGTTCTGGATCCTGTTCGCGACCTTCTTCATCTGCGGCGCCTCCACCAACGGGCTGGTGCAGGTGCACCTGATCCCGATGTGCCTCGATTTCGGCATCCCGCAGGTGCAGGCGGCGAGCCTGCTGGCGGCGATGGGCATCTTCGACTTCTTCGGCACGATCATGTCGGGCTGGCTGTCCGACCGCTACGACAATCGCTGGCTCCTGTTCTGGTACTACGGCCTGCGCGGGCTCTCGCTGATCTTCCTGCCGTTCAGCGATTTCTCCTTCTACGGGCTCTCGGTCTTCGCGATGTTCTATGGTCTCGACTGGATCGCGACGGTGCCGCCGACGGTGCGGCTCACCGCGCAAAAGTTCGGGCCCGAGCGCGCCAATCTGGTGTTCGGCTGGATATTCGCCGGCCATCAGCTCGGCGCCGGCGCCGCGGCGTTCGGCGCGGGGTTCTCGCGCACAGTCTACCAGAGCTACCTGCCCGCCTTCTTCATCGCCGGCGCGCTCTGCGTGTTCGCGGCCCTGATCGTGCTGGCGCTGTCGCGGCAGCCGAAGCCGCAAGTGGCGATGGCGTGAGAAGGAACCACGTCTTCTGCCTTCCGGTTTGACAGAAGAAACAGAGCCCCGCAGTGTCGTGAAGGCGGGCCAAATCGTTCCGACATGACCACGCCGCAAAGATGCCTCCTATGCTGTGGCGATGACAGACAGGCCTGGACGGACGCGCAAGCATGCCCTTCGGATTGGCACGGCGGGATGGAACGTGCCGTCCCAGCATGCGGATGCGTTCAAGGCCGAGGGCTCCCACCTTGAGCGCTACGCCTCAGTGCTGAACTGCACCGAGATCAACACGTCGTTCTATCGTCCGCATCGGCGCACGACATATGAGCGATGGAGCGCTGCGGTGCCGGCCGGCTTCCGTTTTGCGGTCAAGGTCCCGCAATCGATCAGCCATGCGCCGGAGCTGAGGTTCGATCGCGCGGACGTCGATCGGTTCTGCGAGGAGATTTCCGGCCTTGGGCAAAAGCTCGGCGTGCTGCTGCTGCAATTGCCTTCGTCGACAATCTTCGCAAGGCGCGGCGCCGGGAAGCTCGTAATAGCGCTGCAGAAAGGGGGGCAGGTGCCGGTGGTTTGCGAGCCACGGCACGCGAGCTGGTTCACCAGGCCGGCCGACGACTGGCTGGCGCAACGAGGCGTCGCGCGGGTGGCCGCGGATCCACCGCGTGCCGCCAATGGCGCTGCGCCCGGCGGCTGGACCGGGCTGGCCTATTTTCGGCTTCACGGTTCACCGAGGGTCTATTATTCCAGCTATGACGCGGCTGCCTTGGCGGCGCTCAAGGTGCGGCTGGCCGGATGCGCGGCGGCCTCGGTCTGGTGCATTTTCGACAACACCGCTTCGGGCGCAGCCATGGCCAATGCCCGCCAGCTGGTTGAAGCCCGATAGCGCGAGACCGTTCGCTCGCGGATTACTCCGTGAAAGTCTTTGAGGATTCTTCGGCATTTGCGCCGGCGTCGTTTGATAATTCGCGCTCGGCTTCTCGCCAGAACTCGTCCTGGCGGCCCTCCGGCTTGCCTGCGAGTTCCCAAAGCTGGTGGGCTCTCACCCGGATGAGCTCCTCGTCAACCTTCGCCATGCGGCTCTCCTGTTGTGCCGAGAAGCAAACGTCGTGCTGCTGCGGACCGTTCCAAGCGGTCAGGCCGACCCAAACTCCCCACACGCGTGGCGCATTGCCGTTAGACTCGGCAGCCTAAACGTGGACAATGGCTGCGGCGCTTCGCGCGCTCAGTACACACAAAGATGTGCCAGAGGAAACAAATGCCGCTCCCGACGTCCCTGCCCACCATCCCGACCGCTCCCGTGACCGAACCATTGCGCGATGCGTTGCGCGCGATCGTCGGCGACAAAGGCCTGATCGAGGACGAGCATGGCAAGCAGCCGTTTGTGACGGATTGGCGGGGATTGCTGGTCGGCAACGCCGGAGCCGTCGTTCGCCCTGGCAGCACCGAGGAGGTCTCGAAAGTGGTCCGGCTCTGCCACGAGCACGGCGTCGCGATCGTGCCGCAGGGCGGCAACACCGGCCTGATGGGCGGGGCGACGCCCTGGCCTGCGCACACCGGCATCGTGCTGTCGCTCGGCCGGATGAACCGCGTGCTGGATGTCGATCCCGTCGGCTATTCGATGACGGTCGAGGCCGGCTGCGTGTTACAGACGCTTCAGGAGACCGCAAGCGAGCACGACCGCTTCCTGCCGCTGAGCCTCGGTGCCCAGGGCTCCTGCATGATCGGCGGCAATCTCTCCACCAACGCCGGCGGCGTGCAGGTGCTGCGCTACGGCAATGCCCGCAATCTCGTGCTGGGGCTCGAGGTCGTGCTGCCGAATGGCGAGGTCTGGGACGGATTGCGCGCGCTCAAGAAGGACAACACCGGCTACGACCTCAAGCACCTGTTCATGGGCGCCGAGGGGACGCTGGGCATCATCACCAAGGCCGTGCTCAAGCTGTGGCCGGCACCGAAGGACGTCTGCACGGCGTGGCTGGCGATCCGCGATCCCCGCGCGGCGCTGGAAATCCTGTCCGAGGCGCACGCGGCATCCGAGGACAATGTCGGCTCCTGCGAGCTGCTCAGCCGGGCGGCCATCGACCTTTCCCTGCGCCACATTCCCGGCACGCAGGATCCGCTGAAGGCGGATACGCCCTGGTACCTGCTGCTGGAATGGTCGTCGGCGCGCCCGCGGCAGGACGGAACCGAGGGCATGTCCGGCAAGATGGAGCAGTTTCTCACCGATCAGCTCGAAGCCGGCCGCGTGCTGGATGCGACGATCGCGCACACATTCGGTCAATCGCGCAACATGTGGCGCATCCGCGAAGCCATGGCGGAGGCCTCCCGCGCCGAGGGACCGGGGATCAGTTTCGACGTGTCGGTGGCGATCTCCAGAATCCCGGAGTTCATCGACAAGGGCCTCAAGGCCGTGCTCGACATTCTCCCGACCATTCGGCCCTATCCGCTCGGCCATATCGGCGACGGCAATCTGCACTTTTCGTTCATGGGGCCGAAGGGCATGGACCAGCAGACGCTAAACCAATACGCGGCCGCCATCACGCGCGCTGTGAACGATCTCGTCACCTCCATGGGCGGCTCGATCTCGGCGGAGCACGGCATTGGCATCGACAAGCTCGACGAGCTCAGCCACTACCGCTCGAAGACCGAGCTCGACATCATGCGCACCATCAAACGCGCGCTCGATCCGCACAACATCATGAATCCCGGCAAGGTACTCCGGCTGTGATCGGCTCGGCGTTCGGCGTTGGCGGGTCGCAAAGATGTTGCGACCCGTCCGCCGTTTTTGGAGTGCTATCCGCTGGCCTCAAGCCACCGAGCCACCGCGCGGGTTGACAATCGTATACCCTCGCAGCGAACGCGCGTGGATTCGCGTCGCGCGCCCACCCGAGTTGGCGTCATAGGCCATCCAGACGTCGCCTCCGAGGTGCTGCTCAAGGACGAACACGTGTCCTCGTCGCGCAGCAACCATTCCCGGTGCGGGTGTTGTCCTGGGAAAGCGGAGCCAATTGGACGCAAGATTTAATTCCGGCACGATACGGCCGAACACGCGCAGAGCCGCGCCGCAGCCGCAGAACGACGAAGGGCAACCGGCCGGACGGCCACCGACAATGCGAGTGCCGTGGGCACCGGAGACGACCGCCGGCGTGGTCGTGCTCCCAGCATCAGTCACCGTCAGTTGTGTCGAGCGATACGCTTGCAGTGAGGGCCTGGAAATCAACGAAGATCTGGAAGCCAGTGAGGGCCTCGCAGCCCGCTCGCGTCGCGCCTGCGAGTAGGAGAAGTCGCAGGGCATGGTGACGTTGCATTCAGGAGCTTGATGAATGCGATAAGGGCGCGCTTCCGAAGCGACAGAACCCAGGATAACGAGGACGCACGCAGAAAATACTCGCTTGAACATTGCAGGACTCCAAATGAGAGACCCTGCCCCGGGCAAAGAGACCAATAACAGTTTGGCTGAAATGGGCCTAAAGCGCGGCTGAAACTGGCTGCGATCGCGCGCCACGACTGCACGATCTCATAGCCTACACGTAGCGCCTGAGATGATTAACTCGCAGCGCTCGAATGCTCGATCAGCGCGTCAAGCTGGCGGCATGCAACCAAGTATCCATCAGCGCTCCTCCTCACCGCACTGCCCGGATCGCCAGAACTCGCTGCCGCTCATTGCATCATTGCGGCCGCGATCTTCTCCGCCGACATCAACACCGGAAAGTTGGTGTTGGCGCATGGCACCACCGGGAAGATCGAGGCATCGACGACGCGCAGGCCCTGCACGCCCTTGACGCGGCCCTGATTGTCGACCACCGCCATCGGATCCTCAGTGCGGCCCATGCGGCACGAGCACGAGGCGTGCCAGACGCCGATCGTCGCCTTGCGCACGAAGGCTTCCAGCGCCTCGTCGTCGTTCATCACCTGATCGAAGGTGAAGCCTTCGACGACGAAATTGTCGATCATGTAGTGACGCAGCGCCGCCGGCCCGTCCATCAGGGTCGCGGCGATCGTGGTGAGAATCTTGTTCCTGGTGTTGACCACGCCGATCTTGCGGACGCGATCGGTATATGCGGCCGGAAACGGCTTGTCCGTCACCTTCCTGACCACCTCGCTCATCTGGATCGCTGCCATCTTGCGGAAACCGCTCATCAGGCGATCGAGATCGCGGCGGTCGGACAGCAGGTTGAACTCGACGATCGGCTCTGCCGAAGGATCGCGCGAGGCGAGCCTGACCTGTCCGGTCTCGGAATAGGTCTTGTTGACGAAGGTCAGGAGCGAGCCGATCTGCGCGCCGACGGCGTGCCAGGCCGATTTGCTGATGACGACGACGAACATGTCGCCCTTGGGCACATCAGGCAGCCCGGAGGAGTACCGCAGGCCGAGCTGCATGTGACGCCTGGTGTGCTCGTTCATGCGCGCGCCGCGGCGGACAAAGGACGACAGCGAGATCGAGGGATGATCCATCAGGCGTTGGCCGACGCCCGGCAAGGCCGCCAGCACGGGAATGCCCAGGTCCTTGAGGTGACCGACGGGACCGATGCCGGCGCGGAGCATATGCGCCGGCGAATGAATGGCGCCGCTCGAGAGGATGATCTCGCGTCCGCGGAATTCCTGCTCGCGGCCGTCGACCATCGCCTTCACGCCGACGCAGCGCGTGCCTTCGAACAGCAGCTCTCGTACCTGCGTGTTGGTGGAGATCGCAAGGTTCGCACGCGCGCGGGTGTCGCGATCGAGATACCCCATCGCGGCCGAGACGCGCTGCTCGGCCTGATTGGAATGCGTCACCGGGAAGAAGCCGTCGACGAATTCGCCGTTCTGGTCGGCCACGAATTGATGGCCGGCCTGCTGGAAGGCCTGCGCGAATGCCTCCGAATGCCGCGTCCAGTGCTCGCGCGGGATGCGGCGGACAGGGATACTTCCGTCCTTGCCGTGATACGGTCCGTCGAAATCGAGGTCGCGCTCCACCTTCTTGAAGAACGGCAGCACGTCAGCCCACGACCACCCCTCGGCGCCGCGCGCCTCCCATTCATCGTAGTCGGTCGGCGCGCCGCGGTTGGCCATCTGCCCGTTGATCGACGAGCCCCCGCCCAGCACGCGCGCCTGCTCGTATTTGCGCAAAGGAGGCCGCGACTCCTCGGGATTGTTGTGGCTGACGACCTGGGTCGTCACCTTGAGCTCGGTCCAGTGAAAGCGCGGATCGAAATAGGCGGTGCCGGGATAGCTGTCCCTGATTTCGGCTGGCTCGTTGCCGGGTGGCGTGTCCTGACCGGCTTCGCAGAGCAGGACCTTGTTGGCGCTCCTGGCGGAGAGCCGGTGGGCCAGCACGGACCCCGCCGAGCCGCCGCCCACGATGATGAAGTCGTACACGATTGGCGCTTCCTCTTGTTCTTGTTGGCGGAGCTTAGCGCGTTATTGTTTTGCCGTGGAAGTGTCTTGGATTGTGTCGATGCCGCACCTCGTGTCCCGGACGCACTGCAACGCTTCAAGCGTTGCGGCGCTGAGCCGGGACCCAGGAGGCTCCAGATTCGCTGTGGCATGGGCCCCGGCTCTGCAGCGCACCGCTGAACTGGACGATGCTTCGCATCGCCAGGGCAGCGGCGCGCTGCGTCCGGGGCACGAGCGTCATGACTTGGCACAAGGATGCTACGGCCTGATCGTCATATTCTCCGGCGGCCCCGGCTTTCGCAGCGGCTCCGCGAGCCGGGCAAACTCGCACAGGAGCGATCGCGTCTTCCTGGGATCGATGATCTCCTCGACCCAGAATTTTTCGGCCGAGCGGAACGGCGAGCGGAGCTTGTTGAGCCGCTCCTCGATCTCCTTCAGCTTCGCCGCCTTGTCTTCCGCCGCGTCGATGTCGGCGCGGTAGGCGGCTTCGATGCCGCCTTCGAGCGGCAGCGAGCCCCAATAGGCCGAGGGCCAGGCATAGCGGATCGAGAAGCGGTCGGCCGGCTGGTGCACGACACCGGCGACGCCGAACGCGTTGCGCAGGATCACGGTGCACCAGGGCACGGTGGTCTGGTTCACCGCCGCCATGGCACGCACGCCGTGGCGAATGGTGGCCGCCTTCTCCGCATCGAGGCCGATCATGAAGCCGGGGCAATCCATGAGATAGACGACCGGCAGGTGGAAGGTCTCGGCGAAGTCGACCCAGCGCACCACTTTCTGGCAGGCATCCGCGGTCCAGGATCCGCCATAGTGGAAGCTGTCGCTGGCGAGCAGCAGCACCGCCCTGCCCTCGAGCCGCGCAAGGCCGACAATGATCGGCTTGCCGAAGTTCTTGGCGACCTCGAAGAACGAGCCCTTGTCGACGACGGACTCGATGATGGGCCGCATCTTGTAGACCTGCTTGCGGTTACGCGGCACTGCGTTCATCAGCGCTTCGTCGCTGCGCTCGGGGCTGTCGGTGCAGGGCAAGGTCGGCGGCAGCTCGTAGGCCGATGACGGCAGGTAGGAGAGGAAGCGCCGCGCGCAGGCGAACGCCTCCTCCTCGGTGTCGACCGCATGATCCACCGCGCCGGCGCGGGTCTGGATATCGGCGCCGCCGAGCTCCTCCTTGGTAAGGTCCTGCCCCAGCGCCTTCACCACCGGCGGACCCGCGACGAACATCGCGGACTTCCGCGTCATGATGGAGTAATGGCTGGCGGCAAGACGCGCGGCGCCAAGGCCTGCCACCGAGCCGAGGCCGAGCGCGACCACGGGCACGCGCGACAGATTTTCCGTCGTGAAGCGATACCAGCGCGTGCCGCCGATGCCGCCGGGCAGATTGGCCGCGCCCTTGGTCTCGATGGTCTTGACCGAGCCGCCGCCGCCGGAGCCTTCGATGATGCGGACGATGGGCAGCCGGAAATCGTGCGCCATCTCCTCCGCCATCAGCGGCTTGGCCGAGATCGACGCATCCGCCGAGCCGCCGCGCACGGTGAAATCGTCGCCGACCACGACCAATGTGCGGCCGTCGACGCGCGCGCGGCCGAACACGCAATTAGCCGGCGTGAGCTTCTTCAGATCGCCGCTGGAATCGTACTCACCGATGCCGGAGACGGCACCGATCTCGTGAAAGCTGCCTTTGTCGATCAGCTTGTCGATACGCTCCCGAACAGTCAGCCGGCCCTGGTCATGCTGTCGCTTGACCTTGTCAACGCCGCCCATCTCCCGCGCGAAGGCTTCGCGCCGGGCGAGCTCGTCGAGTTCCGGCTTCCAGTTCATTCACTCCCTCCGAATGGATCGGCTTGTTATTGTTGTGCACGGCCATGGCGACCGGCTTACGCGAGATACGGTTGTTGAAGGCGTCGCCTTCCGCGCCTTCCATCAGGCTGCCGAGCGAGCGGCCAAGCTGGAGCATCATCGGCGCGACTTCCTCGTGCAGACGCTGCTCGTCATACATCGCCGACAGAAGACCGATCGTGATGACCACGAAGGTCTGGTACTGCGGCGACCAGATCGGCACCGCGAGACCGTTGATGTGCGGGCTCCAGAGGCCGCAGGCGACGACATAGCCGCGCTCGCGCAACATCTGCCGGTTGGCCTCGATGCGGGGCTTGAGAATCTTCGCAGCTTCGGGGGCTTCCCGCTCCATGTCCGCGACGAAGGCATCACCGACTTCCGGCGCGAGCGCCGCGGTGTAGGCCGCGCCCGCGGCGGTCGAGGCCATCGAGATGCGGCTGCCGGTGCCCTCGTGCAAGCCGAGCGCCGTCGCCGAACGCGCGAACTGGAGATAGACGAGATGGAAGCGGTCGGGGACGACGAAGCCGACCGTGCCCGGCAGCTGCTCGGCGACTTCCTGCAGCCGCTGGCGAATCATGCTGCGCAGCTGCGCGCCCTTCATCATCGAAGCACTCATCGCCACCGCGCTCGGGCCGATGCGATACTTCTGGTCGCGCGGGAGATACACGAGCTGGCCCATGCGGGTCAGCGTATGCGTGAGCCGCGATACCGTCGAGCGCGGCAGACCGCAGCGATTTGAAATCTCGAGATTGCCGAGTCGCGCCTCGTGGCCCTCGAAGCATCGTAATACGTCGAACGCGCGCGACACCACCTGGATCACATCACCCTCACCGGCTTCGCCAGCGAGCGCACCTTGCCTGCTCAACCGCTCCGAACGTCGTCCCATGATCCCTACCGTTGTGTTCCGCTGTGCGGAATTAAATTCCACTTGCAGACGACGCTACCTCAGGCATTTTGCGACGACAACAAAAAGGCGATGGCATGCCAGAAATTAAGATCGTCACGGAGGTCGCGGGACGCATCTGCGCAACTCCCGTGCAAGTTGGAGGAACCGTCGCGGATGGCGATGACGTTGTGGTGGTCGAAGCGATGAAGATGGAGATCCCAGTGCCCTCGCCCGCAAACGGCACCATCACATCGCTTCTGGTAAAGGTCGATGACGTCGTTGCGGAGGGACAGGCGATAGCGATCGTCGCGAGCTGAGCGTCTTATCCGGTCTTTTCCGCGACAATGTGTCAGTCGCATTCCCACGCGCGCTGTATGGCGTTGCCATCGCTTGATCGCGGTGACATGATCGGTTTCAAACAAAACGTTGTTTCAAACAAAGAATGAAAATCTTCGCGGCAAAGCGAAGATCATTGGAGGGAAACATGCTTCGTGGGCTGCTCGTGCTCGCGCCTGCTCTGGTGGCGGGCATTTCTTTTGCGTCTACACGCTATTCGTTCGCCGAAGACATCAAGCTGCCGGCGACATTGACCTTCACCGCCTATGACACCGGCACCGCCGGATTCAACATAGCGGTCGGCGTCGGCAAGATGATGAAGGACAAGTACGGCACCGACGTGCGCGTGCTCCCCGCAGGCAACGACGTCGCGCGCCTCGCGCCGCTGCGCGCCAAGCGCGCGGTTTCCGCGGCGATGGGGTCGGGCACCTACTTCGCGCAGGAAGGCGTGTTCGAGTTCGGCTCGAAGGAATGGGGTCCGCAGCCGCTGCAGACCCTGCTCTCGACCGTCGACTGCAATTGCGCCTCGCTTGCGGTGGCCGCCGACACCGGCGTGAAGGAGCTGAAGGACCTCAAGGGCAAGCGCGTCGGCTTCGTGGTCGGCTCACCCGCGCTGAACCAGAACTCGCTCGCGGTGCTCGCCTTCGCCGGGCTGACGCAGAAGGACGTCAAGGCTGTCGAATTCGCCAGCTACGGCGCGATGTGGAAAGGGCTGATCAACAACGACGTCGATGCCGCCTTCGGCACCACCATCACCGGTCCCGCCAAGGAGGCCGAGGCTTCGCCGCGCGGGTTGATCTGGCCGCCGCTGCCCGCCAAGGACAAGGAAGGTTGGGCGCGGATGCAGAAGGTCGGCTCGTTCTTCTTCCCGCAGCTGGCGACCTGCGGTGCCGGCATCTCGCCGGAGAAGCCGATCGAGCTCGGCAATTATCCCTACCCGATCTTCGTCGCCTACGCCTCGCAACCGGCCGACCAGGTCTATGCGATCACCAAGGCGATGATCGTCAACTACGACGCTTATAAGGACTCCGCGCCCGGCGCCGGCGGACTCGCGGCCAACCGCCAGACCAAGAACTGGGTGGTGCCGGTGCATCCCGGCGCGGTGAAGGCGTTGAAAGAGGCCGGCCAATGGAGCGACGCTCAGGAGGCACACAACAACCAGCTGATCAAGCGGCAGGAGGTGCTGGCGGCCGCCTGGGCCGATTACGGCAAGTCCAATCCGCCGTCGGACGACAAGGCGTTCCTCGAAGGCTGGACGAAGGCGCGTGCCGCGGCGCTAGCGAAAGCGGGCATGCCGAACGGGTTCGAGGAATAGAGCGAGGTGTTGTTAGGCGTGATCGTTGCCTCGCGAGAAGTGCGCCCCCTCTCCCGCTTGCGGGAGAGGGTTGGGGAGAGGGTGCCTCCGCGGTGGGATTCCCCCAGAGGAGAAAGCCCTCACCCGGCGCTTCGCGCCGACCTCTCCCGCACGCGGGAGAGGTTGAGCGCGCGGCCAGAGCGGTTCAAACAACTGCCGTTTGCCTGATTGCGTTCACCAGCCCACGCGCGGGATCGATGATGTCCTCTTCCACTTCCACCGTCCCGCAAGACGAGCCCAAGCGCGTCGTGTTCGATGATCCCCATGGCGCCGCCGGCAACATGCAGGAAGCGGAAGTCACGCGCGTCCGCACGTTGCGCGGCGCGTGGCGCTGGACGCTGATCGTTGCGACCGCGGCGACGATCCTGCTCTGCATCAACCAGCAATTCTCGCTGCGCTTCTTCGTCGGATACACCCAGCTCAACACGGAATATTTCTATCTCCTGATCGCGTTGATGCTGCCGTTCACCTTCCTGATCTTTCCGGGCACCGAACGCGCGCCGCTCGACCGCATGCCCTGGTATGACCTCGTCCTGTTCGTCGTGACCTTCGCGGCGGCGATCATACTGATGGTTAACGTGCGCAAGGCGGCGGAGGCCGGCTGGGAATTCGGCGGCGCGCCCAACACGGTGATCGCCGCAGGCCTCGTGATGTGGATGATGCTGATGGAAGCGTTGCGCCGCACCGGCGGCTGGAGCCTGCTCCTCAGCGTTCTGCCCTTCACTGTCTATCCCCTGTTCGCCGAAGCCCGCTGGCTCGGACCGTTCCGTGGCACGCAATCGACGCTCGAGCAGGCGACCGCCTATCACGTGCTCTCGGGCGAGAGCCTGCTCGGCATCCCCATCCAGGCCTTCGCCGACACCGTGATCGGCTTTTTGGTGTTCGGCACCGCGCTGATGATGACGGGCGCCGGAAAGTTCTTCATCAACCTGGCCTTCGCGCTGTGTGGCACCTTTCGCGGCGGCGCGGCAAAAGTCTGTATCTTTGCCAGCGGCCTGCTCGGCATGATGTCGGGTTCGATCATCTCCAACGTGCTCACCGCCGGCACCATGACCATCCCGGTGATGAAGAAGAGCGGCTTTCGCGCCTCCTATGCCGCCGCGATCGAGGCCTGCGCCTCGACCGGCGCCGTGCTGGCGCCGCCAGTGATGGGTGCGACCGCCTTCGTGATCGCCCAGTTCCTCAACGTCAGCTACGCCGATGTCGCCCTCGCCGCAATCATTCCGGCCGTGCTCTACTACGTCGGCCTCTTCATGCAGGTCGACGCTTACGCGGCGCGCCACAAGCTGAAAGGTATTCCCCGCGCCGAGCTGCCGCGGATCATGGATACGATCAAGGACGGCTGGTACTACGTCTTCGTCATCGCGCTTCTGATCGTGATGCTGCTCTACTTCAAGCGCGAGAGCCACGCGCCGTTCTACGCCACCGCGCTGCTTCTCGTGCTCAACCAGTTCTTCTCGAAGGACACGCGCTGGACATTTGCGACGATCGGCAAGTTCCTGGAGGTCAACGGCCGCACCTTCGTCGAGCTGGTCGGCATCCTCGCCGGCTGCGGCCTGCTGATCGGCGCGTTCTCGATGACGGGCGTGGTGTCGAGCCTTGCCAACGACCTCCTGCACATCGCCGGCGACAATGCCTTCCTGCTGCTCGGCATGTGCGCCCTCACCAGCCTCATTCTCGGCCTTGGCCTGACGACGACGGCCTGCTACATCTTCCTCGCCATCCTGGTCGCGCCTGCGCTGGAGAAGCTCGGGCTCAACCGCATGGCGGTGCACATGTTCATCTTCTATTGGGGCATGCTGTCGTCGATCACCCCGCCGGTCGCGATCGCTTCCTTCGCAGCTGCCGGCATCGCCGGATCGCCGGCCATGAAGACCGGCTGGGAATCGATGTGGGTCGGCAGCATCATCTATTTCCTGCCGTTCTTCTTCGTGCTCAATCCGGCGCTGGTGCTGCAGGGTTCGAGCCCATACCTCGCCGGGCTCGGCCTGATGGGCCTCGCCGCCTTCGGTACGCTGTTCATCTGCGGCGGCATCCAGGGCTACCAGCCTTTCGTCGGGGACTTGCGCGGCACAGGCAGCCTGGAATGGCCCATCCGTGTGCTGCTGGTGATCGGCGGCTTCGTGGTGGCGACCCCCGGCGGCGGCATCATGCCGCTGTCGCAGATGCAAGTGACGCTGCTCGGCCTTGGCATCCTGCTGCCGACGATCCTGATCGCGCTTCTCTTGGTCCGGCGCCCGCCTGTGATGCCGGACGGGTTGCGCGTGCTCTGATTGCGTTGCACAAGGGAGGCGATGAAACCGCTCTCGCCTCTCGCCACCGCCTGGACCCGTTCGAAGCCGCCCCTGCTGCGGTTTCTGGGCAATTGCCTCAGCGAATTCTCCGCCGAAACGTCGGGCCATGTCGCCGATTACATTCCCGAGCTCGGCAAGGCGGACCCTGCCTATTTCGGCATCAGCCTGGCGACGCTTGACGGCCATGTCTATGAAGTCGGCGACTCCAGGGTGCCCTTCACCATCCAGTCGATGTCGAAACCCTTCGTGTTCGCGCTGGCGCTGGACCTGCTCGGCGCCGGCAAGGTCGAAGGCGCGATCGGCGTCGAACCCTCCGGCGATCCCTTCAACTCGATCCGGCTCAATTCCGAGAACCATCCGTTCAACCCGATGGTCAATGCCGGCGCGATCGCCTGCACCGGGTTGATCTACGACAGCAAGGGCGCGGAGGCTTTCGAGCAGATCCGCCTTGCGCTCAGCCGTTTTGCAGGCCGCGACCTTTCCGTCGACGACGCCGTCTATTCTTCCGAGAGCCAGACCGGCGACCGCAACCGCGCCATCGGCTATCTGCTCAAGACCAACGCGGTGATCTCGGACAACGTCGCCGGCGTGCTCGACGTCTATTTCCGGCAATGCGCCGTGCTGGTGACCGCGCGCGATATCGCGGTGATGGCGGCAACGCTCGCCAATCGCGGCATCAATCCGATCACCGGCGAGCAGGTGCTGAGCGCCTACGCGATCTCGCGCACGCTGTCGGTGATGACGTCGTCGGGCATGTACGACTATGCCGGCGAGTGGATCTACCGCATCGGCATCCCCGCCAAGAGCGGCGTCAGCGGCGGCATCCTGGCCGCGCTCCCTGCCCGCCTCGGCCTCGGCAGCTATTCGCCAAAGCTCGACAAGCACGGCAACAGCGTGCGCGGCATCAAGGTCTGCGAGGCGCTGTCCTCGCATTACGACCTGCACATGCTCAACCGCAGCGACGACGCACGCAACGCCGTCATCGCCGACTACGACATCGGCAAGAGCCCGTCGCGCCGCGTGCGCCGCCCGCAGGAGCGCGAGATCCTGGCAGCCCACGAGCAAGAGGTGCGCATCATCGAACTGGTCGGCACGCTGTCGCTGTCGGCGGTGGATTACGTCTCGCGCCGGCTCGCGGGACGACCGCGGCCGCAATTCGTGATCTTCGATCTCCACCGCGTGACCTCGACTACGCGGGCCGGCGCACGACTTGTGGCCGAAACGTTCGAGGAATTGGCCGCGCTGAATGTCACGGTGGTCTTGTCGGGCGTCCGGCGCGCCTCCAAGGAATGGAATACGTTACGCGAATGGACCGCTGAGCTGAAGAACGTGCGCGATTTCTATCTGCTCGACACTGCGATCGAATGGGCCGAAGACCAGATCGTCTATCGCTACGGCGGCTCGATCGATTTTCACGAGACCACCGAGCTAGCCGAACAGCCGCTGCTGACCGGGCTGAGCGAGGAAGAGCTGACGGATCTCGCCTCGCTCTGCACCATCAGGACCTATCAATCCGGCGCCAAAATCCTCACGGCCGGCGACCCCGCCGATGCCCTGTACTTCCTGCGCAGCGGCGCTGTGCACGTCACCTTGCCCGATGGCGTCAGGCTGGCGACGCTCACCGCCGGCATGGCGTTCGGCGAGATGGCGCTGCTGGAACAAACCCGCTCCGCCGACGTGTTCGCCGACATGGCAGCGACGGCATGCGAGGTCCCGCTGAAGGATTTCGAGCGCTTCCGCAAGCAGCACCCCCGCGCCAGCGAATGCATCATGCGTAACCTGGCCCAGCTCCTGGCCGACCGCCTGATCGTCGCCAACGCCAAGGTGGATATTCTGACCTCGACGTGAGCGGTTCATGCGCAACAGATCGTCATGCCCGGGCTTGTCCCGGGCATCAACGTTCTTCGTGCTGCGCGGCAAGTCGTGGATGGCCGGGACAAGCCCGGCCATGACGCCGGAGCTCCCAGCTTTCACTTGCTCTACCGGCTCGCCGCTTCGCTGATGCGTCGCCTGATCTTGGCGGCACTGGCGTTGAGCAGCGCGGACGGCTGCTGGCCGGTGGCGGCGCACAGGCAGGCCCAGTAGTAGACGACATCGCCAAGCTCTTCGACGAGACCGGCCTTGTCGAGCCAGTCGTCGCGCAGGAGCTTCTTGATGTGCTCGGCGACCTCGCCCGCCTCAGCGGCAAGGCCCAGCCCGAGATAAGACAACCGCTCGTTCGACGGATGCTCGTCGACTTTGGCAATGGTTGCGGCCCAGGCCGCATATTCATCGATTGTCATGAGCATCCCTCGCAAGCCGAGCTTTGGATCAGCCCACCACTTCGGTGACGGGCTGGAGGTCGATCTCGAACGTCTCCAGGAATTTTGACGTCATGATGTAGAAGCCGACCGAGAGCTGGAGCTCGACCAGCGCCGCTGGCGTCAGCTTCGATGCGATCGCCTTGAAGGTCGCATCCGTCGGCTTCGTCAGCTTCACGATCTCGTCGGTGAAGGCGAGCGCGGCGCGCTGCACCTCGTTGAAGCAGGATGCGGCCTGCCAGTTCTCGAGCGCCTCGTTCTGCTCGTCGGTGACGCCGACATTCTTGCCGATGCGCTTGTGCGCGACGATCTCATAGGGTGCCTCGCACAGAATGCCGGTACGGGTGATCGCAAGCTCGCGCACGATGGGGTCGAGCTCGCCCTTGTGCCTGATTGCGCCCCCGAGGCGGCAATATTGCTCAAAGTAACTCGGCGAATGCGCCATCATCCGGAAGATGTTGGCATGGCGGTTCTTGTCGAGGATTTCGCGGGTGCGGTCGGATGCCTTGGACGGGTCGCTGTACTGAATGCGGGCCATGATTTTCCTGAAGTTTTCCCTGATCTTTTGATGCTTTTTGTCGCCATTGGCGAAGGTTCCCGAAGACTCTATTCGCGTGGGGACGCACGAGCAACATCATCGAGTCAAATTGCCGCCGCATTGCTGATCGACCCTGACACAGTCGATATTCGCCGCGGGGGGACAAATCGCGGCGGATACTCGCAAGGGGTGTTCCGAGTAAAAACAATTGGCCGTCGTATGCGCTCACCGCGCAACGATGAGTCACGCCCAAGTCTAGGGAGAAACGGCATGAAGGAAGCCACCAAGGGGGCAGCCTCGGGAGCGCTCGCGCATATGCTGGCGGTGACGGCGATGCTCGTCATCGCCAGCATCTTGTTCTACGGGCGTTAGAGTATTTCGATTGCGCATGATCTTTTCGGAAAACCGCTTCACACTTTTCCGGATCAGGCGCTCAGCGTTTTCGTCATTCCGGGGTGGCTCTCGCACAAGCCAAGCCCAGAATTCCCGTTCCAGGCTCGGTCACGTGACCGCCCCCGAATGACGGATCCCTCGTTGGCGTGTAGCCCGGATGAAGCGCAGCGCAATCCGGGAAGTCTGTCCGCGAGGTGCGAATCCCGGATTTCGCTGCGCTCCATCCGGGCTACATTCGCGTTTCCCTATTTGGTTTTGGCAAAGAACGGCACCAGCTTGCCGGCAAAGGGCTTGAAGCTCGCAATGACCGAATCGCCGATGGCGAGGTCATTCTCGCCGTGGGCCATCATGCGAAAACCCTCGGCGCAATCGACCAGCAGGATGTTGTAGGGCACGTGCGCGCGCGTCTCGGGCGTTGCCGCGCGGCAGACCAACGAGGTCGCATACACCCTGCCCTTGCCGCTGGCGCGCTGCTCGCGCGGGTCCGATTCGCCACAAGCTGCGCAGAAGGCCCGATGAAAATACTGTACATGCCCGCATGCGGTGCAGGCCTGGTAGGTGATGGCCTCTTCACCCTTGGTCCAGTCCGCCAGACGCTCACTCATCGCACCCGCTCCAGGAACATGCTGACGTGAGACGACAGCACGCCGCCATCGCCGTGCAGCAGTACAATCGAGGCGTCGCGGACCTGGCGGCTAGCCGCCCGCCCCGTCATCTGCAAATGCGCCTCGACAAGATGCGCCATGGCGCCGCCGACGCCGCAATGGCCGTAACTGAGCAGGCCGCCATGGGTATTCAGCGGCATCGCGCCGTCACGGCTGAAATGGCCGGCGCGCACGCGCGCGGCCGCCTCGCCGCGGCCGGCGAGACCGAGGTCTTCCAGCAGCATCGCGAGCGTGATCGTAAAGCTGTCGTAGATCGCGGCGTAGCGCACGTCGGAGATCGCGAGACCCGTGGCCGCCTTTGCACGCGCGATGGAGATCTCAGCGCCAAGCTCGCTGAGGGCGGGCGCTGCCGTGACATGCTGATGCGTGTGGGCCTGGGCGCAGCCGCGGATACGCACGCCCGCTTCCCCGGTTCGCTCGCGGCTGACAACGAACGCCGCGCCGCCGTCGGAGACCGGGCAGCAATCGAGCAGCTTGAGCGGCAGCGCCACTGGCTTGGAGGCCATGACGTCGGCGACATTGATGGGATCGTGGAATTGCGCGCCGGGATGGGTGCAGGCGTGGGCACGCATCAGCACCGCGAATTCGGCGAGATCCTCTTCGGTCACGCCGTATTCGTGCATGTATCGGTTGGCAACGAGGCCGTAATAAGCGGGAATGGTCGGTCCTAACGGCACCTCGTAGTCGGGATGGCCGACCTGCGCCAGCGCCTGGATCGAGGCATCGCGGCTCTGCCCGGTGAGCCGGTTCTCGCCAGCGACCACCAGAACGTTCCGGCAGACACCTGACGCGACGAGATGATGTGCAAGCATCGTCATCGCAAGACCCGTGGCGCCGCCGACCTGGACGGCATGGGCGTAAGACGGGCGGATACCAAAATGCTCGGCGAAGACGGTGGCGAGCATGATGTGCGGGGAGACCGTGGAATAGCCGCAGAGGATGCCGTCGATGTCGGTGCGCTTGAGGCCGGCATCGTCGAGCGCGGCTTGCGCGGCCTCGCTCATCAGGTCGAGCGAGGAGGAGCCCTCGTGCTTGCCGAACGACGTGAGGCCGACGCCGGTGATGAAGCTCATGGTGCCATTTCTCCACCGTCATTCCGGGGCGCGACGAAGTCGCGAGCCCAGAATCCATCGAACGGCATGTGCGGAGGATGAATGGATTCCGGGCTCGCGCCAAGAGGCGCGCCCCGGAATGACGGATGAGAGAAGCGTGGTCATCTCCACTCTCCCTACTCCGGCGCCACGCGCGTGACGCCGTCGCGCACCATGGCTGCGATCTCGTCAGCGGAATAGCCGATCTCGCTCAGAATATCCGCGCCGTGCTCGTTGAGCCGCGGCGCCAGGCGTACCGGCTCGGCTTCGGTCTCGGACCAGGTCGCCGTCACCTTCATGCTGCGGATCGGACCTTCGGTCGGATGCGTCACCACCGGGAAAAAGCCGGTCGCCTCCAGATGCGGATCGTGCAGGATCGAGGCGAGATCGTGCATCGGCATGACAGGCACGTCGGCTTTCGTCAGCAGGTCGATCCATTCGGCCGTGGTCCGCGTCTCGAAGATGCGGGCGAGCTCGGCATACACCACATTGATATTGGCGGCCCGGCCGGCGAAGGTTGCAAATTTGGGATCGGCGCGCAGGTCGTCGCGCCCCGTGGCCTTGAAGAAGTTCTCCCACTGCTTGTCGTTGTAGACGATGACGCTGAGGTAGCCGTCCGAGGTCTTGTAGGGCCTGCGGTCGCGCGAGAGGTGGCGGGCATAGCCGCCCTTGTCGAGCGGCGGCTCATAGGTGAGCCCGCCCATGTGATCACCCATGACGAAGCCGGCCATGGTCTCGAACATCGGAATGTCCAGACGCTGGCCGCGGCCGGTGCGGTCGCGGTGCACCAGGCTGGCGCAGATCGCGCCGACCGCGGTGAGGCCGACGATACGGTCGACGAGCGCGTTCGGCACGTAGCGCGGCACGCCATCGCCGGTCTGCGCCATCAACGCCGGCAGGGCCGTGGCGCCCTGGATCAGGTCGTCGTAAGCGGGTTTTGCGGCATAGGGCCCGTCCTGACCGAAGCCGAACACGCCGGCATAGACCAGACGCGGGTTGATGGCGGAGACGACGTCGTAGCCGAGCTGAAGCCGCGCCATCGCCTGCGGGCGGACGTTGTAGACCAGGACGTCGGCGTCCTTCAAAAGCCGCAGCACGGCTTCGCGCCCCGCAGCCTTCTTCAGATCGAGACAGATCGAGCGCTTGCTGCGGTTGGTGTTGAGAAACACCGGCCCCATGCCGGCGTGACGCATCGGGCCGATCAGGCGGGTGACGTCGCCGTCCAGCGATTCCACCTTGACGACGTCGGCACCGTAATCGCCGAGCATTTGGGTCGCATAAGGGCCCATCAGCACGGTGGTCATGTCGACGACCTTAATGCCTTTCAGCGGCCCCATCGTTCGCTCCCGATTGCGCCGAGCCCAACTGCCCACGCGATTTCGGTCCAGCTAACGGCAGTGCCGCCGCTCGCGCAAGGGCGGGCGGCGTATGGCGGCATGCGCCGCGGGGCGACGTCGGCCGCTATTTCTTCTGACGGGATTCCCGGATCTTCAGGAGCCGGTCGAGTTCGTCATTCTGCTGATTGATCCGGTCGGCGATGCGCGACTCGTTCTGCTCGCCGGAGGCGGCAGCGGCCTGCTCGATGAGCTGGCGGATATTGTCTTCGAGGATCGCGATACGATCGTTGAGTGCGTCCATCGACAGTGAATCTTCGTAGTTAGTGCTCATGATGCATTTCCCGCAAAATCAATCAGAGCATTAAGGGGGCCGCGCGAGCCCACCATGATCTAACGCAAAGAAATAAGGCGGGCATGGCGTATGGCGCCTTTGCCCACCCTACAGGATCAAACTACTTCAGCGGCTCCAGGACGGAGACGTAGTTGGCGACGGCCGCGCCACCCATGTTGAAGATGCCGCCGAGCTTGGCGTTCTTGAGCTGCATGCCCTCGGGCGCCTGGCCCGCGAGCTGCATCGCGGTCATCACATGCATGGAGACGCCGGTGGCGCCGATCGGATGGCCCTTGGCCTTGAGGCCGCCGGACGGATTGACCGGCAGCTTGCCGTCCTTGAGCGTCCAGCCTTCTTTGATGGCGCGGGCGCCCTGCCCCTTCGGCGTCAGACCCATCGCTTCGTACTCGATCAGCTCGGCGACGGTGAAGCAGTCATGGGTCTCGACGAAGGAGAGATCGGACAGCGTGACACCGGCCTTCTCCAGCGCCCGCTGCCAGGCGACCGTGCAGCCCTCGAACTGCAGGATGTCGCGCTTACTCATCGGCAGGAAGTCCTGGGCGTGCGCAGTGGCACGGAAGCCGATCGACTTGGTCATGCCCTTGGCCGTCTCGGCATCGGCCAGCACCAGCGCAGCGGCGCCGTCGGAGACCAGCGAGCAGTCCGTCCGCTTCAGCGGGCCGGCGACATAGGGGTTCTTCTCGCTCTCGGCGCGGCAGAAGTCGAAGCCGAAGTCCTTGCGCATCTGGGCGAAGGGATTGGCGACGCCGTTCTTGTGGTTCTTGGCCGCGATCAGCGCCAGCGCATCGGACTGGTCGCCGTATTTCTGGAAGTAGGAGCTGGCGATCTTGCCGAACACGCCGGCGAAACCGCCGACCGTGTCGCCGTCCTCAGGGAGGTAGGAAGCCTTGAGCAGGTTCTTGCCGATCTCGGCGCTCGGCGTGCGCGTCATCTGCTCGACGCCGACGACCAGCACAATCTTGGCCGCCCCTGCGGCAATCGCGCGCAGGCCCTGATGCACGGCGGCAGATCCCGTGGCGCAGGCGTTCTCGACACGGGTCGCCGGCTTGAAGCGCAGCTTGGGATCAGCCTGCAGTACCAGCGACGCCGTGAAATCCTGCGGCGAGAAGCCGGCGTTGAAATGGCCGAGCACGATCTCGTCGACATCACCGGCCGAGATGCCGGCATCCGCCAGCGCCTCATTGGCGACGCGGGTGACGAGGCTTTCGACGGTTTCGGTGTCGAACTTGCCGAACGGCGTATGCGCCCATCCGACGATGCTGGCGGTCATGGTCATTTCTCCCTGGAGGCCTCTTCCTGAGCTAAGTCTTAGCCCAGGGATGGCAAGACTTCACGCGGCTTTCAGCGCCTTGAGGGTCCGCTCGCAGATGGCAGTTATGCCGGCCCAGTTCCCGGCCCGGATTTCCGCCGTCGGGCACAGCCAGGACCCGCCAACCGCAACGACATTGGGTTCAGCCAGCCAGGTCGCGGCATTGGCCTCGCCCACCCCGCCGGTCGGGCAGAACCGCACGTTCGGGAACGGCCCGCCGAGGGCGCGCAGGCCCTTGATGCCGCCGGCCTGCTCCGCCGGGAAGAACTTTGCGACGTCGAAACCGTAGGACAGCGCCATCATCAGTTCCGAGGCCGTGGCAATCCCCGGCGCGAACGGCAATGAGCTGTCGGTCGCGGCCTTGAGCAGATCGGGGGTCAGGCCCGGGCTGATGCCGAACGCGACGCCGAGCTTCTCGACCCGGCTGAAGTCGGCCGGATTGAGAATGGTGCCGATGCCGACGACCGCCTCGGGGACCTCGGTCATCACCGCGCGCGCCGCCTCGATCGCAACGGGGGTCCGCAAGGTCACCTCCAGCGTGCGGACACCGCCGGCAACCAGCGCGCGCGCCAGCGGCACCGCATCCTGGATGCGCTCGATGGTGAGGACGGGAATGACGGTCGCAGCCTTGAACAGCGCGACGAGGTGGTTCTGTTGGGCAGCCGTGGTCATGGGTCTCGATTCATTTGGTCGCTGTCTAATTGTTGGCCTGGCGGGACGCCGCCGGCCGGTGCCGCTTCTTCGGCGGCATGGCATAGCCCGGAATGATGGCGCCGGGATAGCAGATCACGAGGCTGGCGAGCCGATGTCCTGATAGGGCCGCCTCCACCGGCTCGGCGCCGGCGAGCCGGGCCGCGATATAGGCCGCGGCGAAGCTGTCGCCGGCGGCGGTGGTATCGATGACGGGCTTGGTCATGGGCTCGGCGCGGACCTCGCTGGCGCCGCCGGGGTAGCGCAACAGGCTCACCGGCTCGGGCAGACGGAACACCAGTTCCGGGGTTGGGATGCGCGCCATCAGCTGGTCGTGACTTTCGCCGGGATGGAGGGCGAGCAGATCCTCGGTCGAGGTCAGCACGATGTCGGCGGCTGCGAAGGCGGTCGCGAACACCTCCCGCGCGATATCGCGGTCCGGCCAGCCGCGCGCGCGGAAATTGGTGTCGAACACGAAGCGAGTGCCGAGCAGGCGCGCGCGCTTGATGGCGCCGAACAGGCGCTCGCGCCCGTCCGCGTCGTAGATCGAGAGCGTGATCGCAGAGAGATAGACGACGTCGTAGCTCATCAGCGAGTTGAGCAGCTCGTCCGTCTCCGGCAGGCCCATCAGCTGGCGCGCGGCCGCACTGTCGCGCCAATGGAAGAACTGGCGCTCGCCCTCCGCATCCGTCTGGATCATGTAGAGGCCGGGCAGCTTGCCCGCGAGCCGCACGACACGCCGCGTGCCGACGCCTTCCGCATTCCAGGCAGCGACCATCTCGTCGCTCAGGGCGTCATCGCCGAGCGCGGTGAGATAATCGACCTTGACGTCCAGCCGCGCCAGATACACCGCCGTGTTGAGGGTGTCGCCGCCGAAGCCGCGTGAGTACAGGCCACCGCCCTGCCCCTGCCCGGCGGACGCGCCGCCCTGGGCCTGCCGCAGCTCGACCATGCATTCGCCGATGCAAGCAACGCTCGCCATCATCAGGGCCCGCTCAGTCCGAGCTCAGGCGACGAAATTGCCGCCGAGCTCGTCTTCGATGTGAATGCGGATGATATCGTCGAACGTCTTCTCGGCGGTGGTGAAGCCGAGTTCGCGCGACCGCCTGGCATCGAAATTGCGCGGCCAGCCGCCGACGATGCCGACGATGAAGGGATCGGGCTCGCGCTTGATGCGCGCGGCGACCTTCTCGCCCGCAACCCGCTTCAAGGCGGCGATCTGCTCGCCGACCGTGGCCGATAGGCCCGGCATGGTCAGGTTGCGGCGCGGGCCGACAGTGGCGAGATCCATGGTGCCGGCGTGAAGCAGGAAGCCGACGGCCGAGCGAGGCGTCGCGTGCCAGTGGCGGACGTCCTCGGAGACCGGAAGGATCGCTTCCTTGCCGGCGAGCGGTTCGCGCAGAATGTTGGAGAAGAAGCCCGATGCCGCCTTGTTGGGCAGGCCCGGCCGGATGCAGATGGTCGGCAGGCGGATGCCGATGCCGTCAAGGAAGCCGCGGCGGGAATAATCGGCGAGCAGAAGTTCGCCGATCGCCTTCTGCGTGCCGTAGCTGAGCAGCGGGGTATGGAAGAACTCGTCGCCGATCGCATCGGGAAACGGCGCGCCGAACACTGCGATCGAGGACGTGAACACCACGCGCGGCTTGTAGCCGCCGCCCGCAAGGCGGATCGCATCGAGCAGCATCCGCGTGCCGTCGAGATTGATGCGATAGCCCTTGTCGAAGTCGAGCTCGGCCTCGCCGGAGACGATCGCGGCGAGATGGAAGATCACGTCGGGGCGACCTGCGATCAGTTTCTCAGCCGCGCCCGGGACGGCGAAATCGCCCGAGACGGTCTCGACGGCAAAACCGGCCTGCTCCGGCTTCTTCGGCTCGACCACGTCATGCATGGTCAGCTTGGTGATATCGCTCTTGCCGAGCCGGCCGTCGCGCAGCAGCCGTTCACAGAGCTTGCGGCCGACCATGCCGGCGGCGCCGAGAACCAGAATGTGCAAGAGCTCAACTCCTTCTTATTGGCCGGACTTATTGGCCGGAGCGCGCCGCTCTTGAAACCATTGGCGCGCCCTCGGCAAGCCCCGCGATCATTCCTTCACGGCGCCGGTCATCGCCGACACATAATGCTCCACGAAGAAGGCGTAAAGGATCACGAGCGGCAGCGAGCCGGCCAGCGCGCCCGCCATCAGCGAGCCCCAGCGGTAGATGTCACCGTCCACGAACTCGTTCACGATCGCGACCGGCACCGTCTTGTTGCTGGTCGATTGCAGGAAGGTCAGGGCGTAGATGAACTCGTTCCAGCACAGCGTGAAGCAGAAGATGAAGGCCGAGATCAGGCCGGGAATGGCCAGCGGCACGACGATCTTGATCAGGATCTGCCAGCGGCTCGCCCCGTCGATCAGCGCGCATTCCTCGAGCTCGAAGGGGATGGTCTTGAAATAGCCCATCAACAGCCAGGTCGAGAACGGGATCAGGATGGTCGGATAGGTCAGGATCAGCGCCAGCGGCGAATCGAACAGGCCGTACTGATACACGACCGTGGCGAGCGGAATGAACAGGATCGACGGCGGCACCAGATAGGCGAGGAAGATCAGCCCGCCGACGAGATTGGCGCCCTTGTAACGCAAGCGCACGATGGCGTAGGCGGCGAACACCGAGGCGATGATCGAGAGCACCGTCGCGCAGATCGCCACGTACATCGTGTTCCAGAGCCAGTACGGATAGTAGCTCTCGAACAGCAGCTTGTGGAAGTGCTTGAAGGTCGGATTCCAGGTCCAGAACGGATTGTACTTGTCGAGGTCGAGCAGCTGCTCGTCGGGCTTCACCGAGGTCAGCGCCATCCAGTAGAACGGGAACAGCAGGACGACGACGATGATGGCGAGCGGCAGGTACAGCGTCACCAGCCTGCGCGGCACCGACTGCAGATAGCTCATGCCCTCGCTGTGATCATCCTTCGCGACTGTCGGAGCCGAGCTATGCAGGACGGCCTTGAGATCGATCCGCGAGGTGGGGAGATCAGTCATTGTTTTCTCCCTGCTGCCACTTGCGACGCTGCAGGCCGAACCAGGACACCATGATGGCGGCGAGCAGGAACGGGATCATCGCACTGGAGATCGCGGCGCCCTCGCCGAGCTGCCCGGCGATGATCGCACGCTGATAGGACAGGGTCGCCATCAGATGAGTGGCGTTGACCGGGCCGCCACGCGTCATCGCCCAGATCAGCTGGAAGTCGGTGAAGGTGAACAGGACCGAGAAGGTCATCACGACGGCGATGATCGGCGTCAAGAGCGGATAGGTGATGTAGCGGAAATTCTGCCAGCGCGTGGCGCCGTCGAGCGTCGCGGCTTCATAGAGCGACGGCGAGACGGTCTGGAGGCCTGCGAGCAGCGTGATCGCGACGAACGGCACGCCGCGCCAGATATTGGCGAAGATCACGCAAATGCGTGCCCAGGTCGTGTCGCCGAGGAAGTTGATGTTCTGGTTGATCAGGCCGAGCTGCTTCAGCGACCAGGAGATGATCGAGAATTGCGAGTCGAAGATCCACCAGAAGGCGAGCGCGGAGAGCACCGTCGGAACGATGAAGGGGATGAGCACCATCGCGCGCAGCATCGCCTTGAACGGCATGTGCTCGTTGAGCAGCAGCGCGAGGTAAAGGCCGATGCCGAATTTGAAGGCGCTGGCGACGAAGGTGTAGAGCAGCGTGTTGAACACCGACAGCCAGAAGATGGAATCGTCCCACAGCCATTCGTAGTTCTCGAAGGCGATGAACTGTCCGACCCTGCCGATGCGCGTGTCCGTGAAGGACAGCCAGATGCCCAGCCCCAGCGGATAGGCCAGGAAGAAGATCAGGAACACCATGGCCGGCACCATGAACCAGAAGCCGAGCCAATTGCGATTGTGTTTAAGCTGGGCCCAGGCGCCAGCCTCGGTCATCTGAGGCTTGGCCCGGGGAATTGCGACATCAGCCATGCCCGATATCCCTGATCGAAATGTTGACGAGCGGGCGACCCAAGAGGCGCCCGCCCCGTGACTGTTCAGCGATAGATGCGCTTCAGCTGGCGCTCGGCTTCCGCCATCGCGCCCTTCGCATCCTTGGCGCCGGTGCAGTAATTGGCGAACATGTCGACGACGATGAAGTCGGCGATCGCGGTTGCCGCCTTCTCGCCGACGGTGCCGATGCCCGACGCCGGCAGCGTGCGCTTGGAGGCCTGCGAGAACACGGCGTTCTTGGGATCGGCCGTCCAGATCGGCGCCGATTCATAGGCGTTCAGGGTCTGCGTCAGATAGCCCTGCGCGCCGGCCAGCCACTTCTCGTAGTTCTCCTTCTCCAGCATGAAGGCGACGAAGGCCTTTGCCGCATTCGGATATTTGGTGAAGTTGAAGGCGAGGATCGGCAGCGCCAGCTGCAGCTCGGTCGGCTTGCCGACCGGACCGACCGGCCAGAGCGCGTGATAGGTGTCCTCGGTGAGCTCCTTCTTGCTGGGATCGGTCTTGGCGGCGACGTAGATCGAGATGCCGTTCGCCGTGCAATAGAGCTCGCCGGCGAGATACGCCTTGTTGTTGGAGGAATCGTTCCAGGACGCCGTGCCCGGAATGAAGTTGTCGTACAGCGCCTTGCAATATTCCAGCGCCTTCGCCGTCTCCGGCGAATTGATGACGATCTTGTCGTTCTGGTCGACCGTGTAGGCACCGTGGCCCCACAGCACCCAGTGCAGCCAGGAATTGCCGTCGCCCGAGGCGTGACCGAGCGCGAAGCCGGCCGGCGTGTTGTTGGCCTTGAGCGCCTTGCACATCTCGAGGAAGCCGGGGAAGTCCTTCGGGAATTCCTTGAAGCCAGCCTTGTCGAGCGCCGACTTGCGGTAGGTCATGTAACCGCCGTTGGTCGCGACGGGAATGCCGAGCCAGTCGTTGCCGAGCTTGCAGGTCTTGGCCGCCGCATCGGTCCAGCCGCCGTATTTGTTGCCGAGATAATCGGCGACATCATTCATCTTCAGCACTTTGGTCGGGAAAAGCTGCGGCAGGGTGTGCAGACCCCAGGCGAGATCGAGGCCGGAGCCGGTGTTGGCCGCAACCGAGGCCTTCGGCTGCACGTCCTCGAAGGACTCGCTGAAGGTGTTCATCTCGGTGCCGGTCGCGGCCTTGAACGCCGCCACCATCGCGTTGAACGCATCGTCCTCCGCCGGCACGAAGCGCTTCCAGCGCATCACCGTCAGCTTGGCGCCGGGCTCGGCCTTCCAGGGCGCGCTCTGCGCCCAGGCCTTGGCGAAGTCGAACAGTGCCGGCCCCGTCAGCATGCCGGTCGCAGCCAAAGCGGTGCCGCCTTGAAGCAGAGACCGGCGGGTAAAGTCTTGCATGTTGTCCTCCCTGTGATGCTTTTTGTCGTCTTATGCCTTGTCGTCTGATGCGTTAGGCGTTCATGCGTTTGCCCGTCGCATCGTCGAACAGATGGACCAGCGATGGCTCGGGCTTCAGCCGCACCTTGTCGCCCGGATTGAACTGGTGACGCTCGCGGAAGACCGCGACGACCTGCTCGCCGCCGAGCTTGGCAAACACCTGCGTCTCCGAGCCGGTCGGCTCGACGACGATGATCTCGGCCTCGGCGCCGTCATCGGCGATGGTGAAGTGCTCCGGCCGCACGCCATAGACCGCAGGACGGCCGTCGGAATTGGCGGGCGCGGTCTTGAGCGGGAGCTTGACGCCGTTCGGTCCTTCGAAGCTCGCAACGCCGTTGACGCGCACATGGCCTTTGAGGAAGTTCATGGCAGGCGAGCCGATGAAGCCGGCGACGAACTGGTTGTCGGGCTTGTCGTAGAGCTCGAGCGGGGTGCCCATCTGCTCGACGATGCCGTCATGCATGACAACGATCTTGTCGGCCATGGTCATGGCCTCGATCTGGTCGTGGGTGACGTAGACGGTCGTCGTCTTCAGCCGCTGGTGCAGCTCCTTGATCTCGGTGCGCATGGCCACGCGCAGCTTGGCGTCCAGGTTCGACAACGGCTCGTCGAACAGGAACACCTGCGGATCGCGCACGATGGCGCGGCCCATGGCGACGCGCTGGCGCTGACCGCCGGAGAGCTGTCGCGGATAGCGGTCGAGCAGCGGCGACAGCGCGAGGATCTCGGCGGCGCGCTTGACGCGCTTGTTGATCTCGTCCGAGCTGGCATTCCGCAGCTTGAGCGAGAAGCCCATGTTGTCGGCGACCGTCATGTGCGGATAGAGCGCGTAGTTCTGGAAGACCATCGCAATGTCCCGCTCCTTGGGCTGGACATTGTTGACGACGCGGTCGCCGATCGAGATCGTCCCGGAAGTGATGTTCTCGAGGCCGGCGAGCATGCGCAGAAGCGTCGACTTGCCGCAGCCGGAGGGGCCGACCAGGACGACGAACTGGCCGTCCTCGATCGGAATCGTCACGCCGTGCAGGACTTCAAAATTGCCGAACGATTTCCGCACGTCGCGGATTTGCACAGACGACATCTAGCTCCCTCCTCGAAAGTCCACGGCGCCTCTCGCGCCGCGACCGTCTTGTTTTTCGGACTTTACCGAACCAGGCCCGATATTAGCGGGCAACATTGTCGGTAGTTTGTGCGGTTTTGGCAATTTGTCTTTGGTTAGTCGTTGCTGGTAGCGCTGTCAACGTTCCTTTGTTTGCGGGACTGACTGTGTTAAGAGCAGCAAATGGGTCGAAAACGCACCAAGTCAGGCAAAATCCGGCTGGCCGAAGTGGCCGAGCTCGCCGGCGTCAGCCCGATTACCGCGTCGCGCTTTTTCCGCAATCCGGAGGCCCTGTCGGTCGCGAAGCGGACGCGGGTCGAGAGCGCCGCCAAGGAGCTCGGCTATGTGCCCAACCTTGCCGCGCGCGCCCTCGCCTCGCAACGCACCGAGGTCATCGGTGTCCTGATCCCATCGCTCACCAATAACGTGTTCTCGGACGTGCTGCGCGGCATCTATGACGCCTCCGAAGGCAGCCGCTACTCGATCCAGTTGTCAAACACGCGCTACAGCATTCTCCAGGAAGAGAAGTTGCTGCGTCTGTTTCTGGCGCAGAAGCCGGCCGGGCTGATCGTCACCGGGATCGACCAGACCGCGGAGTCCCGCGCGATGCTTCAGGCCGCGGACTGTCCGATCGTGCAGATCATGGAGATCGGCCCGGACCCGGTCGACATGATGATCGGCTTTTCGCACTATGATGCGGCCCGCGCGGCGATCGCGCATCTGTTCGAGCAAGGTCACCGCAAGGTCGGCTTCGTCGGCGCGAGGATGGATCCCAGGGTGCAGCGGCGGCTGGACGGATATGTCTCGGCCATGAAGGACGCCGGATCGTTCGACCAGCGCCTGGTGGTCACGACGGCGACGCCGACCTCGGTGACGCTCGGCGGCGCCCTGTTCACCGATCTGCTGGCGCGCGAGCCGGACATCGATGCGGTGTTCTGCGCCAACGACGACCTCGCGCTCGGCGTGCTGTTCGAATGCCGGCGCCGGGAGATCGCAGTCCCCGGGCAGATCGCGATCGTCGGCTTCAACGATCTCGAATTCATGGCCGCCGCCGTCCCCACCCTCACCAGCGTCCGCACCAACCGCTATGAGATGGGCAAGACGGCCGCCACCATGCTGATCGACGCGATCGAGGGCCGCCGCCCGGAGCAGCCGGTGCTCGATCTCGGCTTCAAGGTGATCGAGCGGCAAAGCTCGTCGGCGCGACGTTCGGACAGCAGGCCAGCCGTATCAGCCGCGGGCGCGGCGAACAAAATGATAGCGTTACCAAGCAGCCACGACTAGTATCGGAATCGTGAGGAAACGACCCGCCAGCGGGAAGGCAGATCATCGCGCGCGCCGTTGGGCACCGCACATGCCGCACCATGAGACGGACGGTAGTCGCGTTTGCATTGCAGGAGAAACCAATGACAAAGAAACCAACCAACGGGCATGCCGCCGGCAGCAACGGTACCCGCCGCCATCTTCGCTCGCAGGAATGGTTCAACAACCCGCACAACCCGGGCATGACCGCGCTCTACATGGAGCGTTACCTGAATTACGGCCTCACCCGCGCCGAGCTGCAATCCGGCAAGCCGATCATCGGCATCGCCCAGACCGGCAACGATCTGTCCCCCTGCAACCGCCATCATCTCGAGCTCGCGCACCGCGTCCGCGAAGGCATCCGCGAGGCCGGCGGCATCGCGATGGAATTCCCGACCCATCCCATTCAGGAGACCGGCAAGCGACCGACCGCGGCGCTCGACCGTAACCTCGCTTATCTCGGCCTCGTCGAAATTCTCTACGGCTATCCGCTCGACGGCGTGGTGCTGACCACCGGCTGCGACAAGACCACGCCGGCCTGCATGATGGCGGCGGCGACGGTGAACCTGCCCGCGATCGTGCTGTCGGGCGGCCCGATGCTGAACGGCTGGCACAATGGCGAGCGCACCGGCTCCGGCACCATCGTCTGGAAATCGCGCGAGCGGCTCGCGGCCGGCGAGATCGACTATGAAGAGTTCATGGAGATCGTGGCCTCCTCGGCGCCCTCGGTCGGCCATTGCAACACCATGGGGACGGCCTCGACCATGAACGGGCTTGCCGAAGCGCTCGGCTTCTCGCTGCCGGGCTGCGCGGCGATCCCGGCGCCCTATCGCGAGCGCGGCCAGATCGCTTACGAGACCGGAAAACGCATCGTCGAGATGGTCTGGGAGGATTTGAAGCCTTCCGACATCCTGACCCGCAAGGCGTTCGAGAACTGCATCGTGATCAATTCGGCGATCGGCGGCTCGACCAACGCGCCGATCCACATCAACGCCCTCGCCCGCCATATCGGCGTCGAGCTGTCGATCGAGGACTGGCAGAAGTTCGGCCACGACGTGCCGCTCCTGGTCAACATGCAGCCGGCCGGCTTCTATCTCGGCGAGGAATTTCACCGCGCCGGCGGCGTGCCCGCCGTGGTGCGCGAGTTGATGAAGCACAAGCGCATCCATGAGGACGCGGTCACGGTCAACGGCCGCGGCATCGGCGAGAACTGCAAGAACGCGCCCGCTCCCGACAACGACGTGATCTGGGCTTACGACAAGCCGCTGGTGAAGGACGCCGGCTTCCTGGTGCTGAAGGGCAATCTGTTCGATTCCGCGATCATGAAGACAAGCGTGATCTCCAAGGAATTCCGCGACCGCTACCTCAGCAACCCGAAGGACCTCAATGCCTTCGAGGGCCGCGCCATCGTGTTCGAGGGGCCGGAGGATTATCACGAGCGGATCGACGATCCCTCGCTCGACATCGACGAGCGCTGCGTGCTGTTCATCCGCGGCACCGGCCCGATCGGCTACCCCGGTGGCGCCGAGGTTGTGAACATGCAGCCGCCGGCGGCGCTGATCAAACGCGGCATCCTGTCCCTGCCCTGCATCGGCGACGGTCGCCAGTCCGGCACCTCGGGCTCGCCCTCGATCCTGAACGCCTCGCCGGAAGCTGCCGCCAATGGCGGTCTTGCCGTCCTAAAGACCGGCGACAAGGTGCGCATCGACCTCAACAAGGGCAGCGCCAACATCCTGATCTCGGACGAGGAGCTGAAGAAGCGCCATGCCGAGCTCAAGGCCAGCGGCGGCTTCAAGCATCCGCCGAACCAGACGCCGTGGCAGGAGATCTATCGCAACACCGTCGGCCAGCAATCGACCGGCGCCTGCATGGAGCTCGCCACGCGCTACCAGAACGTCGCCGGTACGTTCGGTGTGGCGCGGGACAATCACTGACACGGTCATTCCGGGGCGCGACGCAGTCGCGAGCCCGGAATCCATTCATCCACCGGCGCTGTGGCGCGATGGATTCCGGGTTCGCGCCAAGAGGCGCGCCCCGGAATGACGAAGGAAAATTCGCAGGAGAAACAACATGGCAGACCGCCTCAAGGGAAAGCGCGCCGTCGTCACGGCTGCCGCGGCAGGCATTGGGCGCGCTTGCGCCATCGCGTTCGCGCGTGAAGGCGCAACCGTCATCGCCACCGACATCAACGAAGCCGGCATCGCGAGCCTGACGAAGGAAGGCATCGCCGAGGTCGCAAAGCTCGACGTCCGCAACACCGCCGACGTCAACGCCTTCGCCAAGCGCGTCGGCAAGATCGACATCCTGCTCAACGCCGCCGGCTTCGTGCATCACGGCACCATCCTGGAATGTTCGGAAGAGGACTTCGACTTCTCGTTCGACCTCAACGTCAAGTCGATGCACCGGACCATCAAGGCTTTCCTGCCCGACATGATCGCCGGCGGCGGCGGCAGCATCGTCAACATCTCGTCCTGCGCAGCCTTGCGGCCGCCGGCGAACCGCTACGTCTACAGCTCGTCGAAGGCGGCGGTGTCGCTGCTGTCGCGCGCGGTCGCGCTCGACTTCATCACCAAGGGCATCCGCTGCAACTCGATCTGTCCCGGCACCGTCGAGACGCCTTCGATGCTCGACCGCGCGGCAGCCCAGGGCCCGCAGGGCAAGGAGATGTTCATCTCGCGCCAGAAGATGGGCCGGCTCGGCACCGCCGAGGAGATCGCCGCGATGGCGGTCTATCTCGGCAGCGACGAGAGCGCCTTCACCACCGGCGTCGATCTCGTCGTCGACGGCGGCTACATGCTCTGACGCAGGAAGGCCTCCGGCATGAACAAGATCGATCTCAACGGCCGCATCGCTATCGTCACCGGCGGCGCGCAGGGCTTTGGCCGCGCCATCACCGAGCGCTTCGTCGCCTCCGGCGCCAAGGTCGCGATCTGGGACTTTGACGCCGCGCTGGCCGAGAAGACGGCAAAGGAGATCGGCGGCGAAACGAAAGTCTTCAAGGTCGACGTCACCGACACGGCGGCCGTCGAGCAGGCACGCGATGCGACGCTCAAGGCCTTCGGCAAGATCGACATTCTCGTCAACAACGCCGGCATCGCCGGCGTCAACAAGCCGGTCTGGGAGACCGACCTGGAGGAATGGCGCAAGGTGCTGCGCATCAACCTCGACGGCCCCTTCATCGTCTCCAAGGCGATCGTGCCCGAAATGCTCAAGCAGAAATACGGGCGGATCGTGAACATCGCCTCGATCGCCGGCAAGGAAGGCAACCCGAACGCCGCGCATTATTCGGCGTCCAAGGCCGGCCTGATCGCGCTGACGAAGTCGCTCGGCAAGGAGCTCGCCGCCCATGACATCCTCGTCAACGCGGTGACACCGGCGGCGGCGAAGACGGCGATCTTCGACCAGATGACGCAGCAGCATATCGACTTCATGCTGTCGAAGATCCCGAAGGGGCGCTTCGTGCTGGTGGAAGAGCTCGCCGCGATGGTGAGCTGGCTCGCATCCCAGGATTGCGCCTTCTCGACCGGTGCGGTGTTCGACATCTCGGGCGGGCGCGCGACCTATTGAGGACATCATGATCCGGGAAGGTGGTTGCCTGTGCGGCGCGGTGCGTTTTAAGGCGGAGGGCGAGCCGCTCAACGTCCGCATCTGCCATTGCCGCATCTGCCAGAAGGCGATGGGCTCGCCCTACTTCGCCCGCGCCCAGTTCGACCAGCGCGCGCTCAGCGTCGAGGGCGAGACTGCACGCTACGCCTCCTCGGAGAATATCGATCGCGTGTTCTGCAAGCGCTGCGGCACGCGGCTTTTCGCCTGGCGCCGCAACGGCACGCTAGCGGGCGTTGCGCTCGCCACCTTCGATGATCGTAACGCCTTTGCGCCGACCGAGCACATCTGGGTGTCGGAAAAGCTCGCCTGGGTGAAGCTCGACGACGGCTTGGTGCAATATCCCGGGACGATCCCGGCGTGACTTTGCGCGACTGCACGGCGGCCGGCCGAAGCATCCATCTGCAGCGTGGCAATTCGGAACCGGCCACCCTATGTTGAGCCGAAGCGTTGCTGCGCCGGTTTGGTCAGGACGGTTGCAAGGCCGCTAGCTAACCGAAATGGATGAGCTGTGAACATTTCCTTGTACGACCTGTCGGTGTGGGTGCTTCCCCTCGTGCTCGCCATCACCTTCCATGAGGCCGCGCATGCCTTCGTCGCGGACCGGCTCGGGGACAACACGGCCGCGCAGCTCGGCCGCGTCAGCTTCAATCCTATCAGGCATATCGACCCGTTCGGCACCGTCATCCTGCCGGCGATGCTGCTGTTCGCGCATTCGCCGTTCCTGTTCGGCTACGCCAAGCCGGTGCCGGTAAACTTCCGCAAGCTGAACAATCCCAGGCTCGACATGGTCTGGGTAGCGCTGGCCGGACCCGCCACCAACATCCTGCTGGCGCTCGCCACCGCCCTCGCCTTCCATGCCCTGCCGCTGGTGCCCGCGAGCGCGGCGAAATGGGTTGCCGACAACCTCAAGAATGCCCTCATCATCAACGCCATCCTGGCCGTCTTCAACATGATGCCGATCCCGCCGCTGGACGGCGGCCGCGTCGCGGTCGGGCTGCTGCCGCGCCCCCTGGCCTTGCCGCTCGCCCGGCTCGAGCCGTTCGGTATGTTGATCCTGATCGGGCTCTTGATCCTGCTGCCGCTGGCGGGCTCGCAGTTAGGTCTAAATCTTGATGTTATTTCAGCAATACTGCGGACGTTGACCGGTTATGTGATTCAGGCTGTTCTCTTCCTGACCGGCAATGCGTAGTTGAACCGGAACACCCGAACACGAGCCGAAAGGCCAGAGGCCGACTTGGTCAAAGCTGCCGATATGCTGATCGCGCGACGCGCCGACACCCGCGCCCGCGCCGATTTTGCCACCTGGAAGATGATGGCTAAGCTCAACGGGGCGTCCGCGCTGCCTCCGGAGGCCCAGGAGTTCCTGAGCAGCTACAGGAACCTGCTGGCGCAGATGAGCGAAGGCGAAGCCACCGAGGCCACCATCGGTGCGATCTACAAGGCCTATTACGTCGAGATGGGTGGCGCTGGAACGCCGCCCGACGTGCGTCCGCGCGAGGCCGAGCCGGCAGCGGATAATGTTACCGCTTTCCGGCGCCCGGCGCCGAAGCCGAAAAGCGCTGGTTTCTTCGGGACAGGCGCGGCCAGCGGAGCCCAGAAACGGCCCCTGCCCGTGGCGCTGATCTTCGCCTGCCTGGTGGTGGTCTATGTCGGGATCCGGCTCTACTGGCGTTGAGCCGACTTCTTGTTGGCGGTCTTCTTCGATTTCTCAGGGGCGAAGCTGATCTCGAGGGTGCGCTCGAAACGCTCCTCGGTCAGTTGAACCGGAGGCGGCTCGAAAGGATCCGCCTTGCGAACCATCGAGATCGCAGCTGCATCGTAGGCGGCGTCGCCGGACGACGCGATCACGTCGACCGAGACCACATTTCCCTTTCGGTTGAGCGCGAAACTCACCGTGACCTTCTGATTGGCGTTCTCTCTGCCTTCCGGATTGATCTGGTGCTGCTTGATACGCGCACTGATTTTCTTGTTCCAGTCCACCGTGATCTTCAGGATGTCCTTGCCGAGCCCAACCACCGGCGCCAGGGCCTTTTCGGCCTCGCGCGTTGCGTCCTCGAACGTTTGCCGGGCCATATCAACCTGCTTTGGGGCAGCCTCCATGGCGGGCGTTTCAACGGCAGCCGCCTTCGGATCGTCGTCCTGCTCCTTCTTCGCAACCTTTTCGCTGACAATGCGATCGGGATCCTCGGCCTCTTGCGGTCGATCTTGAGGAAGTTCCGTCTCCTTCAGTTCGGCCTTCTGCTCTGGAAGCTCCGGGCGCTCCTCTTGTGCCGCGGAGTCGTTTGGTCCGGTCGGCAAATCGGATTCCTGAGCCTCCGGCGAAGCCATCTCGACGGCGAACTCGGCTCCGGCCGCGCCGAGACCATCGCCGTCGTCGTCGCCGTGCAAATGCGCCAGCGCGAGCGCAGCACCGCCGAGATGCAGGGCGAGCGCGGCCGCCGCCGCCAGGATCCAGAGCTTCCGGGATGGTCTCGGTTCGTCCGCCATCGTTCCGTCTTCTTAAGGCTGGGCGGCGCCTGCCACAGGCGCCCCCGGTGCGCCTTCCAGCGCGACCAGCTTCACCCGCGTATAGCCGCCCGAGCGCAAGAGCTCCATCACGCCCATCAACTCGCCATAGGGCACCGAGCGATCAGCGCGCAGGAAAACGTACTTATCCTTGCTCATCTCGGAAAGGCCGTCGAGGGTTCCGATCAACTCGGCCCGGTGAACGGCGTTCTCCCCGATCGCGAGCGTCAGATCGGGCTTGATGCTGAGATAAGTCGGCTTGTCCGGCTTCTTCTGCGGCGTCGCACTCGACGTCGGCAGATCGATCGGCAGGTCGACCGTGGACAGCGGCGCGGCGACCATGAAGATGATCAGCAGCACCAGGATGACGTCGATGAACGGCGTGACGTTGATGTCATGCGTTTCCGAGAAATCGTCGTCGTCATCATTGTCAGCGAGCGAAACGGCCATGGTCTACTCCGCCGCGCGCGAATGCACGCTGCCGTGGCTGCGGTCGAGATCACGCGACAGCAGTCGCCCCGCCGCGCCCGAGGCGCGGCTGACGAGCTCGAGATAGCCTTTCGTCACGCGCGAGAAGTGGTTGTAGATGATGACGGCGGGAATGGCGGCGACGAGGCCGATCGCGGTGGCGAGCAGCGCCTCGGCGATGCCGGGCGCGACCACGGCGAGGTTCGTGGTCTGCGACTTCGAGATGCCGATGAAGCTGTTCATGATGCCCCAGACCGTGCCGAACAGGCCGACGAAGGGCGAGGTCGAGCCGATGGTCGCGAGCACGCCCATGCCGATCCGGATGCGCCGTTGCTCCGCGCGCACGATCTCGGAAAAGCTCGAGGCGGCGCGTTCCTTGATGCCGGCATCGCTGGACAGGCCAGCCGACATCCGCGCTTCGCGCAACGCCGCCGCAAGGAACGACGGCAGGATGCCCTCCTTGGTGCCGAGCGCCATCTGCGCTTCGGCAAGCGAGCGCGCCTCCGCAATCTTCTTCAACGCCGCACGCAGCTTGCCGGAGGCGACCGACAGCTCGATCGACTTGGCGATGAAGACGGTCCAGGTCATCAGCGAAGCGAAGGCGAGCCCGATCATCACCGCCTTCACGATGACGTCTGCCGACATAAACATCACCCAGGGCGACAATTCCTTCATGGCCGCAGCCTCGGGCTTCGCACCCGCGGGATTGGCGGCCACCGGGGCGGCGCCCACGACGGCGGGAGCCGTCGAGGCCGCAGGCGCAGCTGCCGGGGGGACGGTCCCGGCAGCGGACGGCTGAGCCGTCGATGGGGCCGGTGCCGGCGGGCTCTGCGTCTGGGCGGAAACGGGGGATGCGAGCCAGGCAGACGCCAGCATCAAGGCTGCGGCAAGGCTTGCTTGGAAGGAGATGGTCTTCATACTTCGGCCCAGTAGCGAATGAGATTGTGATAGATACCCGTCAATTTGACCGTTTCGGGATCGTCACGCCCGAGCCGTTCCACCAGCGCCTGTATCGCGGTGTCGAGGCCATAGATCATGCTCCGGGCTTGATCGTCCCGTATCATGCTCTGAAGCCAGAAGAAAGACGCAACCCGCGTCCCCCTGGTCACGGGGGCGACGAGAGGTGCTGGAGGATAGAGCACAAGGCCCTCCAATTCCTGTCGTTCACACGCGTCGAACGAATGTCGCCTGTTGGTATCGGCCACACAATTGCGGGTCAATGCGTGCCGTTCGCGAGAACCCTTGAATAGATCAAGATCAAAACGATTCTAAACTGCCCCGCTCTCTGAGCGAAGGATGCGTCCTAAACGCAAATCGATTGCTGGCCACTCGATCGCCGCTCTGGGTTTCATCAGCCACAGCAACTCGTCGACGGTCTTCGCAACGGCGCGCACGCGATCGGTGCTGTCCATGCCGGCGATGTTGGCGCCGTTGACAACGGCTTTGATCTCGTCGCGAAAGTCGGTGAGGAAGCACAAGGGATCGCGCTGCTCGTTGGTGACACGCGATCAATCCCTCGATCAGCATCTGGCACGCGATCAGCTTGCCGTTCAGCTCGTCCATGCTTTGCTCCGTCGCTGCGGCGCCGAAATGGACGATGCCGAAATCCATGGTAACCGAAACGGCTACGAGGCGACTTAGAACCGTTCTTGCGGCAGATCCGAAAGGCAGCGCGGCGCGGGGCCGATCGGTCCCGAGCACACTGCTCCGCGTGCTACGCAAGACTTGCACGCCGGCCGATCGCGGCGGGAAAACGCGGCATTGCACGTCGCCGCGCCAACGAGCTGCCTACACGGTGCAAAGCTTTCCAATTGTTTAGGATTCTCACCCGATAGTGCTGTTTACTCTGGAAGTTGGCGTGTATTATACATCATGCTGGAACCGTACGATTGCCCCGATATTCGTAGCCGAGGGCATACGAGCCGACACGAGACGACATGAACAAGTCCCGGCCGATCCTTTGGCTTCTGATCATCGCGGCCGTGGCTTCTGCGGGCTATTATGGTTGGCAGAAATTCGGCACGTCCGAGGCGGGAAAAACCCAGACCGCACAAAAAGGCCCGCCTCGCCCCTCCGCCGTCCCGGTCAGCGTTGCGCCGGTTCAGAAGACCGACTTTCCGGTCTATCTCACTGGTCTCGGCACGGTTCAGGGCTTTAACACGGTCCAGGTCCGAAGCCGTGTGGATGGCCAGATCGACAAGCTCGAATTCAGGGAAGGCCAGATCGTCAAGCAGGGCGATCTCCTGGTTTCGATCGATCCCCGTCCCTATCAGGCCGCGCTTGACCAGGCCAAGGCCAAGAAGGCGCAGGACGAGGCCAGTCTCGCCAACGCCAATCTCGAGCTCCAGCGCGCCACGAAGCTCGGCGAATTCGCCACCGCCCAGCGCGTCGACACACAGCGCTCCACCGTCGCTCAGCTCACCGCCCAGATCGCCGCCGACGATGCCGCGATCTCCAACGCCCAGACCCAGCTCGATTACACCCAGATCAAGGCGCCGATCACCGGCGTGGCAGGCCTGCGTCAGGTCGACATCGGCAACATCGTCAACGCTTCGTCGCAGACCGCCATCGTCACGATCTCGCAGGTCGAGCCGATCGCGGTGATCTTCACCGCGCCGGAAGACCAGCTCCCCTATATCAGCGAAGGCCACAAGGCCGGCGCGCTCAAGGTGATCGCCTTCACCACCGACGGCAAGAGGACGCTGGCCGAGGGCAAGCTCGCGGTGATCAACAACCAGGTCGACGCGACCAGCGGCACGATCCGGCTCAAGGCGGTGTTCGACAACAAGGAAAGAACGCTGTGGCCGGGGCAATCGGTCTCGACGCGGCTCCTGGTGCGAACGCTGAAGGATGCGACGGTCGTTCCGGATGACGCGGTCCAGCGCTCCACCAACGGACTCTATGCCTATACGGTCAACCAGGACAACAAGGCCGAACTGCACAAGATCAAGGTCAGCTATGGCATCGACGGTCATTCGGTCATCGAGGAAGGATTGAGCCCCGGTCAGCAGGTGATCGTCGGCGGACAGTTCAAGGTGCAGCCCGGAAGCCTGGTGTCGACGGCGGTAGCAAGCTCGGATCCGACCCAGAACAAGGTTCGACAGCAATGATCGGGGGCGGGATTTCGGCGCCTTTCATCCGATATCCCATCGGCACCTCGCTGCTGATGGCCGGCATTCTCTTCGTCGGCCTGGTCGCCTATCCCCTGCTCCCGGTCGCGCCCCTGCCGCAGGTGGACTTTCCGACCATTCAGGTCACCGCCAATTTGCCCGGCGGCAGCCCCGAGACCATGGCTTCGTCGGTGGCGCAGCCGCTCGAGCGGCAATTCGCCCAGATTCCTGGCATCGCGCAGATGACCTCGACGAGCTATCTGGGCACGGCGTCGATCACCATCCAATTCGACCTCAACCGCAACATCGACGGCGCCGCCAACGACGTACAGGGTGCCATCAACGCGGCCAGCGGCCAGTTGCCGAGGAACCTGCCGTCGCCCCCGACCTACCGCAAGGTCAACCCCGCCGACGCGCCGATCCTGCTACTGTCGGCGACATCGGAGACGCTGCCGCTGACCAGCGTCAGCGATGCCGTCGACACCCAGCTCGCCCAGCAGATCAGCCAGCTCTCGGGCGTCGCCCAGGTCTTCATCGGCGGCCAGCAGAAACCCTCGATCCGCATTCAGGTCGATCCCGCAAAGCTGGTCGCCAAGGGCTTGTCGATGGAGGATATCCGCAGCCAGATCGCGATCACCACGGTCGACAGCCCCAAGGGCAATATCGACGGCGAGAAGCGGGCCTATACGATCTACGCCAACGACCAGCTCACCCACGCGAAGGACTGGAACGACGTCATCATCGCCTATCGCAACGGCGCTCCGTTGCGAATCCGCGATATCGGCCAAGCGGTCACCGCTGCCGAAGACGCCAAGCAGGCGGCGTGGGCCAACGGCAAGCGCGGCGTGTTCCTGGTGATCTTCAAGCAGCCCGGCGCCAACGTCATCGAAACCGTCGACAGGATCAAGGCGACCCTCCCTCGTCTCGTGGCGGCGATCCCGCCCGCGATCAAGATCGAGCTCATCAGCGACCGCACCGCGACCATCCGTGCCGCGGTCGAGGACGTCCAGTTCACGCTGCTCTTGACCATTGTGCTCGTGGTCATGGTCATCTTCATCTTCCTGCGCAGCTTCTGGGCGACGGTCATTCCCACCGTCACGGTTCCGCTGGCGTTGCTGGGCGCGTGCGCCCTGATGTGGCCGGTCGGCTATTCGCTCGACAATCTGTCGCTGATGGCACTCACCATCGCGGTCGGTTTCGTGGTGGACGACGCCATCGTGATGCTCGAGAACATCACGCGCTACATCGAGGAAGGCGACTCGCCGATGGAGGCCGCCTTCAAGGGTTCCAAGGAAATCGGCTTCACGATCGTCTCCATCAGCATCTCGCTGGTCGCGGTGCTGATCCCGCTGCTCCTGATGGGCGGCATTATCGGGCGCCTGTTCCGCGAATTCGCCGTGGTGCTGGCGATGACGATCTTCGTTTCGATGTTCGTATCGCTGACGCTGACGCCGATGATGGCCTCACGCTTCCTGCGCGCCCATGGTGAGGTGCAGCACGGCCGCTTCTATCAATGGAGCGAGCGCGCCTTCGACGCGATGCTGCGCGGCTACGAATATGTGCTCGATCACGCCCTCGCCTGGCGGCGCACCACGCTCGCGATCTTCTTCGTCACGCTCGGCCTGTCGATCTACCTGTTCGTGCTGATCCCCAAGGGCTTCTTCCCGCAGCAGGACGTCGGCCTGATCACGGCCACGTCCGAAGCCTCGCAGGACATCTCGTTCAAGGAGATGGTGAGACGCCAGGAGCAACTCGGCAAGATCATCCTGGCCGATCCCGACGTTGCCAGCGTTGCCATGTCGATCGGTGGCAGCGGCCGTGCCGGCAACAACGGCAACCTGTTCATCACGCTGAAGCCGCGCAATGAGCGTGACGCTTCGGCCCAGCAGATCATCGCGCGTCTGCGTCCGCAGTTCGACAAGGTCCAGGGCGCCCGCCTCTACATGCAGGCGGCCCAGGACGTGCGGCTCGGCGGTCGACCCACGCGCACTCAGTTCGAATTCACGCTGCAAGACGCCAATCTGGACGAGCTGAACGAATGGGCGCCGAAGATCCTTGGCAAGATGCAGACACTGCCGGAGCTGCGCGACGTCGCGACCGACCAGCAGACGCAGGGCACGACGGTCCAGCTCAAGATCAACCGCGACACCGCCGCCCGCTACGGCATCCAGCCCCAGCTGATCGACGATACGCTGTATGATTCCTTCGGACAGCGGCAGGTCACGCAATATTTCACGCAGCTCAACACCTACAAGGTGATCCTGGAAGTCCTGCCGGAGATGCAGGGCGATCTCGAGACGCTGAACAAGCTCTACGTGAAATCGCCGCTGACCGGCGACCAGGTGCCGCTGTCGACCTTCGCGAGCTGGACCACCGATCCGGTCCGCCCGCTCTCGATCAGCCATCAAGGCCAGTTCCCGTCGATCACGATCAGCTTCAATCTCGCGCAAGGCGTCGCGCTCGGCCAGGCCACCGAGGCCGTGCAGAAGGCGATGGCGGAGCTCGGGACGCCGCCCACGCTGAATTCGAGCTTCCAGGGCACCGCGCAGGCGTTCCAGCAATCGCTCGGCACCGTGCCGCTCCTGATCCTCGCCGCGCTGGTCGTGGTCTATCTGATCCTTGGCATTCTCTACGAGAGCTACATCCATCCGATCACGATTTTGTCGACGCTACCCTCGGCCGGCGTCGGCGCGCTCGCGATCCTGATGGCGGCCGGATTCGACTTCAGCCTGATCGCGCTGATCGGCATCATTCTCCTGATCGGCATCGTGAAGAAGAACGGCATCATGATGGTGGACTTCGCGATTGCCGCCGAGCGCGACGAGCACAAGACGCCGGAGGAATCGATCCGCCAGGCCGCACTGCTGCGCTTCCGCCCGATCATGATGACGACGATGGCGGCCCTGCTCGGCGGCGTGCCCCTCATGCTCGGCCACGGCACCGGCGCCGAAATCCGCCAGCCGCTCGGCTACGCCATGGTCGGCGGCCTGATCGTCAGTCAGGCGCTGACGCTGTTCACCACGCCGGTCGTCTATCTCTACCTCGACAAGCTCAACAACTGGTTCTCGACCTGGGGCCGTTCGGACGACGAAGGCGAGGAGACGCCCGAGCACGGCAGCGTCAAGGAAGCCGCCGAGTAAGCTTGCGCCGCGCCTGCCGCGACGCTACAGCGAGACCCCGGTTCGCAAATGCGGTTTCCCATGCCTGTGCAATCCAGACTTGTCGCCCTTGTCGCTGCTGTCCTGTTGTCAGCGGGCGCAGCACACGCCCAGCAGGGCGCCAAGAAGAACGCCGCGCCCGCCCCGGCCGCGCAGCCCGCGCCTGCCCCGACACAGGCGCAGGCTGACGGTGCTTCCGGACAGCCCGGCTGGATCGTCCGCTGCACCAGCGCAAGCCGCGACGCGCCGCTCGAATGCGCGATGGAGCAGAACGCGGTGCTGACCAAGACGGGCCAGACCGTCGTCCTGATCAACATCCGCATCGCGCCCGACACCCGCACGCCGATCGCGCTTCTGCAATTGCCGCTCGGCCTCAACCTTCCGGTCGGGGCCAAGCTCCAGATCGACGAAGGCAAGACGTTCGATCTCCAGATCCAGACCTGCGAGAATCGCGGCTGCTACGCCTCGACCCCGGTTGCGCCGGACCTGCTCGCCGCCTTGCGGTCGGGCAAGCAGCTGAAGGTCTCTTTTCAGAACATGGCCAAGGAGACCATCGCGATCCCGATGCCGCTCGGCGATTTCGCGGCGGCCTACGACAAGATCAAGTAGCAGGCACGCCTCGCGTCACGATGTCACTCGCCCGAAGCAGCGTTGTGAAGCCGCCATAGATCATGCGCTTGCCGTCGAACGGCATGCCCTCGAATTTGATGCGCGGGTCCGCCATCACCTTCTTGTTGATGGCATCGCGGCTCTCGCGGTCCCGATAGACGATCCAGGCGAACACCACGATCTCGTCCTCCTTCGCGATCACCGCGCGCGGAAACGAGGTGAGCTCTCCATAGGGAACGTCATCGCCGATGCATTCGACATAATCGAGCGCGCCGTGCTCCATCCAGATGGCGCAGGCTTGCGTCGCCAGCGCCTTGTAGGCCTCGATATTGTCCTTCGGCACGGCGAGAACGAAACCATCGACATAGGGCATTTGCGGATCTCCTTGGGTTGTCCAGCCCAAGGACGATACAGCGCGCGGCGATCCGACTTGGAAACGCAAATACTAGGTGAGGCAAACCGTCGCGAGCAGCGAGGCAGCCCATCAACCTGCCTGCCATCCTGCCCAGGGACCGGAACCATACCTTTGGGAAAGCGCCCGGAACTGGCTGGGGAACCTGGATTCGAACCAAGACAAACAGAGTCAGAGTCTGTTGTGCTACCGTTACACCATTCCCCAACGGAATAGTCGAACAAATTCAAAGGCCTGCTTGATTTGTTCGACTGTGGCCGGGAAGCGCATCGCGCTAATCGCGGCTCAGGCGTGGCAGCCTTCTACCCGCTCGCATCTGGGCTGGCAAGCGCTGCGGTGGACGGATCGGGTCAGGGCGCGTTTGAACAGACGACGATGTGGTCGAAGTCTGCGGCGATCCGGGTGTTCGGGAAGATTTTTGCCGCCTCGGCGAGAATCTCTGCGTCTTCGTAGCGTCCCGACATATGCGTCAGCACGAGCTGTCCGACCTCGTTCGCGGCGGCAAAGGAGGCCGCTTCTGCCGCGGTGAGATGGCCGTAATTCCGCGCGGTCGGCGCGTCGCGATCGAGGAACGTCGCCTCGATCACCAGCATGTCGGCGCCGGCGACGTATTGCGACAACCCCTCGGTGGTCTCGGTGTCGCCGATCACGACGAGCTTGCTGCCGCCGCTCACAGGACCCAGGACCTCTTCCGGATCGATGGTTCGGTCGGCAACCACGATCGGTCGGCCGGCGGCCAACTCGCCGCGCAACGGACCATCGGGGACACCGAGCGCGATGAGGCGATCAGGCCGCAGATGACGGCGCGCGGGGCTTTGGAAGATGAAGCCGAAGCTGTCGGTGTCGCGGTGGCGGACCGGAAAACAGTCAACGGCGAATTCACCGGTATCGATAGCTCGTCCCTCGGTCAGCGCTTCGAACTGGACGGCGATCGGCGCCCTGCCCGCGCCCCACAGGCCGGCGAGCATGCGGGTGACGAGGTCGAGCGTGCCCGCGCCGCCGTGAACGGTCATCGTCTCGGACGTCTGCCGCAAGCCGAGCGTCGAAAATAGTCCGGGGATGCCGAGCACGTGGTCGAGATGGGCGTGGGTGAGCAGGATGCGGTCGAGCCGCCGGAAGCCGGCGCCGCTGCGCAGCAGCTGGCGCTGCGTGCCCTCGCCGCAATCGACCAGGACGCGCTTGCCTGCGGCTTCCACGAGGAGTGCCGGATGGTTGCGCTCCGCCGAGGGAACGCTCGCCGATGTCCCGAGAAACGTCAGGGCGAACATGGTCGTCGATGTCCAGCGACCGTCCTTCTCCGCGTCGATACGGTTGACGGTCTCACCGTCCCCAATGCCACGCGAGCAGCAGCGCGTACAGGCCCATCGACGCGGCATAGAGCACGGCGAGCAGCACGTACCCCGCGATCTGGCGACTGATCGTCGCCTTCGGCGTCACCCACCAGTCGAGCGCCTTGAAGGCGGCGGGCACCAGCCACCAGCCGAGCAGCTGCGTGCTGACGAGATTGCCGATGAACAGCGACAGCCAGACCGGCACGCCGTTTCTGTCGATCAGGGGCGCGCTGATGAAATAGCCCCAGAGGTAGACTACGGGATAAAGGACCAGGAGAACGATCAGGTTGCTCTTCCAGATGAAACCGGGCCCTTGCTCCGGGGCCGACGTCTTGCCGGCCGGGAACCAGAAATTGAAGCCGTAGCTCGCCCGCCTCACGTGCATTCCGGCATTGAAGCGCGCGCCCTCCTTCAGCAGCGTCTGCCGCAACGGCGAGTCGAGCCACGCATTGAGATTGGCATCGCTGTCGAAAGACAGGATGATGATCCATTCGTCGTGCAGGCCCGGAATCGGCCGCTCGATCTTGTGCCGCAGAAATCCCTTGAACTCGGCCTCCGCCGCCTGGATGCGCTGCTGCCATTTCAGGAACGCGTCCTCGAGTCCATCAGGGACTTTGAATGAGATGACGGCCGAGACCGCGCTGTCGCGCGGGACGCCGGTGTCGGGCAGGATATGGACGTCCTCCGAACCGACGAAGAAGCGCTGCACTTCCGCGATCAGCTTCGCCCGCACCTCGCTCTGCAGCCAGGCACGTGCCGCAGCGGGGCTCGCGAAACGCAGGATCGTCACCCAGTCCACATGCGCCGGCGGTTGCGGCGGCACCACTTCAAGGCTGAGGAAGCCTGGCCAGGCCTTGAGCACCTCGCCGACCTCACCGTTCCACCGGGCGAACGCAGCAAAGGCGTCGTCGGCGATGCGGCGCTGAATGACGAGAGCGACCGGCTGGCCGGCTGTTTCAGGAGATGCGCGCATCGGCAGCGGTCCGCCTCAGCCTTTCTTGTAGAGACGCTTGCCCATCACCCAGGTCTCGTCGACGCAGCGATCGTCGCCGACCATCATGACGGCGAACAGCATGCTCGCGGCCTCGTCCATCGTGCGCGGGCCGGCGCCGTCGGCGATCAGCGATTGATGCCACGCTTGCGCGACCTGTCCGCCGTTCGGATCGAGCGCGACGAAATCGGCCTCCTTGCCCGGCTCGAAGTTGCCGAGCTTGTCGTCGATGTAGAGGCCTTCGGCGCCGCCGAGCGTGATCGACCAGAAACCGCGATAGGGCGAGAGCTTGTTGCGCTCGGCTTCCGCGAGGTCCTTGCGCGCGGGATCGATGCTGCCGTCGAGCAGCGTGTTGTTGCACATGCCGACCTTGTAGGCGTCGTCGAGCACGGAGATCATCGAGAAGCGGTTGCCGCCGCCGACATCGGTGCCGAACGACATCTTGACGCGATGCTCGGGATCGGTGGCCCGGCCGAGGCGGAACAGGCCGCTGCCGAGGAACAGGTTCGAGCACGGGCAGAACACCACCGCCGCGCCCTTCTTCGACATGCGGCGGAACTCGTTGTTGGAGAGATAGACGCCGTGGCCGCCGGAGAATTTCGGACCGACCAGGTCGAACTTCTCGTAGACGCCGAGATAATCCTGGCAATCCGGATGCTCGACCAGCACGCCGCTGCATTCGGCCGGGTTCTCGGAGATGTGGGTGTTGACCCAGCAGTCCGGATGCTCGTGCTTGAGGCGCTGACACGCTCTCAGCAATTCCGGCGAGGCACCAAAGGCGAAGCGCGGCGTGATGGCGTAGAGATTGCGGCCCTTGTTGTGGTACTGCGCGATCAGCCGCTTGCTGTCGCGATAGAAATTTTCCGGCGTATCGATGAAATCGGCCGGCGCGTTGCGATCGATCCCGGTGAGGCCCGCGATGACGCGCATGTTGCGCCTGCTCGCTTCCTCGAACAACTCCTCGGTCGAAACAGGCGAGGAGCTCGTGAAGGCCTGGCAGGTGGTGGTGCCTGAGGCGAGCAGCGCATCGAGGAAACGCTTCACGCCCTCGCGCGCGTAGTCGCGATCCCGGTATTTGAGCTCTTCCGGGTAGACCCATTTCTGCAGCCACGGCAGGAGCTGCTCACCATAGGCCCCTAACACGCGCGTCTGCGGCAGATGGATGTGGCCGTCGATGAAGCCGGGAACGATGATGCGGTCCTTGATGTGGGTGACCTCGACGCCCGGATGGGCGGCGGCAATCTTGTCATAAGGACCGAACGCCTTGATCACGCCGTCAGTGACGACCATGAGACCATCCTGGTGAAAGCGCGCGGCGGCCGGCTCGTTGCCGACGTGCTTCCAGGGATCGTCGACGAAATCGAAGAACGTGCCGCGAATTCCGACCGTGGTCATGATTTGGTTCCTTATTTAACTGTGTGTCGCTTGCCGCGCCGACGGCAGCGAGATCGCGAGCAGCGTCCCCGCAATGGCGCAGAGTCCGAGATAAAGCCATCCGATCGGCGCCTGTGTCGCTTCGGGCAACACCGCCGTGATCGCCATGGCACCGCTCACGGCGAGATAGCAGAGCGCGCTGATGAGGCCGCCAACCAGGCCATGGTCGCGTTCGAACAGGCCAAGCGCCATGCCGTACATCATCGGGCACAGCACGCCGCAGCCGCCGAGCACCAGCGCGCCGCCGATCGTGATCGACGCAACATCGAGGCCGAGGGTCATGCCTGTTACCGTCAGGACCACCGCACCGGCGAGGAACAGCGCGAAGGCGCCGAAGCCCAGCAAGCGCGCCGGCATGACGCGCGCGAAATGCGCGCAGCCGAGCTCGCCGGCGAGATTGACCCCGCCAAGCCCGAGTGCGACGAGGCCGTAGATGGCCGCCGAATAGCCGAGACCGGTCTGGTAGAAGAACGGCGCGACGACGCCGAACGCCAGCTGCGCGCTGGCCGCCGCGACAAACACCAGCACGAAGGCGAGGAAGCCCGGGCGGACCAGCGCATCGCGCAAAATACCGGCAGTGCGGCGCGGATCGAACGGCGCGCGCCGCTCTGCCGGCAATGTTTCGGGCAGAAGAAATGCGACGATCGCGGCGACGATCGCCGCGGCGACGGCAATGACGACGAAGACGCCGCGCCACGAGGTCAGCTCGACGATGAAGCCACCGGCTGCCGGCGCCAGCACCGGCGCAAGGCCCCAGGCGGCACCCAACAAGCCGGAGATCGCGGTGAGCTCGCGGCCGCGGAAACAATCGGCTGCGACCGCATAGGCGACGACGAGACAAGTGCAGCCGCCGATGCCTTGCAGGAAGCGCAAGCCGAGCAGCAGCGAGGCGCTGGTGGCCATCGCACAGGCGATGCTCATCGCGATCAGGACCGACAGGCCTGCGAGCAGCACGTTGCGGCGGCCGAGAGTGTCCGAGGCGATACCGACCGGCACCAGCGCCAGAGACATGCCGAGCATGTAAGCGGTGACGGTGTTCTGCATCGACGCCGCGTCAGCTGCGAGATCCACCACCATCTGCGGCAGGCCCGGCGTATAGGCATCGAGCGGAACCTGGCTGAACGGCACGACGCACAACAGGATCGGCACGATCCCACTCCTGGCGCGACCGGCGTCCGAAGCAAGTGCAGTCATGGCTTACGGCCCCTCGACTCCCGCCGGCTCCGTCTTTTCGTGCGCGAAATGAGACACGATGCAGGCTGCGGATATTGACGCGCGGAACGTGCCAGAACTGTATGTAAAAACTCTTAGGGGTTCCCGTATCGATACGGTTTGCGGCGCTGGATGATCAGGCTCCGGGCACGCTCAAACAAAAATGCGAAAACAACCCCATGCACAGTACGAATCATTGAAGAATTTCGCGCCGCATGGTGCGGGTCCTGCCGGCGAAGGCCGTTTGACACGTCGGGCAGAACAGGCGCAAAGTTGCATGATCGCCGATCGTGAATCCGCAACTCGCGCCGACGCCCTTAACCGGTCGGAAGCCATGGCTGCTATCAAACGTGAGCCGGCCTCGACATCGGCACCACTGTCGATGGCGCGAGGCTGAACTCTGTGCACGCGCCCGATCGCAGTTTGCACGAGGCCATGCTTGTCCGGCAGATGGATCGAGCCACGGCAGGCATCGGCAATCGAGGTTGGAAATGACTCTCCTCAGAAGTGACGGCGTGTGGTTGAACGAACCGAAACGATGGACGGCAGAGGACGATCGCCTCCAGGTCGTGACGGACAAAGGCACCGATTTCTGGCGCGAAACCTACTACGGCTTTTATCGTGACAGCGGGCATTTCCTGGGCTTTCCAACCGGCGAGGCATTCACCGCCAGCTTACGTGTACAGGGCGACTTCCAGGCGCTCTACGATCAGGCGGGCATCATGGTGCGCATCGACGCGCGACATTGGGTCAAGGCCGGCATCGAACTGTCGGACGGCCGCGCCATGCTTGCAAGCGTGCTAACCGACGGGCGATCGGACTGGGCAACGGCACCCTATGAGCATGATGCCGGAGACTTCTGGGTCCGCGCAACCGTCGCCGACGGCGTCCTTCGTCTACAAGTCTCGGCCGATGGCAAGACCTGGCCTCTCATGCGGCTAGCGCCGTTTCCGGCAGCAAGCTCCTATCTTGTGGGCCCGATGGCCTGCACGCCCGAGCGGGCGGGACTGGAAGTCGTGTTCTCGAACTTTCGTCTGACACCGCCGCTTGGAAAGGACCTTCACGACCTGAGCTAAGCGGCCTTGCGATCTATCGCGCTCCCGAGCGGGCAGATCGTCGTTCAGCGCAGGCCACTCGTCTCTACCCCCTGGCCGACTGCGCTTCCACGGCCTGCACGGCGACATCAGCGACCTGCCGCAGCGCTTCACGATCGGCGCCTGAAGACGCCATCACGCCCATGCCGACCGCCACCGCCGAGACATAGCGCGCGAGCGCGGCCGGATCGGCGCTCTCCTTGAGATCGCCCTCCGCCTTGGCCCGGACGAAACGGTCGCGGAGCTGGTCCTCGTTCTGGGCGCGGCGGGCGGCGAGCTCGAAGGGGACGTTTTCTGAGCCGGTGCCGCAGGCGATGCCGCCCTGCACGAGCAGGCAGCCGGGCGGATTGGCGGGATCGGTCTGCTTGTCGGCGATGCCCATCAGCATCCGCTCCGCCACCTGGCGAGCGGTGGGCGCTGCGACCACCTCGTCCATCCAGATGTTGCGCAGCGTGGTGTAGCGGTCGAGCGCAGCCTTCAGCAGGCCTTCCTTGTTGCCGAAGCAGGCGTAGAGACTGGGCGGATTGATGCCCATGGCCTCCGTGAGCTGGGCAATGGTCGCGCCCTCATAGCCATGGCGCCAAAACACTTCCATCGCCTGGTCCAACGCCGTTTCGGCGTCGAATTCGCGGGGGCGTCCCATGCCCATGTGCCTGTCTCCTCGGATTCGGCGTGCTGTCTCAGCCTAACGCCGGATCCTATCTATTTGTTCTAGCTTTCTTTTTCTTGTGTCTTCCAATCGTCGCGGTATCGGCGTACAATTTTCTTAGTGATTGGTACATAAGTATCTTGCACTGCGGTATCCAGCTCCACATCTGTAGTGAACACTACATATCTGGAGCGCGCAAATGCATCCCTCCCAAAATACCTCCCGCACCGGCCATTTCCGCCGCCTTCTGGGCGGCGTCGCCATCGTGGGCGCCCTCGCCGCGGCCGGCTCGATCGTGACCGGCCGCTATTTTCATGCGGCGCAAGCGACCGCACCCGCGGCCGCAGCTGAACAAGCCGTTTCCGTCACCGTCGCGATGATCGAGCCGCGGCAGACCGTGCTGTGGGACGATTTCTCCGGCCGGCTCGAGGCGATCAACCGTGTCGAGCTCCGCCCCCGCGTTGCGGGTGCGATCATGTCGGCGAACTTCACCGAGGGCGCGCTGGTGAAGGCCGGCGACGTGCTGTTCAAGATTGATCCCGCCCCCTATGCGGCCGAGGTCGACAAAGCTGCCGCCCAGCTCGAGGCCGCCAAAGCGCGCGTCGTCTTCACCCAAAGCGAGCTCGAGCGTGGCGCACAGCTCGTCGGCAACGCCGTGGTCACCCGGCGGGACTACGACCAGCGCGACAACGCCAATCGCGAAGCAATCGCCAACGTCAAGGCGGCCGAGGCGACGCTGCAGACCGCAAAGCTCAATCTCGACTACACCGAAGTGCGCGCCCCCGTGGATGGCCGCGTCGGCAAGATCGAGGTCACCGTCGGCAATCTCGTCGCCGCCGGCACCGCCTCGCCGGTGTTGACCTCGCTGGTCTCGGTCAATCCGATCTACGCCTCGTTCGATGCGGACGAAGAGGTGGTGCTGCGCGCGCTGAACTCGATCGCCGATGCTTCCGGGCAACGCGGCAAGCTCGACCAGATCCCGGTCGAGATGACGACCTCGGGCGGCTTGTCCGCGAAGGGCAACATCCAGCTGATCGACAACCAGGTCAACGGCCAGAGCGGCACCATCCGTGTCCGCGCGGTGTTCCGCAACGACGATGGGCGTCTCATCCCCGGCCAGTTCGCGCGCGTGCGCATGGGCCAGCCGAAGCAACAGGCGCTGGTGATGATCGACGAGCGCGCGATCGGCACCGACCAGGACAAGAAGTTCGTGATGGCAGTCGGCGACGACAGCCGCGCCGTCTACCGGCCGGTCACGCTCGGCGGCGCCGTCGATGGGCTTCGCATCGTCACCTCGGGCCTGAAGTCCGGCGACCGCATCGTCGTCAATGGTCTGCAACGCGTGCGTCCGGGAGCCCTCCTCAAGACGGAGGTGGCGGCGATGGGCGCACGGGGGCCGCAGCAGGCGTCGAACCACAGCAACCAGGACGTGGTGCAGCGTTAATGCACCCCGTCATCCCGGGGCGCGCATCGCGCGAACTACGGTGCGCAATTGCGCACCTGAGAATCTCGAGCGTACGAAACTCCGATCACATCACCTCAGGATTCCGGGTTCGCGCTTCGCGCGCCCCGGAATGACGAGTGGAGGTCTCGGAGAACATCAGGATATTGCCCAGGGGCAAGGCCATGAATCTGTCAAAGTTCTTTATCGATCGTCCGATTTTCGCCGGCGTGCTGTCGGTCCTGATCTTCCTTGCCGGCCTGATCTCGCTGTTCGCGATGCCGATCTCGGAATATCCCGACGTCGTGCCGCCCTCCGTCGTGGTGCGCGCTACCTATCCCGGCGCCAACCCCAAGGTTATCGCGGAGACAGTGGCGACCCCGATCGAGGAGCAGATCAACGGCGTCGAGAACATGCTCTACATGTCGAGCCAGGCGACCACCGACGGCGCGATGACGCTGACGGTGACGTTCCGGCTCGGCACCGATCCCGACAAGGCGACGCAGCTGGTGCAGAACCGCGTGCAGCAGGCCGAGCCGCGCCTGCCGGCCGTGGTGCGCCAGCTCGGCATCATCACCAAGAAGTCCTCGCCCGACCTCACCATGGTGGTGCATCTGTTGTCGCCGAACGGCCGCTACGACATGACGTATTTGCGCAACTATGCCGTGCTCAACGTCAAGGACCGGCTGGCGCGGATCGACGGCGTCGGCGACGTCCAGCTCTATGGCGCCGGCGACTATTCGATGCGGGTCTGGGTCGATCCGCAGAAGGCGGCCGAGCACGGCCTGACCGCAAGCGACATCGTGCGCGCGATCCAGGCGCAAAACGTCGAGGCCGCCGCCGGCGTGGTCGGCTCCTCTCCGAATGTCAAAGGCATCGATCTCCAGCTCTCGGTCAATGCCGAAGGCCGCCTCGCCAACGAGGAGCAGTTCGGCGACATCGTGGTCAAGACCGGCACGCGCGGCGAGGTCGTCCGTCTGCGCGATGTCGCGCGCATCGAGCTCGGCGCGTCCGAATACGGCCTGCGCTCGCTGCTCGACAACAAGCATGCGGTGGCAATCCCGATCTCCCAGGCGCCGGGCTCCAACGCGCTGCAGATCTCCGACAATGTCCGCGCCACCATGGCGGAGATCAAGAAGAACATGCCGGAGGGCGTGTCCTACCAGATCGTCTACGACCCTACCCAGTTCGTTCGCTCCTCGATCGAGGCTGTGATCCACACGCTCTTGGAGGCGATCGCGCTGGTCGTGCTGGTCGTGATCCTGTTCCTCCAGACCTGGCGGGCCTCGATCATTCCCCTGCTGGCCGTGCCGGTGTCGATCGTCGGCACCTTCGCCGTGATGCACGTGTTCGGCTTCTCGATCAACGCGCTCACCCTGTTCGGCCTGGTGCTCGCCATCGGCATTGTCGTCGACGACGCCATCGTCGTGGTCGAGAACGTCGAGCGCAACATCGAGTCCGGGCTGTCGCCGCGCGATGCCACCTATCAGGCCATGCGCGAGGTCTCGGGCCCGATCATCGCGATCGCGCTGGTGCTGATCGCGGTGTTCGTGCCGCTCGCCTTCATCTCCGGCCTCACGGGACAGTTCTACAAGCAGTTCGCGCTAACGATCGCGATCTCGACGGTGATCTCGGCCATCAATTCCCTGACGCTGTCTCCGGCGTTGTCGGCGCTGCTGCTCAAGGGCCACAACGAGCCGAAGGACTGGCTGACGCTGATCATGGAGAAGAGCCTCGGCTGGTTCTTCCGCGGGTTCAACAAGGCGTTCACGCGGTCCTCGGAGAACTACAGCGGCAGCGTCGGCAAGGTGATCTCGCGTAAGTCCGCGATGATGGGCCTTTATGTGGTCCTCGTCGGACTCACCGCATTTCTGTTCCAGCAGGTGCCTGGTGGATTCGTGCCGGGCCAAGACAAACAGTACCTCGTCGGCTTTGCCCGCCTGCCCGATGGCGCCACGCTCGACCGCAGCGAAGAGGTGATCCGCAGGATGAGCGACATCGCGCTGACTCAGCCCGGTGTCGAGAGCTCGGTAGCCTTCCCGGGCCTGTCGATCTCCGGTTTCACCAACTCATCCAATGCCGGCATCGTGTTCTCGACGCTGAAGCCGTTCGACGAGCGCAAGGATCCCTCGCTCAGCGGCCCTGCGATCGCGGCCGAGCTGAACAAGAAATATGCCGGCATCCAGGAAGCCTTCATCGCCATGTTCCCGCCGCCGCCGGTCAACGGCCTCGGCACCATCGGCGGCTTCAAGCTGCAGATCGAGGACCGCGCCGGTCTCGGCTATGACGCCCTGAACGAGGCAACCACCGCCTTCATGGCGGCGATGCAGAAGGCGCCGGAGATCGCGGGCGTGTTCTCCAGCTTCCAGGTCAACGTGCCCCAGCTGTTCGCCGACATCGACCGCACCAAAGCGCTGCAGCTGGGCGTGCCCGTCACCGAGGTGTTCAACACGCTGCAGATCTACCTCGGCTCCTACTACGTCAACGACTTCAACAAGTTCGGCCGCACCTATTCGGTCCGCGTCCAGGCCGATGCGCCGTTCCGCGCCCGCGCCGACGACATCAGACAGTTGAAGGTGCGCTCGTCGTCCGGCGACATGGTGCCATTGTCGGCGCTGCTCAATATCCGCCAGAGCGCGGGGCCGGAGCGCGCGATCCGCTACAACGGCTTCCTCTCGTCCGATATCAACGCGGCGGCCGCGCCGGGCTTTTCATCGGGCCAGGCGCAGGAAGCGGCGACGCGGATCGCGGCGGAGGTGCTGCCGCCGGGCTTTGCCTTCGAATGGACCGACCTGACCTATCAGGAGTTCATCGCCGGCAATTCCGGCATCTGGGTGTTTCCGCTGGCGATCCTGCTGGTGTTCCTGGTGCTGGCCGCGCTCTATGAGAGCCTGACCCTGCCGCTGTCGATCATCATGATCGTGCCGATGGGCTTGCTCGCCGCGATGTTCGGCGTCTGGATCTCCAAGGGCGACAACAACGTCTTCACCCAGATCGGCCTCATCGTGCTGGTCGGCCTCTCCGCCAAGAACGCGATCCTGATCGTCGAATTCGCGCGCGAGCTCGAATTCGCCGGGCGCACGCCGATCCGGGCTGCGATCGAAGCCAGCCGCTTGCGGCTACGCCCGATCCTGATGACGTCGATGGCGTTCATCATGGGCGTGCTGCCGCTGGTGCTCTCGACCGGCGCCGGCTCGGAGATGCGGCGCGCCATGGGCGTTGCCGTGTTCTCGGGCATGATCGGCGTCACCGTGTTCGGCCTATTCCTGACGCCGGTGTTCTATGTGCTGCTCAGAACCGTCACCGGCATGAAGCCGCTGGTTCATCACGGCAGTGACATCAGCGCAGCGCCGGTCCAGGGGCCTGCCGAGTGAACAGCGTCCCGCCGCGGCACGCCCCCGGCGGGACCATCATTTCCGGTTCTCCTCGCAGAATTTCAGCGCCGCCAGCGCCTCGCCGGCCCGCGGGATCTGCATCTCGATGCTGTCATCGTCGTCGTCCTCGAAGTCCAGCGTGAGGCGCTTGGCCTTCGCGAGGCGGTCCATGATCGACTGGTCGTATGCGAAGATGCCGCGCACCGTGGTCTTGTCCATGACCTCCCACTTGGCCTTCTTCATGATGTCGGCATCGTCGGTGCCGACATCGGCCCGGAGGATCTCACCGGCCTTGTCCCATTCCCAACCGTCGTAGATCATCACGATCACGATCGCCTGCTCGGAATAGGTGATCACGATGACGTAGTCGCGGTTCTCGTCATCCTTGTCCTTGTAGCCGCGGCTGGCATTGCAATGGGTGTCCTGCGCCCGCTTCTCGATGGTCCAGTCGCCGACTTTGGATTGTTGCGCAAGCGCGGGCCTCGAGCTCGAGGCGGTTGCGCTCAAGACGCAAGCGAGAATTCCGGCGGCAAGAAGAGATCGTTTCATGTCGGCCTCCAGCGCGTTCCCCGCGCCGAGATGACCACCTCTCCCGGCGGCTCGCAAGAGGGCGAGGCGAACGGCCGGCGGCCGTCCTATCCCCGCCGCGGCACGATCGCGATCGGAGTGAAGGTGTAAACCTCCTCGCCGTTCTGGTTGAACATGGTCCATTTCACCAGCGCGATGCCTTGCGGCTTCGATTTCGACGGCGTCAGGCTCATGACCTCGCCGACCAGATGCAGGCGGTCGTTGGGCCGCACCGGCATGGTCCAGCGCAGGCCGTCCACACCGGCGCCGATCAGCGGATGCGGGCCGAACGGACGGGTCTGGATCGCAAGGTTCATGGCTATCGCGGCGGTGTGCCATCCCGAGGCGGCAAGCCCCTTGAACAGGGTCTGCTTCGCCGCCTCGTGGTCGAGATGCATCGGCTGCGGATCGAACTCGGCGGCAAAGCGCTTGATGTCGGCCTCGGTGACCACGACTTCGGGGGATTTGAACTGCATTCCGATGGTGAGATCGTCGAACCACTCGACCTGCGCCATGATTTTGCCTCGCAAAATGACGTGCCGCTCCCGAAGAGACGGCTCAAAATCGACTGAGCCATGAGGGATATAGCGGGCCCGCAGCGCACAAACCAGCGCAAGGTTCCTGACGAAACCCCTTTCCCGATGCGACGAAACACGCCTGAAACAGATGGCCGCTTAAGTAGTTGTCAAAATAAATACAGGGACGGCCACCATGCAGTTCATCCTCGACCTGATCTACGAATATTCGTGCTGCCAGAATCTCGTTGCCCAGCCGCTGCGGGAGGACGAGCTATGATCGAGCTGATCTCAGCCCTGCTCGCGCTGTGCAGCATCGGCGTCTTCGCGGCGCATGCGTTCGACGCTTACCGCACTACGCATTCCTGACCGTTCTGACGCTAAAGCGCGATGCGATTAGGATGAATCGTCATCGCGCTTTAGGTTGTTGTTTGAGCATGATCTTTTTGGAAAACCGCTCCGCACTTTTCCTCTGGATCATGCTCTAGAAAGGTCGCCGGTAGAAGTGCTCGGAATGCGTCGCCGGCGGAAACCGGTTGGCGAGCGCAAGCGCCCCTCTCTCGTCCGTCTCGAGCGCGATCTTCTGCGCCAACATCACATCGCCCGGTACCAGGAAGCCTGACGGGACGAAGCACCACCCCATCGTCGCGCGCCCCTCACTATCGACCTCGTGGACGTTGGCGGCTGTGCCGTAGTGGATGCGATAGGTCCGGCCGGTGTCGCAACCGACGACGTCGAAATACCGAAACTGCTCGAATTGAGCGCGCTGCGCCGGTGACAGCCATTCGGCCAGAAGCCGGCGGCCGCGCGCATCCGGCGTGTTCTCGCCGAAGAAGCGGCGATAGAGTTCACGCAGCGCATGCAGGCGCGCACGCGCCGGCGCGCGGAGCCAAACTGCCGCGATCATGAGCAGCTCAGATCAACCGCCGACCAGGCGGGGATAGAACAGCGTTTCCTGCGCGGTCGGATCGAACGATCGGATCCGGGTCACTTCGCCGGGTCCGGTTCGAAGCGCGGCGGTGAAGCCCGCTCCGGTCAGCTCACGAAAGCGCCGTTCGGCTCGCGCCAGCGCCTCGGCGTTGCCAGGATCAAACTCGTGGCGCGTATCGCCAGTTTGGTCCATCACGATCTGGGTAGCCATGTTGAGTCTCCTCATGCCCAGCCCTGAACTTGATCAAAGCAAACCTCGTGCCGTCGGTTCCAGAAGGCAACAACTTTCTCTCGCCGTCGCATCACACGTCGCTGAGCAAGAGCTCAGCGTGAGGCCGCGGCACTCCCGCCCTCGTCGATCTGCCGGCCCATCAGCGCGATCGCCTTCTGATAGACACCAGCGGCATTCCAAGCCTCGATGGCAGCGAAATTGGGCTCGCCCGGCTGGTATCCGGCTCCCGCACGCCAACCATGGGCTTTGAGGAAATTCGCGGTCGAGTTCAGCGCATTGGCCGCAACTTCGAGATTGCCGGTGCCGTAGGCCAGAATGCTCTTGGGCATGAACTGGGTCTGGCCGACCTCGCCATGCATGGAGCCGCGGGTCGATCCCGACAGCGTACCGCGGTCGATCAGCTTCAGGGCCGCATAGAGCTGGTCGGTGAAGAATTCGGGACGGCGGCAGTCATAGGCGAGGGTCGCAATCGACGACAGCATGTTCTGGTTGCCGCGCTGGCTGCCGAAGCCGGTCTCCATGCCCCAGATCGCGATCAGCGGCCCGGGCGGGACGCCATAGCGCTGCTCGATCGAGGCGAACAAAGCGGCCTGCGACTGCTTGAGCTGCCGGCCCTTGGCGACGATGGTGGTGGCGCCGCGCTTGGCCAGGAACTGGTCCAGCGTCAGCGAGAAGCTGCGCTGGCCGCGGTCGGCCGCGATCGTGGCGCTGGCATAGTTCGTTTGCATCAGCGCCGACAGTGCCGTGGGGCCGATGCCCTTGCCCTGCGCCTCCGCGCTGAACTCGCGCTTCCAGGCCTCGAAGCCGGCCGGCGAGCTGCCGCATTGCGCGGCCTCGGCGGAGGATGCCAGGCAACCGAGCAGCGTCATTGCGCCAAGAACCGCTCCCGCAACAGCCCTGCCCCTGATCATGCCCGACCTCTCCTGTCCTGTACCGCTCGGCGGCGCAATCTTACCCGCTGGAATGCGCCGACTCCATGGCCCGATCATAGGACAATTCGAGGCCTTCCAGGTTGCCCTCTTTGCGCCATTTGTCGAGCAGCCGCAGGAATGCCACCGGCCCGCGCCAATATTGGCTGTTTCTTGCCGCGATCGGATCGAACACGCCTTCGTTATTGTAGTAGCCCGGCGTGCATTCGGCGAGATAGGTCTGCCGACCGAGCGCGGCCTTGACGACCTCCTCGACCCAGGCGTTCTCGGCCGCAAGCGTCGGCTCCAGGGTGCGTGCGTTGCGCTCGCGCGCCTGCTTGATGACATAGGCGATGTGCTGCGACTGCTCGTCGATGATGTGCGGAAAATTGGCGCTCTGGCCGGCCTGCACGGTGACGATCAGGAAGCAGTTCGGAAAACCGCGGCTGTAAAAGCCGTGCAGCGTCTTGACGCCGTCCTGCCAGCGCTCGGACAGGCTCATGCCGTCGCGGCCATAAACCTCGAAGCCCATGCGCTGCGCGTAATCGGTGCCGACCTCGAAGCCGCTGGCATAGATCAAGCAGTCGAGCTCGTAGGCCTTGCCGCCGGCGACGACGGCATTCTCGGTGATGCGTTCGACGCCCTTCCCCCCGGTATCGACGAGATGCACGTTGGGACGGTTGAAGGTGTCCAGATATTCGTCGTGGAAGCACGGCCGCTTGCAGAACGCCTTGTACCAGGGCTTGAGCGCAGCCGCGGTCGCCTCGTCCTTGACCACGGTGTCGACGCGCGCGCGGATCTCCTCCATCTTGCGATAGTCGGCCTGCTCGATCACCTTCAGCGCTTCCTCGATCGAGGTCACCGGCTGCTTTTGCCGGCGCGGTGCCAGCAGGATTTCGCCGAGCAGGCCCGTCCAGCCGTCCTGCACCAGGTCCTGCTCGAACGGCTCGCCTGAAATCACGGCGGTAAAGTTGTCCATGCGCTCGCGCTGCCAGCCTGGCTTGAGGCTCTGCGCCCAGGTCGGGTCCGTCGGACGATCGTCGCGAACGCCGATTGCGGACGGCGTGCGCTGGAACACATAGAGCTCCTTGGCGGAGCGGCCGAGATGCGGCACGCATTGCACGGCGGTGGCGCCGGTGCCGATGATGCCGACGCGCTTGCCGGCAAGACCGGTAAGGCCACCATTCGCGTTGCCGCCGGTGTAGCCGTAATCCCAGCGGCTGGTATGAAAGCTGTGACCTCTGAACGTCTCGATGCCGGCAATCCCCGGCAGCTTCGGACGGCTCAGCGGACCGCCGGCGAGGATGACGAAGCGCGCGCGGATCTGGTCGCCCCTGTTGGTCTCGACCAGCCACCGCGCCTCATGCTCCTGCCAGGTCATCCGCGAGATGACGGTCTGAAACAGCGCGCGCTCGTACAGGTCGAAATGACGGCCGATGCGGCGCGAGTGCTCGTAGATCTCCGGCGCCCGGGCATATTTGCGCACGGGCATGTAACCGGTCTCTTCCAGCAACGGCAGGTAGATATAGCTCTCGGTATCGCAGGCGGCGCCGGGATAACGATTCCAGTACCAGGTGCCGCCGAAGTCGGCGGCCTTTTCCACGATGCGAAAATCCGCGATGCCGGCCTCGCGCAATCGCGCGCCACACAGCAGGCCGCCGAAGCCACCGCCGACGATGAGCACTTCGGTCGCTTCGTTGATGGCCGCGCGCGCAAATCCGGGATCGGCCCAGGGGTCGTCGAGATAACGGCCGAACTCGCCCGCAACCTCGACATACTGCGCCTTGCCCTCGGCGCGCAGACGGCGGTCGCGCTCGTCGCGATAACGGGCACGGAGGGCGGAAATATCGACCGTAGAAGCGCCGCTTGCATCGGTCTTGTGTCTTTCCGCTGACATTCGATTCCTCCCGCGCATGCTGCTTCGCCGGCAGCTCACCGCACGTTAGCGCCGAAAAAGCGCTGCATGCAATCACGCTGATTGTTTTTTGCGTGAACGCTGCGTGACGTTCCGCTAACCTCGAGCGCAAATCACGAGCCTACGCCATGCAACGACGTGGCTATCCGGAGGGAGACCATGCAGGGATTGATGATGGACATGCCGCTGCTGATCAGCGGCCTGATCCAGTATGCGGCCGATTATCATGGCGAAGCCGAGATCGTCGCACGCGAGATCGAGGGCGACATCCATCGCTACACCTACTCAGACGCGCATCCGCGCATCAAGCGCATGGCGCTGGCGCTGAAGCGGCTCGGCATGAAGCAAGGCGATCGCGTCGGAACGCTGGCCTGGAATACACACCGGCATTTCGAGATGTTCTACGCCGCGCCGGGCATGGGCTACGTGCTGCACACGGTCAATCCCAGGCTGTTTCCCGAGCAGCTCATCTACATCATCAACCATGCCGGGGACCGCCTGCTCTTCATCGATCGCGCCACGCTGCCGCTCGTGGAGGCGATCGCGCCGCAGCTAACGACGGTCGAAGCCTATGTCGTGATGTCCTCGCGCGAGCGGATGCCGGAGACGAATCTCGCGAACGTGCATTGTTACGAAGAGCTTCTGGAACGCGAGAACGATGCCGGCTTCGCCTGGCCGGAGTTCGACGAGAAGTCTGCCTCCACGATCTGCTACACGTCAGGCACGACGGGCAATCCCAAGGGCGTAATCTACTCGCACCGCGCCGCGATCCTGCAGACCATGACCTGCTGCAATTTCGACTTCCTGCCGGGACACGTCGAAGGCGTGCGCGAGGTGATGATGCCGATGGCGCCGCTGTTCCACGGCAATGGCTGGAACATGCCGTTCACCGCGCCCTATACCGGCTCCAAGCTGGTACTGCCCGGCCGCAACTACGAGCCGGACAAGCTCTATGAATTGCTGGAAGGCGAGAAGGTGACGCTGTCGGCGGGCGTGCCGAGCTTCTGGCTGATCCTGCTCGACTGGCTCGGACGGACCGGCAACAAATTCTCGGCCTTGCGCGCGACGTTGTCGTCGGGCTCGGCCCCACCGCGCGCCATGGTGGAGAAGCTGAAGCGCGAGTACAATGTCGATTACATCCAGGCCTGGGGCATGACCGAGGCGCTGGGCTGCTCGATGCCCGGCCTGCGGCCGGGCTCGGAGCATCTCAGCGAGAAGGAGAAATTCGACCGGCGCCAGGTCTCCGGCCGCGCCTGCTTCGGCACCGCCTTGCGCATCGTCGATGATGCCGGCAACGAGCTGCCGCGCGACGGCAAGACCGTCGGCCATCTGCGCGCCCGTGGCCCCTGGGTCGCCTCCGGCTACATGAAGCTGGACGAAGGCCTCGACCGCGACGGCTGGCTGATCACCGGCGACATGGCCGTGATCGACCCACAAGGCCACGTCACGCTGACCGACCGTTCCAAGGACGTGATCAAGTCCGGCGGCGAGTGGATCTCCTCGATCCAGCTCGAGGACATCGCCCTGTCCCACCCCGACGTGCTGCAAGCGGCCGTCGTCGCGATCAGCCACGAGAAATGGCAGGAGCGCCCCCTACTCCTCGTCGTCCGCAAGAAGGGCGCGACCGTCGACGGCAAGGCGCTGCTCGAGCACATGCGTCCGAAGATCGCGAGCTGGTGGCTGCCGGACGCTGTCGAATTCCTCGACGAATTCCCGATGACCGGCACCGGCAAGGTGCTGAAATCCGCTCTGCGCGATAGGTTCAAAGAGTACCGGGTCGCGTGACCCGCTCGCCGTCGATCAAGGAGACCAGAAAATGCTCTATCCGATGTCGCCGAAAGTCGTCGAGCTCAAGCGCAGGCTCGAAAGCTTCATGGACCGGCACATCTATCCGAACGAGGAGCGCTTCTACCGCGAGGCTGAAGAGCTCGGGCCGTGGAAGGTCTATCCGGTCGTCGAGGAGCTTAAGCCGCTGGCGCGCGCGGAGGGGCTGTGGAATCTGTTTCTGCCCGAGAGCGATCACGGCGCGGGCCTCTCCAATCTCGAATACGCGCCACTGTGCGAGGTGATGGGCCGTTCGCACCTTGCTCCTGAAGTCTTCAACTGCTCGGCGCCCGACACCGGCAACATGGAGGTGCTGGAGCGTTACGGCAGCGAGCGGGACAAGGAGCGCTGGCTGAAGCCGCTGCTCGCGGGCGAAATCCGCTCCTGCTTCGCCATGACCGAGCCGGCGGTCGCATCATCCGATGCGACCAACATCGAGAGCTCGATCGTACGCGACGGGGACCATTACGTCATCAACGGGCGCAAATGGTACACCACCAACGCGACCGACCCGCGCTGCAAGATCTGCATCTTCATGGGCAAGACCGACCCCGACAATCCCGACCGTCACAAGCAGCAATCCATGATCCTGGTGCCGATGGACACGCCGGGCATCGAGGTCAAGCGTCCCCTGCCCGTGTTCGGCTTCTACGGAGTGCCCGACCGCGCCTCCGAAGTGGTGTTCACCAATGTGCGCGTGCCCAAGGAGAACATGCTGCTCGGCGAGGGCCGCGGCTTCGAGATTGCGCAGGGCCGTCTCGGGCCCGGCCGCATCCATCATTGCATGCGGCTGATCGGCCTTTCCGAACGCACGCTGGAGAAGATGTGCCGCCGCGTGCGGAGCCGGGTCGCCTTCGGCAAGCCCGTCTCGGAGCAGACGGTGACGCAGGAGCGCATTGCGGAGGCGCGCATCATGATCGAGCAGGCGCGGCTACTGACGCTGAACGCGGCCCATGCGATGGACACGGTCGGCAACAAGGTGGCGAAGGCAGAGATCGCAATGATCAAGGTCGCCGTGCCCAACATGGCCTGTCAGATCATCGACTGGGCCATTCAGGCCCATGGCGGCGGCGGCACCTCGAACGATTTCGGCCTGACGCAGGCCTACGCCACCGCGCGTTTGCTGCGACTTGCCGATGGACCCGATGAGGTCCATCGCAACCAGATCGCGCGGCTCGAACTGAAGAAATACTCGAACGCGTAAGAAAGGCGCTCTTCCTTCGCTTCAGTTCACCACATAGACGTCAGGATCGGCGCTCGAGCTCGGTTTCTTGAAGGCGTTGCGCAAGGCTGATGACATCGGGACGTTGTAGTTGAGGCCGTTCGGCGGCGTCGGCGATTGCAGCCATTTCTTGTAGAGCACCTCGATCTCGGGGCTGGCATAAAGCTCCGCGGTGGCGCGATCGGCGAGCGCCTTGAACGGCGCATCCTCCCGCCGCAGCATGATGCCGTAGGGCTCAGGCTTGGAGAACGCTTCTTCGCTGATCATGTAAGCTTGCGGCTCCTTCGACCGCGCGATCGCGACCGCGAGCTGGACGTCGTCGAGCGCATAGGCCTGGGCGCGGTCGGTCTCCAGCAGCAGGAACGCCTCGGCCTGGTCCTTGGCCGGCATGATGTTGATGCCGAGATTGCGCTCGGTGTTGACCTTGGCGAGCTGCGTCAGGTTCACAGATCCCGCGACCGCCGTGACCGCCTTGCCCTTGAGATCGTCGATGGTCTTGATGCTCGCCGCCTTCCTGGCCGCGAACCGCGTCGCGCTGAGGAAGTGCGTGTTGGTGAAGGCGACCTGCTTCTGGCGGTCGGCATTGTTGGTGGTCGCCGAGCAATGCAGGTCGAGCGTGCCGTTGACCATCAAAGGAATCCGGTTCGAGGACGTCACCGCGACAGTCTCGACCGAAATGTCTGATATGCCGAGCTGCTTCTTCACGGCTTCGACGATACGGAGGCAGATGTCCATGGCAAAGCCGACCGGCTTCTGGTTGCCGTCGAGATAGCTGAATGGGACGGAGGCCTCCTGATAGCCCAGCGTGATCTTCTTGGTCTCCTTGACCTTCTGGAGCGTGCCCGTGAGGTCTTCGGCCGAAGCTGCGCCGGCAAGACATGTCAGGGCCAGGAGAATGGTCGGTAGGCGCATCAGGGGCTCCTCGAAGGGGATTGGTGTCGAACTATCGAGGAGCTGATAGCCTAGAGGTCGGTCATGCGCCAGACGAGGCTGCGTCTACCAGCTATCGCTGTTTGATATGCATTCCGTCGCGGCGCCCATCGGCGCGTCACTCGCAGGTCAGCTGCTGCTCGAACCAGCCGCTCAACCGATCCGACAGGGACGGCCACACCCGCCGGAAGCTGTCGAGCTTGCCGACATTGGCGCGGTACATCGCCCGCAATTCCCGCTCGACGGCCACCAGGTCGACGCTCGTGCAGCCCCCTTCCCTCACGATGGTCTTGCCGGCGACGACGACCTCCTTCACCAGCGACGCATTGCCGCGCGCGAACAGCAGCGCCATGGGATCGACCGGCATGATCTGGTCTCGATCGAGCCGGTCAAGATCGATCACGACGTAGTCGGCGGGATTGCCCGCGGCGAGCTCACCATTCCCGGGCGCCCCGGTCGCATGGCGTCCGTTGCGGATGGCGAGCGAAAACATCTCGGCCGGCGTCCATGTCGCCTTGAAGCCGAGGCCGCCGTGGACCATCTGCACCAGCCGCATCTCGCGCAAAATGTCGTCGTCCTCGTCCAAAGCCAGCCCGTCGACGCCGACGGCGATGGCACAGCCGCATCCGTGCGCGGCGGCGATCGGGGCGAGGCCCGAACGCAGGTGCATGTTCGAGCTGAAATTGGTGACGATGCGCGCGCCGGAGGCCGCGATCATCTCGAGCTCTTCGGGGCGGGCGTGAATGCAATGCGCCAGCGTCAGCCGCTCGGAGAGAAAGCCGACGTCGCGAAGCCAGCGCACCATGTCCGGAAAGTGCTGGTCGGCCCAGGCGCGCTGATAAACTGTTTCCAACAGATGCATGTGAATGCGGCGACCGGTCCGCGCGGAGTTCTCCGCGACGGCCTCCAGCAGCGGCTTCGAGCACCATTGCACACCGGCCGGCCCGAGCTGCACGTCGACCATCGGTCCGGCGATGGCTGCGGCAATTGCGTCGGTCAGCTCGATATAGGCCTTCGGCGACAGCGGCGCGCGAACGAAGAGATCCTCGATCGTCTTGCGATCGTCCCCGGGAAGCCCTGAAAGCACCGGCTCGGCATCACCGTAGACGATGGGGTTCTGGTCGCGCACCGCCATTGCAAACGCCATGCGAATCCCGACGTCGGATGCGGCCTTCGCGATGGTCTTAGCCTCGTCCAGCAGCGGCATCGTCCCGCTCGGACGCGTGTAATGGACCATCATCGCCGCGCAGCCTGCCTTGGCGGAACGGGCCAATGCCGAGACGGCTGTCAGATAGGGATCGACCGGCGAGCCCAGCGCGGTGCGCAAAATCCAGCTTTCCAGGGGCATGCCGACCGCACCGAAGGACGACGCCGTGGCACGGGCATGATCATGGGCGTTGACGAAGGCGGGGATGACGAAGGAGCGAGGCGCCGGCCCCGCTCCTTCCGAGATTTCGGTGATGACGCCCTCGTCGTGCCGCAGCACGACGTTCTCGCTGACGCCACGGTCAGGGCCACGGAACAGGCTGGTTGCCGAGATCTCCGTGGCCATGGCTGTTCCTCCAATCTCAGTTGGCAGTGTACACCAGTTCCCGCTCCGCGCGCGGCGGCAGGAATTCGCGCGAGAACACCTCCGCCGGCGTCGGCGCACGGGCGAGCTGATAGCCCTCGACCACGATGCCGATCGCGCGCGTCATCCGGTCGTCCTTGATGTCGCCGATGCCGATCTCCTTCATCTCCGGCGAGACGATCAGCTTCTCGAAGGAATATTGCAGCCGGCGCTTCTCCACCTCGGCGTTGATGAGGTTGTCGTAGTTCAGTGCCGCCTTCATGCCGGCATTCTGGTCCTTGGCAATCGCGATCGCACCCTTGTTGATGGCGCGCACCAGGCCCGCCACGGCCTTCGGATTCGAGGCGATCAGCTTGCGGGAGACCATCACGCCGTTGGAGTAGAGATCGAGGCCATATTCACCGAAGGAGAACCATTTGAAGTCCTTGTCCGGATCCTGGCGGTTGAGCACCAGATTGAAATAGCTGGTGATGTTGAAGACGAGGGCCGCATCGATGTCACCCTTGATCAGCATCGGCTCCTGCAGGTTCGGCGCCATGTTGGAGATCTTGATCTTCTCGCCGTCGAGCCCGTTCTTGCGGGTGAACACCGGCAACAAGCGCGTGGTCGGCGTGCCCTGCGCACCGCCGAGCGTGCGGCCTTCGAAATCCTTGATGGTGTTGATGCCGCTGCTCTTCTTGGCGACGATGGCGAACGGCGGCTGATTCCACATCATGTAGACCATGACGGGCGCCTCCTGCGGCTTGGTCGAGGCGTTCTGGATGATGGCGTTGACGTCGCCGAAGCCGGCGTCATAGGCGCCCGACATCACGCGCGTGACGGTGGCGCCGGAGCCCTCGCCCTGATCGATGACGACGTTGAGGCCTTCCTCTTTGAAGAAGCCGTTGTCCTTGGCATAGAAGAAGGCAGCGTCGCTGCCCTGGGTTTTCCAGCCTAGCGTGAACTTGATCGTGGTCTCCTGCGCGGTGGCGGCGCCTGCGGATAGCGCCAATCCAAGCAGCGCGGCGGTTAACTTCCTCAACATCGAGACCTCCTCAGCTTCGTTGCGTGACGGTTCAAGAAATCAGGTGGCGATCACGTCGTTCTTGCGCGTGGCCCAGCCGGTGACCTGTCCTTCGATCAGCGAGAACACGACGTAGAGCGCGACACCGAGCCCGGCGAGCACGAACAAGCCCGCGAACACCAGCGGCACGTTGAAATTGGAGGACGCGGTCATCATGACGTTGCCGATGCCGCGGTTGGAGGCGACCGTCTCCGACAGCACCGCGCCGACGAAGGCGTAGGAGATCGCGACCTTCAGCGAAGCAAAGAAGAACGGCATGGTGCGCGGCAGACCGACATTCCAGAGGATATCGAGCTTGCTGGCGCCGAGCGCCTTCAAGACGTCCTCGAGCTCGGGCTCCGTGGTGGCAAGTCCCGTCGCGATATTGACCACGATCGGGAAGAAGCAGATCGACAGCGCAGTCAGCACCGCCGGCACCGTGCCGGAGCCGAACCACAGCACAAAGATCGGCACCACCGCGACCTTGGGGATCGAGGAGAAGCCGATCAGCAGCGGATAGCAGGTGTCGTAGGCCGTCTTCGACACGCCGATGATCGCGCCGAGGGCGACGCCGAGCGCGACGCCAAGCACGAAGCCGAGCATGGTGGTGGCGAGCGTCTGCACGATGTGCGGCCACAGCACCGGGAAGCGCTGGACCAGCGTCACGAAGACCTGCGAGGGCCGCGGCAGCACCAGGTCGGACATGCCGGTCATCAGGCAGAACAGCTCCCAGGCGACGAAGAACAGCACGATCAGCCCCGCCGACCACGCTTTCTGCCTGACATCGATCCCGAACATCAGCCTGCCCCCTGCTCAGCGGCGCTGCGCGCATCCTCGATGAAGGCGCGCAGCTTCTGGTTCAGCGCGACGAAATCCGGCTCGAACGTCATCGCGACCGTGCGCGGCCGCGCGAAGTCGACCCGGCTGTCGTCGAGGATGCGGCCGGGACGCGCGCTCATCACACAGATGCGGCTGGCAAGGAAGCCGGCTTCGCGCAGATCGTGCGTGACCAGCAGCACCGTCGGCTTGTGCGTCATCCAGAGGTTCTGGAGGATCGCCCAAAGCTCCTCGCGCGTGAACTGGTCGAGCGCACCGAAGGGCTCATCCAGCAGCAGCATGCGCGGCTCGTGGATCAGCGCACGGCAGAGATTGGCGCGCTGGAGCATGCCGCCGGAGAGCTGCCAGGGATAGCGGTTGCCGAACCCTTTGAGGCCGACCTGCTCCAGCAGCGCATTGGCCTTGTCGCGGAATTCGGTCTTGCGCAGCTTGCGGAACTTCGAGCGGAACGGCTCGACGATCTTCAGCGGCAGCATGATGTTCCGCTCGATCGTCATCCACGGCAGCATGGTCGGGTTCTGAAAGGCCATGCCGACCCGCATCGCCCGTGCCGCCACCTCGCGGCCGCCGACGATGACGACGCCGCTGGTCGGCTGCACCAGGCCGCTGACCAGCCGCAAAATGGTCGATTTGCCGCATCCGGATGGGCCGACCAATGCGACAAACTCGCCGTCGGCGATCTTGAGCGTGGTCTTCGACAAAGCAGGCACGGCGCGGTCGCCGCGCCCGAAGGTCACCGAGGCCTCCGACAGCTCGATGGCGATCGTCGCAGAGCCTTCGGGAACGGGCTGGCCGTCGAACTGGGCGTTGGGTTGCATGCGCATCACGGAAAAAAGTGCATGCAAGCTGGATGCCAGCGATCGAGCCCCGCGAAATCAAAGGCCTAGCCGAATCCGCGCCAAACCGCCGGATTCGATTTAGGCAGTCCGGAGGCCAAACTGCATGCAATTGGAGCGCTGAATCGACGCGAGCCTGTGCTAAAGAGAGAGATCACTCCCAGGGGATTCGCCGATGGCGGCACGCGCCAGCAGCAAGACTTCTGAATCGTCGGACAAGGTCAGCGTGATCTGCCGCGCGCTCCGGCGCGCCATCATCGAGCAGGCGCTGGAGCCCGGCGCCAAGCTGCCGGAAGATGCGCTCGGCGAACGTTTCGGCGTCAGCCGCACCATTGCCCGCCATGCGCTGGGTCAACTCGCCGCCGAAGGCCTGGTCGAGCTCCGCCGCAACCGGATCGCCGTGGTGGCGACGCCGAGCTGGCAGGAGGCGCGCGATGCCTTCGACATCCGCATCGAGCTCGAACGCCTCGTCGTGCGCCAGCTCGCGGGCAAGCTGACCAAGGCGCAGATCGCCGAGCTGAACGCCCATGTCGATGCCGAGGATCGCGCCCGCGGCGGCACGGATGCGGTGTCGATCCGACTCGCGACCGAATTCCACATTCTGCTCGCCCATATGACGAACAGCCCGATTCTGGTGCGCTATGTCAGCGAGGTCGCCTATCGCTGCTGCCTGACGCTGTCGCTGTACAGCCGGCCGCATTCCACCGAATGCGCCATCAACGAGCACCGCGCCATCATCGCGGCGCTTGCCAAGGGCGATGCGGCCAAGGTGATGGAATTGATGCATCATCACCTGGATTCGGTGGCCAATCGTGCGCTGGTCGCTCCCACTCCGCAGCGTGGCCGCGATCTGCTCGACATCCTCGCACCCTATGCGGACGAGGTGACGAGCAATCGGGTGATCAAGCTGCCGAAGCTGGCTCGACGGAGTTAGGCCTCGATGCCGCGCTGGACGAGGATGCGCTCGGCGCTGTCGTTCCAGACATCCATCTTCACGATCTGCCCGTCCCTCACGACGAAGCGATCGACATAGCGGTTGCCCTCGAACGGCGTGCCGTCCATCCATTCGCCATAGAGCGTGCCGACGCTGTAGACGACGGTCTCGTCCGTGCCCGGGCAGACGTCGAACCGGTCCATCTTCTTCTTGACCCAGCGATAGCGTTTCGCGTTGAAGCCGGTCGGCCCGCGCGGATGGTCGAACGCGCGCCCGCCGGTGAACGTGATCACCGTGCCCGGCTTCATATAGGCCGCAGCGGCGTCGGGATCCGGTATCATCGAAGCGGTAAGATAGGCTTCGACAATCTCGGCGTCGGTCATCGGGCTTTCGGATTTTGCGGCAGTAGACATCGCGGGATTCTCTCCGGATGCCGCTATCTTACAATCCGGGCCTCAAAGTGCATGCACAATTTTTGGACAATCCAGCCCCAGCATTGCACACAATCTGGAGCTGCCCGCCCCCACGGCTTCCGCTAGGCTGCCACGGCTGAATCCAACGCCATGACCACCCAAGCCACCTTCGACCTGATCTTCCGCAACGCGCTGTTGCGCTCTTCCGCCGCACCGGTCGATATCGGGGTGAAGGACGGCCGCATCGCCGCGATCGCGCCCAAGCTGGCCTGCGAGGCCGCCGACGTCGATCTCGGCGGCCTCCTCGCCCTGCCCGGCTTCGTCGACACCCACATCCATCTCGACAAGGCCTGCCTGCTCGGCCGCTGCGGCCACGATCACGGCAGCGTCTCGGAGGCGATCCGCGCCGTCGCCGCGATGAAGAAGGATTTCACGATCGAGGACGTCTACGCACGCGGCGCAAGAGTGCTCGAACGCGCCATCGTCAACGGCACGACGCGCATGCGCACGCATGTCGAGATCGACCCTCGCATCGGCCTTCGCGGCTTCGAGGCGGTCAAGGCGCTGAAGCGCGATTACGCCTGGGCGATCGATCTCGAGCTCTGCGTCTTCCCGCAGGAAGGCCTCACCAATGATCCCGGAGCGGAGGAGCTGCTGATCCAGGCGCTTCGCGAGGGTGGTGAAGCCATCGGCGGCTGCCCCTACATGGACACCGACCCGAACGCGCACCTTGCGCGCATCTTCGACCTTGCCGGGGAATTCGACATCGACGTCGACCTCCATCTCGACTTCGACCTCGATCCCTCCTGGTGGCATCTCGACGAGGTCTGTCGCCAGACCGAGCAGCGCAATTATGGCGGACGCGTCGCGATCGGCCATGCCACGAAACTGTCGGCCTTGCCCCGCGAACGGATGAAGGCGGCCACTGCGCAACTGGCAAGGTCAGGCGTTGCGGTCACCGTCCTGCCCGCGACCGATCTCTATCTGATGGGGCGCGAGGCCACGCACAACGCGCCGCGCGGGCTGACCCTCGCCCACAAGCTTGCCGGCGACGGCGTGCTCTGCTCGGTCGCGACCAACAACGTGCTCAATCCCTTCACGCCGTTCGGCGATGCCTCGCTGCTGCGGATGGCGAACTTCTACGCCAACGTCGCGCACGCCTCTGTCAGCGACTTCGACACCTGCCTGGACCTCGTGACCGAGCTGCCGGCCCGGCTGATGAACCTCGCCGACTACGGCATCGAGGTCGGCAATCCCGCCGATCTGATCGTGCTCGATACCAGGGACAGCCGACTCGCGATCGCCGAGCTGCCCGACGTCCTGATGGGCTTCAAGCGCGGCCGGCAGACATTTGCACGGCCGCGGCCGACCCTGTTCAAGAGCTGAGCGCGTTTCGCGGCCGATATTTCGGGCATCGCGCGCACGACCTGATCGGCCGCGGGGCCACGGCAGTTCGATTTTACCGCCGGTCCGCGCCGACCCGAGTTCGGTAGAATCCCGGACCGTAGCTCAACGCATTGCGAGGCAGGCCGCGCCGCCGTAACTAGGACGTGCACTGACAATCTGCGTTCAGTGGGGAAGTATGAGTCTGTTCAGCGCATTCAGCAGCATCGATGATTCCGTCCACGCCCGAACGCCGACCGATACGGCGGTGAAGCGGCTGGACGGCATCGGCCACGTTCTCTCGGGCCTCGACATCTCGGCCATCCAGACGCAGGCCGACGTGAACCGTACGCTCTGGACGCTCGATGCCGCCAGCAAGTGCGTTCGCGCCGTGCTGGCGGAGTTCCGCACCCAGCCGGCCACCGAGCAGCTCGTCCGTAAATCCCGCAATCTGATCGACCTCATCGAACGCGCGCGTGACCAGGTCGGGAGCTTCGAATCCCGCGACCCGGTCCTGAGCTGACTATTTCGTCCGATTGATCTTCGCCAGGATCCGGTCCGCCTCGGTGCGCCAGTCCGCACTGCGGGCGAATTCGCTGCTGCCCCTCAACCCGAACAGCCCCTCATCGGCGAGATCAGCCATCCAGGCCTGCCGCTCGGCCGTGCCTTGCGCCGACCATGGCGTCAGCCCCGCCTCGCGCACGGTCTCGGCAACCTCCCGCACCTCTTCGGCCCGGCGGCGGCCGTGCTCGATCACGCGCTGGAAGCAATAGGCGCCCAGCTCCTCCCAATCGATCCCGGGGAACGTCTCCGCAAGCGAAGGCAACACCGCATCCTCGACACCATAGGCGCGCGCTGTCGTGAAGCTCTCGATGACCATGGCCTCCAGGCCCTTGATCATGATGCTGCGGCACATTTTGACGGCCGAGGACACGCCGAGCTTGTCACTGGCAACCTTGGCCGCGAAACCGATCGCGTTCAGCAGCGGCTCGAGCTCTCTCGCGCCGGGTCCGCCGAGCAGCAAGGGCACCTTGATGCGATAAGGCGGCACCGAGGTCATCACCGCGCCCTCGACATAGCGCCCGGCGGCACCGTCGATCAGCGCCGCCGCGCGCTGCTTGGCGCCGGGAGAGGCCGAGTTGAAATCGAGAAACCAGGTGCCCTGGTTGATCGCCGTCGCACAGGCCTCTGCGACCGGCACGGCCTGGCTCGCCGTGACGGCGGAGATGATGAAGTCGGATTTCGCGGTCAGCTCGGCGTGAGAGGTCGCAAGAGCGACAGCGAATTTCGCCGCATGCTCCTGCAGCGGCACACCCTGCTCGCCTCCGAGCTTGATATCGTAGGCTGAGACTTTGATGTCCTGCTGGCGCAAATCCTCAGCCAGTATCCTGCCGACCTCGCCATAGCCGACCAACCCGATCTGCCAGCGCCTGGGATCACCTGCCATCAGTTCAGCCCTCGTGTCGTCTCGTCGAAGAGTTCCTCTACCGCATAGCGGCGCGGGATCAGTGCCTGCTGGAATGCGTAGTCGACGATCAGCTCGAGCGGTTTTCTGTTGACCTCGATCCCGAACGGAACGAGGTCGGGCGTTGCCGCCGGCCCTGCCTGCGCCTTGCTCCGCTTCAAGAGATCATAAACGCCGGCGACCACGTCGGGGCGCGATTTCGCGAGGCTCTCGGTCACGACCACGAGATGATTGACCGGCACGACGCTGCGCCGCGCATACCATCGGGCGGCCTCTGCGGCCGGATCGGGAAACAACGGCTTCAGCTTGGGATCATCGGAGGTCTCGCCCAGAACGGCATCGAGCTCGCCGTCGCGCAGCATCTGCAGGATCTTCTTGTCCTTCGGCGCGCGCTCGGTGGTGTCGACATATTCGGCGACATGCGGATCCTCGAAGGTTATCCAGCGAATCCTGTCGAGATCGACGCCGCAATCGTTGGCGAGGATGCCCCTGATCCAGGCGCCCGTCGTGGTCGTGAAGGAGCGGATACCGACGCGCTTGCCTTCGAGATCAGTGGGCCCGAGCGTCCCATGCGCGGGATTATAGAGAGCGTAGGAATGCTGGAAGCGGCCGAGCATGGTCGCCGGCAGCAGCACCAGCGGCTTGCCGTGCGCTTTCGCCATCAGATAGGTGACGATCGCCATCTCGCAGACGTCGAAGGCCTGCTCGCGCACCATTGGCTTGAACGCCGTGTTGGTCGGCGTGTACGCGACGAAGTCGAGATCGAACAGGTCGGAGCGGAGCGCGCCGCTCTTCACCGCCTCGACGTGAGGGTGGCTGCCGAGCACGGCTTTCAGCCTGATGGTGCGGACCGGCGTCACGCCAACTCCTCCGCCACGGTCGGAAACAGGCGCTGATAGGCCTCACCATAGGTCATGGGAACGCCGGTGTTGCGGCTGCCTTGGATGCCGCGGTTCAGCGCGACGCGCTCGTAATAGCCCCAGAGATGTTTTTGCGCAGCGAGAATCTGGAACGCCTCATACTTCTCCTTCCAGACTTCGTCGATCTTGAGGATCGTGTCCGGCTTGTAATTGCACTGCTCGGGCTGATGCGGCTCGAACAGGAACACCGGCGGGGTCGAATATTTGTACTGCGCGCCGGGCTTGTGGCCCATGGCCTGCGCGACCACGCGCGTCTCCTGCGCGAAATGCGCGGCGTTCGGATGGTCGAAATTATAGGGGTCTTCCAGCGCATGCGTCAGGACGAAGCTCGGATTGAGCTCGCGGTAGATGTCCACCATACGATCGAAATGCGCCTCGGTGAGCTTCAGCGGATAGTCACCGCAATCGAAGAACTCGATTTCGGCGCCCAGTAGCCGGGCTGCCCGCTCCGCTTCGTCCTTGCGGCCGGCCTTGACCGATTCCAGCGTCGCGCCCTGCTCCTTCCAGGCGAACTGGCTCTCGCCGCGCTCGCCGAAGGACAGGCACACGATCTTCACGCGATAACCTTTCTTCGCGTGTAGCGCGATGGCGCCGCCGGCGCGCCAGACGAAATCGCCGGGATGGGCGGTGACGACGAGGCCTGTTTTCATGGGCTACTCCTTTTCGTTCGTATGCATCCGCCAGCGTCCGCAACGCATGTCGCGCAACGTCTCGTCACGCTTCGAACCCGAACAGGCGCGCGGGATTGTCGACCAGAATCTTCGTCTTGAGCTCCGGCTCCGGCGCGAACAGCGGGATCAAATCGACGAGATCGCCGTCATTCGGCATCACCCTGACGTTGGGATGGGGCCAGTCCGTGCCCCAGATGACGCGATCCGGCGCGGTCTCGACGATCTCTCGCGCGAACGGCACCGCATCGGTGAACGGCGGACCGATAGAGGACACCCGCTCCGAGCCGCAGATCTTCACCCAGCACTTGTCATCGCGCTGCATCAGCTCGATCAGGATCTTGAACGGCAGCTGGTCGAGCCCGTCTGCCGCCTTCACCCGGCCCATATGGTCGATGGTGTAGGTCAGGGGCAGCCTTGTCAGCATGTCGGCATATTCGGGCAGATCGATCGCATCGAAATGCAGGTCGATGTGCCAGCCGAGCGGCGTGACCATCGCGACGATGCGGTCGAAGACGCGCTTGTCGGGGACGCCGCCGAGATGGCGGACGAAATTGAAGCGGCAGCCGCGAAAACCGCCCTCGTGCAGGACGCGCAGGTCGCGCTCGGTGATGGTATCGTCGATGTTGGCGACCGCCCGGTAGGCGCCATTGCTCTCAGCGATCGCATCGAGCGCCACCCTGTTGTCGGTGCCGTGCACGCTGGCATTGACGATGACGGCGCGCTCCACGCCGAGCTTGGCATGCAGCGCGCGAAAATCGTCCAGCGGCGCATCCGGCGGCGTGTAGGAACGCTCCGGCGCGTAAGGGTATTTCGCGCCGGGCCCGAAGATGTGGCAATGCGCGTCACACGACAGCTTCGGCAGCCTGAACTTCGGCGTGCGCGTATCAGGATCGGGCGGTGGAATGGTCGGCGTGTACATCATCGTCATGAGGTGAACCGCCGAAGCGAGATTTCTTGTTTCACGCCTTGCCGGCGACGACCGGCCGCCGCCGCGCCGGCGCGGCCTCATCCAGCGCCGGCGCCTGGAAGGCGGCGACGGTGGCCTGCACCAATTGTTCGATGGCGCAAGCGGCATCGCTGCCGTCGGCCTCGCCGCGCGACAGGCGCGACACGCGCTCCGGCGTCACCAGCGAATAATAGAGTGCGCCGAGCAGGAAGTGACTGCGCCAGACGATGTCCGTGCGCGGAATGTGCGGCAGGCTCTCGTGCACCGCGTCGATGAAGGCGTGGCTGGTGTCGTCGAAGGTCTGCGCGATGATCTTTCGCGCGACCTCGTTACCTTCCGCCGACATCACCGCGCGCAGCCGCGTGAAACGCGCCCCGCCGCCGGCGAGATCGCTGCCCGAGGTGAAGGCCGGCACCACATAAGCCCGAACGATCGCCTCCAGCCGGTCCTGGAGATCGCGCACGCGCTTTGCGGCCGCGAGCAGCTCGGAACGGCGCAGATTCATCGGCCCGCAATGACGCCGGTAGATCTCCAGCAGCAAACCGTCCTTGGTCTTGAAATGATAGGTCACGCTGCCCGGATTTGCCCCGGCAGCTTGCGCAATGTCGCGCACCGATACGGCATTGAAGCCGTTGGTGGCGAACAGCTCCTCCGCGGCGGCGAGGATCGCCTCGCGCATGTTCGGCTTGCGGGCCGCTTCCTTGGTGGGCTTGCGTACCATGAGATTTGTACTATCGTACAAAAGATCAGGTCTCGTCAACAAGAACGTGGCAATGGCGGGACGACGCAGGCGCGTAAGCGCCGTTCAGTGACTGGCGCTCGCCCGCATCTTTTCCGGCGGTGCGGGACGCAGTCCGAGATCGCCCTCTCCGTCTCCCGACGGGATCAGGATGGCGCGGTCGCGCGGCAGCGCCTCCGGCATCTCGTCGCGGATGAAGGCGATGAGCTTCTCCCTGATCTCGCAGCGCAGGTCCCACGACTGCGGTGCGTTCCTGGCACTGACCAGCGCCCGAAGCTCGATGGTGCGCGAATCGGCATCGATCACCTGGAGATTCACCACCTCCCCGTCCCACAGCTTCGACTGCTTCACCGCCTCCTCCAGCCAGCGTCGGATGCGCGGGACGTCGGCGCGATAGTCGACATGCAGCGCGACGACGCCGATGAGGGATGCGGTGTCGCGCGTCCAGTTCTGGAACGGCTTTTCGATGAAGTAGGACAGCGGCACCACCATGCGGCGCCAATCCCACAGCCGGATCACGACATAGGTCGAGGCGATATCCTCGATCCAGCCCCATTCGTTCTCGATGATCACGGCATCCTCGATGCGGATCGGCTGGGTGATCGCGATCTGCAGGCCGGCGATCAAATTGCTCAGCAGCGGGCGCGCGGCAAGGCCGACGATGATGCCGGCAGCACCTGCGGAGGCGAACAGGCTGACTCCGTATTGCTTCACGGAGTCGAACGTCATCAGCGCGGCGGAGACCGTGATGATGACGATGATGGTGTCGGTGACGCGCTTGAACACGCGCACCTGCGTGACGTGCTTGCGCGCGACGAAATTCTCGGTGACATCGCGAAAGTTCTGCAAGTAGCGCGCCGCGCTCATGTCGACGATCCGGATCGAGATCCAGCCGATCAGCGCGATGAAGGCCACGACGAACAGCCGCGTCAGGGGGGTGCGGATCGTATCGTCGAGCGGCGCCAGCGGCAGCACCATTGCGACGGCGGCAAGGCAAAGCGCCATTTGCGCGGGGCCTGCCGTGCGCTCGATGAACACGCTCAAGAGCGGAAGCCGCGTTCCGAAAGCGCGGTTGAGCAGCCAGGTGGCAACCCGGTAGACGAGCAGGGCAAGAAGGATCGCGCCGGCAACCAGGGTGAGGCCGATGAACCATGACGGTATCCAGCCGAACATCCTGTCGATATCGGCCGTCAGAGCCTGCCAATCCATGGATCGTCCCCATCATTGCACTCACGCAACCCGCACAACGCATCCCGGCCGGCTTCGCTCCCCCGCCCCGTGCAATGCAGCATCCCGCAGGTGCAACCGTCGCTGAGCTGCGCTAGGCTTGCCGCCATGACTCGACGAACCGGCAGCGCCGATCTTCCTCTTCACACTGGCCGGGTTCCGCCCTGGCTGGCAAGTCGCATGTCCTCGCTCGGGGCGATCGTCACCCAGGCGATCGTGCATCATTACGGCCGCGACGCATTTCTACAGCGCCTGTCGCATCCATTCTGGTTCCAGTCGTTTGGCGCCGTGATGGGAATGGACTGGCACTCCTCCGGCATCACCACCTCCGTGATCGGCGCGCTGAAGCGCGGGCTCGGACCGCTCCAGGACGAGCTCGGGATTTACGTCTGTGGCGGTCGCGGTCAGCATTCGCGCAAGACGCCGGACGAGCTGTTGCAGCTCGGCGACCGCGTCGGATTCGACGGCGTCAAGCTGACCCGGGCCAGCCGTCTGGTCGCCAAGGTCGACAGCGCCGCAGTCCAGGACGGCTTTGACCTTTACCTGCACGGCTTCTTCGTCACCACTGAGGGCAAATGGACGGTGGTGCAGCAGGGCATGAACGGCGACAAGCGGCAGGCGCGGCGCTATCACTGGCACTCCGAGGCACTGAAGAGCTTTGTCGATACGCCGCACAGCGCAATCGACGGGCCGCAGCAGGGGGAGATCGTCAATCTCACCGATCATCGCGCCGATCTATCTCGGACGGCACAGCTCGAGCTGCTCTCCGACCTCGGTCCGGATCGCATCGTCTCCGAATTCGAGCGGCTCACGGGGACCCCGTCCACGCCGGCGCAAGGCATGCTGCCGCATCTGATCATGCCTCCGCATCATGATGTGCGGCCGAAGGACGTGTTCGCGCGCCGCCTGCACGGCACACTCGCCGCTGCAGCCGAACGCGGCCCGGCGGATTTTCCGGAGCTGCTGCTGACGCCGGGCGTCGGCGCGCGCACGGTGCGCTCGCTCGCGATGGTTGCCGAGGTCGTGCACGGCGCGCCCTATCGCTTCACCGACCCCGCCCGTTTCTCGCTCGCCCATGGCGGCAAGGACCGGCATCCCTACCCCGTTCCGATCAAGGTCTATGACGAGACCATCCGGGTGCTGAAGGGCGCGATCCACAACGCGAACCTCGGGCGAGAGGAAGAGATGCAGGCGATCAAGCGCCTCGACGACCAGGCGCGGCGGTTGGAGCGGACCGCGCGCGGGCCTTCGGTCGAGGCTTTCATCGCCGGTGAACGAGCGGCCTCACCGGATCTCGACGGCCGCTCGGTGTTCGGCTGGGAGCGCGACCTTGCGCCCACAAAAAAGCGGACCGGCTGAACACCGGTCCGCAAGTCGGCGGAAGGAACGCCCTCTCAGGTCTCGTCGGCCTCCGGCTTCTCATCGAGCCGGTTTGCTGCGTGGTCCTGATATTGTTCGGTCTGGATGGACTTGCCGTCCATGCCGCGAATGTCCGAATGCTGTTTCTTGTCTCGGTTGGACAGGACCATGTTGTCGCCGATCATCTCCTTCGGCACGTCGGTCAATGCGCCGGTGCCGTCGCCCTTGCCATGCATGCCCGATCTGAAGTGCGTCTTGCTGCCATGCCCACCAGGCATCAGTCTCTCCTCTCTTCCGATGATTTAGTGCTTCTGTTGTGCCGTCGTCGGTTTGGGCGGCTTGTGGCCGCTCTGGCCGGGATCGTTGTGCTTGTTGTGATCGCTCTCCTGGTTGAGACCGCCGCGGCTCACTGGAAACTCGCTGTGACGAGCTTCGGGGTTGGCACGATGGACGCGCGTATCTTGCGGGTTATGACCGGCGGCCTGTTCGAGTTCTCGCGCATCCGGAACATCTGGCTTCCGCTCGAGGATGCGCACTTGCTGTTCGTGAGTCTTCTTTCCCTGCATTGTGGGCCTCCAATCTTACCGGCCTCTTCGGGGCGAACCGCTCCGCGCGACATCCTTGTCGATACCGCCACCGGCGTTCACGTCGTTTTCGACGTCGCCTTCGATCGTGTTCTCGCCCAAGACGTCCTCGAGGTCGTCAGGCGAAACGCCTGCCCTGTTCGCGCCATTGGATCCGCCGATCAGGGGGTTGTCATGCAGGTCCTTCTCGGTCGGCGCGTACAGCTTGGGTTGCTTGTTGGCCATGTCACCTGCCTCCGCCCTTTCCGGCCTCGTCGTGCGTGTGATGGGAATCGCGCTCGCCACCGCCGCCGGAAACCCGGCTGTGGCTGCGCTGCGGATCGTCCGCCGGCGGCTTCTTCACCTGAAGCGGTGCCTTCGCGTTCTCATGCGAGGCGCCGGGTCCGCCCTGTCGAATGCTGTTCGGTGTCTTCGTGGATGTCGACATGAATGTCGTCCTCCTCAGCGATCTTGCTGATAGCCTTGGTTGGTCGTGTTCTGCTTGATGTTGCCCTGCTGTCCCTGCTGATCTGGATTCTGTACACGCTCCTGACCGTGCGGCATCTGATCGGCGGACATCTGCTTGCGATCGCCGGTTCCCTTGCGGCTCTGATTGTCCGGTGGAACAGGTGGCATCTTGCTGGCCATGATCTGGTCTCCCGTTAAGACGTCGATCTGCGACATGCGCCCCAAGGAACTCCCCTCCGCGTCATGTCGGGATGACAACAGCACGAACGGCACACCGTTCCTGGCCGATCACAACAGGCAAAGATTTTCCGAAAGGGCGCCGCCGACGTCAGTTCGCCGCGGTGAGGGAACGATCGTGCCTCGTTCCGCTGCGTGCAGTCGTCTCTGTTCCGCGGCCCTCTGCCGTGACGGGAAGCTTCGCGATCGCGCGCAAGCCCGGCCGCCTGCGCCAGCGGATTTCAGCGGCATCGACGGCAAGACTCAATTTCGGCCAACGCACGAACAGCGCCTCCAGCGCACAGGCCGCCTCGATGCGCGCGAGCTGATGGCCGAGACAGAAGTGGATTCCCGTGCCGAACGAGATATGGCGGTTCGGCTTGCGTTCGAGATCGAGGGTCTCGGGACGATCATGTACCGCGGGATCCATGTTCGCAGCGGCGAGCATCACCATGACGCGATCGCCCTTCTTCAGGCGCACGCCCTCGACCTCGACATCGCGCCGCACGTAGCGCGGCTTGGAGAATTGCACCGGTGAGACGAAGCGCAGAAACTCCTCGACTGCGAGCCCGACACGGCTCCAATCCTGTTCCAGCCAATCGCGCCGTTCGGGATTCCTGAGCAGCTCGTAGATGGAACCGCTGATGAGATGGGTGGTGGTTTCCGATCCCGCCCCGAGCAACAGAAACACCATCGAGACCATTTCATCCGGCGTGATCTGGCCGCCTTCGCGCTCGACCTGAATCAGCTCGGCAATCAGGCCCTCGCCGCCCTGGACACGCGCGATCTGCAACTGCTGCTCGAGGTAGGCGCGCATCTTGCGCACCGCGAACAGCAGGCGGAAGAAGCTGACGACATTCGTCAGCGAGGATATCGCGTTGGCCCAGGCGATGAACTTTGGACGATCTGCGAGCGGCAGGCCGAGCAGCTCCGAGATCACCGCGAGCGGCAGGATGCGCGCATAGCGCTGGACCAGATCGGCCGGGGATCCTTGCGCGAACAGCTCGTCGGCCAGACCGTCAGCGATGGCCCGGATGCGCGGCTCCATCGCAACGATCGCGCGGCGGCGAAACGCTTCGTCGACGATGCTGCGCAGCCGCGTGTGATCCGGCTCGTCCATCGTCAGCATGTTGTTGGCGATGGTCCTGACGAATCTCGGCATCCACCAGCGCAAGCCCGCGATGTCGCCATCCTCCTTGCGCAACGTGAAGGTCGCGCCGTCCTTCAGGACCTGCGCGGTGGCGTCATGAGTCGTGGTGATCCAGACATTGCCGACGATGGGAAACCGCGTCGCGACCACGGGTGCGGACATGCGCAATTTCGCGATCGCCTTGGGCGGATCGCGAAAGAAGGCCTCGCTGGTGAAATCGAGGCGCGCTGTCATGGGATCACCGGAACGATTGGTGGCGTATCACCGAGATGGTGCGCGGCGCGGCCGGCGCAAGGGCGCGTCTGCTCGTCGGCCGCGGGCGTGGCGAGCCGCGGCTATCCGCGCCCGGAGGAGCGCTGGCCGCTCTTGCGCTGCTGTTGGGTGTAGGCGTCCCAATGGCTCCAGCTGCCATTGCTGAGGCTCTGCAGGTCGGTTGCGAGTGGACGGCGCGTCCGTTTGTCGTGATCGGCGATGGCGCGCTCCGACTGTGCGATCTTGCGCTTGAGTTCCGCGATCGTCTTCTGCGTCTGGCCGTTGCGCTTCGAGGTGGCGATCTCGCCCATCGTGAAGCGCGCGGTCTCCAGCGCCTTCAGCTCGGCGCGGTTCTTCTTCAACTGAACCCGGTGCCAGGCGATGTTGCTGTCGCTGTCCGCAACCATGTGGGAACTCCGCTGATTCGGTCCCCCATAGTATCGTGCGCCGAATCGGCGCCGCAACGCCCCGGCGGTGGCGAAAATGCGATCTTCTCGCGCAGAAATTCCGGATCTGGAGCCCCGCAACGGGACCCTAGATTCTTATTTGGGCGGGTCTTCTTGACGCGAACCGGTATCCACTTCGCTCGAAAACGCTTCAGCGCTCGGCGAAGGCCTTCTCTACCACGAACTGGGCAGGCTCGCCGTGATTGCCCTCGACGAAGCCGCGCTCACCCAGGAGGACGCGGGTGTCCGCCACAAGGGCCGGGCTGCCGCAGATCATGACGCGGTCATGGGCGGCTTCCAGCACCGGCAGGCCGATATCGGCGAACAGCTTGCCTGAGGTGATGAGATCGGTGATGCGGCCGCGATTGCGGAAGGGATCGCGCGTCACGGTCGGATAGTAGATCAGCTGGTTCTGGATGTACTCGCCGAGCAGCTCGTCCTTCGGCAGATGCTCGGTGATCATCTCGCCATAGGCGAGCTCCTTGACGTGCCGACAGCCGTGCAGCAGCACCACCTTCTCGAACCGCTCATAGGTCTCGGGATCCTTGATCACGCTCAGGAACGGCGCAAGACCCGTGCCGGTGCCGATCAGGTAGAGGTTACGTCCCTCTTCCAGATTGTCGATCACCAGTGTGCCGGTGGCCTTGCGGCTGACGATGATCTCGTCGCCTTCCTTCAGATGTTGGAGGCGCGAGGTCAGCGGTCCGTCCGGCACCTTGATCGAGAAGAACTCCAGCGTGTCCTCGTAATTGGCGCTGGCGACGCTGTAGGCCCGCAGCAGCGGCTTCTCGCCGACCCTGAGCCCGATCATGGTGAATTCGCCGTTGCGGAAGCGGAAGGTCGGGGTGCGGGTGGTCTTGAAGGAGAACAGCGTATCGGTCCAGTGGTGGACGCTCAAAACGCTTTCTTGATTGAAATTGCTCATCTCACCTTCCCTGTCGCGTCGATTGCGGTTCCGAGGCCGGCAGCTATGCGTCGTTTGTACACGATCATTCGTATACTAATGAATAATCCGGCTTGATCCCGCGGTCAAGGCTGCCCAAGATCGGAAGCGTTGCAGTTAGGAATAAGGAGCCCCTTCCATGGCGCATGACGCACCCCAGGCCACCGGACCCTCGAAGCTGGTGATCCGCAATATCGGCCTGATCCTGTCCGGCGCTTTGGAAAAGCCGATCCTGGACGGCGACACCATCGTCGCCGAGAACGGCAAGATCAGCGCGATCGGCCGCTTCAAGGAGGTCAATACCGAAGGCGCCACCACCATCGTCGACGCCAACGGCACCACGGTGGCGCCGGGCCTGATCGACAGCCACGTCCACCCTGTCGCCGGCGACTGGACGCCGCGGCAGAACCAGATCAACTGGATCGACAGCTATCTGCACGGCGGCGTCACCACCATGATCTCCGCCGGCGAGGTGCACATGCCTGGCCGACCCCGCGACGTCGTCGGCCTCAAGGCCATGGCCGTGTTCGCCCAGCGCGCATTCTGGACCTTGCGTCCTGGCGGGGTGAAGGTTCACGCCGGCGCGCCGGTGATCGAATGCGAGATGGTGGAAGAAGACTTCAAGGAGATGGCCGCGAACGGCGTCAAGCTGCTCGGCGAGGTCGGCCTCGGCGGCGTCAAGGACGGCCCGACCGCGCGGAAGATGGTCGGCTGGGCGCGCAAATACGGTATCCAGAGCACCATCCACACCGGCGGCCCGTCGATCCCCGGCTCCGGCCTGATCGACAAGGACGTGGTGCTTGAGGCCGACACCGACGTGGTCGGCCACATCAACGGCGGCCACACTGCTCTGCCCGACGACCAGATCCGCTGCATCTGCGAGGGCTGCAAGCGCGGCCTCGAGCTCGTGCACAACGGCAATGAGCGCTCGGCCCTGTTCACGCTGCGCACCGCCCGCGAGATGGGCGACCTGCATCGCGTCATCCTTGGTACCGACGCGCCCGCCGGCTCCGGCGTGCAGCCGCTCGGCATTCTGCGCATGGTCTCGATGCTGTCCTCGCTCGGCGACCTGCCGGCCGAGATCGCATTCTGCCTTGCCACCGGCAACACCGCCCGGATGCGCCAGCTCGACTGCGGCCTGATCGAGGTCGGCCGCTCCGCCGACTTCGTCATCATGGACAAGGCCCAGCACTCGCCGGGCAAGAACATCCTGGAGAGCGTTCAGCTCGGCGATCTCCCCGGCATCGGAATGACCATCATCGACGGCATCGTCCGCACCCAGCGCAGCCGCAACACGCCGCCCGCCGGCAAGGTGCCGGAGGTGGTGGCGAAGTGATGCAGCCGGAGCGGCCCGCCGCTCGCACCGTCCCTCGAAGGCATTGAACAAGTCGCAAGCCTGTTGCGTCTAACGCAGGCAGCCCTCGGCGGCGGCAGTTCATTGTTCGACCATCGAGGCTGACATGAAGGACCCATCACGGATAGCCGTGGGCGTCGCTGGCGCGGTGGCGGGCTATATCGCGATCTTTGTGCTGTTTTCTCTCCTCGATGTCGGCAACCGTGCGGACCCGATCACATCGGGTCTGCTGGGACTGTTCGTCTACTCGCCCACCGGTGCAATCGCCGGCGCGGTCCTCGCCAATTGGCTCGTGACGCGTTCAGGCAAAAATGCAGGGCAGGACGCAGGCGTCGGCGGCGTCGCGCGGAACAGCTTGAAGTCGCTCGGCATCGTCGCCCTGCTCTGCACCGCCGGCCTCGGCGCCTACATTGCGTACGCATACGCGACCGCAACGCCCTGGCTCAACCGCAACGGCGCCAATCCCCTGCTCGTGTTCGAGGTCCGCTTTCCGGCGGGAGTAACGGTGCCAACATCGGCGCAGGACATCACCATCGAACTGCAAACCGACATCAACACCATGCCGGGCGAAGTCAGTCCGGCCGCGTTCTATCGCGATGGCGACCAGGCGGTTATCGCCGGCGAAGTCGAGCTGGCGTTTCGAACCTCGCACCGGCAGCTCGCCATCAACATCCAGGGCCAGCCGAGCCGGATCTATCCGATCGATTTGACGGCCCGCGCGCCGCATACGCCGGAATTCGGAACGTGGCGGCGGCTTGGTGACGGCAGCGAAATCCGCTACCGCGCCAAATGGCCGGGAAAGACGTAAGAGATCAGCGCTTCTTCGCAATCTCACAGCGCACATAGGTCTGGCGCTTGGCCCGCCCAACTGGACCGTTGTCCATCACCAGCCTGCCATCCGCAGCGACGGAGACGCGAGGATTGGAGCGGAATTTTTCGCCCTCGCCTTCGCAGGCCAGCTTCATTTTCCAGCCGAGCCTTCCGTCGGCCGTGATCTGGCTGGCGCGGCACCGCGTCTCATACCAGTACAGGCGATTGCCGCCCTCGATGCTCATGCGGTTGGGACTGTCCTCGTTGCGACAGTCCTTTTTGGTCGAGGCCCAGAAGCCTTCGTAAGGCTGCGCCGCCAAGGCGGGAGCGCATTGGCCGGCGAGCACGGCACCAAGACTCAAGACAACCGCAAAGCGCGTCGCAACTCTCATGACCAAAACCTCGATAAACCCTTCATCAAGGTTAGTCGCCAGTTCCGGCACCTTGTTCAACTGCCGTAGGGTGGTCAAACGGCGCGAAGTGCCGTGCCCACGATTTTTGCGACTCGAGAAAGGATGGCGGGCACGCTTCGCTCTGCCCGCCCTACGAAACCTTCACCTGAGCTTGTTCAGCAGCATCATCAGCGTCTCGCGCTCTTTCGCCTCGAGCGGCGCCAGCGTCTCGCGGGTGATCGCCAGCGCGTTCGGCGCCAGCTTTTCGGCAAGCTGCTGTCCGGCGCGGGTCAGGCTCACCAGCAGGCGGCGGCCGTCCTCGGGATCCTGGCTCGTCTCGGTGAGGCCGCGCGCGGTGAGACGATCGATCACGCCCTTGATGGTCGCGACGTCCATCGCCGTCAGGCGCCCGAGCTGGTTCTGCGAGCACGGCCCGGTCTCGGCCAGTTTCGACAGCGCCGCCCATTGCGTCGGCGTCAGATTGGTGCCGATGTCGCGGGCGAAGATCGAGCTGTGGCGCTGCCAGACCTGGCGCAGGATGAAGCCGACCTGTTCGTCGAGCACGTAAGGCGGTTTCGCCGGTTTGACACTTTTCTTTGCCGCAACGCTTCTCGCCATCCGTTCGCAGCCCTTCCCCTTGCCTCACAACGACAGATGCGCGTCGCGGATATCCGGGCGCGCGTCGAGCTCGGCCATGGTGCCGCCGAAGCAGATGCGGCCGCGCTCGATGATGTAGGCGCGATCCGAAATCAGCCGCGCGAAATGCAGATTTTGCTCGGAGACGACGATGCTGACGCCTTCCTTCTTCATGGTCAGGATGGCATCAACCATCTGCTCCACGATCTTCGGCGACAGGCCCTCCGACGGCTCGTCCAGCAGCACCAGCGAGGGATTGCCCATCAGCGTGCGCGCAATGGTGAGCATCTGCTGCTCGCCGCCGCTCATTCGTCCGCCCGGGCGGTTCTTCATCTCGCCGAGGTTAGGAAACAGCGCGAACAGCTTTTCGCGCGTCCAGTGCGGCGCGTTCGGACGCTTCGGCTGGCGGCCGACTTCGAGGTTTTCCTCGACGGTCAGGTCCGTGAAGATGCGACGCTCCTCCGGCGCGTAGCCGAGGCCCTCGCGCACGATCTCGTGCGTCGGTTTCGTCGAGACGTCCTTGCCCTCGAACGTGATGCGGCCGGAGCGCTGCGCGACGAGGCCGACGATCGAGCGGAACGTGGTCGACTTGCCGGCGCCGTTGCGTCCCAGCAGTGCCACCACCTCGCCCTCGCCGACCTCGAAGCCGATGTCGAACAGGATATGCGCCGGACCATAATGGCTGTTGAGGTCTTGCACCGTGAGCTTCATGTGGAGGCTCCCTCGCGGTGCCGGGCATCGTAGACAAGGCCCTCGCCGAGATAGACCGCCTGCACCTGGGGATTGCCGCGCACTTCGGCCGGCGAGCCCTCCGCGATCAACGTCCCGCGGTTGAGCACGAGGATGCGGTCGGCATGCTCGAACACCACGTCCATGTCGTGCTCGGTGAAGAGAACGCCGATGGATTTTTCCCGGGCAATGCGCGCGGTCAGCCGCATCAATTCGACGCGCTCGCGCGGTGCCATTCCGGCCGTCGGCTCGTCCATCAGCAGCAGCTTGGGCTGATTGGCGAGCGCAACCGCAAGCTCGAGCCGCTTGAGATCGCCATAGGCAAGCTCGCCGCAGGGCCGGTCCGCATAGCCGCCCATGCCGACCAGCTCGAGCAGGCGGCCGGCCTCGTCGCGATCGAACTTCGGCGCCGAGCCGAACAGATTGAACAGCTGCTTGCCGTGCGAGATCAGCGCGACCTGCACGTTCTCGCGCACGGTCATGGTGGCGAAGGTCGCGGTGATCTGGAAGGTGCGGCCGACGCCGAGCCGCCAGACCTCACGCGGCTTCCGGCCGGTGATCTCCTCGCCAAGCAGGCGAACGTGGCCGCTATCAGGCATGTTCTGGCCGTTGAGCATGTCGAAGCAGGTGCTTTTTCCGGCGCCGTTCGGCCCGATCAGCGCCAGGATCTCGCCGGCCCGCAGCGAGAACGAGACGCCTCGCACGGCATGGATGCCGCCATAGGATTTGGTCAGGCCTTCGACCGCGAGAAGTGGAGGTGCGACGCTCATTCGGCAGACTCGATCGGCTTGGCGAGCAAAGGTGATCCCGGCGGCGATGCTTTCTTGCGGCGCTGCGCCAGCATCTCCAGCGTGCCGACGATGCCCTTGGGGAAGACGACGACGATCAGCATGATGAAGCCGCCGAGCACGAGCTTCGACAGATCGGTCTGGCTCACCAGCCAGATGTTCAAAGCCTTGTAGACGATGGCGCCGATCACCGCGCCCGAGACCGTCTCGACGCCGCCGAGCAGCACCATGACGAGCGCGTCGACGGAGAGCGAAATGCCGAGATTGTCGGGGAACACGCTACCCTTGAGGTAGGCGAACAAGGCGCCGCCGATGCCGGCGGTCGTGCCGGCGATCACGAAGGCGGTCCACTGGATGCGCTTGGCATCGATGCCGATGGCTTCGCTGCGCAGAACCGAGTCGCGCGTGGCACGAAGCGCGTAGCCGAACGGCGAGAACACCATGGCCCGCAGCGCGACGGTCACCAGCGCCACGACGCCGAGCGAAAGCCAGTAGAAGCGCGACGGGCTTGCCGCCCAGCTCGACGGCCAGAGGCCGAGAATGCCGTTGTCGCCGCCGGTCACGTCCACCCACTGGAACGCGATCGACCAGACGATCTGCGCGAAGGCGAGCGTCAGCATCGCGAAATAGACGCCGGAGAGCTGCACCGCGAAGAAGCCGAACACGGCCGCGCCCATGCAGCCGAGCAGCGGCCCGAGCAGCAAGCAGACGATCATCGGAAGTCCCGCCATCTTGGCGAGGAAGGCGATGCCATAGGCGCCGAGCCCGAAATAGGCAGCGTGACCGAACGATGCGAGGCCGCCGACCGACATCAGGAAGTGCAGGCTGACGGCGAAGATCACGAAAATCGCGATCTCCGAGCCCACGGTCAGCAGATAGTTGCCGGCGAACAGCGGCAGCATGGCCGCGACGATCAGCGCCGCAAGCGCCATCAGCCGCTCGTTCGAGGTCAGCGGCCGCCAGGGATTGACGGTGAGACCCGGCGTCTTGCGCGCGGCCGCCTCCGGCTTGCCGAACAGGCCCCAGGGACGCACGATCAGCACCACCGCCATGACCAGGAAGACGAGAATGATCGAGATCTTCGGGAAGATCAGGATGCCGAAGGCATTCAGCTCGGAGACCAGCACCGCCGCGACGAAAGCGCCGACGATGCTGCCGAGGCCACCGATCACCACCACGACGAAGACTTCGACGATGATGCGCAGGTCCATGGCGTGGTGCACGGCATCGCGCGGGATCTGGAGCGCGCCGCCGAGCGCTGCCAGGAAGACACCGACAGCGAACACCGACGTGAACAGCCACTTTTGGTTGACGCCGAGCGCGGCCACCATGTCGCGATCCTGCGTCGCCGCGCGCACCAAGACGCCCCAGCGCGTGCGCTGGAACAGCAGCCAGAGAATGCCGAGCACGACGGGACCGAGCACGATCAGGAACAGGTCGTAGCTCGGAATGTTCTGGCCGAAGAAATCGATCGCGCCCCTGAAGCCCGGCGCGCGGCGGCCGACGAGATCGTCGGGCCCCCAGATCAGCACGACGAGATCCTCGACCATCAAGGTCAGGCCGAAGGTCGCGAGCAGCTGGAACAGCTCGGGCGCATGATAGATGCGCCGGAGCAGCACCATCTCGACGATGACGCCGATCAGCGCCACCGCGAACGCGGCCAGGACGATGCCGCCCCAGAAGCCGAACGCGCCGGACAAGCGCTCGGTCAGCGTGAAGGCGATGTAGGCGCCGATCATGTAGAAGGCGCCATGCGCGAAATTCACGATCCGGGTCACGCCGAAGATGATCGACAGGCCCGAGGCCACCAGAAACAGCGACGCTGCGCTGGCGAGACCGGTCAGAAACTGTACGACGTAAAAGGCCATCGGCGGTCCGGGTTGGTTAGGTCTCGGTGCTGGTCTTCATCCTTCGAGACGGCGCTCCGCGCCTCCTCAGGATGAGGTCCGGGACCCTCATGGTGAGGAGCGCGGCGACGCCGCGCGTCTCGAACCATGAAGGCCCCGGTCTCTGTTGTATCAATCCTTCGGACGCAACTTCGCGACTTCGGCATCGCTGGGCAGATAGTCCGCGCCTTTCTTGTAAGACGAGTCCACCATCACGCCCTTGCCGTCCTTCAGCGCGGTCTTGCCGACGAAGGCCCCGAGCGTCGACTGGTGGTCGATCTTGCGGAAGGTGATCTCGCCGAACGGCGATGGCATCGTAAGCCCCTCCGCCGCGGCAATCAGCTTCTCCGGATCGGTCGATCCTGCCTTGGCCAGGATCGCGGCGGCCGACTTGATGGTCTGGTAGCCGACGATCGAGCCGAGACGCGGATAGTCGTTGTACTTGGCCTGGTACGCCTTCAGGAACGCGTCATGCTCGGGCGTCTTGATCGAGTACCAGGGATAGCCGGTGACGATCCAGCCCTCCGGCGTCTCGTCCTTGAGCGGGTCGAGATATTCGGGCTCGCCGGTGAGGAAGGAGACGACCTCGCGCCCCTTGAACAGGCCGCGGGTGTTGCCTTCGCGCACGAGTTTGACGAGATCCGCGCCGAACGTGACGTTGAGGATCGCTTCCGGGTTGGCGGCGGCAACCGCCTGCACCACCGGGCCGGCGTCGATCTTGCCCTGCGGCGGCCATTGCTCGTCGACCCACTGGATGTCGGGGCGCTTCTCCGACATCAGCTTCTTGAACACCGCGACCGCCGACTGGCCGTATTCGTAGTTCGGCGCGATCGTCGCCCAGCGTTTCGCCGGCAGCTTGCTGGCAGCTTCCACCAGCATCGCCGCCTGCATGTAGTTGGAGGGACGCAGGCGGAAGGTGTATTTGTTGCCCTTGGACCAGGTGATGGCGTCCGTGAGCGGCTCGGCCGCGAGGAAGAACACCTTCTTCTGGTTGGCGAAGTCAGAGACCGCAAGACCGATGTTCGACAGGAACGTTCCCGCGAGCATCGCGACGCCCTCGCTCGAGACGAGCTCGTTGGCCGCGGTCTGCGCGTCCGCCGGCTTGCCGCCGTCGTCCTTGGAGATGACGACGAGCTTCTTGCCGTTGATGCCGCCGGCCGCGTTGACTTCCTCGACCGCAAGCTGCCAGCCCTTGCGATAGGGCTCGGTGAATGCCGGCAGCAGCGAATAGCTGTTGATCTCGCCGATCTTGATGTCCTGCGCCAGGGCCGAATGCGCCATGCCGCCTGCCAGAAGCGCGAAGGCCGCGCCGACGATAGTATTTCTTGCTCGCATCCCAACCTCCAATTTGAACTCGCCTACGACTTCTATCTCAGACCGTCTTCGCCCTTGATCTCCGCGACCGTCAGCCCGCCGACGCGCGGCAGCGGACGGCCGCTGTCGGTGACGGCGACAGCGACCATGATCTCGTTGGCGCGCGGCGCATCGTTGATCTGTACCTCCATCCCGTCGAAATGGCTGCGGACGAAGGCTGCGTCCTTGTGCCCCAGCGGAATGTCCAGGGTCGTGCCGGGGCCGCTGCGCTTCTTCGAGGACGGGATCAGCGCCGCGCCCTTCCCCAGAACTTTACGCACCGGCGCGCCCATCTTGGGGTGGAGGATTGCGGCGGCATGCTCCAGCTCGCCGTTCTCGCCGACGGCCGCGGCCTTGCCGTAGCTATGTGCCTTGGCGCCATCGATGCCGAGCGCCGCCACCGCGCGCTTCGATAAGAGCTCGCCCAGCTCCTCGCCGATCGCGATCAGCGGCGAAAGATCCTCGACATATTTTCCGGCGAAAGGATTTTCGATCACGGCGATCGCGGCGGCACGCCGGGTCGGCGGCGACACCTGGCGTCCCATCTCCATCTGCGTCTCTTCGACGACGGTGACGATCTTGCGGATGATCGCGCTCATGTTTCGCTTCCCTGTTCAGGCATGGACCGCGTTCTCCAGCACACGCGGGCGCGATCGTTGCTCTTCTATATCCTTTGTTCCGATGACAAGCATATCACCACAAAGCCGCAGCACGGCACCTTCGATCAGTCCGCGATCGAACAATTGCCGTGCACATTCCGCGCCAGATTCAAGCGCGGCGGCGATCTCATTGTGAGACAGCTCGCCGACACCGCGCGTCACGAGGCGCGCGCCCAGATCGCTGTCGGGCTGAAGCTCGTTCGCAGGCTGTCGGATGATTGCGGGATGCCCGGGCAGATCGACGGCATTGGCGATCACGGTCGCGGCCGCATCGGCCTGCGAAGCGGTTGCGGCCAGCACGGTCACGGCATCGGCGATCCCGAGCGAAAAGCTGCGGCCGTGCCGACCGCTGGTCGCGACGCCCCGCACCGGATCGTTCGCATCGATCCGCATCCTCCGCATCACGCCGTCGTGGTCGGGACGATCCATCAGGCCGACCGAAAAATGCTCGCCCACACCGAGATGCAGCGCGATGTCGCCGCCATTGTTGACGTAAATCCGATCGAGCGGTGCAGCGCGCAGCATCGCGGCCAGAATCTCCTCCGCGACGCTGCCGGCAACGGCCGCCATCGGCGTGATGAAGCAATCGGCGGCATAAGGCGCGACGGCAGCGTGCATGCGGCGGGCGACAACGCCCTTCAGCGAGGTCTTCTCCTCGACCGCCGTACGCAGCCCTGGCAATTCCGCGCAAAGCTCGTCGAGCAATCCAGTGAACCGCAGCGCCGCAGCCTCATAGGCGACCCGCACCGCATCCGTACGTCCCCTCGCCTCCACGATCAGATCGATCGGTCCATCCTGCAAATGCAGCCGCCGGCCATCAGACAGCAATGCGATTTGCGGGCGCCTGGTCATGTGCGAGGCCCCGGAATCGGGTTCTGCCAGGGCAATTGGCGGACATCGTCGCCGCTCTGCACCTCGGAGAGCGGCTTCACATAATCCATGTGGCCACCGAGCGCGGCATAGTCGGACAGCTTCATGGTGAATTCGATCGGCGCGACCAGGGCCGGTGTCGGCACATAGCCGAACGCGCCTGACGGCATCTGCGTCACGTCGACCATGTAGGTGATGCCGCCGCCGGGCCAGACATAGACCGGCGCGCCGCCGCTGGTGACGCGCGTCAGCGCATCCTTCACCGAGCGCGTCAGCCGCACCGGGTTGTCGGTGACGCCAGCGCGCAAGGAGCCGCCCGCGCCCGCCATGAACAACACCGTGCACAACGCGGGCTCGCAATTTTCCTGGATGCGCTCGACCGAGAACTTCAAGTCGTCAGGCATCTCGGTCTCGACCGGCTTCAAGGCCTGGTCGAGCACGTAATAGGATGAATGCTCTCCGGTGGTGGAGACCATCAGCATGGTCAGACCGGGCTTTGCTTCCTTGGCATCGAACGGGCCAAGGATCGACAGGGGATCTGAGATGTTGGTGCCGCCCCAGCCCGTGCCTGGATCGGCCACCTGGAAATAGCGGCCGGGCGTCGAGCGACGGCCCTTCATCTTGATGCCGGTGTCGGCGATGTCGAGCAGCTTGCCCGCTTGATGCTCGCTGAGCACGCCGGTGATGTGGTCATCGACCACGACGACTTCGTCCACCTTGCCGTGCCATTGCTTGGCGAACATGCCGATCGTCGCCGAGCCGCAGCCGACGCGCATGCGCTCTTCCTTCACGCCGTTGACGATCGGCGGCTGCCCGGCCTGCACCACCACGGTGGCGCCGCCATCGATGGTGAGCTCGACCGCCTTGCAATTGGCGAGGTCCATCAGCGTGTCGCAGGTGACGCGGCCCTCCTTCTTGGAGCCGCCGGTGAGATGATGCACGCCGCCTAGCGAGAGCATCTGCGAGCCGTATTCGCTGGTGGTGACATGGCCGACCGCCTCGCCCTGCGCGCGCACGGTCGCGGTCTCCGGGCCGAGATAGCGATCGGTGTCGATCTTCACCTTGATGCCGCAATAGGAGAAGATGCCCTCGGTGACGACCGTCACCATGTCGACGCCGTCGACCTCCGCAGAGACGATGAACGGCGCCGGCTTGTAGTCGGGATAGGTCGTGCCTGCCCCGATCGCCGTCACGAAAGTCGAGGGCTCATGGACGATGTTGCCGTCCCAGTCCTCGGTGCGGCTGAACGGGACGAGCTTGCCGCCATGAGAAACGGTACGCTCCAGGATGACATGCGGATCGACGCGGACGAGCTTGCCGTCGTGATTGGCATAGCGATCGCAGGCGCCCGCCGCGCCCGGCTTGATGTAGCACATCACCGGACAAGCATCGCAGCGGATCTTGTCGATGACGGCGCTCGTCGTTTCTGTCACCATGTCGGAGCCGGCGGACACCGCTGTTATCATTCGTATACGAACGATGTTGCGCGCGCTGCCCCGGGGCTGTCAAGCGGCGGTGCAGCGCAAAAGATGCCACTGCCGCATAAAACCTCATTTGCCTATCCGCCCTGTCCACAAAGAAGGCAACCGCGCTGCAGTGCGGCATGCATGGCTTGCACGTTTGTGTACAAACGGTATCGTCGCAGCGACGAATTTTCGCGATTGCATGATCTTGGATATCGTCTTGGGCTTGGGAACGAGGATGACGCAGACACCGATCCGCCTCACCGTGAACGGCAGGATCCACGAGGTCACGGCAGCGCGCGACACGCCGCTGCTCTACGTGCTGCGCAATGATCTCGCGCTGAACGGCCCGAAATACGGCTGCGGCTTGGGGGAATGCGGCACCTGTACTGTCCTGATCGACGGACTGGCGGCACGCTCCTGCGTGATTCCGGTGAGCGGCTGCGCCGGGCGCGACATCGTGACGCTCGAAGGCCTCGGCACAAGCGACAAGCCCGACGTCGTGCAGCAGGCCTTCATCGACGAGCAGGCCGCACAATGCGGCTATTGTCTCAACGGCATGATCATGACCACCAAGGCGTTGCTCGCGATCAACCCGCGGCCGACCGAACGGGAGGCCTTGGCGGCGCTGCGCTACAATCTCTGCCGCTGCGGCACGCATGTCGAGATCCTTCGCGCAGTGATGCGCGCATCGGGCCAGCTCACCGAGGCCGCAGATTGATGGCGTCCTTTGTTACGAACGGAGCTGAGCGTGCGGGTTCGCTCGTCGTCGCGCGCAGCGTGGACGAGGTCACATCGGAGACCTTCGTCCGCATCACCGCGGACGGTTCGGTCACGGCCTATAACGGCCATGTCGATCTCGGCACCGGCATCCGCACTGCGCTGGGCCAGATCGTCGCCGAAGAGCTCGACGTCTCCTTTGCGCGCGTTGTCGTCGTGCTCGGCAATACGGCATTGGTGCCGAACCAGGGCGCGACGATTGCGAGCGAGACCATCCAGATCACGGCCGTGCCGCTGCGGAAGGCCGCGGCGCAAGCGCGGCACTTTCTGATCGCGCGCGCGGCGGAACGCCTGGACTTGCCCGAAGCCGAGCTCAAGATCGAGGACGGACTCGTTCGCGGCCACGACAATCGCAGCGTCAGCTATGGCGAGCTCATCGGCGACGAAGCGATCCGCCTCGAGCTCGCCGATGACGTCGAGCTCAAGCCTGTCGGCGATTACGCGATCGTCGGCCAGTCGGTGCCGCGCGTCGATCTACCTGCTAAAGCCACGGGCGAGCTGACTTTCGTGCACGACGTCCGAGTATCAGGAATGGTGCATGGCCGCGTGGTGCGGCCGCCCTATGCTGGCGTCGATGCCGGACCGTTCGTCGGCACCAGCCTCATTGCGGTCGACGAATCCTCCGTGCGCGACATTCCCGGCCTTGTCGCCGTGGTGCGGATCGGCGATTTCGTCGGCGTCGTCGCCGAGCGCGAGGAGAATGCGATCCGTGCGGCAGAGCAGCTCAAGGTGAGCTGGAAGCCGACGCCGACGCTTACCGATCTTGGCGATGTCGAGACCGCCCTGCGTGCCAATCCATCGACGCCGCGCACGCTGATCGACAAGGGCGAGGTCGACAAGGCGATATCGGGCGCGGCCAAGCCGATGCAGCGCACTTACGTCTGGCCGTATCAGATGCACGCCTCGATCGGCCCTTCCTGCGCCGTCGCCGACTTCCAGGACGGCAACATCCGCGTCTGGTCGGGCACGCAGAACCCGCACGTGCTGCGCGGCGACCTGGCGCTGCTGATCGAGCGCCCCGAGAGCGAGATCGAGGTGATCCGGCTGGAGGCCGCCGGCTGCTACGGTCGCAACTGCGCCGACGACGTCTCCGCCGATGCGCTCCTGCTGTCGCGCGCCGTCGGCCGTCCCGTCCGCGTGCAATTGACGCGCGAGCAGGAGCACGCCTGGGAGCCCAAGGGCACCGCGCAGCTCATCGACGTCAATGGCGGCCTCGACGCTGACGGCAGCATCGCCGCTTACGATCTCGCCACGCGCTACCCCTCGAACGCCGCTCCGACGCTGGCGCTGCTGCTGACCTGTCGCATCTCCCCCGAGCCCACCGTGCTCCAGATGGGCGACCGCACCGCGATCCCTCCTTACGATTACGAGCACATGCGCGTCGTCGCCCACGACACGCCGCCGATCGTGCGGGCCTCCTGGTTCCGCGGCGTCTCGGCATTGCCGAACACCTTCGCGCATGAATCCTATATCGACGAGGCTGCAACCGAAGCCGGCGTCGATCCGATCGAATATCGTCTGCGCTACCTGAAGGATCAGCGCGCTGTCGATCTCGTCAATGCTGTGGCCGAGCGCGCGGGCTGGACGCCCCGCCCCGTTCGCGAGGAGAAGGACGGCGAGGTCGTGCACGGCCGCGGCTTTGCCTACGCGCTCTACGTCCACAGCAAGTTTCCGGGCTATGGCGCGGCGTGGTCGGCCTGGGTTGCCGACGTCGCGGTGAACAAGACGACCGGCGACGTCAGCGTGACGCGCGTCGTCGCGGGGCAGGATTCCGGGTTGATGATTAACCCGGACGGCGTGCGCCACCAGATCCAGGGCAACGTCATCCAATCCACCAGCCGCGCGCTGATGGAAGAGGTGTCGTTCGAGCGCGGCACGGTGGCCGCGCGCGAATGGGGCGCCTATCCCATCATCCCCTTCCCCGACGTACCCAAGATCGACGTCTTGATGCTGCCGCGGCAGGACCAGCCGCCGCTCGGCGTCGGCGAGTCTGCTTCGGTGCCGAGCGCAGCGGCGATCGCGAACGCCATCTTCGATGCCACCGGCGTGCGCTTCCGCGAGCCGCCGTTCACGCCTGAGCGAATCCTCAAGGGTCTGCGCGGCGATGCGGCGGTGACGCCGCAGGCTCTGCCCGCACCGGCGGCATCGCGGCCCTCCCGGGTCTGGGCGAATCCGTTCGCCAGGCGCGCCGGTATCGCTGCAGCGATCGCAGCCGTCTGCACCGCTGCCATCGGCATCGGTGCGGCGCTCCTTCCAGGTCGCGCAATTGCGCCGATCGCACGGCCCGACGCGTCGGTCTATTCCGCGGCGACCATCGCCCGCGGCGAGCAGCTTGCAGCGCTTGGCAATTGCGCGGAGTGCCATACCAGCATTGGCGGCGCGCTCAACGCCGGCGGCCGCGCATTGGAGACGCCATTCGGCACGATCTATTCGACCAACATCACGCCCGACGTCGAGACCGGGATCGGTGCCTGGTCCTATCCGGCCTTCGAGCGCGCCATGCGCGATGGCTTGCATCGCGACGGACGGCAGCTCTATCCCGCTTTTCCCTACACGCATTTTGCAAAGACCAGCGACGCGGACATGCAGGCGCTCTATGCGTATCTGATGGCGCAGCCTTCAGTGCGTGGGACGGCACCGCCGAACGAACTCGCCTTCCCTTACAATCTCCGCTCGTTGCTCGCGGGCTGGAATGCGCTGTTCCACGACACGAAGGAGTTCAAGCCTGATCCCGCCAAGTCCGATCAATGGAATCGCGGCGCCTATCTGGTCGAGGGACTCGGCCATTGCAGCGCCTGCCATTCGCCGCGCAACGCGCTGGGCGCCGAGCAACGCAACGCCTATCTCGCCGGCGGCTTCGCCGAGGGCTGGGAAGCGCCGGCGCTGACGTCGCTCTCGCACGCGCCGATCCCGTGGAGCGAGGATGAGCTCTACGCCTATTTGCGCACGGGCCATTCGCGTTACCACGGCGTTGCGGCCGGCCCGATGGCGCCTGTTGTCCGGGACCTCAAGGCTCTGCCCGACCAGGACATCCGGGCGATGGCGGTCTATCTCAACTCGTTCAATGACACGGCGGTCGACCAACAGGCGCAGGATGCGCTTGCCGCCAAGCTCGAAAGCACAACGGAAGTGACCGTCGCCTCCTCCGCGGGCGCGCGCCTCTATCAAGGCGCCTGCGCGGTCTGCCACGAGGTCGGCGGTCTGCCGCTGTTCGGCACGCGGCCCTCACTCGCGCTCAACAGCAACGTTCACAGCACGAAGGCGGATAATCTCGTGCAGGTGATCCTGCACGGCATTGCAGACCCAGTCTCCAGCGATCTCGGCTACATGCCCGCGTTCGGGAATAGCATGAGCGATGCACAGGTCGAGGAGCTCGTGACGTTTTTGCGCAAGCAGTTCGCGCCGGACAAGCCGGCCTGGACCGGCGTGCGCGAGACGATCTCGCGGGTGCGAAGTTCGACCCACTAACGTCATTCCGGGGCCCGAGCATAGCGAGGGAGCCCGGAATCCATACCCACCAGCCGGGGTTATGGATTCCGGGCTCGCCGCTTCGCGTCGCCCCGGAATGACACTGCGTGAATACGCTAGTCGTGCTTCACCTCCACCGGCGGCGTGCCGTGGGTGTGGAAGGACTCGATCGTCTTCAATCCCCAGGCCTGGCCCTTCTTGCGTTCCTCCTCGGTCCACACGATCGGCTTCCAGTCGGGCGCGAGAATGAGACGCGCGCCGGCATTGGCGACTTCGACGCGGTTGCCGCCGGGCTCATAGACATAGAGGAAGAAGGTCTGCTGGATCGCGTGCTTGTGCGGCCCGGTCTCGATGTGCACGCCGTTCTCGAGAAAAATGTCGGCGGCGCGCAGAATCTCCTCACGGCTGTCGAGCGCGTAGGTGACGTGATGGAAGCGGCCCGGCACGCCCGAGTGATCGAGCGAATAGGCGAAGTCGTAGCTCTTGTTCGACATCGTCAGCCACATCGCGGCCTCACGGCCGTCGTTGAGTACGATCTGCTCGGTGAGGCGGCAGCCGAGGTAATTCTCGAAGAACTCGCGGTTGGCCTTGATGTCGACGGCGAGGCAATTGAGATGATCGAGCCGGCGGACGTTGACGCCACGCGCCGGAAAGCGCTGCGCCTGGTTCTTTAGTGCGGGCTTGAGCTCCGGCGGCGCCTGATACCATTCGGTCTCGTAATAGAGCTCGACGATGTGGCCATCGGGGTCGCGGCAGCGGAAGGTCGGCCCCTGCCCCATGTCGCCGTCGATCCAGCCGATGTCGAAGCCGGATCCCTTCAGCGCGGCGACGCGCCGCTCCAGCGCCTGCTGGCTGCGCGCACGGAGCGCCATGTGGCCCATGCCCGAGGTCTTCGACGCCGTGAGCTTGAGCGAATAGCGCTCGTAATCGTCCCAGCCGCGCAAATAGACCGACTCGCCCTTCTGTCCGCTGACGGTCATGCCCATGACATCGACGAAGAACTTCAGGCTCTCGTCGGGCTTCGGCGTCAGCAGCTCCATGTGGCCGAGATGGGCAAGGTCGAGGATCGGTTCGGGCTGCATGGCTTCCTCCTGGAGCGGACGCGGGGCTTTCGGCGCGGCACCTCATTTGTACTAATGTACAAATCATTAGGTCCAGTCAACAAAGCAGCCGGTATTCTGCTGCGATCGGCGCCTGACCGCCGGCCTCCGGACGAGACGGGCAGCCTGCCCGAATGGTAAACTCTTCCTTAAGGACCATCTCACCTGAAAGGTCCGGAAAATGCAGCATTTTCCCGGCGATTTTGCCAATAAGCAGGCATTGGCGGCGAGGCTCCCGACCGAATTACCGCGGATTTAACGGAGCCGGCGCGTCCGGCGTTTAACCGTTTGTGCAGCGACGGCCGCGCATAGTCCGGGCAACTCCCCTTGCTCTTGCCAGGTTCATTCATCGTGACATCCTTTGGACGCGTGATTTCGGTTCGCGGATCGCTCGCCCGGGTTGGGCTTCTGGCGGAAAGCCGGATGCCGATCTCGGAGGTGCGGGCCACCGTCGGCCGGTTCGTCAGCATTCGCTGCGCCAGCTCGGTCATCGTTGCGATGATCACGGAGGTCTCCTGCGAAAATCTGTCGAGCTCCGACAATTACATTGCCATCGCCTCCGTCGACCTGCTCGGCGAGATCCTCAATGCCGCGGACAAGGCCAAATTTCAGCGCGGCGTCACTAACTATCCGACCATCGGCGATGCCGTCGACCTGATCACGAGCCAGGAGCTGCGCACGATCTACGCGCCGACCGGCTCGGACCAGATCAATGTCGGCTTCCTGCAGCAGGACCGCTCGGTCATCGCCTATGTCGACGTCGAGGAAATGCTGTCCAAGCATTTTGCCGTGCTGGGATCGACCGGCGTCGGTAAATCGACCGGCGTCTCGCTGCTGCTCAACGAGATCCTGAAGGCGCGGCCGAACCTGCGCATCTTCCTGCTCGACGTGCACAATGAATATGGCCGCTGCTTCGGCGACCGCGCGCTGGTGCTCAACCCGCGGAACCTGAAGCTGCCGTTCTGGCTGTTCAACTTCGAGGAAATCGTCGACGTGCTGTTCGGCGGCCGCGCCGGCGTGCCGGAAGAGCTCGACATCCTCGCCGAGGTGATCCCGCTCGCCAAAGGCGTCTACACCCAGTACCAGAACGCCGACCGCATCGGCCTCAAGCGCATCGATCCCAAGCAGATCGGCTATACCGTCGATACGCCTGTGCCCTATCGCCTGGTCGACCTGTTGTCGCTGATCGACGAGCGGATGGGCAAGCTCGAGAACCGCTCCTCGCGCATCATCTATCACAAGCTGATCTCGCGCATCGAGGCCGTGCGCAACGACCCGCGCTACGCCTTCATGTTCGACAACGCCAATGTCGGCGGCGACACCATGGCCGAGGTGATCAGCCATCTGTTCCGCCTGCCCGCCAACGGCAAGCCGATGACGGTGATGCAGCTCGCCGGCTTCCCGGCCGAGGTGATCGATTCCGTCGTCTCCGTGCTCTGCCGCATGGCCTTCGATTTCGGCCTGTGGAGCGACGGCGTCTCGCCGCTGCTGTTCGTCTGCGAAGAGGCGCACCGCTACGCCTCCGCCGACCGCAACATCGGCTTCGGCCCGACCCGCAAGGCGGTATCGCGCATCGCCAAGGAAGGCCGCAAATACGGCGTCTATCTCGGCCTCATCACCCAGCGCCCCGCCGAGCTCGACGCCACCATCATCTCCCAGTGCAACACGCTGTTCACGATGCGCCTCGCCAACGACCGCGACCAGGCGCTGCTGCGCGCCGCCGTGTCGGACGCCGCCGCGAACCTGCTCTCCTTCGTGCCGTCGCTCGGCACCCGCGAGGTGCTGGCGTTCGGCGAAGGCGTGGCGCTGCCGACCCGCTTGCGCTTCAAGGAGGTGCCGCCGCACCAATTGCCGCGCGGCGAGGCCACCATCTCGAGCGTGCCCTCCGTCACCTCCGGCCACGACATGCATTTCGTCAGCGCCGTGCTCGAACGCTGGCGCGGCGCCACCTCGCAGCGCGACGTGCCGAACGACCCCGTGTTCTCGGCACCGCCCGCGAAGACGATGTCCAGCGTCGAAGCCCCGATGCTGCAGCCCTCGATGGGCCTCGATCCGGACCGCTTCTCGCTGCTGAAGAAGCCGCTGCGGTAAGGCTTCGCTCCATCCACATCGTCATTGCGAGCGCAGCGAAGCAATCCAGAGTCTTTCCGCCGGGGGGACTCTGGATTGCTTCGCTGCGCTCGCAATGACGGAGGATGGAACGTCGTTCCCACCTGACACCTTCGTCGCGGCCACTTCGGACCGGCAGATTGAGCCCGCCCCACGCATCGACTATGGTTCCCGCCCCAAGCTGGAAC
>NZ_JADYVQ010000049.1:0-5052 GCF_020193895.1 Bradyrhizobium sp. NBAIM14 | reverse complement strand
GAGCTATGCGGGAAAGTGGGTGCTGACGGAATGAGATAGGCGGCGTATCGAGGCGGGTGTCGAGCCTGCCAGAACCTCTCGAGGAGAGCGATACGCCATGAACGATACTAGCAACATTGTCCCGCTTCGTCAGCCCGACGAGATCGATGATCCACTGACCAATATCCTGCGCGCCGGAGCGCGGCAGCTTCTTGCACAGGCCGTCGAGGTCGAAGTCGAGACATTTCTTGCCACGGTGAATGATTTGAAGCTTGCCGACGGACGCGCCCGTGTCGTGCGGCATGGTTACGGCCCGACGCGAACGATCCAGACTGGCGTCGGCCCGGTCGAGGTCGCGCGGGCGAAGGTTCGCGACCGTGGAGCGTCCAGCGAAGGCGAACGCATCCGGTTCAGCTCGGCAATCCTGCCGCTGTGGGCGCGGCGAACCAGAAGTCTGGATGCGCTGTTGCCAGTGCTCTATCTGCGCGGCATCTCGACCGGCGACTTCCAGGAGGCGCTGACGGCCCTGCTGGGCAAGGATGCGCCGAACCTGTCGCCGGCGGTGGTGTCCCGGCTGACGGCCGAGTGGCAGGGCGAGTACGAGCGCTGGCAGAGACGCGATCTGTCGGCGCGGCGATACGTGTACGTGTGGGCCGATGGGGTCTTCCTGCAGGCCCGCATGGAAGACCACGGCGAATGTATGCTGGTGCTGATCGGCGCGACGCCGGAAGGCAAGAAGGAACTGATCGGCTTCCAGGTCGGCGTCCGGGAGAGCGCGCAGAGCTGGCGCGAACTCCTGATCGACGTCAAACAGCGCGGATTGCAGATCGCGCCGGAAATTGCCGTCGGCGACGGCGCGCTCGGCTTCTGGAAGGCGCTCGACGAGGTCTTTCCCGGCACACGGCACCAGCGATGTTGGGTACACAAGACCGTCAACGTCCTGGACAAGGTCCCGCTCTCGGTGCAGGCCACCATGAAGAAGGATCTGCGCGAGGTCTATTGGGCGCCGAGCCGGGCGTCCGCCGAAGCGGCGATCGACGTCTTTGCCGAGAAATACTGCGCCAAATACGGCCGGGCGGTCGAATGCCTCGCCAAGGACCGCGACGCGCTGCTGGCCTTCTACGACTTCCCTGCCCAGCATTGGGATCATCTGCGCACGACCAACCCCATCGAAAGCGTGTTCGCGACTGTGCGGCACAGAGCCGTGCGGACGAAGGGCTCGTTGTCGCCGACCACCGCCAAGCTGATGGTGTTCAAGCTGGTGATCACCGCTTCAAAGACCTGGCGGCGGCTCAAAGGCACAAATCAGTTGCCCAAGGTCATCGCAGGTGTCAGATTCAACGACGGCATCGAGGTCATCCACGTGCCGGCAAACCACGCCGCCTGATCGCCTCATCACCCAAAATCCCGCATAGCTCCCGAGCAAGAAGCGGACGCGAAAAGGCGCTTTTATCGGTTCGCTTGGCTGGAGCTCCGAGCTAATTACGCTCTTCATAAGTTTGCCGCTTGGTGCAGGCGGTTCATCGGCAATGCAACGAGCTGCCAGCGAGAATGCCAATCGCGCGCAGCGCGGCGGCCGCTTTCGCGAGTGGTGTAGTCATCTTGACGGTGCCGATTTCGTTGCTGGGCATGGTGTCAATTCGTTGCAGCAGTCGCGCGAAGCTGCTGACTTGTCTGTCCAGAAGAGCGACGTCGACGTAGTCGCCCGGTTCAATACTTAACAGGTACTGCGGCACGGTTACGAGCGCGATGTTTGGGATGCCTTTTAGGTAGAGCGGCTGGCCTTCGCCGAACTGAATGAGCGCGTTTGGGGCCGACACTCTCGGCGCTTGCCCGGTTGTACGCCACTCTGATTCGATAAGCGCCGTCAGCTGCGCGGTGGAGGCGTAGAGCAGTTCGGGTGCGGGGTTGCCTGTCGGCCCGTAGGTGTTTTTGAGGGGATTGTCCCGGTATTCCCGAGCGCCGAGGTGCTCGATCACCAGGCCCGCCACCGCGTGGCGATCTCCCGGGCCACCAGCCCACCATTGTGGGTGATCCCGCAACCAGCGCGAAGTGGCTTGGCCATCCTCGGTCACCGCCGGTATTCGAAGGTGTCCAGCTGTTAACACGAAGATGACCGTGCGTGCCAATGGGTGAGCGACAGTCTGGCGCGCGAGTTCGACCACACCGATGTGGCCGTTCTCCTCGACAATATTTGTACCATCGCTGTGGCTTACCACGAGCACAGTTTCGTGGGGTGCGCCGCGACCTTCCACAGCCGCCCATACTGTACGCATGGCGCTATTTCGTTCGATCACCGCGTCAAGGATGAGCGTCGCCCGCCTGGCCCGTGAGGCGGCGTCCAACACAAAGTCGGCGTCGTCTCCGGCCACGAAGACCGCTGGAATGTTCTGGTAGGGCAACGTGAACGGTAAGTACTGTCCTTTGGCGTTGAAAATGCTTATGCCACGCCAGGCGAAGATCACCGCCTCAACGCCAGCTCGTCGAGCACGCGCCAGACCGAGGCCGGCGAACGTGGCAGGAAGCAGCGGCATAGTGGTCTTGCCCCATGCACGCGCCCGATCCCAAGTCTTGACCGCCGCATCAAACGGGAACTCCCGATTTCGGACCTCGACGACCGCAATTCCTCCGCGCGCTTTGGTCCATCGCGGTATTGGACCGCGCAATCTGTACAACTGCTTCTCGGTCCCTAGGGGGCCGGTGGTCCCGGAGTAGGGAAAGACCGAAGAGATCGCTATGTCGCGCCCGTCGATCTTAAGACGCAGACCGTCGGGATTTTCTGCAGCCATGCTCCAGCGATCGAAATGCAAGACGTCCTCGTGAACTCGCATACCGAAGTCGGCCCACTGCTGTTTGACATGCTCTACAAGTTGATCGTGGCTCTTTGAGCCCGAGATTCGGGAGCCAAGGGACTCCAAGTACATCAGCTCGGCGCGGATGGTATCGTGGTCCACGGCGAAGAACTCCATTCTGCGGATTTCGGCAGGGAGAAAGTGCCCCAACAACTAATATCTCTGCTCGGTCCGGAGGAAGTCGCCAGATTCGACGACTTCAGCGCGGCTGGTTCTTATCTGCAAAGGGAACGCATCGGTATCTGCTCACTTCTTTCGTCAAGTCAATTCTTGAATTCGAGCCCTCCGTACCATCAGCGCTCAGGATCCGGAACACACAATAGGCGCGCGTCGAACATGTTTGGCCGCTCCAGCCGTAAGCGTCAGAGTACAACGTGCAGGACGAACTGGCTTCAAATCCTGTGCCAACTACGAGGCGCATCGACATTGCCCTCAGTTGCCACGCCTGGCGCTCAAGCCAATGGTCATCCTTTACGCCAAGCATCGACGCTTTACTCAGCCTTCATTTACGCCAAAGGATTTTCGGTAACATCGCCGGTGATTGGCGGCTGCTCAAGCACCTGAGCAAACCGCCCTAGGAGGTCGATCGACTTCGGCGACATTTCCGCGATGGGACCGGGTACATAGCGTGCGACCAGGTAGGCGCGGCGGCGCTCCTCAGAGTCATCCAGCAGCAATGGCAGGGTCTCGATTGCTTGCTCCCGTTCCAAAGTGGCGATGATGGTCTGTTGGCGAGTGATTGTAGTCAGACGGTCAGAAGGGACAGAGCGGAACGGCTCGTTCTCCGTCAGGACGCGTGACCAGCGATCGAGACGGTCGCGGCGGATACCGCCGCGATCGCTCACAAGCAGCGCCATAATGCGGATGACGGCCTCGATGAAGCCGCCGGTCGCGATCATCTTAAGCGCAAACTGAACGTCCGGGCGCGACCTCAATTCTTCTAGCGTCATTTGCCTCGCCTGCACTTCGTAGCGATCACTAAAATAGTGCTGCAAAGGAGTGTTCCACATGCTGTGGAACATCAGCTCATACATCATGTCGCGCAGGTCGCGCCAGCAGATCATCGCATGTGCGATATGCTGCACATACAAGGCTTCCGCCAGCAGGAATGGATTATCTACTCTGGCCTTGGCTCGAGACTGGCGAACCTGCTCGCTTATGGACTTGAAGCCAGCCAGCATCAGATTTCGCGAAGACATTAGCGCTCGCGACAGGCGCTCCGGGTGAACACTTCGGCTAGCTTGGGCCGTGAAGGTTGTGACTGCAGCTCTGACGAAGGGGCGGGCGATTGTGTGATAGATCTGTGCCTGAAGTTCAGACGCCCGGTCAACCGCACCGAAAGGGAACTCATCGCGATAGTCGTCGTTCAATGCCCGGATGTCCTTGAAGCTGCGTTCGACTAGTTCAACACTGAAGCTTTTTCGTCCATCATGTTCCTGAACATCTTTGATGCACATTTCGTAGAGGCCAGGCATCAACGCTTCGATTGCCTCAAGCGTGGTTGCAACTTGCCGGAACTCCCTATTGACAACTTTTGAAGAGACGAAGATGCCGAGGTGCCCGATGTCGTCATGCACCATATAGATAATGTGTTGGCCGCGAACGCGGATCTCCTCCTCGTTCTCGTAAACATCTGTAATCCAATTCAGAGCGTGCTGGGGCGGCGTCACTTTGTCGCCATGGCTGGCAAACACGATGATCGGCGCGCGGATCTGCTTGAGATCCACGTGCTGACGCCCCGATCCCAGGTAGGCCATGTTCTTGCCGAGCCGGTTGCCGATGAACAAGTTTTCGAGAATCCAGCAGATCTCGTTTTCGTGCAGCAAGCAGAAGCTGCTCCACCACTTCTCGGTGGCAAGAAAGCTTTCGCGCGTCGTATCCACGTCGCGGAAAAGCTCGGCGTACTTTAGGAACAGCCGGCGCTCGGGATTGAGCATCTCGAAATTGTGTATGAGATTGGCTCCATCAAACATGCCCTGGCCAAGGTCGCACAGAAGCATCGGGATCCAGACTCCGCCGAATATGCCGGCAATGTAGCGGAAAGTGTTGTCGCCGATGTTTCCCGATACAGCCGTCACCGGTGATCCATTGATGACGATGGGTCCTGTCAAGTCAGGGTTTGTTGCGGCGAGAACGAGGGTCGCCCAGCCTGCTTGGCAGTTGCCGATAATGGCCGGCAGAGGCGCGCGCGGATGCCGGCGGATCACTTCTCGAACAAACG
>NZ_JADYVQ010000048.1:0-5301 GCF_020193895.1 Bradyrhizobium sp. NBAIM14 | reverse complement strand
GAACGCTCTTGCGATCGCCCGGGCCGATCAATCCCGCAACGTACAGGGGACACATCCGCTGCCGGTCTTATGACCCAACCGGTCCAGGAACGGCTTCAGCCAGCGTTCGAGTTCGTCTTCCCATTCCACCATGGTCAGCCCTCCAAGAGCCGACCACCCATGAATCATTGAAAAGTCGATTCGGGAATCCTAATAAAGAGCCCAAATCCAACAATCTGCCAAAGTAGTGCTAGTGTCCCGAGTCACAAGTTCGCAATCGTAGATTCGCATTAGATTCGCGTCGCTGTGCCAGAGATGGCGGCTGCAACAGCGACGGAGGATCTGATGGCGACCCAGCGACTTGCGCCCCTGGTATTGAGCGATGATGAGCGTGCTGAACTTCAGCCGCTGAGAATGCGGCGAAAGGCGGCGCAGGCGTTGGCTCTGAGAGCCCGGATCGCGCTGGCCTGCGCGGAAGGCGGTCAGAACAAGGAAGTGACGGCCAAGCTAGGCCTGGAGCGGGGGACGGTAGGCAAACGGCGGCGGGGCTTTGTGAAGCAGCGCGTGGCTGGGCTGCACGATGAGCCGCGCTCGGGAGCACCGAAACGTATCTGGCGGGCCTTCGGGCTCCAGCCGCACCGGCTGGAGACATTCAAGCTCTCGACTGATCCGAACTTCGTGGCCAAGGTGCGTCATGTCGTCGGGCTTTACGTCTCGCCACCGGCACACGCCATCGTCCTGTGTGTAGATGAAAAGTCTCAAATCCAGGCGCTGGACCGCAGTCGGCCGATGCTGCCGATGCGTCCCGGCCAGCCGGCCCGAAGGAGCCACGATTACAAAAGGCACGGCACCACATCGCTGTTCGCCGCCCTCGACATTGCGACCGGACGGGTTATCGGCAAGTGCTACGGACGGCACCGTGCCGCCGAGTTCCGCAAATTCCTGGACGAGATCGAGGCCGCTGTGCCGCGCCAACTCGACGTCCATCTCGTCATGGATAACTACGCCACTCACAAGACCCCGCTGATCCGGAAATGGCTGGCCAAGCGGCCGCGCTGGCATGTGCACCTGACCCTGACCAGTTCGTCATGACTCAATCAGGTCGAGCGCTTCTTACCGATTAGAAGATCAGGCGCCGCGTCTATCGCAGCGTAGCCGCCCTCAGGGCGGACATCGCCTCGTTCATCGAACGACATAACGCTGATCCCAAGCCGTTCCGATGGACCAAGTCAGCCGATGATATCCTTGCTTCCATCGAACGCTTCTGCCGTTACAATGCCCCGGTACAACACGACGCGATGTTGCGAACTTCTGGTTCAGGACACTAGACGCGATCCGGCAGACAGTTAGCTAAGTTCATCAAGCTCAGCGCCAGGCCTCATCCCGTCGTGACAGCCTGGCAGCCCCCTTTCAGGCCCATGGGACCGAAAGCCGGTTGGGGAGGGACTGACGGCGCTGCGCTAGGCACGGGGCGGAGCTTCGATCGGGCTCGTATTAATAGTGTAACGCCTGCGACATCGATTCGAATCCAATTGGAGGGAGGTTTCATCTACTCCCGGGACAGGTGCCTGCGACGTCACTGCCCCCTGCATTTCGTCGGAGAGACGCGTCGTGCCTCCTCGAAGAGCAGCAAAACACTATGCTTCGTGATTAGTCGAAGTGTTCGTGTCGGGCTAACGACAACTGTCGTGAAGCCAACATCGAACACAGAAACCCTAGACCAATTCACTCGCGCGCGCTGGCTCAGTTCCTGCATAGCAAAAGCCATCCATGCAGCGGGCGCCTCTTCTGAAGAACTGTTGTTCGGTAGCGGCGCGGCAAGATCTGGAAGTCTCACGTCATGCTCAAGGTATCGATTACTACCGTTCTGATGTGTGTCTCATGCAATGCCATCGCAAACGACGATTTGATGATGACAGCCAGACAGATCTTCAAACCGATCCCTTCTGGTATCCCCGCCCTAAAGGACAATCCCGTGACTACCGAGAAAGCGGAGCTCGGGAAGATGCTGTTCTTCGACCCTCGTCTGTCGGCGAGTGGGATCATTAGCTGCAATACCTGCCACAATCTTGGCACCGGCGGCGTAGACGCGGGTCCAACGTCAGTTGGTCACGGTTGGCAACGGGGAGCGCGGCGGGCGCCGACCGTCTACAATTCAGTGTTCAATGTCGCGCAATTCTGGGACGGACGCGCGCCGGATCTTAAGGCACAAGCCAAGGGGCCCGTTCAGGCGAGCGCCGAGATGAATGCGACTGCGGATCACGTAACGACCACACTGAATTCGATGGAAGATTATGTGGGCAAGTTCAAGCAAGCATTCCCGCGTGATACACCGCCGGTCACCTTTGACAATTTCGCGAAAGCGCTCGAGGCTTTTGAAGCGACGCTCACGACACCAGCAGCTCCGTTCGATGGATACCTGAACGGCGATGCCAACGCGCTGGATGACCACCAAAAGGCAGGATTGCGGCTGTTCGTGGACAAAGGCTGCGCCTCCTGCCACAACGGAATCAATATTGGTGGGCAGGAGTTTTTCGCGTTCGGCGTGATTGAAAGACCAGACAGCAAACTGCTTCCCCCAGCCGACCAGGGGCGTTTCGCGGTCACGAAGGCCTTCAGCGACCGATACGTGTTCCGCGCCGCCCCTTTGCGCAACGTTGCCCTGCGAGCTCCCTACTTCCATTCGGGTCAGGTTTGGACGCTCCAGGAAGCGGTAGGCATTATGAGTGAGGTGCAGCTCGGCGCCGAGCTCACCGAGAAGGAGAAGAACGATATCGTTGCGTTTCTTAATTCATTGACCGGCCGGTTACCCAAGATCGAATATCCGATACTGCCAACGCGCACAAAGGATACGCCGCCACCGTCCTTAGACAGATAGTGCTCTTGTTCACTATCCTGGTTGTTCCACGGTTTAGTCGCGGCGACGCAGCTCCGCTTTGCAGCTGCCGCAAGCCGGAGCGCGTTCAGGCTCGTCGAACCGATCTCTGAGATCGCACTGCTCCCTATCGCGAAGCACTGGATCAAGGTGAAGAGCGGCTTCGGTTCACGATGCCAGTGCAACACCTGCTAAAGGTGTTGTTGCGATGGGACGATGCTCAGCCTTGAGGAGCGCGGCCCTGGCCGGTCGCCACCCACGATCAGTCGGGAACTTAGGCGCAATTCCAAGCGAACGAAGGCTTGGGCCGGCGGCGACGAACCAATCCGCGTCCAGCAGGTGGCCGAGCGACGGCGGTTCCAAGGGAATGGCTTGATCGGACCCCAATCATCGATTTTGCTGAACTTGACCCTCAGAGTGTAAGTCGCACCATGGATGCGCGATTCCTCACAGCGTCGCGCAAGAGTTTGCTGCTGAGACACTGAATCGGCGCTGGCTTGCGACTGTTATGCCCGAACCATCAATGACAAGTTGGATCTCGTGCGCTCAGCTCCCACAACCTGCTTGGGCAGCACAGTGGAGGGTTTCCCCAGAGCATCGTGTCCGGATTACGACTAAACAATTCGCCTGACTTAGCGACAGCATGCCCTTCTTTTTGGCACCGACAGAACCACCAGCGCCGAGCTCTCCCGCGTGCTGGCGTCGTCGCAGCGTGCCTGTAGGTCATCGACAAGACGACATTTGGCTCGTGCTGCCCAGCAAAGCGATCTGACGATCTGCTGTAAGGCGACCGCGCGAGAGTGCACTGTGCGTGGTCGCGAATTGAGGATGATCTCGAACGGCACGGACGCACCTGATGCGCAATTCAGACGACCAGCTCTACTTAATGCCGAGCGCGCTCACGTCGGTGAAGTCGGACAGGGCCTTGGAAGAGGAGAACGTGAAGCTGAAGAAGCTTCTGGCCGAGCAGATGCTCGATGCCGCCGCACTTCGCGAGCTCCTTTCAAAAAATGGTAAGGCCCGCCGCTAAGCGCGCTGCGATCGCGCATCTGCAGGCTGTCATGAGCCTGTCGGAACGGCGGGCCTGCTGGCGTTGCAGGTGAACTCGGTGCCATGGTCGGACACGATCATTTCTCGCTTGCCGCGTCGCTGGACGATTGCCGTCAGTTCGCCGACCACGCGCCGCCCCGAGATCGACGTCTCCGGAATGGCGCCAGGCATTCGTTGGTGACGTCGTCGACGATGTTGAGGATGCGGAAGCGTCGGCCATTGGCGAACTGGTCGTGGACGAAGTCCAGCGACCAGCGCGCGTTCGGCCTCGCCTCGACCAGGATCGGGGCACGGGTCCCCACGGCCTTTGCGGCGAGCCCGCCTTTTGCAGACGGTGAGCCCTTCCTCGCGATAAAGCCGGTAGATCCGGTTGATGCCCGATGGCTCGCCCTCCCGCCGCAGCAAGACGTCCCGCTGCTTGACGGATTTGCAGCTCGACGCTTACAATCGAGCTCGCGAACCGAAGCATCTCGTGCTTATAAACGCTAGGATCCCTATGTGTGTCACCTCGCAACCGTGAACAGAGTCACTGGCGATTGGTTCACCAAGCATTTGGCCAACCAAATGGATCCTGCTGTTATCTGATTTTGATCAATGACGTTTCATTGCAGCCCTGCTTCTGAGCAGCCCGTCCGTCTCGTCAGACCTCCGATCTGACCGACCCCATTTGGTTACCCCAGGTGAGCCCTCAGCGACGCGCTCGCCATAGCAATGAGGTAACACCAGCAAATTTGTTGGTCGACGGCTATCCGTGGCCACAAGCTTGACGTATCAAGCTCTCTACCTTTGCCTTGACTCCTTGACCGAGAGAGCAGCGCACAGCTCCGGCATACCCCGCACAGTTCATCGCAATGACGGCTTATAGAGCTGAGGACCCATCATTGCCCTAAGGGCTGATGGGGCAGGCGGGTTATCAGGCTTACGGACTGTCGCCTGCCATTTGGAAATTGGAATACTCTAGCCATAGGCCCCGCCTCCGGACGCATTTCAAAGTCGGCCGGAGAATGTTCATTGACGTCATTTTCCTCCGTTCTTCCCATTGACTCGGAGGCGGGCTTTTCTGTCCAACTAGAAAAAGCCATCGCCATGTGTCCGATTTGCGACCTTACGTTAGAACATGACCTTGACTGTCCGATCTCTGACATGCTGTCGGTCTGGTACACTTCCTTGAAAAATTATCCCTTACTGATCAAGCTGTCGCGGTTGGCACAGGATTTGAACAGAGAGGTCCATCTACCGCAGCCGCCACGAAGCGGCGGCTACACTAACGTCGGCTGTGGCCTTTTGACGCAATGACACGAGCTGCCACATGGAGTCGGTCTCAATAGCACGTCACAAAAACTGCCCTCAATGTGGCTCTGCATTGGTCCACCTCGAGTGGCATGAACGCATCGGTG
>NZ_JADYVQ010000047.1:0-5982 GCF_020193895.1 Bradyrhizobium sp. NBAIM14 | reverse complement strand
GATATCTCGCAACGCCGAAGCCCACAGCGTCAGCGTATCTTCAACTGACGCGCCACCAATCATCAGATCCCGAATCATGGTCGCCCATGGATTCAGAACCTTCAGGAAGATGCAACTGTAATGCTAGTTCTGAATGGTCCAAAGTTCGGCCTGGCTGCAATACCCAACGGGACTCTAACGTAACCGGATGAGTTCCCACGTCCGCGGTGATCAGCGAGCGCGGGCGTAGCGGATCGGCATCCAGTATTGCCGCAAGGCCTCGACCGCCGCCGGAATATCGGCGTGGGCGTTACGCAGAAAGTTCTTGGTCTCGCGGCCGCTTCGTGGTGGTCCAAGCAGCGGACGGCCCTGATCGTCGCGACAGTGCAGCAGGATGGGCAGAAGTAGGCCGTGATTGACGTTGCTGGCGTCCACAACGGCGCCCACGCCGATAGCTTGAGCCGCATCGCGGCATAGAAGCCTTGGCACCATGGTCGCGGATCGACGTCTCCACTGGGTTTGCGCCGGTACATCGGCGCGAACCTGTCGGGTGCGGTCGAGAGGGTGTTGCTGATGTCGTTGTGGCACAGCGCGACGGCCGATAAGGCTGCAAACTCCGGGGTGCCGCCGTGGTTGAAGGCATCGGCATCAATGGCAAGCAGCGGGCAGATTCAGTCGAGTGGGCTCATCGACACCGGTCCGGCCACGATTGCGGCGACGTAGCCGTCGAGCATGGGGAGATTGGTGGCGGCAGGATGCTGATCGACTCGAGCCTGCAGCCATCGCTCGAGTTCCGCAAGTGGCATCGCGGCGGCGGCCATCGATGACGATGCTTTATGGCGACGTGGGCTCACGCAGCGGCCTGTGCGGTGCGCTGGCGCGCCGCCTTCCAGTGCCAGGCGAGCAGCTCGTGCAGTTGATGGCTCTTGGTTCGCCCGGAGACGATGCGCTCCAGCACGTCGGTCAGATAGGCCTGCGGATCGAGCTCATGGAGCTTTGCGGTGTTCACGATCGACGCCAGGATGGCCCAGCTCTCGGCGCCGCCTTCGCTGCCGCTGAACAAGGAGTTGCGTCTTCCCATGGCAATCGGGCGCATGGAACGCTCGACTGTGTTGGAGTCGACCTCGACGCGGCCGTCGCGGAGAAACAGCGTCAGTCCGTCCCAGTGATTGAGCGCATAGTTGATCGCCTCTGTCAGCTTCGATTGGGAGAACAGCTGGCCGACGATCTCGGTCAGTCGCGCATTGAGCGCCGCCATCAACGGCGCGCTCCTGGTGCGGCGGGCGGCCAGCCGCTGCTCCGCACTACTGCCGCGGATCACTGCCTCGGTCGCATAGACCGCCTGCAGCCGTTCAATCACCTCGCGCGCGAATGGCGACTGCGTGGTCTTGTACACCTCGACGAATTTGCATCGGGCATGGGCGAGACAAAAGGCGAGCTGGATCGCGCCGCCATGACCGCGGGCCAGCGCCTTGCAGACGGCATAACCGTCCACCTGCAGAATGCCGGAAAAGCCCGTCAACTGTCCGGCGATCTCCTCGGTGCCACGGCCGTCGGCGAATACGTAGGCAACCGCCGGCGGCGAGGGGCCACCCCATGGCTGGTCATCCATAGCATGCGCCCAGAACTGGCAGATGCGGGAGCGATGTCGTCCGGGATCGAGCACCGGCATCGGCGTCTCGTCGCAGAACACGCGCGGCGCGGCCTGAATCATCCGCAGCTGCAGCTCATAAAGGCTCCTGAGCCACCACGCGGCGCGTTTGACCCAACCGGCGAGTGTCGCGCGGTCAAGATGGATGCCCTGGCCGGCGAGGACCTGAACCTGCCGGTAAAGCGGCAAATACCAGGCGAACTTCGAGACCACCACGTGGATCACGAGGGCCGTCGACGCCATGCCGCCTTCAATCAGGCGCGGCAGCACTTTCGCCTGGACCACGCCATCAGTGCAGCCGCGGCAGCCGTATGTGGGACGGATCGTGCGCAGCACGCGCAGGATCGCCGGGATCACGTCCAACACCTCGCTGACGTCCTCGCCGATCTTGTGAAGCTGGCCCTGGCAGCACGGGCAGGCCGTCACCTCCGGCTCCAGGACCTGCTCACAGCGCGGCAGAGGCTTGGGCAACGCGCCGATGTTGCGGCGCGCCTTCTTGCGCGGCTTATCGGCCGGCTTCGCCGCAGGCACATCGTCGTTGGCAGCTGCAAGCGGCGTGACACTTGTCTCAAGATCGTCAAGCTCAAGCGCAAGTTGCTCGGCCACGAGCGTGGCAAGCCGTTCCGAGCGCTTCCCGAAGATCATCTCCTTGAGCGTCTGCATCGCAACACGCAGCTTCTCGTTCTCGGCGTCAAGCGCCAGCACCATCTCGGTTAGAGCGGCTGGATCAGTCGGGAGAACGTCCGGGCGAATCGCCATGAACGGACCATACATCCGCGCGCCACAGGCTCCAGCGAAATCCTCTCCTCTCAGCCGAAAACGGCCGGCTGCTTCACAGGCTTGGGTGAGACGCGCGTCCGCATCGCGAGCTGCGTCGCACTGAGATGCACCACGCCGTCGCGGATCGGCGGCCAGGTGAAGTGCCCCTGGTGCAACCACTTCGTCACCAGCACCATGCCGCTGCCGTCCCACGCCAGAAGCTTCACTCTGTCCATGCGTTTTCTGCGGAACACGAAGACGTCGCCACAATACGGGTTCGCACGCAGCGCTTCGCTCACCAGTGCGGACAGCGTATGCACCGACTTGCGAAATCGACCGGCTGTGTCGCCAGCACCACTTTGAGGTCAGAGCGTAGCGCAATCACCGGATGCCCCGAAGCGCCGCCAGCACGGTCGACAGCGTCGCCAGCTCCACGCCGGGCTCGACCCGGATGCGCGCCCCGTTCACCTCGATCTCGACAACCCCGCAAACCTTGGCCGGCAGCGCGGCGATCTCCAAAGGCTTCGTCTGTAGCCGCGAAATACGCTCGGGCTCGCCGGCTGTCCCGCTACCGCTCTCGGCACCAATTTGGATTGGCACGAAGTTCGACGCCTTGCCAACCACCGCCGCCGCAACTTGGCGTCGCCACACCGTAAGCAGCCCCCGCGAAACGCCATTGCGCCGCGCAACCTCGGAGATGTTCGCACCCTCCCCTCACGTACAAAAAGAGGTGCCGTTCGCCCCGCTTCCAAACGAACTAGGCGAGTCGAAGCTCACATCCATCGTCGACGCACGCAGTGCGTTCGATGGTGACGATGTGGAATTGTTCGGCCCCGAGAGGCACGTCCACCGTTTACAACTTTCGGAGCTTCGCGCTCGTCGGCGGTTGATCGAGGCCGCTTTGCAGTCCAGAGCCACAGCGGCGACTCGTGAGCATATCGCGCGCGAGTGTCTGAAGCGCTTGCAGCGAGCCTCGAAGCTTGAGCGGCCGATCCTGGCTGCTTGGGCAGATGCTAGCTTGAGATCATTAGGCTTCACCGATGCGCGCGATCAGATCGCTAAGGCCGCAGGTGTGAGCGTCGAGCAGGCCCGTGTGTTGATCGCCCGAGGTCGAGCAGAGCTGCAAGCCGCTCAGCGTGAGGTCGGTCAGTGGCTCAGCACAAAGCAGCGTCGCGGCCGAACCAAACCGGACCTCCGAGAAATTGAGGTGGGATCGCTGTTCGACGGCGCAACCTCCGCTCACGCTATCGCCGCACTGAAGTCAGATGCCCAGCATGCACTACTGCACGCAATTGAGAATCGATTCATTGACGCGGGTATCAACGATGCCAATGCCGAAGCGAAGTCCAGGCGTATTCGACCGCTTGCGCGCGGCGTTTTGAGGGCACTCGACGAGTTGGGCCGTAATGATGAGGCGAACCGCGATCTGCTCGGCAGACTCGACCCCAATCAGGCTCAGCGTCTTGTTGCTCTACTGGTTTCGGCCAGAGCTGATGAACTGGATGGGCGCGTCGGCCAGTCGAAGGCCGAGCTAACAAAGCTGATCAATTAGATCGTTTTACCGACCAAAACGAAAACCGCAAAGCGTGCGGCCACGGCGCACGCTACCCATAGCCACAAACGCGCTGCCACCAAGGCCGCAGCGTAAACCCCAAGAGGACTAGCAATCATGACGCACACGCGATCCGGCACAGCCACCGCCCACTTCAAGGGGGTTGACCATATCGGACGAACGCTGATCGCGCCCGCGATTCAGGGTAGCGACGGGAAGCTATTTATTGACCAGCACGGGAAGGTAGTGCTGGCGATTCTCGAATCAGGAAGGCCCCCTCTGAGGTCGAATTAATATTCGAGGAATCAGAAAAAAGTAAGAAGGCGAACGCACATATCGCGAGTCGCGAGGCGCTGAAGCGCTATATCGAGAGACTGTTTAACGTGGAGCAGATCTTTGCCGATCAGAAGGCAGAGTATCAGGACACGAAGAACGACCTGAAGGTTGAGATAGAGGCCGCCGGTTACGGCTTTTCGTATGAAGATGTCAAGGCGGCGGTGGACCAGAGAATGCGGGATGTCGAACAGCTCGACAATGAGGTTTCTGCCCAGCTAACGATTACCGGAAGGGCTTACAGCAATGACTAAACCGCTCGACGCGGAAGTGCGCGACTGGAAACGCGAGTGGGCGCGAGTAGACGGGCGCGTAGCGACAATAGGAGCATCGCGATTGAGCTTGTGAACGCAGGCATTGCGATCCTTTTTGTCGACGGGGAGAGCAAGGTCCCGTTGACGCTCGCGCACGGTCAGTTCGACACACAAATTCCCGCGGAAGAGCGGGAAGCGAAGCGTCGCGCGTTCTTTGACAAACACGGATTTGAGCCGTTCGCTATCGGTGCGACAACTAACCGGGCGCCGGTACGGCGCTTGATGAGCGAGAAGCCTGATGTCCTCCCGGCCATCGCTTGCGGGCCGAGCGGCCTTGTAGTGGTAGACAACGACCTGAAAGAGCGCAATGGCGAGCATCGCGATGGAGTGAGGCTGTTCGACTTATTCGTCGAACGAAACGGTGAGTTGCCCAAGAAAACCGTCGCCGTGCGGACCCAACGCGGCGGGCGGCATCTCTATTTCTCTAATCCCGACAGGCTAGGGTGCAGCGCCGGTAAGCTGAAGCGGGACTGCGAGACCGACGTTAAGGGAGTTGGCGGGTACGTTGTGGCGCCGGGCGTGACGCGTATTCACGACGGGAAGACATACGGCAAGCGTTCTGACACGGCTGCACTGACCAAGGCGTATAAGGCGCGCACGTTGCCCGCCATCCCTCAATTCGTGCGGGATGCGATAAGCGGTGAGTCGTTGGGCGCTGTCTCTGATGAGGACGCGGTCGATGACCACGAGGCGTATTTCGCAAACGGCGGCACGGAGAAGCAATGGGACGCTTGGCAAGAGAGGCTCGCAGCGGAGAAGGCGGAGCCCTTCGGCGGCCGACCAATTCTGGTAGGTGCCAGCCGGAACTTAGAGCGTAAAGTGGCCCGCCATTTTTCTCAGCCGGAGAGCAGCACAATGGACGCATTACCCCGCATCCAAGTCCTCCGGGATCTTATCGAAGAACAGATTGAAGTCGTCGCGGCGGCTATCTGCGACGGCAAATGCCCGTTGGAGGCCGAGCTGCGTTTAGAGTGGCTTACTCGCGAGCTGGTGATCGAAGAGAGCGGGGAACGCGTCTTCACGCACCAGAGCATAGCTCAACGGCTTTGGGACCAATATAGATGGGCCTCCCGCACGCGCCGTCGCCCCTACACTCTCAAACAACACTAAGAACCTTCTAGGCCGAACAAATCGGTTGGTCGGGCGGGCGAGTCTATTTGGTCGAAGAGACGTGGGAGCCGGGAGTGCCTGAAATCGTGACGCCAATCAGCCGTAAGCGTGCAATAGATTGGCTGAGCGCCAATCCGGCCCGTCGTCGTGATGCGGCTATAGCGCGACAATCTGGGTGGGAAGCGCACGACAATCAGGATGGCGAGTCGGTGTCGCGGCGAGGTGATGATTGCCGCGTTAATTGTCGCGCGCAAGAGTTTTTTGAACTCTGATTGTCGCGGAGC
>NZ_JADYVQ010000046.1:0-6579 GCF_020193895.1 Bradyrhizobium sp. NBAIM14 | reverse complement strand
CCCCTGTGGATCGCGCCGACGCCGGGCTCGTAACTCCGGTCGGGCTACGCCCTCCCTGCGTCACGAGCCCGGCGAAGCTCTCTCATCCTGATTGACGCTCCACTGTCACCCTGATTGCCGCGCGGCACCTGCCGAGCCGAACGACCTTGACTTCGATACGCGCAACGCTGTCAGACTTGATGTCTGTTACCTCGAAGGCTTCACCCGTGCGAATGAGCGTGATGCGATAGCCTTGCAGCAACGGCCATGGCAGCGCCTTGTGATCGAAAGTGAAGATGGGGACGCTTGTGGTTATGAGCGGGCTCAGCGAATGGCCGCGCGCATGCACCTTGTTATGCCCATCACCACAGTCTCAGGCTTCGCCATGAAGACAGCGGTCCCAGTCACAGCCCTGTCAGGCTGAGGCTCTCCGGGGAAGTTAGGCCTCCCCGGAGTCACAGGAATAACCACAACTGGCTCACCCATATTGTCGTCAATGGCTACGCTGACACGCTGCATGCCCGCGCGCCACGTTTGTGGGAATAGCATCTTCATTCTTGTGATCCTGTCGGCGGCCCTTGTGTGGACTTAACCGAATTGTCGCCAGGCCCCTGCATTCCCGTGCCGAGCTGGCCGTTGAGTTGAACGCGTGAAGCCGCTTCGGCCCGAGCCACGACGGCTTGCAGGTAAGCGGACGGCTCGACGGTGACCGTGATGTTCTGATGCATCTCAGCCTCGCCGGAGGCGCGGATGTCGAGCCGATCTATCCGACCACCAAAGACAAGTCCCGCTTGCTCTATCGGTACCTTGACCGTCTCATCCCACGGCAAGTCGCCGCCTATTAGCGTCTCCTGGCCGAACGGGACTTCGCTCCAGCTCCTTGTATCCGCCCGGGTCGGATCGTCGCAGGCAAGACCTTTGGTCGTGCGGCGAGCGGCTTCCTTCACGGTATGTTGCCAGAGGATAGCTGGTGGCACCGAGCGCTGTAGCGGCCAGGACGCCAGAACCTTGCTGGACGCTGCCTCAATGGCGGCCTCGATCTCGTCGGCGTTTGCGCGCGCGAAGCCCGGCCTTGGCTCAAGCCGTGTTATCGCGCCGGCAATGAGCTCGTGTACCAATTCGCCAAAAGCTATCGGATCAAGCTGGAGCGGCTCGCCCTCCAGGCGGATGGAGCGCCATCCCAGCGCATAGCGCCAGACGTAGCCGAGCGGGTCCCGCAGGAGCCTCTGAAGCGACGTCGTCGATTGGCTCCGGGCGAGAGCGGCTAGGATCGCGGGATGGTCGGATGCGACCAAGCCGTCGTGGCGTGCCAGCACTGCTGGCTCTGACGGACATGCTCGAGCGCTCCCGCATCGCGCGGCCGCGCCAGAAGCCGGTCTGCTTCGCTGAACGCGTGTTCGGGAATACGGTCACGCTTCTGGACCACCTCGTTCGCGGGATAGAGCGAGCTTGGCGATAGGATGCTGCCCTTTGCATTGCGCTGTGGCCGCGAGAGGATCAGGTGCTCGCGCGTTCCATCGCGGATAACCTCAAAGTGCCGGCGATCGCGATCTGCTGTCGTCAATACATGCAGCATCCGACGGTCGAGAAGATGGTGAGGGATCAAGGATCATCATTCTCGAGCCGAGGCCAGGATCGGCTCGTCAGACCAAGCAGTCGCGTGAACGGTCGCGGGCTCGCAGCGAGATGCGAAGCGGGGCTCCACACAACGCTGTTCGCCGGGTCTCGGCCGTCGCGCACCCGCATTGCCTGCAAGGAAAGCGAAACCGCGTGTGGTGGCGCGCTCCGCAGTTCCACATCGCGAGGCTCGCGCCGCTGAGTAGGAGTCGGCCGGCTTCCTGGCCGGCCTCGGGGCCGCGCGCCAGAAGCTCCAGAATCGGAAGCAGGGCACCTTCCGCAGCCATGTCGTCCGCGCGATGGGATCTCGCGGCGATGAGCGCCTCGCGCCACTGTTCGAGCGTCCTCAGGCCCGCGCCGCGCGGTATGCCGGCAAACCAGTCTTTCGGAAGGGTGCCCGCGAAGGGCCGTGGCGGCAGCGGTCTGATCAGGCGCCAAATCCTTTCCTGGCTGAGACCGGTCCTTAGAACGTCGGCCAATGCGGCACAGGCTTGCCCCTCCGGCGTGCTTGGCGCTGGTATGCCGTGCGAGAAGTGCAGGGGAAGGCCCGCGCTATTTGCATAGGCGAGAAAATGGTCGTCCCAGTCCGTCGTCGACGTCGCCGCAATGCCGATCTCCTTGGCTCTTGCCTCGCCAGAAGACAGCAGCCGATGCACCCACCGAAGCGCCTCCACCACCTCGGATTTGGGACCTGCGCTCGCCTCGGCCGAGAATGTCGCCGGCGGTGTCACTGGCTGCCGGTGGATTGTGCCCTTAAACCACGCCTGTTCCTCCGTCGGCGCCGGGATGTTCCAGGAGAGCCCCGTGAATTGCGCAATCCCGTTGAGCAGGGGGCGCCAGACGGCATTGATCTCAACGATTCCATCGAGCGTGACTGGCCGGAGCAAGGACGTGGAAAATGAAGCCCTCGCCAATGCAGCGTCGCGAAGATCGCGGGGCAGCATCCTGGAGGCGGGAAGGCGCTCTCTGATGCGCGTTTCGAGGAGACACAGATCCGCGAAGCGGCCGACATGTTGTGGCAAGGACGAAAGATCGATGTCGGCGCGCCAGACTGCGGTCAGCGACTGAAGGACAGCCCGGGGCATCCCCGGTAGGCTCGACTCGTGGCCGAGGTCTTGGAAGCCGCCCGCAGCCAGCGCCGCCTGAATGGCGGGATAAAGAACGTCGGTCGCGACGGGCGCCACAAAGCCGCCGGCAAGACGAGCAGCAAGGAATGGAAGCGTGAGGATTTCACGGCCGGTGCTTCCTTCCCGTGCCGCCACCAGCCGCTGCATCCGCATCGCGAGCGGTCCATCGACCACGAGAGTTGATCGCCGGACCATCTCCTTAGAACACTCGCACTGGCACCGGCGCATTGTATGAGCGCAGCCAATGGCCCAGTGTCAACGCCTCGTGGCGATTGAAGAACGTCTCGAAATCGAAAACATGCCGATCGCCATTGAGGTCCGCCAACAGCACCTCGCTGCGACCGAGACTGCCCCCGCTCTGCGAACCACAATAGCCGACGATAGTCGCGAACAGATCGGTCTCGCGCATCGTGCCGAACCGCTCACGGAACGGAGGCGATTCCACGCAATACCGGCACGGATTGGCAGGATCGAAATCAGCCTTGCGCCGTGTCCGATGCGGATGGCCAGTGACGAGGGCTACGATCGGCCGGCCGCCATGGCATTGTTCGACGAAGCGCCACAGGGTTGAGGTCATGGTGTTGCCAAATCCCTTGCTCAGGCTCTTGACGAGAGCCAGGCTCGGAGCAGAGCTTGCAGCTTGGGCGGCAAAGCGGCTTGCGAGAAACAGCAACTGGCCGGCGGCATAGTTTGCCTCGGCCTCGATCTTCTGGTGGCAGGCGGGCATGAGCGTCTGCTCGGTGTCGCTCAACATCATCTCATTATGCCACGGGATGATGTCGTGCCCGATCTCATGAGCCTCGTTCCAATGGTGCTTGAGGACGGGGAGATCCTGGTCGAGCAGGATCCGCTTCTGATCGGGCAAGTACAGGGCTTTGAGGCTCAGGGTCTGGACCGCTTCGCGTAGGATCGTTGGGCGGAGAAGAACCTGAAGACCTGCGACCTTCATGCGCGAGAAGGTCTCTCGCAAAAGGCTGTCGTCCGTGGTCGAGTAGTAGCCGCGGTCAAGCTTCAGCAGGTCGCGGACAATACGTAGATCGATCGGCGGCTCCGGGTCTCCAAGACCGCGCAGGACCTTGTCGACCGGTCCGTCGATGTCGGCGATCGTTCGATGTCCGAGACTGACGTTCTTCACTTGGCTCGCTTAGGATCCTGTTCGCTCAAGACGGCGACGAATGCCTCAAGAGCCGAATTCTCTTCCGGCGTCAGCTTCTGCACAGCCTCGGAGCGGGCGGCAAATCAAACGGCTTCCTGCCGCAACCCAGCATCGTTTGCCGCCGCCAGTCCGGCAAGCTGCATCAAGCGTCCGCAAAGGTCTGCGCCAGTTTGAAGACCGTTCGGGGCTCTGGGACATAATGGACGTCGTCCTCGATAACGAGTAGTTCGCTGGCGTCGAGCTCGGCGACCTCTGCCAGCCTCTCCATCGAGAAGCCGCGGCGACGGCGCATCAAGTTCACGAATTTGCCAAAGGCGATTCGCGTTTCTTCAACCGCCGCGGTCTGCTGGGCAGCAGCCGGGCGCGTATCGGACTGGATCGAACGCGAGCAAGCCGGCGCCGATGACGGCGTCGCCTTCACGACGTGCCCGAGCCATCCACCACTCTTTGCTTCGTTCAAGTTTCATCGTTCTCCTCCTTTTCGAAGAAAGCGCGAGCCTGCTCGCTGGTCATCTCAAAGTACCTTAAATTCTGGTACGACGCGTCCTGCCCCAGATCGGTCATCCCGATCTTGCGGTAGAAGTTATCGGCCTGCGGCAGCGAATGCAGCCCCAGACGTCCCTTGAAGCCCTCGTCCTCGCTGTCTGCGCGTGCGGCCGGAGCCGCACCGGGCTCTCGTGAACCGAGCCGCGTAGCGTCTCGGCCTGCGGCTTCGATCCCTCGCGCTAGAGCTTTAGTGCTCCTCGCCGGGGGCACTCGGGAAAGGGGCCCGCCCTCATGAAGATGCCGACGTCGCTATCACTGCCCCGTTCCCGGGTGCCCTTTTGACCGGTCTCGTCGCGGCACTCGGTCCCGCGTGCCGCCTTCGGCGCCGCTATGCTCACGCTCCTGCGGGTGCCATTTCTCTTTAAGGCGATGTGCCCTGGCGCACGCCTGATTAAGGCCTGCGGCCCTAAGGCAGATTGCGCAAAAGGCTGAGAGTAAGAGTGCGGCTGGTTTTTTTCCGTGACGGGTTACAAGCTGCGAGAGAGGCTCGTGGCGCCCGTCGCGGAGAACCGGGATGTCAAGCCCTGCTGTTCACGCGTGCGCCGGCCAGGACCGCGCGAACCTCTATAACGAGATCACCGACAAAATCATTGCTGAGCTTGAGGCAGGCCGCGTGCCCCGGGTCCAGCCTTGGGGCACTGCCGCGGCAAGGGCACCCTTAGCGATGCCGAAAAATGCTTCGACCGATCGATCCTACAGCGGGATCAACGTCCTTCTGCTCTGGGGAAGCACGATCGAGCATGGTTACAGCGGTCAAAGCTGGCTCACGTTCCGGCAAGCGCTGTCGCTTGGAGGCCATGTGCGTAAGGGGGAGCGTGGCACCGCGATGGTCTACTCCGACCGTTTCGTGCCGCGTGAAGAGAAGCGGCGCGCCGACGAGACCGGCGACGAAGCGCAGGCCATTCCATTTCTCAAGCGCTTTAGGGTCGTCAACACCGATATGGCGAACTAGTCGAAGTCCAACACGCCCACGACAGGCAAAAAGCGACGGCGGCGCGATGAGGTCTTGCGGCGACAGCTCGGCAAGGGCAAAAAAGATCCACAGCTTCTATCACCGTGAGGTCCGTTGGGCCGAACGCGCGTGCCTTTAATGCAGCATTTGTCTGATCGCCTGCCTTGATAGCCTGCGCGACGGTGCAGCCCGCTGTCTCGCTGCGGTATCGGCGGCCTAGCTTGCCCTCGTCTCCACCCTCGGCAGCGAAGCATGATATTCATCCACGCTGTCGAGGTCGATCATGGTCTTACCTCCCATCTTGTAGGCCCTAATCATCTCATAGGCGATCAGTTCATAAGCCTTAGTTTTTCCGAACTTGCCATAGCGGCAACCGTCCTTGAACTCCACAAGCCGGCGCCGCTTGTTGTTATCGTTGTCAACCATGGTCCCTGCCTATGCTTCGATGATCTCAGCGACAATCGGAAAAACCACTGACTAGATGGGCATTTTCACAGTGCGACCTTGGGGCTCGACGCGGGCTTACCAACAAAGGCGCTGCTTTCGTGGTAGCCGATGGGGTTGCTGCTGACTTGTTTCGACGCCATCTGAGTCTAGCCCAATTGCCCGGATGTGTTGGTTTATATCGCCTTCGGTGCCAAACAAAAGGCTCTCTGATGCCGCCCCCAATTCCCGCGCGCTGTAGCGTAAAAATAGGACGGGCCGGAAGCATTATTTGCAAGCTCGAAGCCACCGTTCCCCTGCTCAGTTGGCTCCGTTCGGTCTACAAGCGCCCTTCAAACTCATACCCTCTGCCTCGAAGTGTCGCTCGTAGACGCGGCGGTACCGCAGAGTCGACATTTTGGCGCGCGATCTAGTGACTCGGTCGTGATGCTGGTCGGTGCGGACGCTTGTTCTTCGCTCTGCCAGTCGTAATACGAAACTAGACTAGCACTACTTTGGCAGATTTGGTTTGTGCTGTGGTTTTTCACGGATTCGTCTTCTGCAGTGCGGGCATCGCTGCGATGGCGGCCGAAGAATGAGATCGACGATGGCGTGGCGTACGGCGGGCATGGTTGGTTGAGGCGGAGGCCCATTGATTCTTTTTTTTCCGTCCCGCATGTGCGAGGCGACGGTGCTGCAAGAAGGCGTAGGCAATCATTGTCATCAGGGCGTGGCGATGAAGACCCTGCCATGATCGCCCTTCGAAGTGATCAAGCCCA
>NZ_JADYVQ010000045.1:0-7541 GCF_020193895.1 Bradyrhizobium sp. NBAIM14 | reverse complement strand
GCGTGACTTTCGGTATTCGTTTCAATAAACAGCGCTCGAAGTACAGAGCCGTCGAGGTCAGGCTGATCGATTGAAATATCGCGCATCCTGCTGCAGGCGTGCGCGTTACATAACATCCATAGCGCAAAAGCAACAATGGATCATGCATGAGTTCATTTGCGGGAATCAGACACCTATCATGGACGTTTACGACGCTCGCGCTCGGAAGCGCGACGCTAAGCTAATCGATAGGAATTGTCTTCATTGTCAATGCCGAGCAGACAGCCAAGCTCGCCCGTGCATATCCGCTTAAGCGATCCCGATTGAAACAGGAGGTCGGTGGAATGCGACCGAAAGTGTCAAGGTGGCCGCTGCCTAAGGTCGCAAGGTTGACAACCAGGTCAAAAAGATCAATTAAATCAAAGCCTGTTTTTGATCTTGGCGCTCCCTAGGGCCTGTTTCAACCTTGAGAGAGCATTGGTGTCAACGCTCGTTACAAGTTGAGTTCGATCGACCGGCGGATCCGAGACGATGCCGTGCGAGTCGGTTCATTTTCATTCACACCGACCGCAACCCACAGGCCGGACTAGCGGCATCTGGACAACGTGCTAGGCACGAGAATTTCGGTCGCGCTCAAGCGAGCGCAATGCACTAAATTAGCGCTCTCGTGGTAGCTATCTGGTAGCTACAACAAATCCGCAACCTTCGATGATTTCTGTAAGCATTTGACTTTGTTGGTACAGTTGGGTGGGCTCGAACCCCCATGCTCAGGCATGCAAAACCGCCGCCGACTTCCCCGGTACGGTATGTCTAAAAAGCCTTGCACCACGGCCATCCGCGCCACTACGTCCGAAAGAAAGGCATACCGCGCGCCACCCTGCCCGGGCTGCCCTGGTCGGAAGAGTTTATGCGGGCCTACGCAACCGCCCTGGAGGAGGGCAGGAAGGCCGGACAGGCAACGAGCGCGCCTGAAAGCTGGCAAGCGGCGCACGCCCGTCAAAACCGTTCCCGCTGGCAGTATGGCGGCCCTTATCCGGCATTACAAAAAGATCCAAGTTCCCCGAGTTGGGCCAAGTCACTCAGGACAACTACACCCGCCTATTTGCCCGGCTCGAAGAGGCCGCTGGAAGCCTGCCCGTCGCCAAGATCACCGAGGAGGACATTCAAGCGCATGGTCGACGAACGGGCTGCTGAAGGCGGCATAGAGGCCGGGAACAGTACGCGGCGAATCTTCCGGCTGCTCATGGCGTTCGCCAAGGACCACAAGTACCGAAAGGACAATCCGGCCAAGGACATCAAAAAGAAGCGTCGACCGAAAGGCGCGAAGAAAGGTTGGGACACGCTATCGGAAACCAACATAGCCGAGTTTCGAGCGGTGGCCCCTCGGCACTCGGCAACATCTCGCTATGACCGTACTGCCCTACACCGGCCAACGGCGCGGCGATGCGGTCAGGCTCGGGCCTCACAGCGTGGTCGGCGGCAAGTTCGATCTCGATAACCTGAACGACAGCAGCATCGAAGTCCGACAAAACAAGACCGGCAAAGAGCTGGAAATCCCACTAGCTGCACAACTCGCCGCGCTCAAGGCCTGCAAGATCGCAACCGATGCGCCAGCATTCATCCTTGCGGATTCCGCTCGATGTCGCCCAGCATTCCGAGATGATCTCGCCCACCATTCCGATTTGAAGTCGCCCACCCATTCCGAGATGATGTCGCCCACCGTTCCGGGATGATGTCGCCCGGGTGACGAGGCCTCTTCTGGCTTCCATAGGGTCCCCCTTTCGGCTTTGCGAAGGGGGACCCTGGATGCCGACGGAGAGGCTTGCGATGCGCCGTGTGCGCGATGTGATCAGGATGAAGGCGGCTGGGCTGCCGAGCCGCGAGATTGCGCGGCGGGTGGGCGCGGCGCCCTCGACAGTGCGGCTGACCATCCGGCGGTTCGAGGCCGCAGGCCTGAGCTGGCCGTTGCCCGACGAACTCACGGACGCGGCCCTGGAGGTCCGTCTGTTCGCCAAGACCGGCAACGGCAACCGGCAGGGTCACCGCCGCATCGCCGAGCCCGACTGGGCCGCGGTGCACCGCGAGCTCAAGCGCAAGCACGTGACGCTGTCAATCCTGTGGGAGGAGTACATCGGCGCCGAGCCCGGCGGATACCGGTACTCGCGCTTCTGCGAGCTTTACCGCGCCTGGGAGGGACGCCTGTCGGTGACGATGCGCCAGGCGCACGCGGCCGGCGACAAGCTGTTCGTCGACTACGCGGGCGACGGCGTGCCGGTGGTGGTCGACCGCCTCACCGGCGAGCGGAGGACGGCGCAGATCTTCGTCGCCGTGCTCGGCGCCTCGAGCTTCACCTCCGCGCAGGCGACGTGGACGCAGGGGCTCGCCGACTGGATCAGTGCCCATGTTGGCGCCTTCGCGGCGATCGGTGGCGTCCCGGCGCTGCTGGTGCCCGACAACACCAAGGTCGCGGTCATCAAGGCGAGCCTGTACGACCCGCAAATCAATCGCACCTATGCGGAGATGGCGGCGCATTACGGCACCGCCATCTTGCCGGCGCGGCCGCGCAAGCCGCGCGACAAGGCCAAGGTCGAGCAAGCCGTCCTCATTATCGAGCGCTGGCTGCTCGGCCGCCTGCGCCACCGCGTCTTCTACAGCCTCGCCGAGGTCAACGCGGCGATCGGCGAGTTGCTCACAAGGCTCAACGAGGAGCGGCCGATCCGGCGGCTCGGCGTGACGCGCCGCCGGCTGCTCGAGGAGCGCAGCGAGGCTTCGCGTTCGAGCAGCAGCGCGAGCCATTCGGCGTGACCGAGGCTATTCGCCTCGCCGGTGGCTTCGATGTCGGCGAAGGCCTCGGCCATGCCGTGGAGGCCGAGGGCGTTGAGGCGGTCGAGGGTCGGATGGGTGAGCAAGGGATGGTCTCCTAATTGTAGTAGCGCGGTCCGCGGATGTTGGCATGCAGGATCGGCGCATCGTCCGCGGAGCGCTGATGAGCGGGACGCCGATCGAGATTGTTGGCGAGGATCGACTTGACCGAGCCATAGGTGCGCGCACCGATGTCGATCGCCCGCGCAGCCGCGGCGTCCAGCCGTTCGCGCCCGTAGGAGGCGGCGAGCCTGAGGATGCCGAGGCAGGCGCGGAAGCCTTGCTCGGGGTGCGAGCGCTCGTCGAGAATGAGGTCGCACAATGCGCTGGTTGCCGGCCCGATCGCGGCGGCGTCCTGGCGGATACGCGCGATAGTCCAGCCGGCATAGCGCCGATGGCTGGAGGCCATGTGCTCCGGCACGGTGGTGTGTTTGTGATTGCCGCTCATGCGCTGATGCGCGGCGATCCGCTCGCCCTTGTGGAAGATCTCGACGGTGCGGGCGGTGAACCGCACCTCGACCTCAGCGCGGGCGAAGCGATGCGGAACGCTGTAATAATGCTTCTCCACCTCGACGTGGTAATCGAGGCTGACGCGGCGGATCCGCCACTCGGCGAGCAGGTAGGGGCTCGCCGGCAACGGCTTGAGCGCCGGCCGGTCGACCTCCACGACAAGCGGCTCGCCACCCGCCTGCGCTACGCCAAGCTGCGTCAGCAGGCGTGCGTCGAGGACATTGACTACCGCACCCCGCGCGGCCTCGACCGCCCACTGTTCGCCAAGCTTGTCGAGGGACGCTGGATCGACGACCATGCGAACCTGCTGATCTGCGGCCCGGCCGGCGTCGGCAAGAGCTGGCTCGCCTCGGCGCTCGGCCACAAGGCCTGCCGTGACAATCGCTCCGTGCTCTATCAACGTGTTCCGCGGCTGTTCGATGACCTCGCTCTCGCGCGCGGCGACGGCCGCCATCCACGCCTATTGCGCGGCCTCGGCCCTGTCGATCTGCTGATCCTCTATGATTGGGGGCTCGAGCCGCTCGATGCCGGCGCCCGTCACGACCTCCTAGAAATCCTCGAAGATCGCTACGGTCACCGTTCCACCATCGTCACCAGCCAGCTCCCCATGGACCAATGGCATGTGCTCATTGGAGATCCCACCTATGCCGACGCCGTGCTCGATCGCCTCGTCCACAATGCCCATCGGCTCGACCTCACCGGCGAGAGCCTGCGCCGAACTCGGCAATCCGCCCGAAAGGCCTGAGCCCGTAACGCTGTGGACATGCCGCTTCGCTTGGACAACGCCAGGCGTTGCCCACATGCCCACAGAACCGCAACAGAAACAGAAACGGAAGAAGTTCAAGCCGCGATTCCAGGTTGACCACGCGGCTCGCCAAATGCCAGAGAAACTACCGCCAGAACGCCTCGTCACCGGGCGAGATCAAATCGGAAAGGTGGGCGACATCGTCTCGGAATCCCCCGGCGACTTCATATCGGTACACCCGGGCGACTTCGTCGGAATCCGCATTCATCCTGACTGAACGCGGAAAGCCTTACAGCGACAAGTCGTTCACCGGCAAGTTTTCAGCCTGGGGCAAAGCGGCCGGGATCACGACGCAATGCAGCCCCCACACGTTGCGCTTCGCGGCAGCCCGTCGACTTGCCGAGCTGGGGTTGTCACTGAAGGTGATTGCCAGCATCAACGGCCACGACAGCTTGAAAGAGCTGGAACGATACACGAAGGCTGCGGAGCAAAGGCTGCTCGCCAAGCAGGCTATTGCTGCGTTAGGCTCACACTAGCCCACGGGTTCGCATCTTCCGCATCGCCCGAGAGAACTTCGAAGGCGCGGTCAATCAGTCGCATGTCCCACAAGACCATGCCGCCGCGCCTGATGGGCCTCGGCATCGTGCCGTCCTCAACCCACTTATCGAATGTGGACGGAGACACCCCGACGTAGAACGCCGCGTCTTCACGTCGCAATCCCCTGCGAGGGCGCGTGAACGCGGATTGATTGGGGCTTTCCGTTCTGACCATCGGCAGACCTTCAGGGGCGACAAGCATCAGCCCTGTAGTCGCACGGATTTTCGGAAGCTGTCTATTAAATAGCCTCAGCGTTTGCGTTCGCCGCACCGGAATTGTACGGGAGGCGAAAAGAATTGTCTGTGATATCTTTGGTTGCGGCTCATCCCGAGTCGCGAAACCGATAGGCACTCCAATGGCAAAAAATGAACGTACCGGCAAAGGCGTGGGGTCGATTGCTTCGAAAGGACTTCGGAGCCCCGGCGCGCTGACTAACAAGGAGATCAAAACCGTTTCGGCGTCCGCCCTCACTCAGCGACCGGATCACAAGGGGCCATCGAAGCCCACTCGGCGGAAGTAGGTTCTTCGGCATGGGTCGAGCGCGTGGCGGGCGGCCCGTAGCGGCAGGCGCGCGGCCCTCCACATCGACGCCTCGCTCGCTACATCAGGTATTGTCGCGCTTGTAGATCACCAATGGGAGAAAATGAATCATGGTCGACCTTCTTGGTCATCAGGACAGACTTGATCAAGCTCAACGTGCTATGGAGCGGCTTGCAGCCGCGAGTGAAAATACACAGGTGAAGGCTGACCTTCTCAGGGCTGCAAATGCGCTGGGGAAAGCCGAAGACCGTATCGCGGCGCTTGAGGCCATCGTTAGTCGGCTGTGAACAAGCCTGTAAGCGATTGAGCAGCGGTCTGTTTTTGGTGTTTTGACGGCGTTTGAGATTGCAGGGATTTGAGGCTTGATGGTCGCAAACCTTGCAATTCGTTTTGTGGATTCCTCTCCGCTGTGAACCGTGCTTGTGTGGTGCACCGGAGGGACGATGCGGCCGAAGAAGCACAAGACGACGGGATCGAACGATCTGTTCCGGGCACGGCTGGACCAGATCATCAACATGAAGCACGAGTTGGTTCTGCTTGCCGGCAAGATCGATTGGGACTGGATCGACAGCGAGATCGCCCCGCTCTACAGCGAGAACGGCAGGCCGGGGATCGAGACCCGCTTCATGATCGGGCTGCTGTTGCTCAAGCACATCCGAGACACTCACCGGCTGTGCGGTCGAGCGGGCCTATGTCGACAAGGGCTACCGCGGCCACGACGCGCAAAATCCCCGCCGCGTCTTCATCTCCGGCCAGAAGCGCGGTGTCTTCGGCGCCATCAAGCGTGAGCTGCGCCGCCGCTCCGCCATTGAGCCCATCATCGGACACCTCAAAGCCGAAGGACACCTCGGCCGGTGCTACCTCAAGGGCCGCGCCGGCGATGCCGCCAACGTCGTCCTCTCCGCCGTCGGACACAACCTCCGTCGCATCCTCGCCTGGTTCAGAGAACTTTTGCGCCTATTGTTGGTCTCGCTCTGGCGCTCGCTCAACTGTCTAGCTCAGCTCAATCCGGCTTCTTAACGGTCGACTCGTTAAAGTGCTGGTCAAGAAAGCTGACGTTTCATCGAAATGACTTTGGCTACCCTACAGGACATGAATTGCCGGAGAGCTGCCTAGTCGAACTCCTTCGCCGCTCACTCAGCCCTCACCCTCTAGAAGATCGCGTATGCGCGCAGCGATCCGCCGGGCATCCTTCGGCCTAAGATTGGGCTTCACGCTGTCGAGGATGCCTAACACTGCCCGAGCCTCCTCGGCATCAAATGTCGCAACTTGGCGATCTGCCAGGCTCAAAGGCTGATCGGCCGCCCGGGCCTGATTGGCTGCAAGCACCTCAAGCGCTTGTGCCGCTCGAATATATGCATCCTTTGGCCCCATGGTTGGGAGGTAGCGGCCACGTGGCTCGGCGCTCAATCTGAGAGAAGAAGAAACGCTGTCCCCACTCACGCGCGCCGCTAACTCCACCGCCAGCTTCGGGGAGGGAAGAAGGCTGGCGGTAGGATACATCCACCGCAAAAAGCCGTGGCACAACTACCAGAACTGGTTGCCGCATCACAGTCACGGTCGCCTGGCAATGGGGGCGCGACTCGGCGCCGAGAAGGATGCAAGGCACCTACTAGATGCGGTAATGGGCCCGGCTCCGGAGCAAGGGGTCATGATGGTGGCTGTCCCCCGATAGATGATGAAACGGGGTCACGACTTGAGGCCCCAAGCATCTGGAGACGGAGGACAGCCGTGGAGAAAGGCAGAATACGGAAGACTACACAAGGCTGTGCTGGCAATTGTGCGTGATGATGCAGTCTGCCGCCGGCTTATGACAGTACCAGGCGTTGGCCCCCTGGTGGCCATCACCTACAAATCGGCGATTGATGATCCTCATCGCATTGTAAAGTCAAAGGCAGCAGGCGCGCTGTTCGGGCTCACAGAAATATCAATCGGGAGAAAAGGACGTCACGGGCGGAATCACGCTGGCCGGCGATGAGACGGTGCGGACGGCCTTGTATGAAGCCGCCAACGTTCTGTTATCGCGCATCACGCGGTTCTCAAAACTCAAACACTGGGGGATGGACGTCGCCAAGCGGAGGGGCTCGAAGCGCGCAAAGGTCGCCTTGGCACGCAAGCTCGCAGTGATCCTGCATCGGATCTGGGTCGATGGCACGACTTACCGATGGGCCGAAGCGGGCTTGCCGCGCGGCAATCAGGGTGACAGTGGAGCGTCAATCAGGATGAGAGAGCTTCGCCGGGCTCGTGACGCAGGGAGGGCGTAGCCCGACCGGAGTTACGAGCCCGGCGTCGGCGCGATCCACAGGGG
>NZ_JADYVQ010000044.1:0-10011 GCF_020193895.1 Bradyrhizobium sp. NBAIM14 | reverse complement strand
GCGTGACTTTCGGTATTCGTTTCAATAAACAGCGCTCGAAGTACAGAGCCGTCGAGGTCAGGCTGATCGATTGAAATATCGCGCATCCTGCTGCAGGCGTGCGCGTTACATAACATCCATAGCGCAATAGCAACAATGGATCGTGCATGAGTTCATTTGCGGGAACCAGACACCTAGTCATGGACGTTTGCGACGCTCGCGCTCGGAAGCGCGACGCTAAGCTAATCGATAGGAATTGTCTTCATTGTCAATGCCGAGCAGACAGCCAAGCTCGCCCGTGCATATCCGCTTAAGCGATCCCGATTGAGCAAGCGCTACCAAATGAGATAGGTTCGCCATGTTGCCGGTTGTGGTACTTTCCGAAGCCTCTTGGTCGCATCTAGACCACGCAGCGCGCTGCGATCCTGTTCAGACGGGGAGACGTTGAATGCCCGCGAGAAGTCCCGAGTACGAGAAACGCGAACGGAAGTCAGATCCAGAGCGCGAACGGGCCGCCCGGGCATCAGCCGGAGACAACAGACCTGTTCGGTGCGGCATTGAAACACGGTCAAAGCTGGCTGCTTCCTCTCTGCACGCTCAGGCCAATCTTCTGAAGAATCTTGCCAATTCCAAAACTCTCTCGGACGTAATGAAGTGCCATCTGGATTTCGCGGAGCGGCTCTGGTCGAAATCGTTTAACGAAAGTGACAGATAATATGTAAAGCGGGCCCGTCATCTGCGGCAAAGGTGAGCAATTCGCCGACGTGAAATCGCGCGCTATTCCCTCCGAGGTGAAAGAGCTTTTGGCAGGCCGATTATTCTTATACGGACTATCGGCGCGCTGCACGTCGCGGACTGCCCAGGAAGTCAGCAACGTCGTCACCTATTGGACGAAATCAACTGGCGGCCGGTCGGCCACGACTAATTCTCTTGCGACCGAAAGCGTCAAACTTCCATGGAGAATTGATCACGGCAACTGAAACCAAAGACCTGTCGCGAAGTTCGACCAACGATCCCGCCGTCGCGGGCGAGATATGGCAACCATTTTCGGCATTCAGAAGCGAGATCGATCGGATTTTCGACGATCTCGGTGGCCGCTTTTGGAACCAGCCAGTCCGCTCGCTCGCGCGCCTCAAACGCGATCTTTGCAAGAAGCTTTCGGCCCCGGCGGTCGACGTGACCAAAAGCGACAATGCGTACGAGATAACGGTCGAACTACCTAACCTCGACCAGAAGAATATCGCAGTCAAGCTTACTCATGGTGGTCTTAGTATCAGGGGCGACAAGCGAGATGAAACCTCTTCGCCCTACCGGACGGCGTCAACTCCGACAAGATCGAGCCCACTTTTAAGTACGGTGTACTGAATGTCGTTCTACCGAAGACCGAAGAGGCGCAAGAAGGCAGCCAAGACCATCAACGTCAAGGCGGCCTAAGGCTTCGCTGGGGCGAGGCTGTGCCCCCAGCCTCGCTCATCCTGCAAGTCCCCAGCATCGGTGAGGCGGCCTTTCATGCGTACACATCTTATCGCGAGCAAAGACCTCCTCTCGTGACGCCACACACCACAATCCAAAGAGCAGCCAATATCCTGCTCTGGATTCATGTCAGCGCGCCGGCCTCTCGTCAACGACGTTGAAACTGCTTCAAAAAGTGACTTTTGAAACTGTTTCGAACAGTGACTTTTGAGATTGGCGCACCGGTTCAAGTAAGCCGCATGGCATCGTCAACTTGATCAACCGCTGAGTCTCAGAGATTCGAGAGCAATGGCGCTTATCGTCGTGTATCGCACCAAGTCGCAAAGCAGGCGTGCAGAAGACGGAAGTCGGCAGTGACGGCTCCGGGATATTAAGAGGCAGGCCTCGAGCGGAGCTCAGCCATTAGGCCATCTGCTTAAAGTATTGTTCGTTCCAGGCTCCGGAGGTGGAGTGCATCGGCAAGGGCAACGCAGGAGCAGAGCCAGATGTCTTCCTTGGCCTTATCCGCTACTGCGGGTCGACCGGCGACGGTCCGGTTCATCGTGAAGCGCATGACGGAATGGAAACTCCTGATGCGCAAGCCGAGACGTTGCGCAAAAACTGGCGGCTCACGCACGCGCCATTTGATGAAGCGTCATATACGCGCGATTTGAATACACTCAGACGTCCATTAGATTACACCCGTTGTCGGATGTTCGACGAGTCGGACATGGAACGCAGCGATTCGGAGGTGCGCGTTGTTTAGAAAGATATACTGCTCTGGCACGTCGTTTGCTCCACGATGTACAACAACGCGCCCGGCTATTTAGGCCCCTCTAATGACAGGGCTTTCCGAATGCTCGCCGGTCCTGATGCTTCCGTCGTTCCAACAACTCAATAACAGATGACTGAGAACACCTGCCGAGCTGCAAAGCGTGGGGTCCGGCGACAGCGAACATTAGCCTAGAGGGGCGCGACGACCATGGACAGATTGTACGGGCATGATGAAGGCTCTTCGTACCGGGCCAGACGTTCGCTCCCGAAACAGAATCGTTTTTCAACGTTCGGGATTTCAGCGCAGCCGCTCATTGGGCCATCGAACGGCTCACTGATATGCTGTCGGGTAACGACGTTGAAGGTGTGCGTCTGCAAAGACCGGTCGATCTGATGGCCCGCGCCCGCAACCTCATGACGGCGGCGGCAGGCGTGCGCTACCGGCGTTCGGATCGCGAAGAAGGCACGGATATTGGACGAGTTCGTCGACATCACCGGATCCCATCGCAAGCATGCGATGCGTCTACTTCGAAACAAGGAAGACGCACGCCAAGGCCGACGGGGGCGACGTCGGATCTACAATGAAGCAGAACACACCGCGCTTTGTGCTGCTTTGGGAGCATAAGACCGGATCTGCGGGAAGCGACTGAGGGCGTTAATGCCTGCGCTGATCGAGGCGATGGAACGCCACGGGCACCTCGACCTTGCCCCTGAGATGCGTGCCAAACTTTTGGCGATGAGCGCTGCGACGATCGATCGCGCATTGGTGCAGGTCCGAGAAAAATTAGGTCGCAAGCGCCGGCGGCACACAGCACATTCCCTGCGTCGCAGTGTTCCATGATACCGTGTTCGTGAACGAGACGCTGAAGGCCTACTGCGAAGCGGCCGACATTGTCTCCCCGCGTTGTCGTCCCTACCGGAAGAATGACCAGGCGTTCGTCGAGCAAAAGAACGGCGCCGTCGTGCGCAGGATGGTCGGCTATCGTAGGTTCGAAGGCCTGGAAGCGGCCGAGCTGCTGGCCGAAGTGTATCGATCAGCGCGGCTGTTCGTGAACGTCTTGCGACGGTGCTCGTGTACGCAAGACATACCGCGCGTCAGCAACGCCTCACCAACACCTGGCAGCAGACGCCCGCACGCCTGATGCTGTCCGCCATCATCTCAAGAAATCTATGCCGTTCTCGATCCGGTCGCGTTGTTGCGCGACATTCGCGACGGGCAGGAACGCCTCGCGGCCCTCGCGGATACCCAACCAATCGGCAGCCCTGCTGCGGCATCGCACTCGATCGATCGTTTCCTGGCAAGTCTACGCACAGCTTGGAAGGACGGAGCCATGCGACCAACGGATCGGCTACTCGTGAAGGCGAGAAGAGGCCGGCGTCGTCCCGACCCGCTCATCCGGGCAACGCCAGATTTGCGAAAATGGTTTGAAGCCGAGCCTTGGCGGAGTGGCAGCGAACTGCTCTCGCGCCTGCAGGTGGAGTATCCTGGAGCCTATCCGGATCAAGCTTCGAACCCTTCAACATCGGCGGAAATCCTGGCGCGGCGAGCAAGCGAATGCGCTCTGTTCGCTTCAAGTGAGAAAATGCCGCCAGGGTATGAGGTGACAACGCCCCAATGACGTGCGAGGTGCCTGCGGAGGGAGGCCGGACGCTCCGAAACCCCGCCATCTCCGCACCCGGCCTCCTCCTCAACTCAGGCCAGGAGCAAAATAAATGAGGCAACCAATCGCGCCCGGGAGCATCGATATGTGAGGCAATACGCGCGTTCTCATCCCGATTGTCGCGCTATAACCGGCAACCGATGGCTAGATGAGCTTCCCTCTCTCGAGTATTTTTGTGAACAAGCAGGCTCCCTAGCCATCGTTCCAGATCGCCTTCACAAGGTCGCTGCGGCGACCGCGGAAGACGAACAGATGACCGCTGAGCGGGTCTTTGTGCAGCACCTCCTGCGCTTGGAGTGCCCGCGACGGAAAGCTTCTGCGCATATCCGTGTAGCCTGTCGCGAGCCACATTCGCACATTCCCCGTATAGCAATCATCGGCATCCAAGCAATCGAGGACCTGCGCCAGCGCCTTCGGATCGACGTGCGCATCCCCCCAGATGCACCATCGGTTGCCGAGATCGATCTCTATCAATCCAGTACGCGCGGCTGCCACGGAGCGAACTCCGCCCTCAACCGCAGGCAAAAGCTTCGGAGTTTCCTCAGCCGATCCGCCACGGCGGCGATCTGCACCGGCGTAAAAGATGGTACAACTTGTTCCGACGTCCGTGCTTGTCGATGCCAAGTAAACACCAGGCTGGCCGCTACTCCGTTGCGACGCGCAACCTCAGTCACCTTCGCGCCCGGCGCTAACGTCTCGACAATCCGCGCCTTGTTGTCCTGCGACCAGCGCCGCCGCCGCTTCCGTCCGCCCAAAACCTCGACCCGCATCGCCTGACGACCTTAAAGCTAGACTTAAGGTCACACGCTTCGCGAATTACCATCCGTCACGCAAGACGGCCCCCTTCGGATGCGTACCTCTCGAAATCCGGCCTGACTTCAGCTCCCCTGTTGCCGCCCCGAGGGGCTGACATCACACAAGCGAATATCGTCTGGCGAGCGATCGGCGCTCAGAGCGATGTGATCACCGCAATGGCAGTGGACTAGAATGCGGCGCAATCCCATCTCGCGCATCTCGCCGAACGTGATCTTGAACGGCCGGCCATCGGCTTCAGTGCGCGCGCGGTGACGAACCGCGGCTCGATCGCGAGCGCTGGCCGCCGGAGGCGGGCATGCCGTGATTAGAGCGCCATCGTAAGTACCTCGCAATTATCTATCCCTAACCGAGCGAATAAGCCTACGAGATAAGGTAGTTGAAGTATTGCTGTTTGCACGGCACCTTCCAGCCTGGATCCAGCGCTCAGGCGATTGTCACCTTACCAACCCAGTGGTGAGCTGAACCGGGGACACGAGCTCGCCCCCGGGGAACCCAGAGTGCGACTCCGAACAGACCACACTCGCCAACCAATCTGCGTCAGTAACTAACGGAGAATTACCCAATGGATTATGAAACGCTTGTGGATCTATCGCAGGACTTGCTGGTCATCACGGCGAGATTCCAGGAGCAGCTCGAGGATGTGGCAGACCAGATCGACCTCACGACGCGCTCTGGCGCACGAGTGTCGAGATCGCGGGCGAGGCGCGCATTGCGCGACGAGAACCTGTCCCGTGCTCGTCTCGATCGTGCAGCTCGCTCAGGGTTGCGGGCCGTTCGCGTGGCGCGCTCTCTGCGCGACGAAGAGTTGCGGGCCGAGCTCGCAGATCGTGCGGCGCGCTCGTTGCGGGATGAGGAACTGCGGGCCGATCGTGTAGCGCGCTCCCTGCGCGACGAAGAGTTGCGGGCCGAGCTCGCAGATCGTGCGGCGCGCTCGTTGCGGGATGAGGAACTGCGGGCCGATCGTGCAGCGCGCTCCCTGCGCGACGAGGAGTTGCGGGCCGAGCTCGCAGATCGTGCGGCGCGCTCGTTGCGGGATGAGGAACTGCGGGCCGATCGTGCAGCGCGCTCCCTGCGCGACGAGGAGTTGCGGGCCGAGCTCGCAGATCGTGCGGCGCGCTCGTTGCGGGATGAGGAACTGCGGGCCGATCGTGCAGCGCGCTCCCTGCGCGACGAGGAGTTGCGGGCCGACCTCGCAGATCGTGCGGCGCGCTAGTTGCGGAATGAGGAACTGCGGGCTGATCGTGCAGCGCGTTTGACGCGACGAAGGGAGTGAAATGGCTGTACTTGCAGCGCGTGTGGCGCGTGAGCTGGGAACGGTGGCCGCCCGATGGTGGCGCGATTTCCAGGCGGTCTAGAATTGTGAAGTAGTACAGTGCTCACTCCATCCGAGAAGCGAGTGGGCCTCCTCCTGAATTTGGAGGTCCGACCGCATATCTCCATGAGGAATACTTCATCCGCCATCGCATCGAGGCGACTAAGCGAATCCTTCTCACCGCCAGAATCGATGTGCCGGCTGTTGCTTCGCATGATCGAGGAGGACCCCGATAGTAACCGTTTCTGGAGGTCACTACGCCACGGAAGAGCTGAACCAGGACATCCTTTATAGGCGTGACCTTAAGCAGAACGGCCACAGTGATGAAGTCATAGACGAAACTCCTCCACTCGGTGCGACAGAGTTCAAATTTAGGAGCGATCATGAATCCGTCCGTGGTTAACAGAGCGTGGCTGGAGACCGCGCAATCGATCGAAAGCATCGCTACTCCGAGTGCAGAGGAATTTTATCGACGATTTGTGCGTCCGGCGCTTCCGGTCGTCATCAAAGGCGCGGCATTGACCTTGGGGGCTATCGAACGTTGGAGCTCCGGCTACTTAAAGGCAGCAGCAGGCCATAGGCGGGTGCCCATCGAATTCTCTCCGGACAAAGAGTTCGCAGTCCCAGAGCGAATTGGCAAAGATCAAACCCACTCGACCTTCGGCCGCTTCGTCGATTATCTGCTCTATGGCGACGTAGCCAGTCAAACGACCTATTATCTCGCCCAGATTGATACGTTGCGGTATCTCCCTGAACTTGTGGGTGATGTCGTTCGTCCGCCGTTCGCCCCACTCGCGAAGATAATGAGGCCTCCATACTTATGGATGGGAATTGGCCGTAACGCCTCGAAGCTGCATTACGATTCCTACGACAACCTGTATGCAATGATAAGCGGTCGTAAGCATATTACCTTGTTCCCGCCGGCGGATCGCAGGAATCTCTACCCATATAATGACCATCCTAAGCATCGTCACTTCAGTCGTTTAAACCTTCGCCTTCCAGATCTCGATCGGTTTCCGAGATTGTTGAACGCGCGGCCTTTCGAATGCGTATTGTGTCGTGGCGATATTCTTTACATTCCCGAGGGGTGGTGGCACTATCTTCGGTCTCACGGCCTGAACGTTGCTGTGAACTGGTGGTGGATAGAAGGGCATGCCTGAGGGCGCTGGCGCAAGCCTTGTTGGTCGTATAGTTGCGGCTGAAGCTCGCATCCGATCACTCGTGAGGGAGACTTTCGTCGACCGTTCCCCAATTCTTTCGGGTTTGTCCGGGGGAGGGGAGGTGTGGCTCAAGTACGAGAATCTTCAGCACACGGGATCTTTCAAGGTCCGCGGCGCTCTCAACAAGATCCTGTCCCTCTCCAAAGACGATCTCGCCCGAGGCGTCATCGCCTCGTCAACGGGGAACCATGGACTTGGCGTCGCCTATAGCCTTTCCGCGCTAAAGGCACGCGGGACCATATTTCTGCCCACGACTGCCTCGAAATCCAAGATCGTCGCTCTTGAGCAGTACAAATCCGTCAAGCTGCAGTTTTTCGGCGCGGATGCTGTTACTTCCGAAGCGCACGCGCGCGAAGTCGCGGTCGTCCAACATAGGACATACATCTCGCCCTATAATGACTTAGACGTTATCGTGGGTCAGGGCACCATTGGCATTGAACTTGAGCGGCAATGCCCTAGGCTAGACGCAGTGTTTGTATCGGTCGGTGGCGGCGGCCTTATCAGCGGCATCGCTAGTTATCTCAAGCCCCTCCATCCTGAGCTCCGGATCGTCGGCTGCTGGCCTGAGAATTCCCCGGCACTGTATCTTGCGTTAAAGGCTGGAGAAATAGTGGATGTGTGCGAGAACCCTACATTGTCGGACGGTACTGCGGGCGGCATCGAAAGTGAGGCCATCACTTTCAATTACGCTAGAGATCTCATAGACGAGTGCGTCCTGGTTCAAGAAAACGAAATCGTGGACGCTATTCGGCTCGTGCTCGCTGGCCACAGGATGGCAATCGAAGGAGCCGCAGGAGTGGCGGTAGCCGGCTATCTGAAGACGGCGGAGCGATACGCTGGCCAGAACGTTGCCGTCGTGGTTTGCGGCGGTAATATTTCCTATGAGATGCTATGCTCAATCCTCTGCTAACAGAGCGGCCGGCTGTCGGCTTCAGTGCGCGTGCGGTGACGAACGGGGCGTGGCATGCCGCGATTAGAGCACGATCGTAGGTACCTCGCAAACTATCGATCCTAGCCGAGCTCGCACAAATAAGCCTACGAGATAAGGTAATTGAAGTATTGCTGTTTGCACGGCACGTTCCAGCCTGAATCCAGCGCTCAGGCGATTGTCACCTTACCGACCCAGTGGTGAGCTGAACCGGGGACACGAGCCCGCCCCCGGGGAACCCAGAGTGCGACTCCGAACAGACCACACTCGCCAACCAATCGTATTCCTCCATTGAGGACCGTCTTGTTTGACGAAGGCGAGGGCTGCAGGCCCTAGGGGTAATCCTAGGCTAGGCTAAGATCCACTGCGGGGCTTGCGGCGACCTTCTTGGCAACCGACCTTCCAAGACTAGCGTGCGGGGGGAACGAGCGGCGCCAGAAATCGCCGCCAAAGAAGTCTTCGAACAAGCGATCCACCTCGTTGCGCAATGCCTCGAGTGGGCGCCATGCTTCAGGAAAAAACGCGGGCTCACTAGCCTTCCTGGTGACGGGTAGTCTCGTCTCATTCGCCATGATCTAACTCCATGTTTGAGATCATTCTGGAAGGCGCAATCTCTGACTGCGCTGAGCGGACCAGGTCGTCATAGACCGTAATAGCAACCAATGTGCCAACTCGCCTCCTGATTGAGCGCTCATGTGTGAGACGAACATATTTGAGGCGATGGCTACGGGCGACCGGTCGAAAGTTTGGAAGATTGAGCAGGACCCATCTGAAATAATAGGTGGTCCCGGGGAATGCTCCCTAGGCATGCGAGGTGGCTGTCTAACAAAGACGACCCACAGCGTCCGATCTCTGACAAGCTTGGTTCTCAATCGGACAAACGCTGTGCAGCAGAACAGGAGGACGAAAGTTGCGCGGCCATCCTTCGTCTCGGCAGCAACAAGATGCCTGGCATCGGCTTTGCACCGAGAGATCTGGGAACGTCGTGGAAAGTCACCCTGCTCGCAAAACGTCCTGTTGAGGTTACGTGCTTTCTTGGTCACACTTTGACCTAGCTTGCGAGCAGTTTGTCGGATGAAAGACGCCATAGATAGGCAATCCGGCACCACAGCGCAATTCAGTATCACGGGGCGGCATCGACTCTAGAACAGAGGAGGTCAGGCCATGTCTGACTCGTTCCAGCGCTCCAACCTGGCCAGTCAATGGAAGCGCAACGTGCAGAATTCGAGCACGCGCTCACCGGCAGCCCATTCAGAATCTACGCTGATCGCATGGTCCAACAGGGCGCGAAGACCATCAACATTCTACAAGTTGCCTGGATACTGCGGGTCAAGCGCGGCTGCGAAATGGTCTTTACACGCCTACCCGAGCTCTTGGCAAGCGGCGAACGTCTAGCCAAAGATCTGAGGAACCTGCGTGACGATGGACGGCTTGGCGTTTCTTGGCGTGAATACATCCGCGACGCGGGCGAGCGCGCTATATTGCTAATCGATCTTCTCCGAGAGAGCGGCGACCTCTTCCTTGAACATGAGGCGGCAGGCTGTCCGCCGGTTCTTTTCTACGAGTACGAGAAGATCATGGACGGAAGGGATCTTCCCGTAAAGTCCAACTTCGTATTGCTGCGCATCATCCCGTCGCAAGATGTTACGGTCGATTACTCCCGTCGTCGGCCGTTTGTTATCATCCCTCCTCGTGCGGGACACACTGCGGGTGTGGGAGCCCACGAGCACGATAGTCAGCTCTGCCGCGCGGCAATCAGGGTGACAGTGGAGCGTCAATCAGGATGAGAGAGCTTCGCCGGGCTCGTGACGCAGGGAGGGCGTAGCCCGACCGGAGTTACGAGCCCGGCGTCGGCGCGATCCACAGGGG
>NZ_JADYVQ010000043.1:0-10424 GCF_020193895.1 Bradyrhizobium sp. NBAIM14 | reverse complement strand
TGGGCTTGATCACTTCGAAGGGCGATCATGGCAGGGTCTTCATCGCCACGCCCTGATGACAATGATTGCCTACGCCTTCTTGCAGCACCGTCGCCTCGCACATGCGGGACGGAAAAAAAAGAATCAATGGGCCTCCGCCTCAACCAACCATGCCCGCCGTACGCCACGCCATCGTCGATCTCATTCTCCGGCCGCCATCGCAGCGATGCCCGCACTGCAGAAGACGAATTTGTGAAAAACCACAGCACAAACCAAATCTGCCAAAGTAGTGCTAATCCCTTCGGTAGTAGAGAGGACACCTCGCTCCCCACGCTGAATACAAGGTTTATGGCTTGGCAGCCGAGAAACGCGCTGCCACGGTCTCTGCTCCCACGGTAGAGAGGCGCATCAAGAGGAATACCTTTTACCTCGGGCATCGCATTCCTCCTCGCTCTTGGAGTGTTTGGACGCAACTGTAGATTCAGCTAACTCATCTCAGCAACAGTGCTCGGTTTTTGAAGCATCCTGAAGAGACTGTGATGATGCAACCTCGATGATGCAACCTCCAATGCAGCTCGGTGATCCCTCGGCTCATAGAGCGCTGATCATGATCGTCTCGCCGACGACGCGTACAGTTCTGCGCGCTGCACCTCAATTCTGTGGTGCAGAATGAGCTTGACGATCGTGCGTTCATTCCCGTGAAGTATGCTCACCGACGATGATGATAACTCGATAGGCCTCTCTATCTGTCGCATGCAACGTCGATGCCAAGCACCTCATTCGGTGTTAGAGGACTCGCTCGGATGAAGATGTACGAGAAGGCCGCCGACAACCGTCGCCTCTTCTGCTGTTGCCTTCCCCCTTGTTTGATTGGCCACGCGGAATGTCGAAAGTCCGACATGATCAATTGGGACATAAACGCATGACGAGTTCGCACGCCTCGCAGTTTTGGGAGGCTCGACTAAGCTTTAATGTCGAAACGCTATCGCTGTGCATGGCCCGAAACGCATGCTAGCGGATACCCAGGTCGCGTAAGAAGATCGGAACAGCTGTAGCAACTGTGCAAGAGTTGCGTGAGTTTGCATTCGTACGAGATTCTCGGCGCGTCGATTGCACAGGATGGATACTCCAATTCGCAAGACTCGGAGAACCTCATGCGTTCTGCGCCCCACTCCCGCGGCCAGCCACGAAGAGCTCAGTACGTGCATCTGTGCGGAACCGGCGTTGCGTCGCCTGCAGTCCACGCGCATCTTCCGGAGGAAACTCGGTCGTGATTCGTCGGGCTCAACAAGGTGGCCCAATGTCATGATGCCAATTCAACACTCCGACGGTAATGTATGAACGGCGGACGCGTGTCCACGACGTGGAATCGTTATCGAGTTGGTTTTCACGCCGAGTTACACGGCACTACGCACAGCCTTTGGGCATCGCAGCGGGACACAGCAGATCGACCAGGGGGCGATTGACATAGTGCATAGTGGATGTCGCAAAGACCTTGCACCCACACACTCTCGAGGAAGCGAAATTATGGGACGTGTCAGCGAAAAAGTCATTCTGGTGACCGGCGGGGCTCGAGGGATGGGGGCCGCTCATGCGCGCCTGCTGGTAGCGGAGGGAGCTAAAGTCGTGATCACCGATATTCTTCGTAAAGAAGGCGAGGCTTTCGCGGCCGGCCTTGGCACATCCGCGATCTATCTGCGTCAAGACGTCGCTCAGCCAGAGGAATGGTGCCAAGCGATCGCGGCTGCGGAGAGCAAGTTTGGCGCGCTGCATGGCCTCGTCAACAATGCCGGCATAGTCAGTATTGCTCCTATCGAGCAGTTTCCGCTTGAGCAGTGGACGAAGACCCTTGCTGTCAATCTCACCGGTGTATTTTTGGGAATGCAGACTGCCCTGCCGGCCATGCGCCGCGCGGGCGGAGGCTCGATCGTCAACATCTCGTCGGTCGAGGGGCTGAGGGGTAGTGCAGGGCTTCACGCCTACGTTGCTTCCAAGTTCGGCGTGCGGGGCATTACCAAGTCCGCTGCTTTGGAGGCCGCTGCGTCTGGGGTTCGAATAAACTCAGTCCATCCGGGGTTAATCAACACCTGGATGACAAAGGACTTCGATTCTTCCAGTTTTCCCATTCCGCTTGGGCGGGCAGCCGAGCCGCCGGAAGTGTCACAGGTAGTGTTGTTCCTGCTCAGTGACGAGTCCTCTTATCTTACGGGCTCCGAAATCGTCGTCGATGGCGGTCTGACGATCGGCGTCCCGTACAAGTGTCAGGCGCCCGAAAGCATCTTCTGACTAGCAGCTGATCAATTGTCACATAAAACAAGATCTGAGGTTGCGATGTAGTACAGCAGTGGGAACTACGAAGCCTATGCTCGCCCCCGCAAGCCCGCTGGTGTGGACAGCAAGACTTGGCGGCGCTCTCCGGCGCGGCCGCCGGTGCTGGTTCCGGCGACATAGTCGAAATAGTCCGCCAGACGACAGTCTGGCGCGGTTGCTTGCCTTGGTTAGCAACCGCTCGATTTCCTCTAGAATTTTCAACGAGAGGCCCCCTCGGATTCCGCCCCCGTCTATGGCAAGACGTTTGCGCGGCCCGCCACTCTCGAGCCGCGCTTTTAGATCAATCCGACGTTCTGGAAGACGTCCCACCATGTGCTTCTCCCGCTTTTGAAACTCCGAGGGAAGCGAAACCCGAAGATGCCTCGATCGCTTATCGCTGCGGGACATGCAAAGTGGTGACCAAATAGGGGCCAGCACATCCGTAGCACTACTCGATGCACCCTAACCTAAGCCTCAGGCCGAGGTTGTATCGTGAAGTTTCTCACAATCGCTGTTGTAGTTGGATGACGCAGCTCACCGCGGCGTGTCCGCGACGATCGACGGCGAGTTCGGCAGTCCCGCGCAGGGTCTCACCAAATTCGCGGTGTCGGCGCCTGATAGACAAGTCGCAGGTTCCGCTCACTAGAAATGTCATCGGTGAGAGGACAGCTAGGCTGGCCTGATCGCCCTATGTTCGACCCGCCGGAGGCGCGGAGTGTATTGATCATCCGCAACAGGGAAGGGCTCGCAGAGCTTCGAGGCCGTCAACGATACCGATAGAACCCGAAGCGGACGATGTCGAGTGAATGTCCCTCGAGCGAGGTCGAAGCACTGCGAAGGGCGATTTCTCCTGGCAGATTCCGCGGCACAGTTGGTCGTTCTCCCTTGGGACCTCAACTCTACAACATTTGGTAGTAGATGATTCCAGCCATATGATGCTTCCATCACAATTACTCGTCGGCGGCAATTCGATTGATGGCGCTGCCTGGGGCCTTACTCCTAAAACTGGGAGCCCACTTTGCGCTTGCCGAACTATTCAAGAACTCTGAGCTCTGACCGAAAACAGCATTTGCCTTCACAGGGCGTGAACCATGTATAAAATCGACCGCGAGCGTTTTCTCGACCTTACCGAGAATCATGACATCCCAACAGTGCCGCAAGTCGAGGCAATACTGGAGGAAGCGGAGAGCGAGTCACTCAGCTACGCGAAGCTCAATTCACTCGTGAACGCGATCCACTCAACCGAGTTCCAGGCCATTCGCGACAAAGTTCTTGCAAAGTCCGAATTTGTCCGTCGCAAGATTTATGGCGGCTTGGTTGTTTCGATGGCACCGGTGGAGGTAACAAATCGCTGCGCGTCTGATTGTAATTTCTGTGGCTGGCGCTCCGACAACAATGAGATGCGCCGGATAAGCCTGGACGAGCGGCTCATTGTCGTGCAGGTTGAGTACCTACTCGCGAAGGGTTTCCAGCACATCGAACTTGTTGGTGGCGATGATGTAAAATTCGTAAGAGATCAGCTTCCCGTCCTTGTTCAACGAGTAAGGCAGATAATGGGCGGAAGTCTCGCAAACAGAGTACTGTTTTGCACGATGGCGCTGACGTCACGGCATTATAGAAGCCTGAAGAACGCCGGCGCTGACGGCATCATCATGTGGCAGGAGACTTATGACCATGAAGTCTATAACTCCCACATTACGAAGGGTCCCAAGGCTCGCGGCATCGATGACAACTACAAGGTCGTGAAGAATGGTGATGGATACCGCTTCCGGTTGGAGAGCCAGGATCGCGCGCTACGGGAAGGCTTATCGGCTTCAGTTGGAGCAATGCTAGGCCTAAATCCAAATATCGGGTTCGAGATAATTGCAACCGTAGATCACGCCCGATATCTGGAAAGTTCGTACCAGCCCGGTGATCCTATTATCGTAGGCATGCCAACTTGGAACAACATTACTACGCCGCGCACCGACAAAAGACCAGCGCGCACTCTTCCGATCGACGGCTATTTTGCATTCTTCGCATCGATCTACTTTCTCGCATTGCATCGCTACCGCGCATGGATATTCCCGAATTGCAGGGTGAGCCTACCGATCCAGATCGACGCTGTTCGTGCGGCCGGTGTTTATACCTCAACTGAGGTAAAACTCGGGCCGGGTGGATATCTAAACTCGGCAATTGCCAAGCTTCCGGTCGAGCAACGAGCTGCCATCATGCAGATGCTGAAATCGACATTCAAAGGAGAGTTATCAGCAGAAAATTGGCATGATGAGCTCGACAACCTTGAGCAGTTCAAGCACGACTTTCACCATCACGAGACCTACGTAAAAGCGTTGACTGACGCCGGCTTATTCATTGGCAGCCAAACGGCGCCTAGTTCGGCGAACCATTGATCGGGAGCGTGTTGCTCACTCCAGGTGGCCGATCATATTCGCTATGAGTCGATCAACTGCACGTGCCGCGGTCCAAATCGCTCACGAATAAGCAAGTAGCCTTCTGGACGATCCGCTGCCATTCCGCTTCGGGCTTGAGCGTTCAGACTGGGCCGGCCCTTCGCAAAGCGCTCGCAAACGCGCTCGTGTTGCTTGACCATCACGGCGGTCAGCATTTTTATGGCTGCTCGTTCCGCTTCGAAGCCGCGCAACTTCGCAAAGGTGGAACGCAGTTGCTGCAACATCGAGGAATGGTCGCGAGCCCAAAGTCCTGTGAAGGCCTCATCCACGCCGAGCATCGGAACGACCACGTGTTTCTCGTAGTCGTTCCTGGACATATTGCCGGCAACCTTGAACGCGACTGCACACGCCCTGGTTATTGATGAGAACCGCTGAAACTGACGAGCAGTGGCCACATGATTGTCGGCTGAAATAGCACGTTCCATTAGCTTGAGGCTGCGCTCGAGTTCACGGCAGAGTACGAACAAGCCTTGATGACCAGTAATCCAGTTGGTGAGGGCTTCACCGGCATGGGCCCTCCTAAGTTCCTCGTACTTCATAGGGCCAGTCATGTTCGTTCTCCGTAGTTTTCTACAATCGATTGAACGGCCTCGCCCAGGATCGCTTCCTCAACATCTGTTAGGACGCTCTTGGAGCTTACAAGTGCGGCGCATCCACTCATAGTCCGAAGAAGCGCCACCAATCCGGCAAGGTCTGAATCTTTTTGGATACGCTGGACCAAGAAGAACCAGTCGTAGCGATCCATTTTGGAGCCTGAACTCGGCACCTTGTCCTCAAGAGCGACTGCGTTCACATCGGCGCCGAGAATGAGCCTCAAAGATTTCATTTGGCTTATGAGAGATGGCGAGGAGTTTCTAATGATGTCAACTACCGCCTGCGCGCGATCTGGCGACAGATGCCTCATCAGGTCCGCCGATACCTCGATTGGAAGCATTAGATGTGGCGTGGCCATAACTTAGCCTTTCTAGATTACTCCACGAGTTTCATCCAGCCTGCACAACTACACCAGAGCCGGTTCAAACAAACCACGTCCGCAGACCAAGATCTTGGTTCGTATCGCAAGCTCTGATCAAGACCAGCGGAAGCAGCGGGTTTGCTTTCTGCCAGTGCTCGTCCAGCGGATTTGCCCCCCCCCCAACTGATAACGCGGTTGCTGTCTGCGCGAATTCGTCGCCCGCACGCTAGCCTCTCTGGCAGGCGAGACAGAAGCCGACGCCGCAACACAACCAGAGCACACGCCGTTCAGTCATATCTTTCCCACACAAGGGTCCCGGATTGTATCCCCGAAAAGACCAACAGGCGCCTACCAGGATTGGTCGGCCCATGCCCCCCGTCCCTGCCTCCTATGTATCCGTTGCTGAGTTTGAAGTTGTGAAAAACTTGTTTTCCTACAGTCCCAGAATTTCGCTGATGTGGAATCAGATCGGTCGCGCAGCGGGTATCATCAAAAGGAGATCACGCTGCCTGGATCGCGCCACTCGCGATCCGCAAAAGAAGCCGCGTGCCTTTGGGTACCGAACGACGTTGCGTGCTCCGATGACAAGCAAGTGCCTGAGATAGGAATCGCCCTGTTTCGTAATCCGGCCGAGTCGATCCTTCCCGCCGGTGGAATTCTGCTTAGGCGTCAGGCCAAGCCAGGCCGCGAACTCCCGCCCGGAGCGGAACATGGTCGCGTCCGGCACGGTCGCGGCGAGAGCCGTGGCCGTAATGGGACCGATCCCGGGAATCGAGGACAGCAACTTCGCCATCGGATTTACTCGCTGGATCTCAGCCAGTTCGCGCTTAATGGCCTCGACCTGCCGGTCCAATTCCTTCAGCTGGCTCACAAGGACGGCCAGCGCGATGCGGGCGTGGGCCGGTAGCGTCAGTTCCTCGTCATCCAACAAGTCCACCAGACCGTCCACCCGTTGCCGGCCTTGCCCGACAATGATTCCGAACTCAGCAAAGTGAGCCCGAATGGCGCAAGCTGTCATGGTGCGTTGGCGGACCAGCAAGCCTCTTGCACGATGAAGCATCAAGAAGCCCTGGTTCTCGGCGCTCTTGATTGGAACGAACCGCATATTGGGACGACTCCGCTTCGCAGATCGCGGCCGCGTCAGCGGCGTCATTCTTGGCTCCTCTTCGTAGGTAGGGTTTAACATAGGCTGGCGGAATCAATCTGACATCGTGCCCAAATTGCCGAATCTCCCGCGCCCAGTGGTGAGCAGTCGCGCAGGCCTCGATGCCGACCAGGCAAGGTGCGAGCGAGGAGAAGAACGACACGATCTCGCCTCGCCGGAGGCGTTGGCGACCGGCCACTTGGCCTTGGGCATCAACTGCATGGATGTGAAACACGTGCTTCGAAATGTCCAACCCAATTGTTGCGGCTTCCATTGGTCAATTGCTCCTGTAAGCGGGTTCGTCCATCGCCAGTATATCGCCGGCGCCGAGGGAGCGGGGCCGTCTTCCCCATCAACGGCCAGCTGCGGGATGAATTGCTGAACGAGACGCTGTTCACGTCAGTGGCCCAGGTTCGCATGGCTCTCGGATGCTGGCGGGCCGATTACAACGATGCCCGACCCCACTCGCAGCTCGGATGGAAAACGCCCTCCGAGTTCGCCTTCACCTGTCACCCGCGCCGGGATCTGGCGCTGCGCTATGCCGAAGGCTCCGCGCCAGCTGCCGTCGCTCCCACCGCCCAACCGGGCAAATCCAACGACCGGAGCGAACTCAGGAATGGATAAAACTTGATGTGGTGGAACGGCCCGCTCCAACAGCATCAAAGTGCTAGAACGTGGTCGTTGTTCGAACACCACAAAGGAGGGACCGTTCCGTGAAGCAGGTTATCACCATTGGGCTGGATCTGGCCAAGCACGTTTTCCAGGTTCATGGGGCGGATGCCGAGGGCTCACCCGTGTTCAACCGGAAGCTACGGCGCAGCGAAGTTCTGCGTCTCTTTGAGAAGCTGCCAGCGTGCCTGGTGGGGATGGAAGCATGTGGTAGCGCCCACTATTGGGCGCGCGAGATCGCAGCTCTCGGTCATGAGGTGCGGCTCATTCCCCCGGCTTATGTTAAACCCTTCGTCAAGCGAGGCAAAACGGATGCGGCGGACGCGGAGGCCATCAGCGAAGCGGTGACCCGAAAGACCATGCGCTTCGTGCCGATTAAGACAGCCGAGCAACAGGCTGCCGCGATGGTGCTGAAGACCCGCGCTCTTCTAGTGCGGCAGCGAACGCAGACGGTTAACGCGCTGCGCGCGCATTTGGCCGAATTGGGGATCATCGCCGCCGCCGGCATGGCAAAGGTTGAGGCGCTGATTGCGATCGTGCGGGACAAGACAGATGTCCGCCTGCCCGCAGCGGCGCGCTTCGCCCTGATGGCGATTGCCGATGAGATCGAAGCTGCAGCGGACCAGATCGACAGGCTCGAGCGCGCAATTATTGTGGAGGCAAGCGCGACGAGGACATGCGTCGGTTGACCACGATTTCTGGCGTCGGCCCCATTACAGCGGCGACCATTAAGGCGCTTGTGCCAGACCCCGGAGGGTTCACGTCAGCTCGCCACTTCGCGGCCTGGCTGGCAAAGAGCGGCTGGGGCGGATATCAAAGATGGGGAATCCGGAGCTCCGCTCTCTCCTCGTCGTCGGGGCAACGGCCGTCTTGCGGGTTGCCCGAAACGACGCGCTGAGCCGGCCGTGGCTGAAGGCGCTTCTTGCCAGACGGCCTTTCAAAGTTGTCGCGGTCGCGGAGGCCAATAAGACGGCGCGGATCATCTGGGCGCTTCTAAACAAGGGCGGGACTTATCGGCGTCCCGACCCACTGGCGATTACCGCGGTAGCCGACTGATGAACGCAATGACCGTCACAACGATCTGACCGGCGCAGGCCGGCAGAGGGCAAGGTGCAACGACAGGCGATGAACCCATGGGACGAAATCCCGAGACGAGTGAAGCCACTGCCCCCAATGCGCTCAAGCGCGCAAACTTGATTTGGCTCCTCGTTTCGCGGATCTCATCGAGGCCAGCGGCCATGTGCCGCGCGCAAAGGCCGGACATATAACCGCACCGTCCCAATGTGTGAAATCGACTGAAAAAGCTCTTGCCTCGCGGGCCGTTCCACATATGGGGGCAAGGTCAGCTGTCCCTGCCACGAGCCGCCAACTCCCACACCGGCCAGCCTCAAAGCAGCGGAAGAAGCAGGCCGGGAGATCATCGTCGTCGGAGGACGAGCCTAACTACTTGATCCCGGCCCACCAGTCGGAAGCAGCGCGGGCGCGGCTCGGAGTCGGTTAGCCAGGGAGGCATGAAGGCCCGTATCCTGCTACACCCACGCTGCCGTCGAGTTTAGCGGGCTGCCGCGCCTCGCCAAACCCATCGGCTTTGTATCGGCGCTAGCTGACTGAAAGCTGAGGAGACCGCGTAGCAATTCACCCAACGAAACGCAGCCCGCCTGGGCCACTTGCCTCGAGAACAATGAAGACGTTTAGACACCAGACAAAGGGCGTTCGGCGTGCTTACGATCAGAGGCAGCCGCACCACGACGACGGGTCGGGTTGGCGATCAGCCAAACCACTGCACGCTTCTGACTGATCGCCGTGACGACCTCACGCTCTCCCGGTTCGTGCTGCTCTTCGACCAAGTAGAGCCGGTCGTCTGAATTGCGCATCAGGTGCGTCCGTGCCGGCGGCCACGCACAGTGCACTTTCGCGGTCGAATTCGAACAGATCGTCAGATCGCTTTTGCTTGGCAGCACGAGTCAAATGTCGTCTTCTTGATGACCTACAGGCACGCTGCGTCGACGCCGCAACCTGGAGAGCTCGGCGCTGGTGGTTCTGTCGGTGCCAAAAAAAAGGGCACGCTGTCGCTATGTCACGCGAATTGTTTAGTTGTAATCCGGACACGATGCTCTGGGAAAACTCTCGGCTGTGCTGCCAAGCAGGTTGTGGGAGCTGAGGCGCACGGATCCAACTTGTCATTGATGGTTCGGGCATAACAGTCGCAAGCCAGCGCCGATTCAGTGTCTCAGCAGCAAACTCTGCGCGACGCTGGGAGGGATCGCGCATCCATGGTGCGACTTACACTGTCGCCCGTGAACAAGCCTCTAAGCGATTGAGCGGGAGTCTGTTTCTGGGATTTGATGGCGTTTGAGATTGCAGGGATTTGATGCTTGGACGCCGCAAACCTTGCAAATTCGTTTTGTGGATTCCTCTCCGTTGTGAACCGTGCTTCTGTGGTGCGCCGGAGGACGATGCGGCCGAAGAAGCATAAGACGACGGGATCGAACGATCTGTTCCGGGCACGGCTGGATCAGATCATCAACATGAAGCACGAGTTGGTTCTGCTTGCCGGCAGGATCGATTGGGACTGGATCGACGGGGAGATTGCCCCGCTCTACAGCGAGAACGGCAGACCGGGGATTGAAACCCGCTTCATGATCGGGCTGTTGTTGCTCAAGCACATTTACGGGCTGTCCGATGAGGGGGTGTGCGAGCGCTGGGTCCACGACCCATATTTCCAGTACTTTACCGGCGAAGAGTTCTTCCAGCACGCATTCCCGCACGAGCGCTCGGACCTGAGCCACCGGCGCAAGCGGCTCGGCGACAAGCTGGAGCTGTTGCTGGCCGAGAGCTTGCGGGTGGCACACGAGGCCGGCGCGTTGCGCAGCCAGGACCTCAAGCGGGTCACGGTCGGTCGAGTAGCCCCCGGGGA